>JBGFRU010000035.1:0-65674 GCA_041694945.1 Pseudomonadota bacterium
GAGAAACGAGCTCGAAGCACCAAGTACGAACCGACCTCTGTGCCGGACGCCGCCCCTCAATTACACACCGGTTTCATGCGTCGCGGGTGCCGCGTTCGCGGAATGGATAACTGAGTGGCGGTGGCCTCTGGCCCTTTCAGGCGCCGTGGCACTTCTTGAATTTTTTGCCGCTGCCGCAGTGGCAGGGGTCGTTGCGGCCGGGTTGTTCGGTTTTGCGCTGTGGCGACACGCGCGGGCCTAGGGTGAGCGCTATTTCGCGCAGGTCGTAGGCGGCCCACAGGGCGGCGCCGTAGGCGTCCATGCGCTGCTGGCTGACGCTGGGCGGGGCGTTGTCGTCGAGGGGGCTCAGGGTGGGTGGGTCGAGGTCGTCGCCGCTGAGGGCTTCGATGCAGTCCAGCGCTTCCTCCATCCACTCGGCCAGTTCGCGGTCGCGCGGTGGCTGCCATTCTTCGGGCCAGGTCTGCACCACGGCCATGAAGCCCATGGCCCACAGCTGCGCGAAGGCGGGGATGTGTTGCTCTTCGCCGAGGTCGGCGCAGAATTCGGCGCGTTCTTCGGGGCTGAGTGATTGCACGACGGCGCGCAGGTCGATCAGCTCGGGCGCGTAGGCGAGTGGGTCGTCGAGGGCATCGACGGGCGCATCCAGCGCAGCCTGCACCTGCTCCCAGCGGCGCTGCCACAGCTGCAGGAAACGCTGGTGCTGCGCCGGGCTCTGGAACAGCTTTGGCCCGAAGTAGCCGCTGTCGGGGTCGGCCAGCACGGCGGGCAAGTACTCGTCGGCTTCGATGCGGCGGCGGCAGCACAGCAGCCCGGCCATGTAGCCCTCTAGGAATTCCCACGAGGGCCCGCCGTCGTTGCACTGGCTGAGGTGCATCAAAATCTCGTCGAGTTCGTCGAGATCTTGTGGGCTCAGTTCGGTGTTGCTATCGGTATCGGTGTTGGCGTCGCTGGCGTGGGCTGGGGCCCAATCTGGGGCTGGCTGGCCGTCGGCGGCTGCGGCATCTGGCGCGTTTGCGGCTGGCGCAAGGGGGGCTTCGGTGGGGCGGGGGGTGTTCATGGGGGCAGACGGCTTGGGCTTGTAGGCAGCCAGTGTAGCCGCTGGGCTCGTTTATCGGCCCCTTCTGCCCGCCCCTTTGCGACGCTTCTGCCCGCCTTTGCGGCGCATGCACCCAAACCGCACCGAGGGTGCGCCCAATGGAAAATCTGGCTTCAGTCGCGCATCAGCGCTTCGATGGCCTCGGGCGCTACGGGCACGGCGCGCGTGATCAGCTCGCAGCCGTGATCGGTGACCACGGCGTCGTCCTCGATGCGTATGCCGATATTCCAAAACGCCGGCGGCACGTCGTCGGCGGGGCGCACGTACAGGCCCGGTTCGAGCGTGAGCACCATGCCCGGGCGCAGGATGCGGCTGGGGCGGTCTTTGATGGTTTCGCCGCTGAGCGGGTCGGTGCGCTCGCTGACCTGGCCGATCTCGCCCGGTTCGACGTAGCGGCCCACGTCGTGCACGTCGAGCCCGAGCCAGTGGCCGGTGCGGTGCATGTAAAAACGAAAGTAGTGGCGCTGCTCGATCACGTCGTCGAGCGTGCCCACTTTGGCGCCATCGAGCAGGCCCAGATCCAGCAGCCCTTGAGCCAGCACGCGCACGCTGGCTTGATGCGGGTCGGTGAAGCGCTGCCCGGGCCGGGTGGCGGCGATGGCGGCTTCTTGCGCCGCCAGCACCAGTTGGTAGGCGTCGCGCTGCGGCCCGCTGAAGCGGCCGTTGGCGGGGAAGGTGCGGGTGATGTCGCTGGCGTAGCCGTCGAGCTCGCAGCCGGCGTCGATCAGCACCAGCTCGCCGGGGCGCACCGGCGCGGCGTCGGCGCGGTAGTGCAGTACGCAGGCGTTGGCGCCGGCGGCGACGATGCTGCCGTAGGCCGGGCCTTGGGCGCCGTGGCGGCGAAATTCGTGCAACAGCTCGGCCTCGAGGTGGTATTCGCGCAGCGCCCGGCCGCCGCGCAGCCAGCGGCCGCATTGCTGCATGGCGCGCACGTGGGCACCGGCGCTGATCTGCGCGGCGCGGCGCATGAGCTCGAGTTCGTGTGCGTCTTTGAACAAGCGCATCTCGTCGAGCAGGGCGCACAGGTCGCGCTGGGTGTCGGGGCACTGGGCGCCGTAGCGCGCGCGCGCGCGCACTTTGTGCAGCCAGCCGTCGATGCGGCCCTCTAGGCCGGGGTGGGTGGCGAAGGGGTAGCACAGGCTGCTGCGGTTTTCGAGCAGCGCGGGCAGGCGGGCGTCGAGCTCGTCGATCGAGTGGGCGGCGCTGACGCCGAGCGCGGCCGGAGCCGCTTCGGGCCCCAAGCGGTAGCCGTCCCAGATCTCGCGCTGCAGGTCTTTGGGCTGGCAAAACAGGGTGCTGTGGCCGTGCTCGTCGAGCAGCAGCCAAGCGTTGGGCTCGGTGAAGCCGGTGAGGTAGTAAAAGTAGCTGTCGAAGCGGTAGGGGTGTTCGTTGTCGCGGTTGCGCTTGCGCTCGGGCGCGGTGGGGATGAGGGCGATGCCGCCGGGGCCCAGTTGGGCCGCCAAGCGGGCGCGGCGCGCGGCATAGACGCCAGCGTGGGCCATGGGGGTGACGGCTGGGGGGGTGGGCGCTGCCGTGGCAGCCGGGTCGGCGGCGGGGTCGGCGGCGGGGCCGGTGGTGGAGTCGGTGGCTTGGGGGTGGGTGGCGTTCATGTGCGGGGTTGTGCTTCGAGGGCGGCTAGGCGCTCCGGGGTGCCAACGTCGGCCCAGGGGTCGAGGTACAGCTCGGCGCTCACTAGGCCATTGTCCATGGCCCGGCGCAACAGCGGTGCGAGGGCGGCGTGTATGCCCTGCGGGTTGCCGGCTGCGATCTCGAGCCAGGGCGGGGCAAAGAGCGCGCGCCGGTACAGCGCCAGCCCGCTGAAGGTGTGGCGCGCCCCGGGGTGCGTGGGCGGCAGGTTGAGCGCCAGCGGGTGGCTGCAAGGGTCGGGGCTGGGCCCGAGGCCGAAGTCGCCGCCCGGGTGCTGCGGCGGGTTGGGCACCAGCCACAGGTGCGCCAGCCGGCCGCTGGCGGCAAAGCGCTGCAAGGCCGCGGGGTCGAAGGCGAAGCGGGGCGCGTAGGCGTCGGCGGCCACGGCCCAGAAGCAGTCGGCCAGCGCGGGCAGCGCGCGCGCGATGCCGCCAGCGGTTTCGAGCGCGCCGCCAAAGTCGTGCCCTTCGTGCGAGTAGCTCAGGGCCAAGCCAGCGCCCGGCTCGGGCGCTTGGGGTTTGCTGGCGCCTTGGCCCGTTGCGGGCAGCGCCGCTGAGAGCACGGCGGGTGCGGGGCCGCGCCAGCACTGGCCCAAGCGCTGCGGCAGCTGCTCGCCCAGCCAAGCGGTGTTGATGACGGCGTGGCGCACGCCGGCGCGCGCCAGCGCGTCCAGGTGCCAAGCGATCAGTGGCTGGCCGTGCAGGGCCAGCAGCGGCTTGGGGGTGCGGTCGGTGAGCGGGCGCATGCGCTCGCCGCGGCCAGCGGCCAGCAGCAGCGCGCTGGCCGGCGCGGGCACAGCAGGGTCGGGTGGGGGCATAGTCGTCAGGGCGCCGGTTGGAAAAACTCAAAGCGGTTGCGGCCCGCCTCTTTGGCGTGGTACATGGCTTGGTCGGCCTCTTGCAGCATCTGCTCGACGCTGGCGTTGTCGGCGCGCAACCGCGTGACCCCCATGCTGGCCCCCACCTGCAGCCGCAGGCCGTTGATCTGCATCGGCTCTTGCACCGTTTGCAGCACGCGCTCCAGCGGCAGCGGCCCGTGGTTCTCGCGAAACAGCAGCACGAACTCGTCGCCGCCCAAGCGAGCCACGGTTTCGTCGGCGCGCACCA
The DNA here is from genome assembly GCA_041694945.1 of Pseudomonadota bacterium. GTDB lineage: Bacteria > Pseudomonadota > Gammaproteobacteria > Burkholderiales > Burkholderiaceae_C > Serpentinimonas. The sequence continues at coordinate 3,850 of JBGFRU010000035.1, forward strand.
CCTGGCGCAGCCGCAGCGCCACCTCGGACAGCAGCTTGTCGCCCACCGCATGGCCGTGCGCGTCGTTGACCGGCTTGAAGCCATCGAGGTCGAGCATGGCCAACGCCAGACCGCTGCCGTTGCGCTGGCTGTAAGCGATGGCCTGCTGCAGCCGGTCGCGCAGCAGGCGCCGATTCGGCAGGCCGGTGAGCATGTCGTGGTTGGCCAGGTGGTCGAGCTGCTGTTCGTGCGCCTTCAGGCCCGAAATGTCGGTAAAAACCGCCAGATAGTGCGTGATTTCGCCCGCCGTGTTGCGGATGCACGAGGCCGCCAGCCACTGGGCATACAACTCGCCCGAACGACGCCGGTTCCAGACCTCGCCTTGCCAGCGCCCCCTGATGCGCCAGCGTGTCGATCATGCGGGCAAAAAATTGCGGGTCGTGCTGGCCGGAGCCGAGCAATTTGGGCGAACGGCCCAGCACTTCGGCAGGCGCATAGCCCGTGATGTCGGTGAACGAGGGGTTGACCTTGACCAGGCGGCGGCGCGCATCGGTGACGAAAATGCCGCTTTCGCTGGCCTCGAACACCTTGTCGGCAAGGCGCAGCCATTCTTGATCGGTGTGGGTGCGCGTGACGTCGTGGGCGTAGCCATGCCACAGCACGCCGCCATCGGGTTGGTGGTGCGGCTGCGCGGTGACTTCGATCCAGCGCAAGCCCCGCTCCGGGTGCGGCAGCCTGAAGGTGGTGTGCAAGGGGTCGAGCAGGCGCTCGGATTCGGCCATGGCGCGCAGCAGCTGCACCCGGTCGCGGGTGCGCAGGCGCGCCATCAGATGGGCAATGTCGGCTTGCAGCTGCTCGCGCGCCAGGCCGCACACGGCCTCGGCACGCTGGCTCAGGTAGTGGCAGTGGGGACGGCCGTCGGCGTCGTGGCGGTAGGTGAACAGCACCCCGGGAACGTTCGCCGCCAGGTCGCTCAGTTGGTGCACCAGGGTTGCGCGCTCGGCTTGGGCGCGTTCGCGTTCGGCGATTTCTTGCTGCATTTGCGCGCTGGCGGCCTGCAGTTGCTGGTGATCGTGCGCCAGTTGGGCGCGGGCCTGTTCGAGCTCGGTGGTGCGCGCGAGCAGTGCGCGGTGCGGCGCCCGGACGGTTTCTGCAAGCAGGGCCTGATAGAGAAAGCCGTAGGCCAGCAGCTTGAAGGCGTAGCCGCTGATCAAGTAAGGGTCGGTCGAGCCGGTGCCGTGCAACAGCAGGGCACTGTGGGCCAGCAGCGCCAGCGTCGCGCCCAGAAAGCCGCTGGCATTGAACCGGCGGGGTTGGCGCAGCAAGCTGAGCAGGCGCAAGGCACCCAGCACCAGCAGCACCAGCAGCAGCCCAAGCACCCAGCGCTGGTGCAGCGCGGGGCCGATGGCATCGGCGCCTTGCTCCAGGAATGCCGGCCCATGCAACCCGCTGCCAAAGCGCAGCACCAGGCCCAAAATCGCCACCGCGCTCGCCAAGGCCAGCAGCGCGGCGAGCCAGCGCGCCGTGCGCGACAGCGGGCGCGCGGACCCAGGTTGCCAAACGGCATAAATGATGGCCAGCGCAGCCAATAGGCGCGAGGCCAGCGCAAAATCCAAGGCGACTGGGTGGGCGGGGTCGTAAGCGGGCGCGGTGGCAGAGAACAACAAGTGCAACCCGTCGAGCAGCGCCACACCCAGGAAAGCGCTGGCCAGCAACTGGGCGCCGCGTGGTGCGCTGCCCGCCGGTGCCGACCAGACGATGGCAAAGATCGAGGCCGCCAGGCACACCGCGACCAGGTCGAGGGCCAGTCTGAGCTTGAGATCGAATTCGGGCCAGTGGCCGGGCTGCGGCAGCGGCAGCCAAAACAAGGCAAGACTGGCCACACCCAGCAGCACCAGCACACGCAGGGCGGCGCGCGTTTCGGTACGGTGAGAGGGGTGAATGGTCAACATGCTTTCAACATACCACAGCAATGCAGCATATTTTGAGGTGCTCTGCTGCTTTTCATGGCATTTTACTGATAAATATTGGTTTTTTCATAAAGATTTGGTCGGATGCCGGGGTTTGTGGGGGCCTTGGGTTGCGGCCACGGGGGTGGGGTGGTGCGTGCAGACCGGCGCTCAAGGGCACGGCTGCAGCGCGTTGGGCGGCCAGATGGCCTTGGCCTCGAGCTGGCGGCGCTCGGCGGTGCCGATGGGGTTGAGCACCAGCGTGTGCACGATCGACTCGGGCCGTTCTTGCAGCACGCGGGCGTCAGTGACGCCGCGCGCGCGCAGTAGCGCCAGGGCACGTTCGGCGCCCTCGCGGGCGCTGAAGGTGCCCAGCGCCAGTCCCGGCGCCAGCGGCGCGGCCAGGCTGCGGTGCTCGATCTGGGCCAGCGTCAATTCGGCGCGGCGCTGCTGCAAGGCGCGCTCGCTGGCCAAAGGCCCGACATACACCAACCAGCGCGGCGCGATGCGCACCTCGTTCAGGCTCCAGCGGCCCTGCAGGTCGGCGCGTTCGCCCAAGGCGGCGCGAATCAACGCCGCCTGCCCGCTGCTCAAGCGGTTGGCTTGCCAGCACGCGTTGCCCGCAGCCGCCGCCGCGATGGCCGGAGCGGGCGCAGGGGCGGGCGCAGGAGCTGGAGCTGGAGCTGGAGCGGGAGCCGGTGCCGGTGCCGGTGCCGGTGCCGGTGCCGGTGCCGGAGTGGGCGGGACGGGTGTTGCCACAGGCGCGGTCGCGGTGGGTTCGGTTGCCGCCGGATCGGGCGCGGGCGCGGTCGGTGCAGCGGGTGCCGGGGCGTTGAGCACGCGCAGCGTCTGCGGCGCCACTTGCTGCGCCAGCCGCTCGGGTTCGCGCGCTTGGTGCGGGGCCAGCCCGAGCGGCGCCAGATGGCCCTGGCCATAGGCCCAGAGCAACAGGTTGCCCAGCAGCAGCCACAGGGCCAGGGCTCTCAGCACGGGCGCACGCTCACTTCGTGTTGCCAGACCGCGCTGCGCCCGCTGGCCGTGGCCAGCCACAGCGCCCCGTCGGCGCGCACCCCGTCGGCCACGCCTTCGCGGCCATCCGAGAGCCGCACTGGGCGCCCCATCAAGGTGTCGCGGGCGGCGTAGCGCGGCACCAGGTGGGCAAAACCCTGGGCTTCAAAATCCAACGCCTGGCGCAGCAGCGGTGCCGCCACGCGGCGCAGCCAGTGGCCCACACCCTTGGGGGCATCGGGCATCAAATCGAGCAAGCCGGCTGCAGGCAGGGCCGGCATGCCTGGGCCAAGCACCCCATCGGGCGGCAGCGGCGGGGCGTGCAGGTTCAGACCCACGCCGATCACCGCATAGCGCTGCGCGCCCAAGGACACGGTCTCGACCAGCACCCCGCCGAGCTTGCGGCCTTGCCAGCACAGGTCGTTGGGCCACTTGATCTGCACCTGTGGGTGCAGCGCCTCGGCCAGGGCCACCCCCACCGCCAGCGACAGGCCCGACCATTCGGCCGGCTGCAGCGGCAAGCCGAGCGAGAAGGTGAGCGCGGCGCCGGCTTGGCTGTGCCATGGGCGCCCTTGGCGGCCCCGGCCGGCGCTCTGCTCGGCCGCCACCAGCAGCAGCGGGTGCAGCGCGCCGTCGCGGGCGCGGCGCATGAGCTCGGAGTTGGTGGAGTCGATGCGCGGCAGCACCTCGACCGCAAAGCCCGGACACAGCGGCACCACGTCTTGCCACACCGATTCGGCGGCGGCGTGCAGATCGGCCAGAAGGCGGGCGTCGGTCATGGGAGCAAGGGCGCGGGCGGGTCGTGAAGGGCGGGCTGAGCGAGATGAACGGGCAGGTGAGCGGGCAGGAGATCGGTCGGCGGCGCAAGATTTGGGCGCTTCATGGAAAAGGGCCAAAATTTTGCTAAGGTTAACTCATGCATGGGCGCGCGTGCGCGCATGAGAACGGATTGTAGAGATGATGACCACGAGCAACAGCCACAAAACCCTGGTAATCGCCGAAAAACCCTCGGTCGCACAAGACTTGGTGCGCGCCCTGACGCCGCTGGCGGGCAAGTTCGACAAGCACGACGAGCACTACGAGAACGAGCGCTACCTTGTCACCTCGGCGGTGGGGCACTTGGTGGAGATCGCCGCCCCCGAGACCCACGAGGTCAAGCGCGGCAAGTGGAGCTTTGCCCACCTGCCGGTGATCCCGCCGCAGTTCGACTTGCGGCCGATCGAAAAAACCAAGTCGCGCCTCAACGCCGTGGTCAAGCTGGCCAAGCGCAAAGACGTGACGGCGCTGATCAACGCCTGCGACGCCGGGCGCGAGGGCGAGCTGATCTTCAGGCTGATCGAGCAGTACGCTGGCGGCGCCAAGGGGCTGGGCAAGCCGGTGCAGCGGCTGTGGTTGCAGTCGATGACGCCGCAGGCCATCCGCGACGGCTTTGGCGCCTTGCGCAGCGACGCGCAGATGCGCCCGCTGGCCGACGCCGCGCGCAGCCGCTCCGAGGCCGACTGGCTGGTGGGCATCAACGGCACCCGCGCCCTGACCGCCTTCAACAGCCGCGACGGCGGTTTTTTCCTCACCACCGTGGGCCGGGTGCAGACGCCGACGCTGGCGGTGGTGGTCGAGCGCGAAGAAAAAATCCGCGCCTTCAAGAGCCGCGACTACTGGGAGCTGCACGCCAGCTTTGATGCCCAAGCCGGCAGCTACCCCGGCAAGTGGTTTGACCCGGGCTTCAAAAAACCCGCTGGCGACGCCGCCGACGCCGAGCTCAAGGCCGACCGCCTCTGGAACGCCGCCGCCGCCGAGGCCATCGCCGCCGCCGTGCGCGGCCAGCCGGCGCAAGTGAGCGAAGAATCCAAGCCCAGCACCCAGGCCTGCGGGCTGCTCTACGACCTCACCAGCTTGCAGCGCGAGGCCAACGGGCGCTTTGGCTTCAGCGCCAAAACCACGCTGGCGCTGGCGCAGAGCCTGTACGAACGGCACAAGGCCCTGACCTACCCGCGCACCGACAGCCGCGCCCTGCCCGAAGACTACCTGAGCACGGTGCAGCAAACCGTGACCATGCTCGCCGCCAGCCAGTTGGCGCACTTGGCGCCGCACGCGCGCACCGCACTCGACCAGGGCTACATCCGGCCCAGCAAGCGCGTGTTCGACAACAGCAAGGTGAGCGACCACTTTGCCATCATCCCCACCCTGCAGGCGCCCAGCGGCCTGAGCGAGGCCGAGCAAAAGCTCTACGACCTGGTGGCGCGGCGTTTTTTGGCGGTGTTTTTTCCGCCGGCCGAGTTTCAGCTCACGACCCGCATCAGCACCGTGCACCTGGCGGCGGCCAGCCACGACTTCAAGACCGAGGGCAAGGTGCTGCTCAAGCCGGGCTGGATGGCGGTCTATGGCAAAGAGGCCGCCGACGAGGCCGATGGCGCCCAAGCCGGCGACAAGGGCCAGCGCCTGGTACCGGTGCAACCGGGCGAAACCGTGCAGACCACCGAGGCCGCGGTCAAGGCGCTGCAAACCCGACCCCCGGCGCGCTACAACGAAGCCACCCTGCTCGGGGCCATGGAAGGCGCGGGCAAGCTGCTCGACGACGAGGAACTGCGCAGCGCCATGGCCGACAAGGGGCTGGGCACGCCGGCCACGCGCGCCGCCATCATCGAAGGCCTGCTGAGCGAAAACTACCTGCTGCGCGAGGGCCGCGAGATCATTCCCACCGCCAAGGCGTTCCAGCTCATGACGCTGCTGCGCGGCCTGCAGGTGCAAGAGCTGTGCAAGCCCGAGCTGACGGGTCAGTGGGAGCACAAGCTGGCGCTGATGGAGCGCGGGCAGCTGAGCCGCGCCGACTTCATGCGCCAGATCGCCGACCTGACTGAGCGCATGGTGCGCCAAGCCAAAGAGTACGACCGCGACAGCGTGCCCGGCGACTACGCCACCCTGAGCAACCCCTGCCCCAACTGCGGCGGCGTGGTGCGCGAAAACTACCGCCGCTACGCCTGCACCGGGGCCGGCGCGGCCGCGGCCGCGACCGAAGCCGCTGCCGAGGCCGGCCAGGGCTGCGGTTTTTCTTTTGGCAAGTCGCCCGCCGGGCGCACCTTTGAGCTGGCCGAGGCCGAAGCCCTGTTGCGCGACCGGCGCATCGGGCCGCTGCAGGGCTTTCGCTCCAAGGCCGGCTGGCCCTTTGTGGCCGAGCTGGCGCTGGCCTTCGACGCCGAGGGGCAAAACTGGAAGCTGGAATTCGACTTTGGCGACGACAAAAAGGCCGAAGGCAGCGGTGAGCTGGCCGATTTCAGCGCCGCCGAGCCGCTCGGGCCCTGCCCCAAGTGCGCCAGCCCGGTCTATGCCCACGGCAGCCAGTACGTGTGCAGCCACGCCGTGCCCAGCACGCTGCAGGCCGAGCCGAACTGCGACTTCAAGAGCGGGGCCGTGATCTTGCAGCAGGTGATCGAGCCGGCGCAGATGAGCAAGCTGCTGCACAGCGGCAAGACCGATTTGTTGCAGCGCTTCGTCTCGAACAAAACCCGGCGCGCCTTCAAAGCCTATCTGGTGTGGGACGCGGCCGCGGGCAAGGTGGGCTTCGAGTTCGAGCCCCGCCCTGCCGGCAAAACAGCGGCGCGCAAGCCAGCGGCGGCCAAGCCCACCCCAGCAGCCAAGGCCGAACCGGGGACGGCGGCCGTGCCTGCCAAGGCGGCTGCGGCGGCCAAAGGCACCCGTGCGGTCAAGCCCGCCGCTGCGCGCAAAACAACGGTGCGCAAGTCGGCGGTGCGCAACAGCACAGGCTCAGCAAACTGAAAAAAGCGGTCGGGTTTTAGGCCGCCTTTCATCGAAGCTCAATATACTCGGTGCAGTTGTTGCACCGCAGCGTGCAACGCCTGAAACAGCATGGGCCGCTGGAGGCCACGCAGCGGCCACAAACTGGAGTTTACGCTTTGGATCTCGCTACCCTCATCGGACTCATCGGCGCGATGGCCATCGTTATGGCCGCCATCATTTTGGGCGCCGACCCCGGCGGCTTTCTCGATCCGGCTTCGGTGCTGATTGTGATCGGTGGCAGCGTGTTCGTGGTGCTGTCCAAGTTTAGCCTGCAGCAGTTTTTGGGGCCTTCAAGGTTGCCGTCAAGGCTTTCAAGTTCAAGCTGCCCGCCACCGACGCCCTGATCGAAGAGATTCTCGAAGTCTCGCGCATCGCGCGCAAAGACGGTTTTTTGGCGCTCGACGGCCACGACACCGAGGTCACGTTTTTCAAAATGGGCATCCAGATGATGGTCGATGGCCACGCGCCCGAGGTCGTGCGCTCCAAGCTGGAAAAAGAGCGCCTGCTGACGCTGGACCGGCACCGCTGGGGTGCCAAGGTGTTCTCGGCCATGGGCGACGTGGCCCCGGCCATGGGCATGATCAGGCACCCTGATCGGCCTCGTGCAGATGCTGGCCAACATGGAAGACCCGGCCTCGATCGGCCCGGCGATGGCGGTGGCTTTGCTGACCACGCTCTACGGCGCCATTTTGGCGACCATGATTTTTCTGCCACTGGCCGACAAGCTCAACCTGCGCATGACCGAAGAGGCGCGCATGAACGCGATGCTGATCGACGCCGTCACCGCCATACAAAGCGGCAGCAACCCGCGCGTGGTCGAGCAGCTCGTGAACAGCTACCTGCCGCCCAAGCAGCGCAAGGCCGAGGACTGAGCCGTGGCCATGGAGGAACCCGAAGAGGAAAAGCGCTCCATGCCGGCTTGGGTCATGACCTTTGCCGACCTGATGTCGCTGCTGATGTGCTTTTTTGTGCTGCTGCTCTCCTTTGCCGAGATCGACGCCACCAAATTCAAGCAGATCGCCGAATCGCTGGAGCAAGCCTTTGGCGTGCAGCGCGAGGTGCCGGCAATGGAGATCCCCATGGGCACGAGCCCGGTGTTCGACCATTTCTCGCCGGGCCGCCCCGAGCCCACGCTGCTCGACGAGGTGCGCCAGCAAACCCAGCAAGACGACCCGCGCCTCAAAACCCACACCGCCCAGGTGTTGGCGCAGCTCGAGCAAGCCACGCAGCAGCAAGTTGCACGCACGGCACAGCAGCTGGCGCAAGCGCTGGAGCAAGAAATACAGGCCGGAAAGCTGCAGCTGTTGCAGGAAGAAAACCGGCTCATCATCCGCATCGAGGAGCGCGGCTCCTTTGGTTCCGGCTCGTCGCAGTTGTCAGGTGAGTTTCAGGGCATTTTGGGCGATATTGGCGATTCGCTGGCGCAAGTGCCGGGCCGGATTTCGATCGAGGGCCACACCGACAACATCCCGATGCGCTCGGCGCGCTATGCCTCGAACTGGGATCTGTCGGCGGCGCGCGCGGCCTCGGTGGCCAACGCCTTGCTGGCCAAGGGCGCGGTGGCGATGGATCGCCTGCGCATCAGTGGGTTGGCCGAAACGCGGCCGGTGCAGGACAACCTCACGCCCGAAAACCGGGCACAGAACCGGCGCGTCGAGATCGTGGTCGATCTGGAGCAGCCCATTGCCCAGTACCAAGCCAAGGTGCTGAGTTTGCTCGAGCAGGGGCGCGCCGAGGAGGCGTTCCAGGTCGGCTGGCAGTAGGCTGGCAGAGAGCGGGGCCGGCAGCGCTTGGGCCGCTGGTTGCGGCCGGTTTAGCGCCCTTGCGAGTCGGCAAACACGGTTTGGCTCTTTTGCACCCGCATCAGGCGCGTGAGCTCGTCGCCAAAGTGGCGCACCAGCAGCTTGAACCCGGCATATTGCACCGGGTCGAGGTCGTCGCCGGCGGCACCACCGTCGGCCCACAACACGCCGACCGAGCGCTGGTTCACGTGCACCGCCCCCCACAGCGCGCCGCTGTCGAGCAGCTCGGGGCGCAGCTTTTCGGGCAGCAGGGCGCGCAGCCCGGCCACGCGGCCGCGTTCGGCCATGTAAAAGCCGTTGGGCTGTGAAAATACCTTGGCGATCAGGTTGTGCCCATCCAGCGCCAGGCTGTAGCGGCGCGGCTCGATCTCGGAGCCAAAACCGCGCGCCAGAAAACACACCAGTTGGTCGCCCTGCGCCATCTTCAAAAACAGCGCGTAACGCTCCAGCCCCAAGCCGTCGGCCAGGCTGAGCTTGAAGGCGCGAAAGAAAGTGCTCAGGTCGGCGTGGCGGCCGCTGCGGCAGTCTTCTACGAACAGGTCGATCAGGTTGCGGGCGCGGCTGCCGGGCTCGATGGAGCTGGGGTGCTGGAGCGGGGGCTTTGGGTGTGGCTCGGGCGCTGGGGCTGGGCTGGGGGCTTTGAGGTGAGCCGGCTGTGGCACGCGAGCCGTTGGCTCAAGTGGCGCGGGCTTGCGCACGGACTCGGCCGCTGGAGCGGCGGCGCCCACGCGGCGCTGGCGGGGCTTGGGTGGCCACAGCAGCCGCGTGGCCGGGGCGGCGCAAAAAGTCCACAAATGCGGTTCCTGGCTGGCTTGCACGGCGGCGCGCCGGGTCGCGTACAGCACCTGGTCGAGCTTAAGGTGGCGGTGCGCCGAGAGCGCCTTAAACAGGAGGGTGCTGCGTCGGCTGTACCAGTCGTGCATGAGCTCGTGCGCCAGCATTTGCAGCAGCGAAGGCAGGGTGCTGGGCCGGTGCAGCCAGCGCCCGATTTCGGGCAGGATTTCAGGCGGGTTGGTGCCCATCCAAGCCAGCCGGGCAGCGCGGCCGAGCAGCGCTGGCTCTACCGCATGCAGCAAGGTCGCGCTGTCGGCCTGAAACAGACCCAGATCCACGGCTACGGCGGCGCTGAGCTGCGTCAGCGTGCAGCCCAGCAGCTCCTGCTCGACCCGTGCCGGGCGTTCGTTGTCCTGCACCCGCTGCGCCAAGGTGTCGGCCAAGGCGGGCGCCGCCACTGCCAGCAGCCACTCGGCCACGTTTTGTGCCTGCACCGCGCCCATGCGCGCCAAGCCGGTGTTGCCCGGCTCGATCTGGGCAAACTGCAGTGCCAAATGCCCAGCTAGGCGGCTGGTTTGCAACGCTTCGGCCAAGCGCAGATGGCCCGGTTTGTCCAGCTGCAAGCGCTGCTGGCCCAGGGTGTCGATCAGCTTGTAGAGGCGCGTGAGGCCCAGTATGCCCACAGCGTGAGCCAGGTCGCTGACGCGCTGGCCCTTGGGCATTGCACTCTGCGCATGGCGCATCACCGCCAAGCCCAGCGGCAGGTCGCGGTTCAGGGCCTCGAGCAAGCGCGGACTGGGCAAGTCTGGGTCCTGCAGCGCCTTGAGCACCTCGGGCGGGCTGACCAAGGGCAGCTGCACCGCCGCTAGGCGTTTGCGCCAGGCGGACAATCCCAGCGGGGCTGCAGGGGCGGGTGGGGTGTGTGGGCTGCTCATCTTGGGGCGGCATTGGGCTGCCGGCTACTGTAAGCCATTGTGCGCCCGGTTTATGATGCGTCGCGACCTACAACCTGTTTTTTGGAGATGCGCATGAGCCTCAAGCTGTATTTTTCGCCCGGAGCCTGTTCTTTCGTGGCACACGCCGCGCTCGAGTTGGCTGGCGCCACCTTCGAGCCGGTGTTGCTCAAGCTGCACCGCGGCGAGCAGCGCAGCCCCGAGTTTCTGGCCCTCAACCCGCACGGTCAGGTGCCGGTGTTGGTCGATGGCTCCGACGCCATCAGCCAGATCGTGGCCATCGTGTTGCACCTGGACCAGCGCTTTCCCCAGGCGCAACTGTTGCCGCCTGCGGGCTTGGCGCGCACCCGGGCGTTGGAAAAGCTGCTGTGGATGAACAACACCGTGCACCCGACCTTTGGGCGCTTTTTTGCCCCCCAAAAGTTCAGCGACGACGCCGCCTGCCAGGCTTTGATCAAGGCGCACGCGCCGGGGCAGTACCGCAAAGAGCTGGCCGAAATCGAGCAGTGGGTGGCGCACAAGGCCACGCCGTGGCTCAGTGGCGAGCAGCCGGGCGCGGTTGACGCCTATGCGCTCACGTTGCTGCGCTGGGGTGGGCTGGCCGTGATCGACCCGCAAAGCCTGCCCGCCACTTGGGCGCTGGTGCAAGACTTTGCTGCCCTGCCGGCGGTGGCGCGGGTGATCGAGCGCGAGCGCCTGACGCTCAATCTGTATCAGTCTCAGTCGTAACGGCGGGCGTCCTCGATCACCTTGCCGTCGTTGGGCAGGGTGCCGGGGTCCAGCAGCTCGACTTGGCCGCGCAGCTTGGTGACTTCGCGCAGGCTGTGCGCCAGCGCCTCGGCCAAGTCTGCAGACGCCGCAGCAAAGCCCGGCCGCAGCTCGGCGCGCAGCAGCATCTGGTCGTCGGCCATCTGGCCGCTGACCACCAAGCGGCCTTTGTGCAGCTCGGGGTGGCGGCGCAGCACCTCGGCCACTTGCCCCGGGTGCACGAACATGCCCTTGATCTTGGTGGTCTGGTCGGCGCGCCCGAGCCAGCCTTTGATGCGCGCGTTGCTGCGCCCGCTTGGGCAGGGCCCAAGCAGGATGGCCGACAGGTCGCCGGTGCCAAAGCGCAGCAGCGGGTAGTCTGGGTTGAACACCGTGACCACCACCTCGCCCACCTCGCCCTCGGGCACGGGTTCGGCGGTGCCCGGGCGCACGATCTCGAGCAGCACCTGCTCGTCGAGCACCAGGCCTTGGCGCGCAGCCGTTTCGTAGGCGATCACGCCAGCGTCGGCGGTGGCGTAGCACTGGTAGGCGGCAATGCCGCGTTCCTGCAACCAGTCGCGCAGCGACGGTGGAAAGGCCTCGCCCGAGACCAAGGCTTTGGTGATCGACAGCTTTTGCCCGGCTTGCTCGGCTTTTTCGACCAGGATGCGCAAAAAGCTCGGGGTGCCGGTGTAGGCGCTGGGGCGCAGGTCGGCAATTGCCGCCAGTTGCTGTTCGGTGTTGCCCACGCCACCCGGGATCACGGCGCAGCCAAGCGCCTGGGCGCCGCTTTCCATCATCCAGGCGCCGGGCGTGAGGTGGTAGCTAAAGCAGTTGTGCACCAGCTCGCCGGGCTCGAAGCCCGCCGCCACCAGCGCGCGCGCCACGCGCCAGTAGTCGGGCGCCAAGCCTTCGGGTTCGTAGATCGGGCCCGGCGACTGATAGACCCGCCGCGCTGTGGCCGCTTGGCGCAGGCCCAGCCAGCCGATGGTGGAAAAACCGCCGAAGGGGTCGCCACCGGCGGCCCGGCTGGCTTGCTGGCGCGCCAGCAGCTCGCTCTTGCGCAGCAGCGGCAGTTGCGCCAAGGCGCTGCGGCTGCAAATCGCCTCGGGGCTGACGCCGGCCAGCAAATCAGCATAAGCCGCGCTGTGGGTCTGCGCATGGCGCACGTGCGCCGGCAAAGCCGCCAGCAAAGCGGCCTCGCGCTCGGCTGGGGCGCGGGTTTCCAAGGCGTCGTAGTGTGCAGGCATGGCGGCAGGGCTTTCTGTGTCGGCAAACAAGGGCTTTAAATCGCTCGGGCCGGGGCTCAAGCCAGCCAGCGCTTGCGCCGTTTGTAGCTTTTCACATCTTTGAAGCTCTTGCGCTCGGTGCCGCCCATGCCGAGGTAGAACTCTTTCACGTCTTCGTTGTTGCGCAGGTCGTCGGCCTTGCCGTCCATGACGATGCGCCCGCTCTCCATGATGTAGCCGTAGTCGGCGTAGCGCAGCGCCATGTTGGTGTTTTGCTCGGCGATCAGGAAGGTGACGCGCTCTTTCTGGTTCAGGTCTTTGACGATCTCGAACACCTCTTCGACGATCTGCGGCGCCAGCCCCATGGAGGGTTCGTCGAGCAGCAGCACGCTGGGGTTGGCCATCAGGGCGCGGCCGATGGCGCACATCTGCTGCTCGCCACCCGAGGTGTAGGCGGCTTGGCTGGTGCGCCGGGTCTTGAGGCGCGGAAAGTAGTTATAGACCTTCTCGAGGCTGGCCGCGATCTCGGCCTTGCCGCTGCGGGTGTAGGCGCCGGTGAGCAGGTTTTCTTCGATCGTCAGGTGGGCAAAGCAGTGGCGCCCTTCCATCACTTGCACCACGCCGCGTTTGACCAGGTCGGAGGTGCTCAGGATGTCGATGCGCTCGCCGCGCAGCTCCACGCTGCCTTTGGTGACTTCGCCGCGCTCGGCCTTGAGCAAATTTGAAATGGAGCGCAGGGTGGTGGTCTTGCCGGCGCCGTTGCCGCCCAGAATGGCGGCGATCTGGCCGTCGGCCACTTGCAGCGAGACGCCCTTGAGCACCAAGATCACGTGGTTGTAGATGACCTCGATGCCGTTGACGTTGATGACGATGGAAGGCGTGCTCATGGGTAAACCTCGACAGGGGGAAACGGTTGGCGGTAGGGCAGTCGGCTGGCCGCAGCGCTCCAATCAGAGCGGGTCGGCCAAGCGACTGCGGGCTGCCTAGGTGCACGGCCAGAGCACCCGCCATGGCAACCCGGCAGCCCCCGCGCTGCGCTGCCAACCCAAAGGCGACAGCGGCAGCGAGGGGCAGCCGGCTTAGCAGCCCGGCTCGGTGCGGCGCGTGATGTTGTTGTCGCGCGCAAAGGCCTCGGCCGAAGCCGTGATCATGCGGTTGATGACGGTCATGTCGGCTTGCAGCCAGTCCGAAGACCAGTCAAAGCCGGTGCCGTTCCAGGTGTGGATGCGCATCAGAGCCGTGCCCACGTGGTTGCGGCACGAGGTCACGATCGGGCCGCGCAGCACCCCGGCAAAGCCGAGCTGGTCCAGCCGCGCTTGGGTGATGTTGAGGTTCTCGTAGCCCCAGCGCGCTTGCTCGCCGGTGACGTGGCGGCCACGGCCAAAACGCTCTTGGGCGCGGAACACGCCTTCGACCGCCAGCATGGCGCCGACCACGCCGCGCATGTAGAGCACGTCACCGACTTCGGCGCGCGGGCCGGTGCCTTGGCCACGGTCGTGCACCTGGGCCAGAATCTGGCGCACCACTTCGGAGTCACGCGCTTGGCCGTGCTGCATCATGACCGCGCTGTAGCCGCGGGCGTCGGCGCCGATGTCGCGCAGATCGGGCTCGGCCCCGCTCCACCAGAGGCCAAACATGCGGTCGCGCGGAAAACCGGTGGCCACCGCTTGGCGGATCGCGGTCGCGGTCATCACGCCCCAAGTCTGCATGATCACGAAGTCGGGCCGCTGCTGGCGGATTTGCAGCCAGATCGCGCGCTGCTCCACGCCGGGAGGCGGCACCGGCAGCGCCAGCACCGTGAAGCCGTGCATTTCGGCGCGGCGGTTGATGATCGGCAGCACCTCGCGCCCAAACGGGCTGTCGTGATAGACCACGGCGATGGTCTTGCCGCGCAGGCGGTCCCAGCCACCAGACCGGTTGGCGATGTGTTGCAACACCACGTCGCCAGCGATCCAGTAGTGGCCCAGCAACGGGAACACCCACGGGAAAATGGCGCCGTCAGCGGTGTCGCTGCGACCGTAACCCGAGGTGATCATGGGGATCTTGTCAACTGCCAAGCGCGGCATGAGCGCGAAGGTGATGCCGGTCGAGAGCGGCTGGAACACCGTGGCGCCGCCGTGGCGGGCCTTGAGGCGCTCGTAGCACTCCACGCCGCGGTCGGTGGCGTAGGCGGTTTCGCATTCTTCGACCAGCGTTTGCACGCCATTGATGCCGCCGCGCGCGTTGACCAGCTTCATGTAGTCGGCGAAGCCGTTGGCAAACGGCGCCGCGTTCGGGGCCACGGCGCCGGTGCGGCCGGTCAGGCTGGGGAAGAACTGCACCGGGGCTTGGGCCATGGCCAAGCTGGTGGTCAGGGCACTGGTCAGCGCGGCCACTGCCACCACTGCTGATAGTGCGAGTTGTCGCAACCTCATGGAATGTCTCCTTAATCCAACACCTAACTCACACAAGGACGAGGGCGGCTGGCGAGGTGTCGGGCGCCAGCCACCAAAGGAAGCAACTCAATGTGGGAACGGCCACAGACGCAGTTTGTGGCGCGCCATGCTCCAGTACTTGGCCAAGCCGTGCGGTTCTTTGATCAGAAACCAGACGATCAGGGCGCCAAGGATCATGAACTCGGCGTGGCCCACCATGGCGGTCGAGATTTCGACCCCGAACAGGCGGCCGATCCAAGGCAGCAGCTGGTTGAGCACGATCGGCGTGATGACGATGAAGGCGGCGCCAAAGAAGCAGCCCATGATCGATCCCAAGCCGCCGATGATGACGATGAACAGCAGTTGGAACGAGCGGTTGATGTCAAACGACAGCGGCTCCCAAGAACCCAAGTGGACGAAGGCCCACAGCGCCCCCGCGACGCCGATGATGAAGGAGCTGACGGCAAAGGCGGTGAGCTTGGCGTACATCGGGCGGATGCCGATCACCGAAGCGGCCACGTCCATGTCGCGGATCGCCATCCACTCGCGCCCGATCGGGCCGCGCACCAGGTTTTTGGCCAGCAAGGCAAACACCACCACGAAGCCGAGCACGAACAGGTACTTGTCCATCGGCGTGGCAATCTGCCAGCCGAACACGCTCAGGTTGCTGACTTCGGCGGTGCCGGCCGGGCTGTCGAGGGTGAACCAGCGCACACGCACAAACAGCCAGTCAAAGAAGAACTGCGCCGCCAGCGTGGCCACGGCCAAGTACAAGCCCTTGACGCGCAGGCTGGGGATGCCAAAGATGATGCCCGCCAGCATGGCGAAAAAGCCGCCCGAGAGCAAGGCCACGATCAGCGGCATGTCCTCGACACGCATGAAGACGTTGTAGGCCATGTAGGCGCCCACGGCCATGAAGGCGCCGGAGCCGAGGGAGATCTGGCCGCAATAACCCACCAGAATATTGACCCCGATGGCGGCCAGCGCCAGAATCAGAAACGGCACCAAGATGGCGCGAAACAGGTACTCGTCGGCCAGCATCGGCACGCCGATGAAGGCGAAGGCGATGATGGCGATGATGGCGATGCGGTCTTGCTTGACGGCAAAAATCTGCTGGTCGGATTTGTAGGTGGTCTTGAACTGACCGTTTTCGCGGTAAAACATGATGGTTCCGTTCTTCCTGAGCGAGTTTTATACGCGGTCGATGATTTTTTCGCCAAACAGGCCCTGCGGTCTAAACAGCAGCACCACCATCGCCAGCACGTAGGCAAACCAGATCTGGATGCCACCGCCGACCATCGGCCCGATATAGACCTCGGCCAACTGCTCGCTCACGCCGATGATCAGGCCGGCCACGATCGCGCCCGGGACTGAAGTCAGGCCGCCCAAGATGATCACCGGCAGCGCCTTGAGCGCCACGAAGGTGAGGGCGAACTGCACCCCCATCTTCTCGCCCCAGATCATGCCGGCCACCAGCGCCGTCAAGCCAGCCATGAACCAGACGATGACCCACATCCGGCCCAGCGGAATGCCGACCGACTGCGCCGCTTGGTGGTCGTCGGCCACGGCGCGCAGGGCGCGGCCGGTGCCGGTTTTCTGGAAAAACAGCGTCAGCAGCGCGACCATGGCCATCGCCATCAGGGCCGTGACGAGGTCGTCTTGGTTGATCAGCAAGCCGCCGGGGAACAGGCCTTCGAGGATGAAGATCGGCTCGGCCGGCAGGCCCAGGTCGATGGCGTAGATGTCGCTGCCAAAGATGGTCTGGCCAAAACCGTCGATGAAGAAGGTAATGCCCAGCGTCGCCATGAGCAACACCACCCCTTCTTGGTTCACCAGGTGGCGCAGCACGAAGCGCTCGACCGCCCAAGCAAAAATCAGCATCAGGAACGCGGCGATGGCAAAAGCCAAGACGTTGGCCAACAGCAGGCTCTCAAAGCCCAGCCACTCGGGCAGCCATTCGGCAAAGCGCGCCATGGCCAGCGCGGCAAACAGCACCATCGCGCCTTGGGCAAAGTTGAACACGCCCGAGGCCTTGAAGATCAACACAAAGCCCAGCGCCACCAGCGAGTAGAGCACGCCGTTCATCAGCCCGGCGATGATGGTTTCGAGGAAAAATCCCATGTCTGGTCTCCTGTTTTAATGGCTGGTGCCGAGGTAAGCGCTGATCACGTCGGGGTTGGCGCGCACCTCGTCGGGCACACCGTCGCCGATCTTTTTGCCGTAGTCGAGCACCACCACGCGGTCGGAGATGTCCATCACCACGCTCATGTCGTGCTCGATGAGCACGATGGTGGTGCCGAATTCGTCGTTGACGTCGAGCACAAAGCGGCACATATCCTGCTTTTCTTCGACGTTCATGCCCGCCATGGGCTCGTCGAGCAGCAGCACCTGCGGCTCCATGGCCAGCGCGCGCCCGAGGTCCACGCGCTTTTGCAAGCCGTAGGGCAGCTGCCCGACCGGGGTTTTGCGGTGGGCCTGGATTTCGAGGAAGTCGATGATGCGCTCGACCTTCTCACGGTGCTCGCTTTCCTCGCGCTCGGCCGGGCCCCAGCGCAGCGCCTGCAGCAGCAGGTTGCTCTTGATGCGCAAGTTGCGCCCGGTCATGAGGTTGTCGATCACGCTCATGCCCTTGAACAACGCCAGGTTCTGGAAGGTGCGCGCCACCCCCAGTTCGGCCACCTGGCGGCTGTTCATGTGCTTGAAGGTCTGGCCGCGGAAGGTGATCGAGCCCTCTTGCGGCTTATAGACGCCGTTGATGCAGTTGAGCATCGAGCTCTTGCCGGCGCCGTTGGGGCCGATGATGGCGCGGATTTCGTGCTCGCGCACGTCGAACGAGATGTCGCTCAGCGCTTTCACGCCGCCAAAGCGCAGGCTGATGTTGTGGACGTCGAGGATGACGTCGCCGATTTTTTTCTTGCTCATGCCAAACTCCGTAGTCCCAGGGCCAGGTGCAGGATGGTGTGCTTCATGCGGCCGCCTTGACGTTTGCGTAGGTCTGCACGTCGAGCAGCTTGAGCGTGGCGCTCACTTTGCCGGTGCGCCCGTCTTCAAACTTGACCTGGGTTTCGATGAACTGCTCGGCTTTACCGCCGTAGAGCGCATCGACCAGCACCGCGTACTTCTCGCCGATAAAGCCGCGGCGCACCTTGTTGGTGCGGGTGAGCTCGCCGTCGTCGGGGTCGAGCTCTTTGTGCAGCACCAAAAAGCGGTGGATCTGGCTGCCCGCCAGCAGCGCGTCGCGGCTCAGGTCGGCGTTGACTTGCTCGACGCAGCCCTTGATGAGCTGCAGCACCTCGGGCTTGCCGGCCAAGTCGGTGTAGCCGGCGTAGGGCAGGTTGCGGCGCTCGGCCCAGTTGCCCACGGCCTCGAGGTCGATGTTGATGAACACGCACACGCGCTCGCGCCCGTCGCCGTAGGCCACCGCCTCTTTGATGTAGGGGAAGAACTTGAGCTTGTTTTCGACGTATTTGGGCGCGAACAGGGCGCCGTCGTTGGCGCCGCCCTTGATGCGGCCCACGTCTTTGACGCGGTCGATGATTTTCAGGTGGCCGCTGGCGTCGATGAAGCCGGCGTCGCTGGTGTGGTACCAGCCGTCGGGGGTGAGCACCTCGCGCGTGGCTTTTTCGTTTTTGTAGTATTCCTTGAGCAGCCCGGGCGATTTGACCAAGATTTCGCCGTTGTCGGCCAGCTTGATCTCGACGCCGTCGATGGGCACGCCCACGGTGTCGGCGCGCACCTCGTGGTCGGGCTGCAAGCAGACGAACACCGCCGTTTCGGTCGAGCCGTAGAGCTGCTTGAGGTTGATGCCGATCGAGCGGTAAAAGGTGAACAGATCGGGGCCGATGGCCTCGCCGGCGGTGTAGGCCACGCGCACGCGCGAAAACCCGAGCGTGTTGCGCAGCGGCCCATAGACCATCAGGTTGCCCAGCGCGTACAGCAGCCGATCGGCGGCGCCGATGCTTTTGCCGTCCATCAGCGCCGGGCCGACCTTTTTGGCGTGCTCCATGAAGCTGCTGTAGAGCTTGCGCTTGAGCGCGCCGGCGTCTTCCATGCGGATGGTGACGTTGGTGAGCAAACCCTCGAACACCCGTGGCGGCGCGAAGTAGTAGGTGGGGCCGATTTCTTTGAGGTCGATGGTCACGGTGGCGGTCGATTCGGGGCAATTGACCACGTAGCCGCACGCCAGCCACTGCGCGTAGCTGAAAATGTTTTGCCCGATCCAAGCCGGCGGCAGGTAGGCCAGCACCTCTTCGCTTTCGGTCAGTTTGTCAAAGCGCGCCCCGGCGGCGGCGCGATCGAGCAGCGAGGCGTGGGTGTGCACCACGCCCTTGGGGTTGCCGGTGGTGCCCGAGGTGTAGAACATCGCCGCCACATCTTCAGCGCGGGCCTGCTCGGCTTCGTTTTTGAAAAACTCGGGGTGCTGCTGCACAAACACGGCCCCGGCGGCGATCACTTCTTGCAAGCCGGCCAAGCCGGGTTCGTCGTAGTTGCGCAAACCCCGTGGGTCGTCGTACAAAATGTGCTCGAGCAGCGGGCACTGCGAGCGGATTTCGAGCATTTTGTCCACCTGCTCCTGGTCTTCGACGACCACGAAGCGCACCTCGGTGTTGGTGATTGGGAACACGCATTCGCCCGCCACCGCGTCTTGGTACAGCGGCACCGGCACCGCACCCAGGGCCTGCGCCGCCAGCATGGAGGCGTACAGGCGCGGCCGGTTGGCCCCGATGACGATCAGGTGTTCGCCGCGGCGCAAGCCCAACTGGTGCAGGCCGGCGGCGATGTGGCTGGTCAAGTCGGCCATGCCGCGCCAGTCGATGCTCTGCCAGATGCCGTATTCTTTTTCGCGCATCGCCGGCGCGGTAGGGCGCTTGGCGGCGTGCTCCAGCAACAAACGCGGGAAGGTGGTCTGCATGTCGTCTCCTCTAATCTGGCGGCCCGGCCCATGAGCGGGCTTCATATCGGCTTGAATCTGTTGCGCACTGTACGCCAGGGTTTGACGCCATGTTGTCCTTGCGACGACAATCTAGGGTGCGGCCCTGCTAGGACTTACCCTAGGGTGTGTGGCGCGACTGGAGGCAGCGATGGTTTATCGGGATGCTTTGCGGCAACGGGCGCGGACTTTGAGCGATGCGGAGTTCGCGGCGATCGTCTGGGTGCCGCGCCTGAGCGCGGATGAACGCGAGCGCGTGCGCAGCGAACTGATGGTGACGCTGGCGCAGCCGGGCGACTCGATTTGCCGCGTCGGGCGACCGGTGACGTTCTGGTTCGGGCTGGTCGAGGGCTTGCTCAAGATGAGCAACGACGACAGCCTGGGCCCGATCATGACCTTTGCCGGCTTGGCCCCCGGGGGCTGGTTTGGCGAGGGCACGGCGCTCAAGCGCGAGCCCTACCGCTACAACGTGCAGGCGCTGCGCAAGAGCTTGGTGGCGGGGCTGCCGGTCGAGACCTTTCACTGGCTGCTGGATCATTCGATCGGCTTCAACCGCTTTGTCATGTGCCAGCTCAACGAGCGCTTGGGGCAGTTCATCGCCGCGCGCGAGATCGACCGCCTGAGCGAGCCTGAGGTGCGGGTGGCGCGCAGCTTGGCCAATCTGTTTCACCCTGGGCTGTTTCCGGGTGTGGGGCAGCTGTTGCGCATCACGCAGCAGGAGCTGGCTTATTTGGTCGGGCTGTCGCGTCAGCGCGTGAACCTGGCGCTGGCGACACTGCACGAGCAGGGCCTGATCGAGGTCACGTATGGCGGTTTGCGGGTGCTCGACCTTGCGGCGCTGCGCGCCTACGCCCTGCCCAGCGAGGGTTGATCGGCACGGTTCGGGCCGGTGCGGTGTGAACCGGTGCGCCGGCGCACTACACTCGCTGCCATGCAAGAGAGTGTGCGCATCAACAAACGGCTGGCCGAAATGGGCCTGTGTTCGCGGCGCGAGGCCGACGAATGGGTGGCGCGCGGCTGGGTGACGGTCAACGGCCAACCGGCCCAGACCGGGCAGGCGGTGACGGCGGCGGACCGCATCGAGGTCGCGCCGGCGGCGCGCCAGCAGCAAGACGAGCGCGTGACGATCGTGCTGCACAAGCCGGTGGGCTACGTGAGCGGCCTGCCCGAAGACGGGCACCAGAGCGCCGCCGTGCTGGTGCAGCCCGGCACGCGCTGGCGCGAGGACCGCAGCCCGCGCCGCTTTGCGCCCAGCCACACGCGCGGCCTGGCGCCTGCCGGCCGGCTGGACATCGATTCCACCGGCCTGCTGGTGCTGACGCAAGACGGGCGCGTGGCCAAGGCGCTGATCGGGGCCGATTCCGGGGTGGAAAAAGAATACCTGGTGCGCGTGCAATGGGCCCCCAACGGCCCGCAGGGGCCGGGGGTGGTGGCGCAAAACGTGCAAGCGGTGTTTGCCCCGGAGCTGCTGCAGCGCCTGCGCCACGGGCTGCAGATCGATGGCCGGGTGCTAAAAGCCGCGCAGGTGCAGTGGCAAAACCCGGAGCAGCTGCGCTTCGTGCTGCGCGAGGGCATGAAGCGCCAAATCCGGCGCATGTGCGAGCAAGTCGGGCTGCACGTGGTGGGCCTCAAGCGCGTGCGCATTGGGCGCGTGCAACTGGGGCAGTTGCCGCTGGGGCAGTGGCGCTATCTGGGGCCGAACGAGCGGTTTTGATCGTCGGGTTGGGCGGCGTGGGAGCGGGGCGGGTGCTCTGGGTAGGCGCTGGGGCGCTGGGGGCAGCCGGCCTCATACCGTCCGCTGCGCGGCCAGAAATCGGCCAACTTCCCCCAGCGCCCCAGCGCCCCAGCGCCATGGGAGTGGCTGGTTTACTGCTCCAAGATCGCTTCTTCCGTGTAAATCTGGTCGGGCTCGAGGACGGGCGGCGGGGTGCGAGGCTGGTAGTGCAGGGCCTGCGCCACCCAAGGGCCGCTGGTCATCGCGGGGCGCAGGTCCACCAGTTGCTGCTGGATCATGAAGAAAGCCAAGATGGCAAACATCAGGTGATTGAAGGCGGCGGCGGGGTTTTGCAGGTGTGCGCGCTTGAGGCGTCGCAGAGAGAGTGTCGGGGCCATGGCAGCTTCCTTTGGGCGTATGCGCTGGATGCTACTGTGCTTAAGGCGTTCGGACAAGTTTAAGGTTAATGCGTGGGTGATGTGGGGGCGGCGGTGGCAAGACGTGCATGGCTTTTGGTTGCATGTAACGTCGCCGTTGTGTATAGTGGCAAGACCACTTGAATGAGGGCTTTCACATGGGAACCGCGCATGTCAATGCACGCGTCCAAAAGCACCGCGACGCGATGCCCATGGCGGGCTTGCGCCCGGTGCAAATCTGGGTGCCCGAAACACGCCGCCCCGACTTTGCGCAGGAATGCCGCCGCCAAAGCTAGCCTTGCTCAAGCGTGCGCGGTTGGGCTGTGGATAGGCTGCACCGCGAGGCGCAAGCCCATGGTCTTGAGTATCGCCGACAGGCTGCGAAGCTCCGGATTGCCCTTGGCCGACAGCGTGCGGTAAATGTGCGTGCTGTTGAGCTGCGCTTGCTCGGCCACTTTCGAGGCGCCGCCAAACGCTTTCGTCATCTGGCGCAGCGTGATCAACAGCTCGCCTTGGTCGCCGTCCTCGAGGATGCTGTTCAGCAGTTCGACCGCATAGGCCGGGTCTTGGCGAAAGGCTTCAGCCATCGCGTCGTCATGTGCTCGATCTTTCATCGCCTTTTCTCCTGCTTCAAGTTGCTGCGCTGCCAGTCCTTCCAGTATGCGCACGCCTTCGCAATGTCGGCGTCCTGAGAACGCTTGTTGCCACCGCAAAGCAGCAAGACCACGGTTTTCCCGGCTTGCGTGTAATAGACGCGGTAGCCTAGCCCTGCGTCGATGCGAAGCTCCCACACACCATCTCTGCATGGCTTGTGGTCACCGAAATTGCCCAGCTCGAGGCGGTACACGCGTCGGTCACAATGGCGATCTTTGCCTTGATGTCCTTCACCTCGTCGCGCCAGTCCGCGTACACGTCGCGGCCGTCGTCGGTGATGTAGTGCCTGATCTCGAACATGGCTGATTGTCGCTTAAAAGCGAAACACGGTCAAGCTGTTTGGGCTATCCACAACCGTGGGGCGACCATGACTTCGAAAGCGGGGTGGGGGTTGGGGCGCTGGGGGCAGCCGGCCTCATGCCGTTTAGCTGCGCGGCCAAAAATCGGCCAACTGCCCCCAGCGCCCCAACTCATGATATCGACCGGCCGCCTTGGGCGCCCCACGCCCAGCTAGGCCTGACATCAGGCACATGGTCTGCCCCCGATTTTCCTGCTACAAAATGGGCACAACGTGCAGGACACTTGGTTGCATGTAACGTCGCCGTTGTGCCATCGCCCGGCAAAACCTAGCGCCGCCACATCGCCACGCTGCGTCGGGCGCGTGCCAGTCTACGCCGCCAACAGGGGACACCTTTGTATGGCGGCCAGCTCCTTTTGCAGGGCCTGTTTGGCAATGGCGGTGTCGTAGGCGGCTTGGCCGCGCAACCACCAGCCGTCGCTCAAGCCAAAGTAGCGGCAAAGCCGAAGGTCTGTGTCGGCCGTGACGGCGCGTTTTCCCGCCACGATTTCGCCGATCCGCTGTGCAGGCACGCCGATGTCTTTGGCTAGGCGGTACTTCGTAAGGCCGAGGGGCTTGAGAAACTCTTCTTCAAGCATCTCGCCGGGCGTAACGGGCGGCACGGTGCGCATGGTGTTTCCTTCAGTGGTAATCGATGATCTCAACATCTGCGGCCCCATCCGCGGTCCAAACGAAGCACAGGCGCCACTGCTGATTGATTCGTATGCTGTGCTGTCCTTGACGATCGTCTTTCAGCGCTTCCAACCGGTTGCCGGGCGGCACCTTCAGATCGTCCAGCACCGCAGACCAGTCCAGCAGCGCAAGCTTGCGCAGGGCAGGCCGCTCAATGTTCACCCAGCGCTTGACGCGCTCGCCCTCAAAGAGGGCTTGCGTGTCTTTGCACTTGAAGTTTTTGATAGGCACGGGTGCCGATATTAACGCGGAGCGTGAGTAGTGTCAAGACCGTGTAGTGTCAAGACCGAGCTGCGCACGCCACATGGAATCAGGGTGCGTTGCGTACTAGGCCGAGCCGTGCCATGTGCCAGAAAATCGTTCTCCGACCACGGTGAACCTCCGTGGGGGTAAGGGCTGGGGCTGGCAGGGGCTGTTGGCCGATTTTGGGCCGCGCAGCGGACGGTATGAGGCCGGCAGCCCCTGCCAGCCCGGGCCCTAGCCAACCAACCCCCCCCCCCGCCCCAACGCACCCCAAGCCAACCAGCGTCCCGAGCCATACCCAAGCCAACGCCCCCCAGCAACTTGAAATCCCCTCACCAGCCCCAAACTAGCAAACCGTTGCGCCCAGCGCACACCCAGTACCCCGCATCCTTCCACCGTTACCGAACCCCATCCGCACCCCATGAGCACCCATCACGCATTCCAGACCGAAGTGGCCCAGTTGCTGCACTTGGTCACGCATTCGCTGTATTCCAACAAAGACATCTTCTTGCGCGAGCTCATCTCCAACGCCTCCGACGCCTGCGACCGGCTGCGCTTTGAGGCGCTCGACCACGCGGCGCTGTTTGAGGACGCACCGACGCTGGAAGTGCGCGTGGGCTTTGACGCCGAGGCCAAAACCCTCACCATCAGCGACAACGGCATCGGCATGAGCGAGGCCGAGGCGATCGAGCACCTGGGCACCATCGCCAAGAGCGGCACCAAGGCCTTCATGAGCCGCCTGAGCGGCGACCAGCAAAAAGACGCGCAACTGATCGGCCAGTTTGGCGTCGGTTTTTATTCCGGCTTCATCGTCGCCGACCGCATCACGGTCGAGAGCCGCCGCGCCGGCTTGCCACCCGAGCAAGGGGTGCGCTGGGTCAGCGCGGGCACGGGCGAGTTTGAGACCGAAGCCCTCACCCGCGCCGAGCGCGGCACCTGCATCACCTTGCACCTGCGCGACGACGCCAGCGAATACCTCACGCGCTGGAAGCTCAAAGGCATCATCGCCAAATACTCCGACCACATCAGCCTGCCGATCCTGATGCGCAAAGAGGAATGGGACGCCGACAAAGGTGAATCGGTGCTGCGCGACGAGTGGGAGCAGGTCAACGCCGCCAGCGCGCTCTGGACGCGGCCCAAAAAAGACCTGAGCGAACAGCAGTACAGCGATTTTTACCAAGCCATCAGCCACGACTACGAAGCGCCGCTGGCCTGGAGCCACAACCGCGTCGAGGGCACGACCGAGTACACGCAGCTGCTCTACATCCCGGCCAAGGCCCCGCACGACCTCTGGAACCGCGACAAAAAACCCGGCGTCAAGCTCTACGTGCGGCGCGTGTTCATCATGGACGAGGCCGAGGCGCTGCTGCCCAGCTACCTGCGCTGGGTCAAAGGGGTGATCGATTCGGCCGACTTGCCGCTCAACGTCAGCCGCGAGCTGCTGCAAGAGAGCCGCGACGTCAAAGCCATACGCGAGGGCAACACCCGGCGCGTGCTGGCGCTGCTCGAAGACTTGGCGCAGCAGGGGGTGGAGCCCGCCGCCGCCGATGCAACCGACGCCACGGCTGATGCCGAGGCCGCGCCATCCAACGACAAATACCGTCGCTTTTACGCCGAGTTTGGCGCCGTGCTCAAAGAAGGGCTGGGCGAGGACTTCGGCAACCGCGAGCGCATCGCGCGCCTGCTGCGCTTTGCCTCCACCCAAAGCGACGCCGTGGCCGTGAGCCTGGCCGACTACAAAGCGCGCATGAAAGCGGGCCAGAAAGCGATCTACTACCTCACGGCCGACAACCTAGACGCGGCCAAGAGCAGCCCGCAGCTCGAGCTGTTTCGCAAAAAGGGCATCGAGGTGCTGCTGATGACCGATCGGGTCGATGAGTGGGCGCTGTCGTTTTTGCACGATTTCGACGGCACCGCGCTGCAGAGCGTGGCCAAGGGCGCGGTGGATTTGGGTCAGCTGCAAGACGAAGCCGAAAAGCAGGCCACCGAGGCCGCCGCCGAGCAGTACAAGCCCTTGCTCGAGCGCCTGAAAACGGTGCTGGCCGACAAGGCGTCCGACGTGCGCATGACCGCGCGCTTGGTTGATTCACCCGCTTGCCTGGTGGTGGGCGAGGGCGAGCTGTCGAACCAGCTCACGCGCATGCTCAAGGCGGCCGGGCAAAAAGCCCCCGATGCCAAGCCGATACTGGAGCTCAACCCGGCGCACGCGCTGGTGCAAAAGCTCGAGCAGTCGGCGCAGTTCGACGACTTGGCGCACATTTTGTTTGACCAGGCGCTGCTGGCCGAAGGCGGGCTGCCGCAAGACCCGGCCGGCTACGTGCGCCGCGTCAACGCCTTGCTGGTCTAGGGGAGGCTGGGGGCCGCCCGCTCAGCCTCTTACTCCAAGGTCGCCGCGTACTCGATGATGGCGCGGTGATCTGGGGCCAGCAGCTTGTAGCGGATGCCGTCGTTGGCGAGCAGGGTGCGCATCTGGCTGTCGATCTCGCGCGCTTGGGTTTCGTCCTGCAGGCGGCCGCTGCGGATGTATTTTTTGTCCAGGTCGCGCTGCACAAAGATGTTGATGTTGTCAAACTGCCGGTACCAAGCCATGATCTGGGCGTGGGTTTTTTTTACGTCGCAGATGTTGTCGGCGTAGGTCTGGTTGTAGTACAACAGTTGCGGCAGCGAGCCCTCGGTGACCAGGTACTGCACTTGGCCGTTGAGCACCTCGAGCATTTGAAACTGCTCCAGCGCCAAGGCGTACTGGTTGCGCAGCGCGGCGAAATCGCGCTGCCAGACGCGGATTTTGGCGATCTCTGGCACCATTTCCACCGTTTTACCCATCAGGTGCAGCTTGAGCACGATGCTGGATGAAAACAGCGATTTGTCGCAGCTCGGCCCGCCGATGATGTTGATCACCTTGGTGCGGTACAGGCGCATCTTGTTCTCGGGCTGGATCGGGTCGACGTAGGTGACGCTGGTGCTCATGTGTGTCTCCGGTAAAAGGGGGAAACTGAGTGCACAGGTGCCAAGCCCGACGCCTGCGCAAGTGAGGGGCCGCAAAACGCGCATCCTACCACTGGGCGCGCTGGGGTGCGCGCCGCCTTTGCTACACTTGATCGGCCGCAAACCCTACCCCGCCGCGCCCGCGCCAGAGCAGCGCGCTAAGGAAGCCCCTCGACGTGATCACCGAACCCGAATTCCAGCACCTGGCGGCCCAGGGCTACAACCGCATCGCCCTGAGCGCCGAGACGCTGGCCGACCTCGAAACCCCGCTCTCGCTCTACCTCAAACTGGCACACGGCGGCCCCGAGGCTGGGCGCTACAGCTTTTTGCTCGAATCGGTGGTGGGTGGCGAGCGCTTCGGGCGCTACAGCTTCATCGGCCTGCCGGCGCGCACGGTGTTGCGCGCCAGCGGTTTCGGGGCCGCAGCGCGCACCGAGGTGCTGCACGACGGGGTGTTGGTCGAACAGGCCAGCGGCAACCCGCTCGATTTCATCGCCGCCTACCAGCAGCGCTTCAAGGTCGCACTGCCGCCGGGCTGGCCGCGCTTTTGCGGCGGGCTGGCCGGTTACTTTGGTTACGACACGGTGCGCCACATCGAGCACAAGCTCTTGCACAGCTGCCCGCCAGACCCCTTGGGCTGCCCCGACATCTTGCTGCTGCAGTGCGAACAGCTGGCGGTGATCGATAACCTCTCGGGCCGCTTGCACCTGATCGTCTATGCCGACCCGGCCCAGCCCGAGGCCTACGCCTTGGCGCGCCAGCGCCTGCAAGCGCTGCTGGCGGCGCTGCAACGCCCAGTAGCCGCGCCGGCGCTGCAGCCCAGCCCGGTGCAGCCGCCCGAGCGCGCCTTTGCCCGCGCCGACTACCTAGCCGCCGTGGCGCGGGCCAAAGAGCTGATCGCCGCCGGCGACTTCATGCAGGTGCAGGTCGGGCAGCGCATCAGCCAGCGCTACGAACAAAGCCCGCTGAGCCTGTACCGCGCCCTGCGCTCGCTCAACCCCAGCCCCTACATGTATTACTACGATTTTGGCGACTTCCAGGTGGCGGGCGCTTCGCCCGAAATTCTGGTGCGCCAAGAGCGCGTGCCCGAGGGCTGCAAGGTCACCATCCGGCCGCTGGCCGGTACGCGCCCGCGCGGGGCCACACCGGAGCTGGACCGCGCCGCCGAACAGGAGCTGCTGGCCGACCCCAAAGAGCGCGCCGAACACGTGATGCTGATCGACCTTGCGCGCAACGACATCGGGCGCATCGCCCAGACCGGCAGCGTGCGGGTGAGCGACGCCTTTGTGATCGAGCGCTACAGCCACGTGATGCACATCGTGAGCAACGTCGAGGGCCTGCTGCAGCCGGGGTTGAGCAACATGGACGTGCTCAAAGCCACCTTCCCCGCCGGCACCCTCACCGGCGCGCCCAAGGTGCACGCGATGGAGCTGATTGACCAGCTCGAGCCCGTCAAGCGCGGCCTCTACGGCGGCGCCTGCGGCTACCTGAGCTATGCCGGCGACATGGATTTGGCCATCGCCATCCGCACCGGCATCGTCAAAGACGGGCAGCTGCACGTGCAGGCGGCGGCTGGGGTGGTGGCCGATTCGGTGCCCGAGCTCGAGTGGAGCGAGACCGAACACAAGGCGCGCGCGCTGCTGCGCGCTGCTGAAATGGTGCAGGAGGGATTTGAATGAGCCAGACCCACACCAGCGCGCCGGTTTATTGTGCCAACATGGCCGAGGTGCGCGCGCACATCGACGCCCTCGACGCGCAGATCGTGCCCCTGCTGGCGCTGCGCTGCGGCTACGTGGCGCAAGCCGGGCGCATCAAGCAAGACCCGAACCTGATTTACGACCAAGAGCGCATCGACGCCATCCTTGAGCGCGTGCAGGCGCAGGCCAGCGCGCTCGGGGCCCCGGCGCAGGTGCTGGAGGCGGCCTACCGGGCCTTGATCGCGGCCAGCATCGAGTTCGAGCGCACCGAATTTGCGCGTTTGCGCGCCCAACCGGCACAACCCTAGGATGGCTGCTTCATGCTGCTGATGATCGACAACTACGACAGCTTCACCTACAACTTGGTGCAGTATTTGGGCGAGCTCGGGGCGCAAGTGCTGGTGCTGCGCAACGACGAGATCGGGCTCGAGGAGCTCGAGCAGCGCGTGGCCTCGGGCGAGATCGAGCGCTTGGTGGTCTCGCCCGGGCCCTGCTCGCCGGCCGAGGCGGGGGTGTCGGTGGCGGCGATCCAAGCGCTGGCCGGACGCGTGCCCATTTTGGGCGTCTGCCTAGGGCACCAGGCCATCGGGGCGGCTTTTGGCGGGCGCATCGTGCGCGCGCAGCAGCTCATGCACGGCAAAACCAGCCTGATCCACACCACCCAAGAGGGCGTGTTCGCTGGCTTGCCGGCGCAGTTCACGGTCAACCGCTACCACTCGCTGGCGATCGAGCGCGCCAGCCTGCCCGAGTGCTTGGCCATCACTGCTTGGAGCGACGACGGCGAGATCATGGGTGTGCGCCACCGCAGCCTGGCCATCGAAGGGGTGCAGTTTCACCCCGAGAGCATTTTGAGCGAGCACGGCCACGCCTTGCTGCAAAACTTTCTGGCGCAGCGCTGAAGACCTGAAGCCCTGCGCAACCCTTTCCCTTCCAGATTGCATCCACCATGGACACCGTGCTCCCCGCCCTCACGCCGCAGCAGGCGCTGCAGCGCGTCCTTGAACGGCGCGAGCTTTTGCCCGCAGAAATGCGCCAGCTCATGCAGCAGATCATGCAGGGCGCCGTGGCGCCGGTGCCGCTGGCGGCGCTGCTGACCGGGCTGCGCATGAAGGGCGAGAGCAGCGGCGAAATTGCTGCCGCCGCACGGGTGATGCGCGAATTCGTCACCCCGGTCGAGCTGGCCGATCGGCGCCATCTGGTGGACATCGTCGGTACCGGCGGCGACGGCGCACAGACCTTCAACATCTCCACCTGCGCCATGTTTGTGGCCGCCGCCGCCGGCGCGCGCGTGAGCAAGCATGGCGGGCGCAGCGTCAGCAGCCAATCGGGCAGCGCCGACGTGCTGGAGGCGCTGGGCGCGCAGATCAACCTGAACCCGCCGCAGATCGCACGCTGCGTCGAGCAGACCGGCGTCGGCTTCATGTTTGCGCCCAACCACCACCCGGCCATGAAGCACGTGGCCCCGGTGCGGCGCGAGCTCGGCGTGCGCACGCTGTTCAACATCTTGGGGCCGCTCACCAACCCGGCCGGCGCGCCCAACATCCTGCTGGGCGTGTTTGCCCCCGAGCTGGTGGGCGTGCTGTTGCGGGTGCTGCAAGACCTGGGCGCGCAGCACGCGCTGGTGGTCTATGGGCAAGATGGGCTGGACGAAATCAGCCTCGGGGCCGCGACCCGCGTCGGCGAGCTGCGCCACGGCGCCCTCCGCGAATACGAGCTGCACCCAGATGATTTTGGCTTGGCCATGGCCAGCCACCGAAGCTTGCGCGTGCAAGGTCCGGCGCAGTCGCTGGCTTTGCTGCGCGCGGTGCTCGACGACCAACCCGGCGCAGCGCGCGACATCGTGGCCCTCAACGCCGGGGCCGCGCTCTACGCTGCCGACGTGGCCGAATCGATTGCCGACGGTTTGCAGCGCGCCCGCGCCGCGCTGGCCAGTGGCGCCGCCCGCGCCAAGCTCGAGCAGTTCCTCGCCACCACCGGCGCGCTGGCCGCCGGCACCTGAAAGCTGGAGCCCCTACTCATGAACGACATTTTGCAGCGCATCGTCGCCACCAAGCGCGAAGAAATCGCACAGGCGCAGGCGCGTCACCCCTTGGCCGTGGTGCGTGCCGACGCCGAAAGCCGCCTGCTCACGCGCGACTTCACCGGCGCCTTGCGCGCCAAGCTGCGCGCCGGCCAGCCGGCGGTGATCGCCGAAATCAAAAAAGCCAGCCCCTCCAAGGGCGTGCTGCGCGAGCCCTTTGAGCCGGCCGACATCGCGCAGAGCTACGCCGCCAACGGCGCCGCCTGTCTGTCGGTGCTCACCGACCGCGACTACTTTCAGGGCAGCCCAGACTACCTCAAGCAAGCGCGTGCCTCCTGCCATTTGCCGGTGCTGCGCAAAGATTTTCTGATCGACCCCTACCAAGTGTACGAATCGCGCGTGCTCGGCGCCGACGCCGTGCTGCTCATCGCCGCCTGCCTGTCCGACGAGCAGATGGCCGAACTCGAGGCGCTGGCGCACAGCCTGCACATGGCGGTGCTGGTGGAGGTGCACGACGCGCCCGAGCTCGAGCGCGCGCTGCGCCTGCGCACGCCGCTGATCGGCATCAACAACCGCGACCTGCGCAGCTTCGAGGTTCGGCTCGAGACCACGCTCGAGCTGCGCCCCCACGTGCCGCCGCAGCGGCTGCTGGTGAGCGAGAGCGGCATCGGCACCCGCGCCGACGTGCTGCGGCTGCGCGACGGCGGCGTTTCGGCCTTTTTGGTCGGTGAAGCCTTCATGCGCGCCCCCGATCCGGGGCAGGCGCTGGCCGAGCTGTTCGACCCCGGGCCGTGAGCGCGCTTGGCAGCGCAAACTCGGCACAGCCGCAGGGATCGCTGAGCGCTTGGGCGCCGCAAGATTGGTCCCTCGCTCCCGACTGGCAGCCGCTGTGGCAGGCATTCCTCGCCAGCCCGCATGGGCAGCAGCTGGGCCAGCGCCTGCAAGAGCAGATCGATGCCGGGTTGCAGCTTTATCCGGCGCATCCCTTGCGCGCGCTGGCACTCACGCCGCTGGAACAGGTGCGGGTCGTGATCTTGGGCCAAGACCCCTACCACGGGCCGGGTCAGGCCGAAGGGCTGGCCTTCTCGGTGCCAGCGGGTCAGCGGCCGCCGCCTTCGCTGCGCAACATTTGGGTCGAATTGAAGCGCGAAGCGGCGTGCTGCCAACCCGCTGACCAGCCGGTGCACCAAGGCAGCCCGCAGCTGGGCAGCAGCCTCGAGCCGTGGGCGCGCCAAGGCGTGCTGCTGCTCAACACCACCCTCACGGTGCAGGCCGGGCTGGCCGGCAGCCACGCCGGCTGGGGCTGGGAGCGCTTCACGCACGCCGTGCTGCAGGCTTGCGCCGCCCACGGCCGGCCCAAGGCGTTCCTGCTCTGGGGCCGCCACGCCCAAGCCGCCGCAGAAAGCGCGGCCCTCGACCGCCAGCCGCACCTGTGCCTGCGCGCCAACCACCCCTCGCCGCTGGCGGCGCGGCGGCCGCCGCAGCCCTTCATCGGCTGCGGCCATTTTGGCGCCGTGAACCGCTGGTTGTTGCAACGCGGCGAAAAAAGCATAGACTGGTGCTGAAAACGCTTTGGCACCGTGGCATAATGCGGGGCTTGCTGGAGGGGTGCCCGAGTGGCTAAAGGGGGCAGACTGTAAATCTGTTGGCTTACGCCTACGCTGGTTCGAATCCAGCCTCCTCCACCAGCAAAGCCGATGCGGCAAACCGGAGCTCGAGCAGACTGTGGCTGCTGCGTCCGGCCCAAGCGGGGCTCGATGCGGGAGTAGTTCAATGGTAGAACCCCAGCCTTCCAAGCTGATGACGCGGGTTCGATTCCCGTCTCCCGCTCCAGCGCCGGTGCTGTATAGGCTGATGTTTTTTGTGGGTGGCCGCAAGGCCGCTACGCCCATGTGGCTCAGTGGCAGAGCACTCCCTTGGTAAGGGAGAGGTCGGCAGTTCGATTCTGCCCATGGGCACCAAGTCTTTGGTGTGTTTTTAATCATTTCGGCATTCTTCAATTCGGAGCTGTAGCATGGCAAAGGAAAAATTCCAGCGGACCAAGCCGCACGTCAACGTGGGCACCATCGGTCACGTGGACCACGGCAAAACCACGCTCACGGCGGCCATCACCACCGTGCTGGCAGCCAAGTTTGGCGGACAGGCCAAGGCCTACGACCAGATCGACGCCGCCCCTGAAGAAAAAGCGCGCGGCATCACCATCAACACCGCGCACGTCGAATACGAAACCGCCAGCCGCCACTACGCCCACGTGGACTGCCCCGGCCACGCCGACTACGTTAAGAACATGATCACCGGTGCCGCGCAGATGGACGGCGCCATTCTGGTCTGCTCCGCCGCCGACGGCCCGATGCCGCAAACCCGCGAGCACATCCTGCTCGCGCGCCAAGTCGGCGTGCCCTACATCATCGTCTTCCTCAACAAGTGCGACATGGTGGACGACGCCGAGCTGCTCGAACTCGTCGAGATGGAAGTGCGCGAGCTGCTCGACAAATACGACTTCCCCGGCGACCAGACCCCGATCGTGCACGGCTCGGCCAAACTCGCCCTCGAAGGCGACAAAGGCCCGCTGGGCGAACAAGCCATCATGAAACTGGCCGACGCCCTCGACAGCTACATCCCGCAGCCCGAGCGCGCCGTCGATGGCGCCTTCCTGATGCCGGTTGAAGACGTGTTCTCCATCTCCGGCCGCGGCACCGTGGTCACCGGGCGCATCGAGCGCGGCATCATCAAAGTCGGCGAAGAGATCGAAATCGTCGGCATCGCCACCACCCAGAAAACCACCTGCACCGGCGTCGAGATGTTCCGCAAGCTGCTCGACCAAGGCCAAGCGGGCGACAACGTCGGCATCCTGCTGCGCGGCACCAAGCGCGAAGACGTGCAGCGCGGCCAAGTGCTGTGCAAGCCCGGCAGCATCAAGCCCCACACCCACTTCACCGGTGAGGTCTATGTGCTCTCCAAAGACGAAGGCGGGCGCCACACCCCGTTCTTCAACAACTACCGGCCGCAGTTCTACTTCCGCACCACCGACGTGACCGGCTCGATCGAGCTGCCCGAAGGCAAAGAGATGGTCATGCCGGGCGACAACGTCAGCATCACCGTCAAACTCATCGCCCCGATCGCCATGGAAGAAGGCCTGCGCTTTGCCATCCGCGAAGGCGGCCGCACCGTGGGCGCCGGCGTGGTGGCGAAGATTTTGGATTGATCTGGATTGATTGCGCATAGGGGTATAGCTCAATTGGCAGAGCGTCGGTCTCCAAAACCGAAGGTTGTAGGTTCGATTCCTACTGCCCCTGCCACCTGACCGGCGTGCGGTCGGAGTTGGTTTTACAAAGCCCGCCGAAGTCGCAAGACCTCTGGTGGGCTTGCGTTTCTGCAAAGAACGCATTTTTAGGACTGGATTTCATGGCATCCCCCGAAGTAGAGACCGTCAGCAGTGGCGCCGACAAGGCCAAGCTGGGTGCTGCCGCCGCGCTGGCCGTGGCCGGCTTTGCGGCCTTTTTCTGGCTCGAAACCCAAGGCGCCTGGGTGCAGTGGGCGGCGCTGCTGTTCGGGCTGGCCGCCGGCGCGGTGGTGTTCTTCATTTCCGAGCCCGGACGGCAGTTGATCGGCTACGGCCAAGACTCGTGGCGTGAAACGCAAAAAGTGGTCTGGCCGGCGCGGCGCGAAGCGATCCAGATGACCGCCTACGTGTTCGCTTTCGTTGTCGTCATCGCGCTCTTTCTCTGGCTGGCCGACAGCCTGATCAGCTGGGTGCTGTACGACCTGATCCTGGGCTGGAGATAAGCCATGAACGCTGCCGAAACTCCCATTCTCCCCGATCCATCCTACAGCGCCGCGCCTGCCGAAGGCATGCGCTGGTACGTGGTGCACGCCTATTCCGGCATGGAAAAGGCGGCCGAGCGCAACATCCTCGAGCGCGTGCAGCGCGCCGGGATGCAGAGCAAGTTTGGCCGCATTTTGGTGCCCACCGAAGAGGTGGTGGAGATCAAAAACGGCGTCAAGCGCACCACCGAGCGCAAGTTTTTCCCTGGCTACGTGCTGGTCGAAATGGTGCTCGACGACGACACCTGGCACTTGGTCAAGAACACCGCCAAGGTCACCGGTTTCGTGGGCGGCGCCCGCACCCGCCCAACCCCGATCTCAGAAGCCGAGGTGCAAAAGATCATCGGCCAGATGCAAGAGGGCTCCGACAAGCCACGCCACAAGGTCGAGTTTGTCACCGGCGAATACGTGCGTGTCAAAGAC
The DNA here is from genome assembly GCA_041694945.1 of Pseudomonadota bacterium. Classification (GTDB taxonomy): domain Bacteria; phylum Pseudomonadota; class Gammaproteobacteria; order Burkholderiales; family Burkholderiaceae_C; genus Serpentinimonas. The sequence continues at coordinate 38,437 of JBGFRU010000035.1, forward strand.
GGCCCCTTCACCGACTTCAACGGCACGGTCGAAGACGTCAACTACGACAAAAACAAGGTGCGGGTCTCGGTCACCATCTTTGGCCGCGCGACCCCGGTCGAACTCGAGTTCAACCAGATCGAAAAAGCCTGAGTCGACTCGGGGTCAGTTGCCCCGTGGAGGTTTAAGGCAGCGTTGGAACTCGAGGGCTTTGCTGGGGTCGAAGCCCAGTCGCAGGCAGCGGTGCCTTACACTGTGCCTGCTTGCCCCTAGCCGATCCCAAGGAGTTCAACCCCGATGAAACGTGTAATGCTGCTGATTCTGACCAACGTGGCCGTGATGGTCGTGTTGCTGGTCATGACGCGACTGCTGGGCTTGGATCAATTCCTGACCGCGCAGGGCCTGGACCTGTTTGCGCTGGCTGGGTTTTCGCTGGTGATCGGTTTTGGTGGCGCCTTCATCTCGCTGCTGATCAGCAAGCCGATGGCCAAATTCAGCACCAAGTGCCAAGTGATCAAACAGCCGCGCAACGCCGACGAGGCCTGGCTGGTGCACACGGTGCAAAAATTTGCCGACAAGGCCGGCATCGGTATGCCCGAAGTGGCCATCTACCAGGGTGCGCCCAACGCCTTTGCCACCGGGGCCTTCAAGAATTCGGCGCTGGTCGCGGTTTCCACCGGCTTGCTGCAAAGCATGACGCGCGACGAAGTCGAAGCCGTGCTCGGACACGAGGTGGCGCACATCGCCAATGGTGACATGGTCACGCTCACGCTCATTCAAGGCGTGATGAACACCTTCGTGGTGTTCCTGAGCCGCGTGATCGGCTACATCGTCGATCGCGTGGTGCTGCGCAACCAGAGCGAGGCCCCCGGCATTGGCTACTGGGTGACGACGATCGTGATGGACATCGTGCTGGGTATCTTGGCGGCGATCATCGTTTCGTGGTTCAGCCGCCAGCGCGAGTTCCGCGCCGACGCCGGCGCCGCGCAACTGATGGGGCGCAAACAGCCCATGATCAACGCCTTGGCGCGCTTGGGCGGGCTGCAGCCAGGCCAGCTTCCCAAAGAGATGCAGGCCATGGGCATCAGCGGCGGCGGCATGCGCAAGTGGTTCTCGAGCCACCCGCCGATTGCCGAGCGCATCGCGGCGCTGCAACAACAACAAGGTTAAAACCGAGGCGGCTTTGCCTTTGCGCAAAAGCGCCAAGCCGCAGGCGCTTGGCCTTCGGCTGCAAGCTCTCAGATTCTGAAACCGCAGGCGCTAGACCAGCCCTCTGCTGGTGTTCATCCATAGGTTACCGCCTCGCGCCGCGCACCCCGGTCGGGTGCTGGCGCCGGCTGTCCCAGCGCGTGGCAGGCCAACGCTTCGGCCACGCGGATACCGTCCACCGCCGCCGACAATATCCCGCCCGCGTAGCCCGCCCCTTCGCCGGCCGGGTACAGGCCGCGCACGTTTAGGCTTTGGTAGTCGTCGCCGCGCGGGATGCGCAGCGGCGACGAGGTGCGGGTTTCGACCCCGGTGAGCACGGCGTCGGGCAAGTCAAAGCCACGGATCTGCTTGCCAAAGGCCGGCAGGGCTTCGCGCAGCGCCTGCAGCACGCAGTCGGGCAGCACGCGTGCCAGGTCGGTGGGGTGCACGCCCGGCTGGTACGAGGGCTGCACGCTGCCAAAGGCGCTGGTTGGGCGCTGGGCCAACAGGTCGTCCACGCGCTGCCCCGGGGCACAGTAGTTGCTGCCGCCGGCCACAAAGGCCCGCGCCTCTAGGTCGCGCTGCAGCACCACCCCGGCCAAGGGGTGCACTTGGCCGCGCTCGGCCAGGGCTTGCGCCTGCTGGGCATAGAGCGCGCCGCGCTGTGGGCCAAAAGCGGCCTCCCAGGCCGCGCTGTCGTCAGGAAATGCTTGCGGGAAATCGCGCGGCTCGATCGCCACCACCAAGCCGGCGTTGGCGTTGCGCTCTTGGCGCGAGTACTGGCTCATGCCGTTGGTGACCACGCGCCCGGTCTCGCTGGTGGCGGCGACCACGGTGCCGCCCGGGCACATGCAAAAGCTGTACACCACGCGTCCGTTGCGCGCGTGATGCACCAGTTTGTAGTCGGCCGCACCGAGCAGCGGGTGGCCGGCATGGCGGCCCCAGCGCGCGCGGTCGATCAGGCTTTGCGGGTGCTCGATGCGCACGCCGATCGAAAACGCCTTGGCCTGCAGCGCCACGCCCGCGTCGTGCAGCATGGCAAAGGTGTCGCGCGCGCTGTGCCCCAGCGCCAGCACCAGGCGCTCGCAGGGCAGCTCGGTTTCGGCGCCCGTGGCTTGATCGTGTACGCGCACACCGCGCAGCCGCAGGGCTTGGGGTGCGGGTGCAGCGGCAACTGGTGGCAGGCTCCCCGGCGGGGCACGGTCGGGCAAACTTGTCGAATCAGGCAAATCGGGCACATCTGTCAAATCGGGCTCCAGCAGCAAGGCACTCACGCGCTGCTCGAAGCGGATCTCGCCGCCCAAGGCGATGATCTGCTCGCGCAGCGCCTGCACCACCTTGACCAGCCTGAAGGTGCCGATGTGCGGGTGCGCTTGGTACAAGATTTCGGGCGGTGCGCCGGCGGCCACGAACTCCTGCAGCACCTTGCGCCCGAGCCAGCGCGGGTCTTTGATCTGGCTGTAGAGCTTGCCGTCCGAAAACAGGCCCGCGCCGCCTTCGCCAAACTGCACGTTCGATTCGGGCTGCAGCTGCTGCTTGCGCCACAGCCCCCAGGTGTCGGCGGTGCGCTGGCGCACCGGGCGGCCGCGCTCGAGCACCAGCGGTTTGAGCCCCATCTGCGCCAGGGCCAGCGCCGCAAACAGGCCGCAGGGGCCAAAGCCCAGCACCACCGGGCGCAGCTCGGGGCGTGCGGGCCAGCCAGCCGGGGCGCAGGCCGGGGGGTGCCAGCGCATGTCCGGGCTGGGCTGGATGTGGGGGCGGCCGGCCAGACGCTGCAGCAGTTCGGCCTCCTGCGCCGGGTCGGCCAATGCCAGATCGACCACATAGACCACGCGCAGCTGCACCGAGCGCGCATCGAAGCTGCGTTTGTGCACCTGCAAGTGCGCGATCTGCGGCTCGGGCACACCCAGGGTCTGCGCCGCCAGCGCGCGCAGCGCCACCAGCGGGTGTGCAGCGCCCAAATCGCCTGCATCGCCCTCGGCGGACGCGGGCAGGGCGGACAAATCCAGTTTGAGTTCAGATAGGCGCAGCATGGCGGGCTCGTATTCATCAAGCAACGGGATGGGGATGATACGCCGGCTCGAGGCTGCTGCTGCAGGCGGCTGAAGCATTCGGTGCAGGCAGTGCAAGCGCTGGGCACAATCCGGGATAATCAAGCCCGTGAAGCCTGCCAGACCGCCGCTGGCGCAAGGCCCGAAAGGGCGCGCTGGAGGAACGTCCGGACTGCACAGGACGGCGCAGCAGCTAACGGCTGCCCACCGCGAGGTGAGGATCAGAGCAACAGAGACGAGTCCCCAAGAACCATCCGCTGCGGCGGCCGGAGCCTGGGGGGTGAAACGGGCAATCTCTGCGCGCAGCAACACCAAGTAGGCCAGCGTTGACGTGGTTCCGCGGAGCTGGCGGGTAGGTGGCACCGAGCCGTGTGGGCGACCCACGGCCCAGAGAAATGGCGGTCACGCGGCGGGCAACCGCCGCGCACAGAATCCGGCGTATCGGCAGGCTTCACACTTTTTTCAGGCGGGTTGCGGCAGCGTCGAGCGCTCCGGCGGGACCGGTGCATCGGCCGCAAACACCTGCCCCTTGCGGCTGGCCTTGGCGTTGTACATGGCCAGATCGGCAGCGCGCAGCAAGCCGTACAGTTCGCTGCCGTCATCGGGCGTGAGCGCCACGCCGGCAGAAGCCGACACCTGCAAACGCTGGGCCCCGTAATCGATCGGTGCTTCGAGCCCATGGCGCAACCGCTCGACCATGGCGTCGAGCTCGGGCCGCGCCGGGCACTGGGCGAGCAGCACCACGAATTCGTCGCCACCCAAACGCACGGCCAAATCGCGCTCGCGCGTGTGCAGGCGCAGGCGCAGACCGATTTCACGCAGCACCTGGTCACCCGCCTCGTGGCCTAGGGTGTCGTTGATGGGCTTGAAGCGGTCGAGGTCGAACAACACCAGCGCGTGGCGACCGGGGCGGCGCAACAGGGCGTTGCCGATCTCATCCAGCCCGCTCCGGTTGTAGAGGCCGGTGAGCGTGTCGGTCAGGGCGGCCTTTGCCAGGTGCAGGCTGCGCTGTTCAAGCTGGGTGTTTTGCTGCTGCACGAAGCGGATGCGGGCGCTCAGGGCCGCCGCAAACACCAGCGACTGCGCCACGATGCCGATCTCGAGGCTGTTGTACAACCAAAACAGCTGCTCCGACCAACCCCAGTTGACCGCCACCACCGTGCCCACGGCCATGAAGGGCAACAGGCTGCCGGCGAGGTACCAGCGCGCGGGGCGGTAGCCACGTTGCCACTGGCGCGCCGCGATCAGCGTCAGGCACACGCTGCCCACCACCGCCACGGCCTCGTTGAGGTGCTGCGCCCACACGGTATGCCCCAGCACACCCAGCAGCAAGGCCAAGCCGCAAAGGCAAACGAAGCCCAGCAAGAAGCCGTCGATGCGCCGCTCCTTGCCGTGGCTGTTCAAAAAACCGCGGGCAAAGGCGGCGCAGGCGGCCAGCCAGAGGGCCGGAAAAATCACGTAGCTGTGCTCGATCCACCACGGGTTGGCAGGCCACAGATACTGGGCGGCGTGGCCGTTGAAGCTCAACAGAGATAGGCCGGCGAACGCGGTCATGAAACCGAAAGCCAGCAAAACCGGGTCGCGCAAAGCCAAGTAGAGCGCCAGCATCGCCGCCAGCAGGGTGAGCAGCATGCCGTAGATGACGCCGTCGAACAGGCGCTGGTGCTGGCGGCTCAGGTGGTAATCGTCCGCGTCCCACAGCGTGGGGGTCATGTACTGGGGGATGCTCGATTGCACCCGCAGGTACAGCGTGTAGGTGCCGGGCTGCGGCAGGGCCACTGGAAAAACGGCGCGCTCGCTGCCCAGAACCCGGCTGGAAAACGGGTGGATCAAGCCGGTGGTGAGCGGCGCCGCCAAGCGCTCGCCGGTGGCCGTGAGCGGCCCGTAAAAAGTGACGTCGCGCAAGGCGGTGGTGGGCAGTTCGAGCAGCCAGTGGCCGTCGGGGCTGGGTTGCACCACGTCGATGCGCAACCACCACACGGTCGGGCCGTGGGCACGCAACAACTGCTCTGGGTAGTGCCAGGACGCAGCTAGCGCCGGCTGGCGCACCTGCTCAAGGCTCAAGGCACCGGTGGGGTCGGCCAACAAGGCCACGCGCCCTTGCAGGTGCAGGCCGTTTGGCAGGCGCTCGAGCACCACGGCGGTAGCGGGCGGCCCTGATGCTCCAGGCGTTTGTGCCAAGACCGGCGTGCCGATCAGCAGGCCAGCTGCCAGCGCCAGCAGACCAGCGGCCAGCGCCAGCAGAGCAGCGGTATGGGCCAGCAGCGCATTGCTGCGCGCCAGCAGCCCCGCGCCCAGCGCAAACAGCCAGCCCAGCGGGCGCACACCCACGCAGCGGCGCGCTGGGCGCGGCCCGCTGTGTTTGGGTTGTAGGATGGCGCTCATGCTTAACCGCGCAATGTACCGCTTTCAAAGGCTGCAGGGAAGCGAATTTTGCCACCTAAGCTGGCATGGCCGCCCCAGACAGGCAGCCCACGATACACCCACGATACGGCCTACACATCGGAGTATGATGAATCCAAAAAACAACAGAAGGTGGTGAGTTGGGACGATCGGACGCGTTGCGGGCCGTCTGCTCGGTGTGGGCAGGCAGGCGTTGCGTGCTGTGGCTGTTGCTTGGGTGCTTGGTTTGGGGATCGGGCACCGCTTGGGCGCAGCCCGGTCTGAATGGGGCCAGCGCTGCGGTGGCCGATGCGCGGCCGCTGCTCACGCTGGGGGTGTTTGCCTACCGGCCCAAGCCCATCATGCTCCAGCGTTTCACCGCCTTGGGCGATTTTTTGAGCGCCAAGGTGCCGGGCTACCGTTTCGAGGTGCAGGCCTTGAACGGAGACGAACTGGAGCAAGAGATCGAGGCCGGGCGGGTCGATTTCGTGCTCACCAACCCGGTGCATTTTCACCTGTTGCGCGAAGGCGGTCGCTTGTCGGGTTCGCTGGCCTCGATGGTGCTGCGCCACGGCGACACCCCCGTGCACGGCATCGGCGGGGTGATCGTGCGCCTGCCCGATCGCACCGATTTGGCCACGCTGACCGATCTGCGCGGGCGCCGCATCGCGGTCTCGGGGCGCGAGAGTCTGGGGTCGTACATGGCCCCGGCGGCCGAGTTGCTGCAAGCCGGGGTGCCGCTGCATGAGTTGCACATCGTCGAAACCGGACAGCCGGTGGATCGGGTGGTCGAAGCGGTGCTGCAGCGCGAGGTCGATGCCGGCTTTGTGCGCACCAGCGTGCTGGAAGACTTGGAGCGCGAGGGCAAGCTGCAGCCAGGGCAATTGGTGCACATGAACCCGCAGCAGGTACCGGGTTTTGCGTTGCGTCTTTCGACCAATCTGTACCCGGAATGGCCCTTCTTGGCCGCTGTGCATGTGCCGCCCGAACTCTCGCACCAGGTGGCGCTGGCGTTGATGGACTTGCGCCCCCACGACCCGGCTGCACTGCAGGCTGGGCTGTACGGCTTTAGCATCCCGGCCGACTACGCTGCGGTGGAGCGGGTGATGCGCGAGCTGCGCATGCCGCCCTTTGATCAACTGCCGACGGTGACCTGGGCCGACGTCTGGCTGCGCTATCAGCTCTGGATCGTGGCTTTGGGTCTGAGTGGCAGCTTGGTGCTGCTGCTGGCGCTGGGGCTGGGGTTCAATACCCGGCGCCTGGTGCGCATCAGGCGCGAACTGCAGGCGGATCGGGCCTTGCTGCAGCAGCAGCGCGAGGCGCTGGACCGGCTGGCGCACTACGACCCCCTGACCGGGGTGCCGAACCGGCGCCTGCTCGAAGACCGGATGCAGGTGGCGCTGGCGCGCGCGCGCCGTCAGGACAGCCGCTTGGCGGTGTGCTACCTCGATCTGGACAATTTCAAACCGATCAACGACCTGCTCGGCCACGCCGCCGGGGATCGGTTCCTGATCGAGATCACGCGCCGCTTGCAACAAGGTTTGCGCGCCGCCGATACCCTGGCCCGGTTGGGCGGCGACGAATTCGTGCTGTTATTGGCCGATTTGAGCCACGAAGACGAGTGGCAGCCGGTGTTGCAGCGCATGCTGGAGGCGCTGCGGCAGCCGGTGCAGATCGATGGCCACGCGGTGGCCTCGAGCGCCAGCGTGGGGGTGGTGCTGTTTCCGGCCGCGCCCGACGACCCGGCCGACCCCGATACCCTGCTGCGCCACGCCGATCAAGCCATGTACCAAGCCAAGCAAGAGGGGCGCGACCGCTACCGGGTGTTCGATCTCAAGGCTTGAACAGCCCCAGCGCATCGATGCGCTGCAGGTGCGCCAGCAGCGAGCGCCGCGCCACCGGCCACAGGTGCGCAGGCACATCGGCATAGACCACGGCCAGCCAGTCGTCGATTTGGCCCTTGGGCAGCGCCCGCATGGCCGACAGCACCCGCGCCTCTCGCTGCAGGCGGTGCCGGCGCAGCCGCTCGATGGCTTGCAAGGGTTGCGTCAGCGCATGGCCGTGTGCGGGCAGGATGTGGGTCACGCCCGCGTCTAGGCACAGCGCGGCCAAGCGATCGAGCGCATCGAGGTAGGCGCTCATGTCGCCGTCGGGCGGTTCGATCACCGTGGTGCTGCCCTCGAGGATGTGGTCGCCGCTGAACAACAGGCCGTCGCCTTCGAGCAGCAGGCACAGGTGGTTGGCGGCGTGGCCGGGCGTGTGCAGGACGCGCAGCCGCAGCGGCGCCGAGCGCCCGTCGGGGTGGGGCAACTCCAGCACCTCGCCATCGTGCAGGGTGCGGTCGGGGCGGAAAAAACTGTGCTCACGCGCCGTGGGGGCGCTGGGCAGGCCCAAGATCGGCGCGACTGGCGCAGAAGGGTGCGCTGGGCGCTGCGTCGAGGGGCCTTGGCGGCACAGCGCCTGCAGCGGCACGGCGGCGGGCGAGTGGTCGGGGTGCGAATGGGTGCAGACGATGGCGCAAATCTGGCCGGCGGTGGCTTGCCACAGGCGCTGCACGTGGGCGGCATCCAGCGGTCCGGGGTCGATCACCCAGTAGCCGCTGGTGGGCGCGCCGACTAGGTAGCTGTTGGTGCCGGGGCCGGTCATCAGCCCGGCGTTGGGAGCCGTCAGGCGCAGCACATGGGGCCGCAGCGCCACGGGTTGTTCGTGTTGCCAGTCGGGCGGGTCGTGCAAGGGCAGGGGGTGGGTCATGGTCGGATCAGGGAATGGTGCGCGGTTTGTGCGGGTGGCGCGGCAACAAGTGAAGGGCGGCAATGGGTGGCAAAGGTGTGCAATCGTAAGGGCTGTAAATTTGGGTCTGGCGGCTAGGCAGCGCGGCACCATAAGGCTGATAATGACACCATTGTCAACTGCCAAGGAAAAACCATGCGCTTCGCCCCTTATGCCGCCTACACCGCTTTGGCCGCCGCTGTGGTGCTCACGGCCGGCTGCGCCACCATGACCGAAACCCAGCAAGGCGCCGCTCGCGGCGCCGCCATCGGTGCCGTGGCCGGTACCGTGATCGGCGCCGCCGCCGACGGCCGCGACGGTGCGCTGCGCGGGGCCGTGATCGGCGCCGGCGTGGGCGCCATCGGTGGCCACATTTGGTCCACGCGCATGGAAGAGCAGCGCCGCGCCATGGAGGAAAGCACGCGCGGCACCGGGGTCGAGGTCACGCAGACGGCCGACAACCAGCTCAAGCTCCACATCCCGAGCGATGTCTCGTTTGCCGTCGGCCGCGCCGACATCCAGCCCAACTTCCGCCCGATCCTCGACACCTTTGCCCAGGGCATGCTGCGCAACCCGCAAGCGCGCGTGCGCATCATCGGCCACACCGACAGCACCGGCACCGACGCCATCAACAACCCGCTGTCGATCAACCGCGCCGCCAGCGTGCGCGACTACTTGGTGGCGCGCGGTGTGCCGATGGGCGCGATCAGCATCGACGGCCGTGGCGCGCGCGAGCCGGTGGCCAGCAACGACACCGCGGCCGGCCGGGCGCAAAACCGCCGCGTCGAGATGTTCATGGCAGAGGCCGCGCGCTAAGGCGCAGTCGCAGCCCGCAGCGGCCGGCAAAGGCCCGAGTGGGGGTCCCAAGTTGGGCGGCGGCTGGCCGATAATGCGCCCATGCGCATTCCGTTCACCAAAATGCAGGGTGCGGGCAACGACTTCATCGTGCTCGACGAGACCCGTGGCCGCTTGGGCCTCACGCCGGCGCAGTACCGCCTGCTGGCCGACCGGCACTTTGGCGTCGGTGCCGACCAGATTTTGAGCGTGCGCGCCGCGCCGCACGCGGGCGTCGATTTCGCCTACGCGATCCACAACGCCGACGGCGGCGAAGTGGAAAACTGCGGCAACGGCGCGCGCTGCTTTGCGCGCTACGTGCACGAGCGCGGCCTGAGCCCGCGCCCCACGCTGCGGGTGCAAGCCGCCGCCGGGGTGCTGGAGTTGCGCTTGGGCAGCGACGGCCGGGTCGGGGTCGATATGGGGGCGCCGGTGTTCGAGCTCGAGCGCATCCCTTTCGACGCTGCGGGTTTGCAGCCGCGTGCGCAGGGTGGCTGGCAGGTGTGGCCGCTGGCGCTGCCGGCGGCGCTGGTGGCCGGTCGGTCCGCGCCTCAATCCGATCAGCCGGAGCCAGAGCAGGTCGAGCTGTCGGTGCTGTCGATGGGCAACCCGCATGCGTTGCTGCGCGTGGCCTCGGTGGCCGAGGCGCCGGTGGCGCAGTGGGGGCCTTGGCTCGAAAACCATCCCCGCTTCCCGCGCCGCGTCAACGTCGGCTTTTTGCAAGTGCTGGGGCGCCAGCAGGCGCGCTTGCGGGTTTATGAACGCGGGGTGGGCGAAACGTTGGCTTGCGGCACCGGAGCCTGTGCGGCGGTGGTTGCCGGCATCCGGCATGGCTGGTTCGACGAAGCCGTCGAGGTGCAGTTGCCCGGCGGCACCCTGCGCATCGAATGGCCGCTGTCGCGCCACGGCCTGGCTGCTTCCGTGCAGTTGATCGGCCCGGCTGAGACGGTGTACGAGGGGGTGATCGATCTGCCGGACCTGCCCGAGCGGCCTTGAACGGTCTTGCAGGTCTTGACAGGCCTGCAGCGGCTGGGCGCTTGGCGGAAAATCGCGTCTTTATGCCTTGACGCGCCATCCTCCACCGCCCAGGGCGTTGCCAAGGCGCGCCCGGTTTTATCATCAAAGGAAATTGCCTGTGCAGCCCGTACCCCCCATCACCGAAGACGACATCGCTCAGTTTCTGCTCAACACGCCCGATTTTTTTGAGCGCCATGCCGAGGTGCTGGCGCACGTGCAGCTCACCAGTCCGCACAGCCAGCGCGCTGTCAGCTTGCAAGAGCGTCAGGCCGAGCTGCTGCGCGAAAAGATCCGCCACCTCGAACTCAAGGCGGCCGACATGATTCGCCATGGCTCCGAGAACGCGCGCATCGAGGGCTTGTTGCACCACTGGACGCGCCGTCTGCTGGCGGTGCCCAATGCCCCCGATCTGCCCGAGGTGTTGCAAAACGGCTTGCTGGCCGATTTTGCCTTGCCCCAGGTGGCACTGCGCCTGTGGGATTTGAGCCCGACCCATGCCGGGGCACCGTACTGCCTCGGGGTGACACCCGCGGCGCGGGCCTTGGCCGATTCGCTGCAGCAACCCTACTGCGGCCCGAACCGGGATTTTGAGGTGACGCAGTGGCTGCTCCCCACGCAAGCGGCGGCTTCGTTGGCCCTGTTGCCTTTGCGCACCGCTGCCAGCCAGCCTTGCTTTGGCCTGCTGCTGCTGGCCTCCGACGACCCCTTGCGCTTCCAAAACGATATGGGCACCGATTTCCTGCAGCGCATCGCCGAGCTGGCGGCCGCGGCCCTGAGCCGCTTGCGTGCGCCGATCGGCACCGCCTGAGAGACACTGCGGCACGAGAGGGCATCGTGGCGCGCCAGCCCCCCATGCGCAACCCGAAACAGGCGCCAGCAGGCGCGGCGCTTCCGTGCGGATCGATTGGTCCCGAATCGGCCCCCAACTTGAACTCGACCGATGCCGACTGGCTGGCGCGCTACCTGCTGCACATCCGGGTCGAAAAACGGCTCGCGCCCCGCACCCAAGCGCTCTACGCCACCCACTTGCAAGGGTTGGCGCAGCGCTGTGCAGCCGAGGGTTTGGGTTGGGCCAGCGTCAGCCCAGCCCATGCGCGGCGCTGGGCGGCGCAGTTGCGCGCCAGCGGTCGGCAGCCGCGCGGCATTGCGCTGGTGCTATCGTGCTGGCGCGGCTTTTTTACCTGGCTGGGCCGCCAAGAGGTGATCGCGGCGCACCCGCTGCAGGCGGTGCGCGCGCCCAAGGCGGCGCAGCCCTTGCCCAAGGCATTGGACGTACACGACGCGCTGCGCTTGGCCGCGCACCTGCCGCAGTCTGCCGGCCCTACCCGCAAAGAGGGCCGCGCTGAAGGCACAGAAAGCGAAGCAGCCGCTGGCCCAACGGTGGCCGCCACGGCACCTGACTGGCAGGTGCTGCAAATCCACTGCCTGGTGGAGTTGCTCTACGGCAGCGGCTTGCGCATCGCCGAAGCGCTGGGGCTCGACGTGCGCCCGAGCAGCGCCGCACTGGGCTGGGTCGATGCCCAAGCGGGCGAGGTGCAGGTGCTGGGCAAGGGCGGCAAGTGGCGCACGGTGCCGGTGGGCGCCGCTGCCTTGCAGGCGCTGGCGCAGTGGCTGGCGGCGCGTGCGCAGGCGGGGCTGGACGCAGGTGCGGCGGCCTTGTTCGTGGGTGCGCGCGGCGCGCGGCTCACGCCCCAGGTGGCGCGGCGCAAGCTGCAAGCGCTCGCCGCCAGCGCGGGCTTGGCGGGCCGGGTGCACCCGCACATGCTGCGCCACAGCTTCGCCAGCCACGTGCTGCAATCGAGCGCCGACCTGCGCGCCGTGCAAGAGCTGCTCGGGCACGCCAGCATCGCCAGCACCCAGATCTACACCCGGCTCGATTTTCAGCACCTGAGCCGCGCCTACGAGGCGGCCCATCCGCGCGCGCGCAAAACTGCGCCAAAAAGCTGAAACTGCACTACACTGACCGGTTGATCGGTCTGGTGCCTGGCGCTTGGTGCCAGCCCCGATCCATCCCGTCCGATATAGGCTGGGCCTTGTCGGCCCCTGTTTTGCTGCTGTGAGCCATCCATGTCCTTGATTCCCGCCACCATCCTGACCGGCTTTCTGGGCTCGGGCAAGACCACCCTGCTGCAGCGCCTGCTCACCGAGGCGCATGGGCAAAAAATCGCCGTGATCGAAAACGAATTTGGCGCCGAAAACATCGACGCCGAGATTCTGGTCTCCGACACGACCGAGCAGATCATCCAGATGAGCAACGGCTGCATCTGCTGCACCATCCGCGAAGACCTGCGCAGCACCCTGAGCGACCTAGCCGAGAAAAAGCGCCGGGGTGAGCTCGATTTCGAGCGCGTGGTGATCGAGACCACCGGCTTGGCCGACCCGGGGCCGGTGGCGCAAACCTTCTTTATGGACGACGAGGTGGCCGAGAGCTACCTGCTCGACGCCGTGATCACGCTGGTGGATGCGGTGCACGCCGGGGCGCAGCTCGACGCCCACCAGCAGGCGCGGCGCCAGGTGGGTTTTGCCGACCAGATCTTCATCAGCAAGGCCGAGCTGGTGAGCCCGGGGGCGCTGGCGGCCCTGCAGCACCGGCTCAAACACATGAACCCGCGGGCCCCGATGGAGGCGGTGCATTTCGGCCAGGTGGCGCTGAGCAAAGTGCTCGACCTGCGCGGCTTCAACCTTAACGCCAAGCTCGAGATCGACCCCGATTTTCTGCGCAGCACCGAGCCAAGCGAGCATCAGCCCGAGCCGCACGATCACGTGCACGGCCCCGACTGCGACCACGAACACGGTCACGAACACGGCCCCGACTGCGATCATCCCTCGCACCGACACGAAGCCTCGCACGGCCATCACCACCACCACGATGACGACGTGCAGAGTTTCGTCTATCGGGCGCAGCGGCCCTTTGACCCGGCGCGGCTCGAGGATTTCCTCGGCGCCATCGTGCAGGTCTATGGGCCCAATATGTTGCGCTACAAAGGCGTGCTGCACATGCAAGGCACCCAGCGCAAGGTGATTTTTCAGGGCGTGCACCAGCTCATGGGCTCCGACCTGGGGCCCGAGTGGAAGCCCGACGAAGTGCGCCAGAGCAAGATGGTGTTCATCGGCATCGACTTGCCGCGCGACATTTTGGTGCAAGGGCTGGAGCAAGCATTGGTTTGAACACCACCGGGCACCGCAGGAGACCGCCGCCATGAATCCGAGCAACCGCTACGCCAATTGGCCCTACGCCGCTGCAGCGGCTCCGGTGCCGACGGCCCAGGCCACACCTGTAGCTGCAGCCGCATCCGGCGCCAAAACCGCCCCAGAGCCAAGACCCAAAGCCGCCCCTGGTCTGGCCGTACAATCCGGGGCTTTTGTCGCCCCTGCCCCCGGTCCAGCGCCGGCTGCGGTGCCTGCTGGCGCTGCTGGGGGCCCAAAACGCGCATCGGCCGCCATCGCGGCCCCAGAGAGGAAACCTGTAGTGAAAGACCCCGCCCCGATTGCAGAGGCAGTGGAGACAGCTGCCGCCGCGCCTGCCAAGCGCCCCACCAAGACTGGCCTCAAGGCCGGTGTCAAAGCCGACCAACCGGCCGCCCCCGATGAGGTGCTCAAGGCCGGCAGCGAAGTGCGGCAACCGTCGGTCAACAAGCGCGCCACCCAGGCCGCCATGCAGGCCCAGATGAGCCAAACGGTGGAGCCCTCGCACGACCCGGGGGCCGCCAAAGCGGTGTTCAGCCCCAGCCCCGAGCGCGTGCTGGTGGCCATCACCCCCACGACGCCGAAAAAAAACCCCAAGCTGAGCAACAACTGGAAAACCGTGCCGCTCGAGCAGCTCACCGACGCCGACGTGCTGGCCATGCCCGATGCCGAGTACATGAACGAGGTGCAGCTGGCCTACTTTAAGCGCAAGCTGCAGCAGCTCAAGCACGACATCCTGGTCAACGCCGGTGAAACCACCGAGCACCTGCGCGAAGACACCTCGGTGGTACCCGACCCGGCCGACCGCGCCACCATTGAGGAAGAGCACGCGCTCGAGCTGCGCACCCGTGACCGCGAGCGCAAGCTATTGAAGAAAATCGAGCAGTCGATCGCTCGCATCGACTCGGGTGACTACGGCTACTGCGACGAAACCGGTGAGCCGATCGGCGTCGGCCGGCTGTTGGCGCGCCCCACAGCCAGCTTGTCGATCGAGGCGCAGCAGCGCCGCGAGCTCAAGCAAAAGCTGTTTGGCGATTAAAGACGGCGCTGGCAAAGCGGGCGCAGTGACCGGGCCGCCATGAGTCAGAATGCCCCACCTCCGCGAAGCTGGTTGGATCGCGTCGGCGCGATCGTTCGGCCTTCGACGCCGCCCAGCGCGTTGCCCGAGCCATCTGCTGCCGCAGGGGGTGATTCCGAACGCCAATTGCTCAAGGCCGCCGTGGCGCGCAAGCGCCGCAACGATGCGGTGCGCAACGACGAACTCAACCACTTGCGCGAGCTCATGCGTGCGCGCTGGGCGGCGCACGAGCGGGACGGTTTGCCAGCCCCGAGCTCGGGCTTGAGCGACCTGTCAACTCTGTCCCCTTTGTCGTCCTCGCTGCAGCTCGATGTCGGGCCGGGTGCGTTCAGAAACCGTACCATCAACGAGATCGCGCGCATCGAGTCGCAAATGTCGCAGCACTGGTTGCAGCGCGGTCTGGGGCCGGAGGCTGGCGGCGCACGCATAGTCTCCACCCGCCTAGCGCAAACCCTTGAGCGCGATTTGTCGCAGTCAAAGCATTTGCGCGCACGCGCCAAGCCAGCTGCGGCATTGCCGATCGATGTCGTAACCGAGGATCAGCCGTTCACGGTGCAGGAATTGTCAGCCGCCCTGAGCGAGCCCGAGCTGACGCAGGCGGCGCAGGCCTTTGCACTAGGCAAGGATGCTGCGGTGGAGCGCGCCCTGCGCGCCCTGATGGTGCAAAAACCGCTATCACTTGCGGCGCGGGTGGCCGCGATGGCTTTACTGGATTTTTTCCATGCGCGCGGCGAGGTTGAGCCCTTTGATGAACTGGCTGCAGAGTTCGCCGATCGCTTTGGTACCCCGGTGCCACGCTGGCCCACCGAGGCCGGGCGTGTGCTGCAACCGTCCACGCAAACGGAGCCATCAGGCACGCAGGACGGCAGCTGGGTGTGCCCGTTGTTTCTCGATCTTCAGGCCGTGGCGGCACTGGAGCAAACCATGGCCGCTCCGGGTTCGCCCAAGTGGTTGGACTGGACCGGTTTGCTCTCGGCCGACCTGCCAGCGGCCCGGGCTCTGCTGGTGCTGGTGCAGGGGTGGCTGCAGCGCCCGCTCGATCTGCGCATGGTCGGGGCGGCGGTGTTGCGCCGCCGCCTCAAAGCCAGCACCCCTTCGGGCCGCAGCGAAAACGATGCCGTGTGGTGGCAGTTGCGGCTGGCGCTGCTGTGCCTGATGCGCCGGCGCGACGAATTCGATTTGGCCGCACTCGACTACTGCGTCACCTACGGCGTGTTGCCGCCGGAGTGGGGGCAGCCCCAGTGCCGCTGCGTGTCTGCCGACAGCTTGCCGGCTGCAGCCGCCGCCCCGGCCCGCGCGGGAGCAGTGCCCCCGCTGTCGCCGTCGGCGGCTGCAACGGGTGCCGCCGAGCCCCTGGCATGGCCCGATCTGCCAGCAGAGCGGGCCAACGCACAAGCCGAATTTGGCCTCACGCACCATGCCGATTGGCCCGCCGCCTTGACCCTGTTGTCGCAAGCCGCGCCCACCCTGTCGGGCCAGCTGGGTGCGGGCAACGCCGATCTGCTGGGCGCGCTCGACGCTGCGCTGGTGCAACACCCGCCCGGTACGCCCTTCATACTCGACTGCCGAGGCCTCCTGCGCGTCGATCTGGTGGCCGCCAGCGCCCTGATGCAGTGCCTGCTCACGGCGCGCCAGCGCGGCGTGGCGGTGGAGCTGCATGGGCTCTCAAGGCTGTTGGCCGCTTATTTGCACACGGTGGGCATCAATGAAGTCGCCACTTTGCGCTTGAGACAATATTAAAGCCTTGTACATGAACACTCCATCCCACGACCCCGCCCTGCTCTACGGCACCACCATCGTCTGCGTGCGCCGCCTCACCCCGGCTGGGGTGCAGGTGGCGATCGGCGGCGATGGCCAGGTCACGCTCGGCCACATCGTGGTCAAGGGCACGGCGCGCAAGGTGCGCAAGCTCTACCGCGACCAGGTGCTGGCCGGTTTTGCCGGCGCCACCGCCGACGCCTTCACGCTGTTCGAGCGCTTCGAGGCCAAGCTGGAAAAGCACCAAGGCCACTTGCAGCGCGCCGCCATCGAGCTCACGCGCGACTGGCGCACCGACCGCGTGCTGCGCCGCCTCGAAGCCATGCTGGCCGTGGCCGACCGCAGCGCCAGCCTGATCATCACCGGCAACGGCGACGTGCTCGAGCCCGAACACGGCATCGTGGCCATCGGCTCGGGCGGCGCCTATGCCCAAGCGGCAGCGCGCGCGCTGCTGGCGCACACCGAGCTGGGCGCCGAAGCGATCGTGCGCGAGTCGCTGCAGGTGGCGGGCGAGCTGTGCATCTACACCAACCTGAACCACACCGTCGAGGTGCTCTAAGCCATGTCCTTTGCCATGACCCCGCAGGAGATCGTCTCCGAGCTCGACGCGCACATCATTGGCCAAACCGCCGCCAAGCGCGCCGTGGCCATCGCGCTGCGCAACCGCTGGCGCCGCCAGCAAGTCGAGCCCAAGCTGCGGCCCGAGATCACGCCCAAAAACATCCTGATGATCGGCCCCACCGGCGTGGGCAAGACCGAGATCGCGCGCCGGCTGGCGCGGCTGGCCGGGGCGCCATTCATCAAGGTCGAGGCCACCAAGTTCACCGAAGTCGGCTACGTCGGCAAAGACGTGGACAGCATCGTGCGCGATCTGGTGGACATCGCCGTCAAGCAAGCGCGCGAGCAGGCCGCGCTCAAGGTGCGCGCCCGCGCCGAAGACAACGCCGAAGAGCGCCTGCTCGATGCGCTGCTGCCTGCGCCGCGGCACGAGGGCCCGTTGTCGAGCGAACCCGAGCGCGACAACGCCACGCGCCAGGTGTTGCGCAAAAAGCTGCGCGAGGGCTCGCTCGATGAGCGCGAGATCGAGATCGAGCTCGCCGCCACGCAGCCGCAGCTCGAGGTCATGACGCCGCCGGGCATGGAGGAAATGGCCGAGCAGTTGCGCGGCGTGTTCTCGCAACTGGGCGCCCACAAGCGCAAGACGCGCAAGCTCAAAATCGCCGAAGCGCGCCGCCTGCTGATCGACGAAGAGGCCGGGCGGCTGCTCAACGAAGAAGAGATCAAGCTGCAAGCGATCCAGAGCGCCGAGCAAAACGGCATCGTGTTCATCGACGAGATCGACAAGGTCACCAGCCGCAGCGACAGCCAGTCGAGCGCCGAAGTCTCGCGCCAAGGCGTGCAGCGCGACCTGCTGCCGCTGGTCGAGGGCTGCACGGTGTCGACCAAATACGGCCCGATCAAGACCGACCACATCCTGTTCATCGCCAGCGGCGCCTTCCACCTGAGCAAGCCCAGCGACCTGATCCCCGAGCTGCAAGGGCGCCTGCCCATCCGGGTCGAGCTGCAGTCGCTCACCGTGGCCGACTTCGAGGCCATCCTCACCCAGACCCACGCCAGCCTGGTGCGCCAGTACCAGGCGCTGCTGGCGACCGAGGGCGTGACGCTGGTCTTTGGCCCGGACGCGATCACGCGGCTGGCGCAGATCGCCTTTGATGTCAACGAGCGCACCGAAAACATCGGCGCGCGCCGTTTGGCGACGGTGATGGAGCACCTGCTCGACGAGGTGAGCTTCGACGCCACGCGCCTGAGCGGCACCGAGGTCGTGGTCGATGCCGCCATGGTCGATGCGCGGCTGGCGGCCTTGAGCCGCAACGAGGACTTGTCGCGTTATATTTTGTAGCGTGCGGCGCCGCTTGGGCGTAACATGGGGGCATGGAGACCAGCCTCAGGCGCTGCGGCCGCAGCCATTGCCCACCCGGTGCCGTGCCGCCGGAGTGCTTGCTGCGCCAGACGCGGCTGCAGGCCGTGCGCGCGACCCTGCTGATCCCGCTGGTGGCGCGCGCCCACGGCGCCCGCTGCTACCCTTGGCTCGACTGCCACGACGCCGACGCGGCGCATCTTTTAAGCTGCCTGCAAAGCGACGCCGAAACGCTGCTGCAAGATCGGCTGGTGGTACTCAATGTGCTGTGGCGCACGCACGTGCTCAAGGCTTGGGGGCGCGAATTTTTTGCCCGCCATCCGCATGCGGCCGGCGTGAACTTGGGTTGCGGTCTGTCGAACCATTTTCAGTGGTTCGACAACGGCCACAACCGCTGGCTCGATGCCGATTTGCCCGAGGTGCTGGCGCTGCGCGAGCAGCTGCTGCCTGGGCAGGGCGAGCACCACCACAACGCCGGCATCGACCTCTCCGGCGATGGCTGGTGGGACGCGCTGGAATTGGACCGCTGGGCCGCCGGCGCCCCGCTGTGGCTGCTGTGCGAGGGGGTGCTGATGTACCTGCCGCCCGAGCGGGTGCGCGCGCTGCTGCGCGAGTTTGCCCAGCGTGCCCCGCCCGACTCGGTGCTGGTGCTCGACGCCATGTCGCACCGGGGGATCGGGCAGTCGCACTGGAGCGCCAGCGTAGGGCCCACGGGGGCCGAGTTCCGCTGGGGCCTGCAGCATGGGGGCGAGCTGCTGCAAGCGCATCCGCGCCTGCGCCAGGCCGGGATGCGCAGCGTCTCGGAATGCTACGGCGCCGCCGGTGCGGCCTTCGAGGCGCTGTGCCTGCCCTGGACCGGCGCGCCCCTGTACGCGATGCACGCGCTGCGCGTTTGAGCCCGAGGGCGCGGCTTGGCAGGCGCCGCGCGGCCACCGCCTCAGCCGCAAGCGCGGCATGGGCCCCGTGGCCGGCCAAAAGCTTCATAAAAAACTTTTGATGTTTCGTGTAAGCCTTTAATTAGGCTCGATTTTTGCTGCCTATTGGTATCTCGGTCTGGTGCTAGGCGATTGATTTCATTTGAAAAAATTGTAACGCCGGCTAGGCGTGGGCGGAATTTGGTGCTACAGTGGTGAAAAGTGTGTTTTTGTGGTGATAAGTGGGTCATAAGGCCATTCCGCTGTGTTCCAAGGTGCTTCCTCTCTCAGTCTCGACGCCAAGGGTCGCTTGGCGGTGCCCACGCGGCACCGCGAGGTGCTGGGCGCGTGCGCCGCTGGGCAGCTCACCATCACCAAACACCCGCACGGCTGCCTGATGCTGTTTCCGCGCCCGCAGTGGGAGCAGTTTCGCGAGCGCATCGCCGCGCTGCCGATGTCGGCGCAGTGGTGGAAGCGCATTTTTTTGGGCAACGCCATGGACTGCGAGCTCGACAGCGCCGGGCGCGTGCTGATTGCGCCCGAGCTGCGCGCCGCTGCCGGCCTGCACAAAGAGGCGGTGCTGCTGGGCATGGGCAACCACTTCGAGCTCTGGGACGCCCAAGCCTACGCGGCCCAGGAGGCGCAGGCGATGCAGGGCGAGTTGCCCGAGGCCCTGAAGGACTTTTCTTTCTAAGGGGCCGCTGGTGCAACCGCCCCTAGCCCATTGCACCGTCTTGTTGAACGAAGCAGTCCAGGCGCTGCACGTGCAAGCAGACGGTTGCTACATCGACGCCACCTTTGGCCGCGGCGGCCATGCGCGGGCGATTTTGGCGCGTCTGTCGGCGGCTGGGCGGTTGGCGGTGTACGACAAAGACCCGCAGGCGATCGCCGCGGCGCAGCAGCTGGCGGCCAGCGACGCCCGGCTGCACGCGGTGCACCACCAAGGTTTTGCCGCGCTGGCCGAGCAGCCCGAGGCCAGCGCCGACGGCATCTTGATGGATCTGGGGGTGAGTTCACCCCAGCTCGACGACCCCACCCGGGGTTTTTCTTTCCGCCACGACGGCCCCTTGGACATGCGCATGGACCCCACCCGGGGCCAGAGCGCGGCCGAGTGGCTGGCCACGGCAGAAGTCACAGAAATAGCAGAGGTGATACGTGAATACGGCGAAGAACGGTTTGCTCAATCGATTGCAAAGGCGCTTGATCGTCGCCGACAGGAACGGGGCCCTATTGGAACCACCGCCGAGCTGGCCCAAATCGTGGCTGGCGCGGTCAAAACCCGCCAGCCGGGCAAGGACCCTGCAACGCGCACATTTCAGGCTATTCGGATTTTCATCAACGCCGAGCTTGAGGAGCTGCAACACGCGCTGAAGGCGGCGCTGCGGGTGCTCAAGCCCGGCGGCTGGTTGGTGGTGATCAGCTTTCATTCGCTCGAAGACCGCTTGGTCAAGCAGTTCATGGCGCAGCACGCCAAGGACGCCTACGACCGGCGCCGGCCGCTGGCCGCGCCCAAGGCGCTGGCGCTGTCGCAGGTGGAGCGCGTGCTGCCCAGCGCCGCCGAGGTGGCAGCCAACCCGCGCGCACGCAGCGCGGTGCTGCGCCTGGCCCAGCGCAGCCCGCTGGCGTGGGAGGCGTTGCCATGACGCGCCTCAACCTCGTGCTGTTGCTGCTGCTGCTGGCCAGCGCCCTGAGCCTGGTGCATCAGCAGTACGAAGCGCGCCGCCTGTTCGTGGCGCTGGAGCGTGCCAACGCCGCTGCCGACCGCTTGGCCTCGGAGCAAGAGCAGCTGCAGGTGCAAAAGCGCACCCTGGCGGCTCCGGCGCGGGTGCAGCAGCTGGCCAGCGAGCGCCTGCAGATGCGCCCGATCCACCCCGGCATCACCGAGGTGCTGCTGCTGCCGGCAGGCGGCGCAGCCGGGGTCGCCGCCGGGCCGGTGCAGCGCCTGCTCGGACCGGTGGCGGCGCCGGCCTCATCGGCTCCGTCGGCCCCCTTGGCTCCCGCGGCCAGACCGGAGCCGCGGCCATGAAGCGCGCCATCGCCTACGGCTCCAGCCCCTTGCTCACCAGCGCCACCCCGGTCTGGCGCAGCCGCCTGATCGTGGCCGGCTTTGCGCTCGTCTTTCTCGGTTTGGGTGCGCGCGCCGCGTACGTGCAGGTGTTTGGCAACGAATTTTTCCAGCGCCAGGGCGAGATCCGCTTCGAGCGCACGCTGGAGCTGCCGCCCAACCGCGGCCGGGTGCTGGACCGCAACGGCCTGCTGCTGGCCACCAGCGTGGTGGCGCAAAGCGTGTGGGCGATCCCGGAAAACATCGACCGCCAGCACCCCAAGCTGCCCGAGCTGGCGCGGCTGCTGGAACTGCAGCCGGCCGAACTGCAGCGCCGACTCGACCGGCACCCGACCTTCGTCTGGCTGCGGCGCCAGCTCGACGAATCGCGGGCGGCGCAGGTGCGTGCGCTGGGCATCGAAGGCATCCACTTTCGCAAAGAGTACCGGCGCCAGTATCCAGAGGGCGAGGCGCTGGCGCACGTGGTTGGCTTCACCAACGTCGAGGACGTGGGCCAGGAGGGGGTCGAGTTGGCCTTCAACGCCCACTTGTCGGGGCAGTCGGGCTCGCGCCGCGTGCTGCGCGACCGCTTCGGGCGCGTGGTCGAAGACGTGCGCGAAGTCATCCCCCCGGTCGATGGCCGCGACCTGCAGTTGTCGATCGACAGCCGCATCCAGTTTTTTGCCTTCCAGCGCCTGCGCGAAGCGGTGCAGCAGCACCGGGCGCGCGGCGGCAGCATCGTGGTGCTCGACGCCCAAAGCGGCGAGGTGCTGGCGCTGGCCAACTACCCGAGCTTCAACCCGAACCAGCGCCGCAACCTGAGCGGCGAGCAGGTGCGCAACCGCGCCCTGACCGACACCTTCGAGCCGGGCTCGACCGTCAAGCCCTTCATGGCGGCGCTGGCGCTGGACAGCGGGCTGGCGCGCCCCGAGACCCTGATCGATACCGGCGACGGCCGCCTGACCATGGGCCGCTTCACCATCCGCGACATCCGGGGCTTGGGCGTGGTCACGCTCGACGAGGCCATGAAGGCCTCGAGCAACGTCGCCATGGTCAAGCTGGCGGCGCAGATGCAGCCGCGCCAGATGTGGGAGGCCTACACGCGCATAGGCTTTGGGCAGCGGCCGCAGTTGCCGTTTCCGGGTGCCGTGAGCGGCCGCCTGCGCGCCTACGAGAGCTGGCGCCCGATCGAGCAGGCCACCATGAGCTACGGCTATGGCCTGTCCACCTCCTTGTTCCAGCTCGCGCAGGCCTACACCGTGTTTGCCACCGACGGCAAGCTGTTGCCCGTGACCTTGCTCAAAAGCCAGCAGCCCGTGCAGGGGGTGCCGGTGATGAGCGCGGCGAGCGCGCAGGCGGTGCGCCACATGCTGGCGCTCAGCGCCGGACCCGGCGGCACCGCGCAGCGCGCCCAGACGGTGGGGTTTTCGGTCGGTGGCAAGACCGGCACCTCGCGCGTGCAGGAAGGCGCGGGCTACGCCGCCAACCGGCACCGCAGCTTCTTTGTCGGGCTGGCCCCGGTGCAACAGCCGCGGGTGGTGGTGGCGGTGATGATCGACGAGCCGACCGAGGGCGGTTTCTTTGGCGGCGTGGTGGCGGCGCCGGTGTTTTCGGCCACCGTGCAGCAGACCCTGCGCGTGCTGGGGGTGGCCCCCGATGTGGGCGTGAGGCCGCACATCGTGGCCGATTTGGTGCAGGAGCCAGGATGATGCGACAGTTTGAACAGGTGAGCGAGGCCGTGGCCTGGTTGCAGGCCCTGGGCGCGCAGCGCCTGGTGAGCGACAGCCGCCAGGTCCAGCCGGGCGACGCCTTCGTCGCTTGGCCCGGCAGCGGCCACGACGGGCGCCAGTTCGTGACCGCGGCGCTGCAGGCCGGGGCCGTGGCCTGCCTGGTCGAGGCCCAAGGGCTGGACGCGTGGGATTGGAACGATGCGCGCATCGCCGCGCTGCCCGGGCTCAAGGCCGCAGCCGGCCCGGTGGCGCACCACTTCTGCCGCGCCCCCAGCGAGCGTCTGCGCGTGGTGGCCATCACCGGCACCAACGGCAAGACCTCGAGCGCCTGGTGGTGCAGCCAGTGGCTGCAGGCGGTGGGCGAATCGGCGGCGCTGATCGGCACCCTGGGCACCGGCGTGGCGGGCACCGAGCTCATCAGCACCGGCTTTACCACGCCGGACCCGATGACGCTGCAAACCCTGCTGCGCCGCTACGCCGACCAGGGGCTGCACACGGTGGTCATGGAGGCGTCGTCGATCGGCCTCGACGAAGGGCGGCTCAACGGCGCCAGGCTGCACACGGCGGTGTACACCAATTTGAGCCAAGACCATCTGGACTACCACGGCACCATGGAGGCCTACTGGGCCGCCAAGCGCGCGCTGTTCGACTGGCCCGGCCTGCAGGTGGCGGTGGTGAATATCGACGACGCGCACGGGCGCGAACTGGCGGCCGATCTGGCGCAGCGGCCGGGGCTCGATCTGTGGACCGTATCCACCGAGCCCGCAGCGCAGCGCCCGGCGCGCCTGCGTCTGCTGGAGCGGCGCTGGAGCACGACCGGCATCGACTTCGTGGTGCAAGAAGTGCAGGCGGGGCAGGAGGGCCGGCCGGTCGAGGCACCAGAACCGGGTGCCGAGCGCATCGGCCTGTCGCTCGATGTGGTGGGCGACTACAACCTGAGCAACCTGCTGTGCGCGCTGGCGGTGCTGCGCGCCAGCGGCCACACCTTGGCGGCGGCGGCCCAGGCCAGCGCCGCGCTGCAGCCGGTGCCGGGGCGGATGCAGGCCGCCTGGACCGACGGCCCGGCCAGCCTGCCGCTGCTGCTGGTGGACTACGCCCACACCCCGGATGCGGTGGAGAAAGCCTTGCAGGCGCTGCAGCCGCTGGCCGAGCACCGCGGCGGGCGCCTGTGGTGCGTGTTGGGCTGCGGTGGCGAGCGCGACCGCAGCAAGCGCCCGCTGATGGCCGCCGCCGCCGAGCGCGAAGCGGCGCGGCTGGTGCTCACCAGCGACAACCCGCGCGGCGAAGACCCGCTGCAGATTTTGCTCGAGATGCAGGCCGGCCTGAGCGAGCCGGTGCGCGCCATCGTCGAGCCGGACCGCGCCGAAGCGATCCAGGAGGCGGTGGACATGGCCGACGCGCGCGACATCATCCTGCTGGCCGGCAAGGGCCACGAGGACTACCAGGAAATCGCCGGCGTGCGCCACCCGTTCTCGGACGTGGTGCAGGGCCGGCTGGCGCTGCAGCGGCGCTGGCAAAACGAGCAGGGCGAGCAGGCCGAGCAGGGCCCAGCTGAAGGGAGCCCGACGTGAACGGTCTGGCCGAGCTGTTGCTGCAGCTGCGCGGCGCGCGCGCGGTGGGCGCCGTGACGCAGCCGGTGCTGCGCGTGCACACCGACAGCCGCACCCTGCGCCCTGGCGATCTGTTCGTGGCCTTGCGCGGCGAGCGCTTCGACGGCAACGACTGGCTGGCGCAGGCGCGCGCCGCTGGGGCCGTGGCGGCCGTGGCCGAACGCGGGCTGGCGCAAGCGGGCCTGCCCGGTGTCGAAGTACCCGACGCCCGTGCCGCCTTGGGCGAGCTGGCGCAGCGCTGGCGCGCGCGCTTCGATCTGCCGCTGATCGCCGTCACTGGCAGCAACGGCAAGACCACGGTGACGCAGCTCATCGCCGCCATGCTGCGCGCCGCCGTGGGTGAGGCGGCACTGGCCACCGAGGGCAATTTCAACAACGACATCGGCGTGCCGCTGACGCTGCTGCGCCTGCGCCCGACGCACCGGCTGGCGGTGCTGGAGCTGGGCATGAACCACCCGGGCGAGATCGCGGCGCTGGCGGCGCTGGCGCAGCCCACGGTGGCGCTGGTCAACAACGCGCAGCGCGAGCACCAGGAGTTCATGCACGGGCTCGATGCCGTGGCGCACGAAAACGGTGCTGTGCTGGCGGCGCTGCCGCCAGACGGCGTGGCGGTGTTTCCAGCCCACGACGCCTACACGCCGCTGTGGCGGCAGATCGCGGGGGCGCGCCGGGTTTTGTGCTTTGGCGATGGGCTGGGGGGGCTGGCAGGGGCTGGGCTGGGCTGGGGTGAGGAATCGGAGCCTGCGACTGACGAACCCCGGCCCAGCCCAGCCCCTGCCCGCGCGGGCGCACACTTGGCACCACCTCAGCCCGAAGTGCAGGCGCAGGCGCAGTGGGTCAATGGGGCTTGGGCGCTAAACATGCAAACGCCTGCCGGCCTGCTGCAGGCGCGCCTGCGGCTGGCTGGGCGGCACAACGTACACAACGCGCTGGCGGCCACGGCCTGCGCCATCGCGGCCGGGGTGCCGCTGGCCGCGATCCAGGCCGGGCTTGAGGGCTTCGAGCCCGTCGCCGGGCGCTCGCGTGCGTTCACGCTGCAGCGCGCCAGCGGGGCGCAGACCCTGATCGACGACAGCTACAACGCCAACCCGGACTCGGTGCGCGCCGCCATCGACCTGCTGGCCGAGTTGCCCGGGCCGCGCCTGCTGCTGCTGGGCGACATGGGCGAAGTGGGCGCGCAGGCGCTGGCCTTTCACGACGAGGTGCTGCGCCACGCGCTGGCGCGCGGCATCGAACAGGTGCTGGTGAGCGGCGACTGGATGCAGCGCGCCGCCGCTGCGCTGCAGGCCCAGGCCAGCACCCAGGGCCGCCTGCACGCCTACCCCGACATAGCGGCGCTGCAAGCCGCTGCGCTGGGCGCGGCAGCGCAAGCCGCCAGCGTGCTCGTCAAGGGTTCGCGCTTCATGCGCATGGAGCGGCTGGTGCAGGCGCTGCAAGCCGCTGGCCAGGCGCAAACCTCGCCGCAGACAGCCAAAATCACCCCGGAGGGCGCTCCCCATGTTGCCTAGTCTGGCCCTCTGGTTGCAGGGCATCAGCCCGGAACTGGACTTTCTGCGCGTGTTCCAGTTCCAGACCTTTCGCGCCGTCATGGCCGCCATCACCGCCATGCTGGTCGGGCTGGCGGCCGGGCCGCTGTTCATCCGGCGCCTGACCGAGCTCAAGATCGGCCAGCCGATACGCGGCTACGCCATGCAGAGCCACCTGAGCAAGAGCGGCACCCCGACCATGGGCGGCGTGCTGATCCTGTTTGCCATCACGGTCTCGACCCTGCTCTGGTTCGACCCCAGCAACCGCTTCGTCTGGATCGTGCTCGGCGTCACGCTGGGCTTTGGCGCCATCGGCTGGATCGACGACTGGCGCAAGGTGGTGCACAAAGACCCGGAAGGCATGCGCGCGCGCACCAAGTACTTCTGGCAGTCGGTGATCGGGCTGGTGGCGGCGTTCTACCTCGTGTTCGCCATCTCCGAGGGCAGCAACCAGCGCGTGTTCGAGCTCTTCATCGGCTGGGTGGCCTCGGGCTTCACCATCGATTTGCCGCACCAGGCCGGGCTGATGGTGCCCTTTTTCAAGCAAGTCAGCTACCCGCTGGGCGTGGCCGGTTTCGTGCTGCTCACCTATCTGGTGATCGTCGGCGCCAGCAACGCCGTCAACCTCACCGACGGGCTCGACGGGCTGGCGATCATGCCGGTGGTGATGGTCGGCGGCGTGCTCGGCATCTTTGCCTACGTCACCGGGCACGCGGTGTTTGCCAACTACCTGCTGTTGCCGCACATACCGGGCACCGGCGAGGTGATGATCTTCTGCGCTGCCATGGGCGGGGCCGGGTTGGCCTTTCTCTGGTTCAACACCTACCCGGCGCAGGTGTTCATGGGCGACGTCGGCGCACTGGCACTCGGGGCGGCGCTGGGCACGGTGGCCGTGATCGTGCGCCAGGAGATCGTGCTGGCCATCATCGGCGGCGTGTTCGTCGCCTCGGCGCTGTCGGTGATGCTGCAGGTGAGCTGGTTCAAGTACACCAAATGGCGCCATGGCCAGGGCCGGCGCCTGTTCAAGATGGCGCCGCTGCACCACCACTTTGAAAAATCGGGCTGGCGCGAAACCCAGGTGGTGACGCGCTTTTGGATCATCACCATGCTGCTGTGCCTGATCGGCCTCTCGACCCTGAAGCTGCGATGAACTCCCCTGTACCCACCGCCGCCGCCACACCCGCCAGCGCCCAGGCGCCCGCAGGGCTCGAGCCGCTGCGCCCGCCGCTGGGCGCGGCCGCGCCGTGGCTGCAG
>JBGFRU010000025.1:0-64294 GCA_041694945.1 Pseudomonadota bacterium
CTTTGACCAAGCCAACACCCAGAAAGTAGCCAACCGCCTGCTCAAACGGCTGCAGAGCATAGGCTACAACGTGCAGATAACGCCGGCTTGAATGAGTCGTGGAGTCTGGTTTCACTTCAGGTGTACTGGGCTCAGCGGTTTTGACCAATGGACATGCCGCGACAGGTCGCTCGAGATCCGGCGGTGATCATCACCAGGAATCGGGGCTACCAGCCCCAAGCGAAGCTCGGCATGATGACGCCGCACCGTTGCCAGCGCAGCTTCCAAGTCAGAGTCGTTGCTGCACACAACCGCCTGCTCGTAGGCGCCAGTCCAAGCACCAGCGATCAAATCCGCCGCGAGGTTGACGTCGGTTTTCTTTTCGTTGAAATCGTAAACCTGCACCCTCTGCAGATCCGGCGCTTGGGCAATCGGGGTGACCAGTCGCTGGAAAGGCGTTGTGGCGATGATCTTGCCTTCGACAATGGTGATTCTGCGCAGGGTACATCTTGCGCAGCGCCTGCAGATAGCGTCGCTGGCGTTGGGGCGACTCCTGGTCATCACACATCCGGCCCAACACCGGCGCCGTGTAGTAGCGGACTTCAACCAGATCAACCTCAGAATCAAGCACGTGGTCGCGAAACAGGGCGTACAGATCCAGCCACTTGAGCGTGGTTTTTCTGAGCAACCCGTAGTACAGGTTGTAGCCATCGACGTAGACAACAGTGCGCAAAAATTCACCTCCAGAAATGACAAAGCCGCCCGAGGGCGGCCTGTCGCCCCAAGAGCACTTGGCCAAACCAAGCGGTCAAAGGGTGAGTCGTGTGATGATCATACACCAAATTTAGGGCTGCGGACTGGGTGTCGGACTGGGTTGCGGACAGGGTTAGTCTTGTCCAACGAGGTATGAGCCTAGAGCCAGGCTCGTGATTCCAACGAGAGTTGGGAAAATCGGGGTCAGACTACACCCGGGTTAGGGTTATCGTGGACAAACCACGGTTTTCGCAAGACAAGACTCCCCCTCCCTCGCGCCAGCTGTTTGCGACCCAATGTATCTCAAATAGTCGGAATAGGAGGCCGTCATGGCTGCTACCACCACCATGATTCACGTTCGCGTGGATGAAAGCGTCAAGGCGCAGGCTGCAGAGACGCTGGCCTCGATGGGCCTGACCGTCTCCGATGCGATCCGGGTGTTCCTGACCCGTGTAGTCGCCGACAAGGAGCTGCCGTTCGCGCTCAAGGCGCCAAACGCCACCAGCCGCGTCGCCATCGCCGAGGCCAACGAGATCATCAAGAGCCGCAGTGCTCGCTTCGCAAAGCCAACGACGGGCCGCTGCCGCCCGAGTGGCTCGACCACTCGCTGACGGGTGATTGGGCAGGCCATCGTGAGTGCCACATCGGCGGCGACTTCCTGCTGATCTACACGCTCGACGACTCGGGCAAGAATGGCTTGGTTATTTTCGTTCGCAGCGGGACTCACTCCGAGCTGTTCTTGTAGTTCGGAAAGAAAGCCGCCGCGCCAAGCTAGGCGGGTGAGAGCGAGCGTTGTTATCTATTATCGGGGCCAGACTACACCCAACGCCTAGGCGCAAAGCCGCTGGGCGTGGTGAGTTCGAACATTTCGTCGTGGATGCGCGCGGTGTAGAGCCCGGCGGCTTGGGCCGCTTGCTCCACCTCGCGGGTTATCTTGGTCAGACCACGATTTCCATAACAGGCCTTATGCAATCGCCGTTAGGCCTTTTTTCTGGATCACGGTCAGCAGGCGCAAGGCGGCGCCACCGGGCTTTTTCACGCCCCGCTCCCAGTCCGAGACCAGGTTTTTTGAGACGTTGAGGTAGCGCGCAAACACCGGCTGCGAGATGTG
This sequence comes from Pseudomonadota bacterium, assembly GCA_041694945.1. GTDB lineage: Bacteria > Pseudomonadota > Gammaproteobacteria > Burkholderiales > Burkholderiaceae_C > Serpentinimonas. The sequence continues at coordinate 1,844 of JBGFRU010000025.1, forward strand.
CTCGCGGGCGCGGATTTGCTTGATTTCTTCGGGTGCCAGCACTTGCACGGGCGTCAGGCAGGCCTCATCGAACTCGCGCATCGTCTGCTTGCTGGCGGCGCCGATCTCGTGCAAAGCCTCCATGGTCTCGTGGATCGCGGCCAAGGCATCGCTGCGGTATTTCTTAGGCATCTTTGACTAACTCCTCAAACTGGCCGCTGTCGATCAGGCGCTGCAGCGGCTCGTCAGCAAGCGCCAGCACGTGTTTGGCCATCTTTTTGAATTGCAGCGCCTCGTCGGCACCGATGTTGCCCTGCACGCTCTTGGGAAAGCCAAAGACGAAGAACGCCCGGTCGGCCTTGCAGTACAAGACGATGCTGCGGTAGCCCTTGGCTTTGCCGCCGCCCACGCGGGCTATGCGCTGCTTGATCACGCCACCGCCCAGATCGGCATCGACCAGCCCTTGCTCGGCTCGGTCAACCGCATCCCAGAGCGCATCGGCTGCGATGCCCTCTTTGCGTGCAAAGCGCGCAAACCATGCGTTTAGGTAAACCCTCAAGACTCAGCACCTTATGCGACGAAGCCGAAATGTATCACACTTTGCGTGACATAGGGCCAGGGTTATCGTGATCAGACCACGGTTTCCGCAGCGCAGTCTTGTCCAACGAGGTATGAGCCTAGAGCCAGGCTCGTGATTCCAACGAGAGTTGGGAAAATCGGGGTCAGACTACACCCAACGCCTAGGCGCAAAGCCGCTCGGTGTGGTGAGCTCGAACATCTCGTCGTGGATGCGCGCGGTGTACAGCCCGGCGGCTTGGGCCGCTTGCTCCACTTCGGGCTGCCAATCGACGCCGGCCAAAATGCCTAGGCGCGCTTTGCCCGCCAGCTCGGGCAGCAGCAGCGGCAGGGTTTCGATCTGCTCTAGCAGTTGCTCGATGGCCTCGGGGCGCACGCGGCTTTTTACTTCGACCAGCACCACGCTGTTGACGTCGCCGTTGGCCCAGGCCAGCACATCGTATTCTTGCTCGCGCCCCAAGCGGCGCACGCGGTGCCGGGGCGAGATGTTTTCCATGCCAAAGCGCTCGGTGAGCAGCCGCTCCATCGAGGGCAGCGCCATGCCTTCGGTGAAGTAGCCAAACTTGTCGCCCAAGCCGGCGATCTGCTGCCCGAGCTGATCGAGCCGGCGCCCGGTTTGCTTCATGCGCTCGTCGGTGTCTTTCATGCGCGCGTCGGTTTCCCTCATGCGCATGTCGGTCTCGGCCGACTGCTGCGCCAGCGCGCGCAGCATGGCGCGAAGATCGTCCCAGCTGGTGTGTTCGGTATCGGTTGTCACGCGCTTGGCCCTCGCTGATGTAGCGGCGTTCATTCTAGCGCTGCAGCCCGGTTTGGGCAAAAGTTTGCAGCGTTGGTACAGCGCGCAGCGGTCCGCCTAGGGGGGCTTGGGGTAGCCCCTAGCCGCGCCCTTGGCGCAGCCACTGGCGCATCTGCTCGAGCGGCACGCTGCTGCTGGCGGCCACGGGCACGCGGGGGGTGGGTGCAGCGCAAAGCCTCAGGTCAAATCGCCATGGCCTGCTTCACCAAAAAGCTCCGATAGGGACGACGCCGACAAAATGCGGGCCATCCAGTCCATCAGCTGCTCTTCGCTGGCTTGCGCCAAGCGGGTGTCCACCCACTGCGGCACGGCGCCGAAACGCAGGCGCAACTGCAAGGCCAACGCCTTGGCGTAACCTTGGTGTACGCCCTGCTGTACGCCCCGCTGCACACCCTGCTCCAACCCCTGCTGCAGCCCCTGCTGCAGCCCCTGCTTGAGGCCCTTCATGGTGGCCTCGTCGAACCAGCGTTCAATGGTTTGCTCTAGCATGGCGCTACCCTCTAGTAAGTCGTTGATGGTGTCGATTTCGTCAATGTTAGCGCGTGGCGCCTTGCGGCGCAAGAGCATGCGCACCCAGACGCTGATCGTGCGCCGCAGGGGTTGCATGGCTTCGCCTTGCAGCAGCTGGCCCAAAGCGCCCAGCACCTGCGCGATATCGGCCGGCGTGCGGCTGCGCTCGAGCTTAAACAGCGCTTCGGCAAGGTTGCGCACGTCTGCCAAGGGATGGAGCTTGAGCCGGACTTCGTCCACTAGGTGGTAGAGCAGCCGCGGCCGGTAGGGTTCCAGCCCGGGCAGGCTGGGGCCGTAGCTGTCGGCGACGTCGGTGGCGGATTTCCAGGGCGCGGCGCCGTTGTACAGCACGATGGGCACGATGTTGGGCAATTGGCCGTCTTGCAGCTCGCCTTCTTTGACCAAGTGTTGCGACAGCAGCCCGACATAGACCATCATGCGCAAGGCCATCCAGGGGTCGGGCTCGCTTTGGAACTCGAGCAGCAGGTACACCCAGACCCACTGCTGGCCCACCCGCAGCCGCCAGACCATGTCGTCGTGGCGCTGGCGTTCGGTCTCGCTCACATAGCTGGCGTTGACGCGCTCCAGGGTGTTGAAGTCGGCCTGCTGCAGCCACTTACCGCCCAAGTAGCCGGTGAGCAGGTCGCGCACCATCTCGGGGTGCGAGAACAGCAGTTTGTAGCCGGTGTCGTGGGCGTGATTGGGGTGGGGCATGGTGCGGTCGATGATACCCGCCAGACGAGGCCAGCTACGGCTTGCCTGTGCAGCGGCCAAGCTTGGGGCGGCTTGGGCTTGGGGCCCCCTAGCCGCGCCCTTGGCGCAGCCACTGGCGCATCTGCTCGAGCGGCACGCTGCTGCTGGCGGCCACGGGCACGCGGGGGGTGGCGCGCACGGCATGGCCGTAGATGATTTCGAAGCTGAGGCTCCACTGGCCCTCTGGGGTGCGTGGCAGCTCGTGCTCGATGGCGGCCAGCAGGCGCTGGCGGTGGCCGCGGCCGCGCAGGCTGGCGGGGCGCAGCGGGTGCAGGTTGCGGCCAAAGGCGCGCAGGTCGGCTAGCAAGCGCTCGGGGCTGGGGTAGCACAGCACGATGCGCTCGGTGTCGAGCACCGGGGCGGCAAAGCCGCTCTCGACCAGCATGTCGCCCCAATCGTGCATATCGACAAAGGGCTGGTGCGGCGGCGGCCAGCCGCGTTTGGCGTAAATTGGGCGCAGCTCGCGCAGGGTGTCGGGGCCTAGGCTCGAAAAATAGAGCAGCCCATCGGGGCGCAGCCAGCGGTGCCAGCAAGCCAGCAGCGGCTGCGGTTCGGCGTACAGGTGCAGCGCCATGTTGGCCCAGAGCAGATCGGCTTGGCCTGGGGCGATGGCGGGGGGCGCAGGGGGAGCCGTGGGCGTGGGCGAAGCCGGTGTGGGCTCTGGGCTGGCGGCTGGCGGCTGCAGCCGGCCTTGTTCGTCGAGCAGGTGCAGGCGCGCTTGCGGCCAGCGCGCCGCCACCGCCTGCTGCGCCTGCCAGCCACCCAGCGCGGGGTGCCAGCTCAGCCAAGTGGCGGGCGGCTGCAGCAGCCAGTCGAGCCGCTGCGCCATGCGCTGCCCCACCTCTTCGTGCAACCAAGGGCTGTGCGCGCGCGCAAGGCCACGCCAGCGCTGGGCGGCTTGGGGGTCGAGCTCGGGCTGGGCAGTGGGCGGGGCGTCTGTGGGGAGGGGTGCGCGCATGGCGGGGGCATTGAAATTTTGTAGGGGGCAGTGTAGTGGCTGGGGGTGCTGTCGATCGCGTCTGCACACTCCACCGTGTCCGGCCTCGGAATGCTGCTCAATCGCCTACCTGTTTTTTGAGCTTGTCGCGCACCGCCTTCGTAAGCACTGCCGCAGTTGCCGAGAGACGCGAGGCGGCTGAATCGTAAGCCACCCCGTCCTCACGCTTATCTACGGCGATCACCGTGACCAACAGATGGTCGTCCTCGACGAAATAGACCAGCCGAACGCCTTGCTGGCGCAGTTTTATCTTGTAGCAGCCCACAAGCGGGCCATGCAATTGAGCGCCCGGGATGTGTGGGTTGTCTAGGCGTTTCTCGAGGAGTTTCTTGAGATTGGCCTTGACCGAACCATCGAGTGCACGCCACTCGTCCAAGGCCTCGGGCATGAAACGAAGCCTGAACTTGTGCTGCGTTTTGGCACCGTCAGAGGTCGTCAATGTCAACCTCGATGGCTCGGGCCTTGTCGGCAAGGCGGCTCGCCACTTTGCGGTAGAGCTCTTGGTCGGCAAGCTCCTCCATCATGGCCTCGAACAGACGTGGTTCGACCATGTAGAAGGCGGCGCGGTTGTGGTTTAGCACCGCCACCGGACGGTGATTGGCCTGCCTGAGCACTGCGGCCGGGTTCTTCTTGAACTCGGACATGCTCACAGCAACATCAGCAAGAATGGCTTCCATATTCAGCTCCAAAATCAGAGCCAATTGTAGCCACAATCAAGCAGGGTCAGATCATCATGGCACTCGGTTAAGCGTTTTGAGCGCGTTTGGCGCGCAGCGGCCAGATTGGGGGGCCTTTGGCTTGCCCCCTAGCCGCGCCCTTGGCGCAGCCACTGGCGCATCTGCTCGAGCGGCACGCTGCTGCTGGCGGCCACGGGCACACGGGGGGTGGCGCGCACGGCATGGCCGTAGATGACCTCGAAGCTGAGGCTCCATTGGCCCTCTGGGGTGCGTGGCAGCTCGTGCTCGATGGCGGCCAGCAGGCGCTGGCGGTGGCCGCGGCCGCGCAGGCTGGCAGGGCGCTGCGCCATGCGCTGCCCCACCTCTTCGTGCAACCAAGGGCTGTGCGCGCGCGCAAGGCCACGCCAGCGCTGGGCGGCTTGGGGGTCGAGCTCGGGCTGTGCAGTGGGCGGGGCGGCAGAGGAAGGGGGTGCGCGCATGGCGGGGGCATCGAAATTTTGTAGGGGGCAGTGTAGTGGCTGGGGGTGCTGTCGGCGTGGGTGCGCCGGGGCAGTTGATCACAGCACTTGTTGCGCAACGTGTTTCAGTCGCAAAATCTCGACGGTGCGGGCTTGGGCCAGCACGCGATAAAAAACGATGTAGTTTGGATGCACCACCAGTTCACGCAGCGATTCGGGCAGCCCCGGCCTACCCTTGCGGCCAAGCTCTGGATGCTGTGCAAGCAGCTTGGCCTTGTCGCGCAGCTCCTGACCGAAGCTTTTGGCCCGCGTCGGGTTGTCCCTGCCGATGTAGCGCACGATGGCCCGTAAATCGTCGCGCGCCATTGACCGCCACTCAATGCGGTAAGGCGCGGACGTCATGCGCGCTGTGTCTTGGCTAATTTTTTCTTGGTCAATGCGGCCAAGGCGGCATTGGCGGCCATGGCGGTTATGCTGGCGTCCAGCTCGGCCATGACTTCTTCGTGAGGGATGTTTGGCCGGGGGTCGTCGATGGAGGCCTGAATCTCGCTGGCCAACCACTGGTTGTAGGCTGCGGCTTGATGCGCTTCGCTCATGGCGACGGCCCGGCTGCAGCTGCTGTCGTCGGGCTTTTGCATATGGGGCTCCTTGTGGTTTGCTGCCTATAACCGAGTTTATTATGCATGCTTTCTAGGCTGCGTGCGGTTGGAGGCGGATCATAGATTCTGCTGCGCACGTTGTTGCAAGGCTACGCCTGCGCTCAAGCGAGCTTGAGCAGCGCCTTGACCTTGGCCTTGATTTCGGCCAGCTCGGTGCCTGTGGCTTGGCCCTTGCGCTGGGCTAGGTGCGACTTCCAGTCTAGGCTCTTGACTTGATCGGCCAAGGCGGCGCCACTGGCACCGCCGCCAGACAGCGGCACCTCGAACGGGTAGCCCTTGATCTGGCTGGTGATCGGCACACACAGCAACAGCCCCGAGCGCTGGTTGTACGCCTTGGGGCTCAGGACGACGGCCGGTCGGCGCCCAGCCTGCTCGTGTCCGCTTTGGGGTGTGAAGTTGAGCCAGACGATGTCGCCTTCGTCGGGGACGTACAGCGCCATCAGAGCAGCTCCTGCCCTTGCGCTGGCCCAAAGTCTTGCTCGGTGTGCCGGTTTTGGGGCGTGATGCCGGCCAGCAGCGCATCCAGATCGTAGGCCGGCGCGGCTGGCTCGATGACGATGCGGCCGTTTTGCGCACGCACCTCCACCGCCTGATCCAGCCTAAGGTGCGCCGCCTCCATCACTGCTGCGGGCAAGCGCACGGCGGGGCTGTTGCCCCATTTTTTGACAAACTGAAGCGCCATGGCGGCCTTTCGTAGAAACAAAAGTAGATACGCAGGCAGTATAGCCCAGAGCAGAGCAGGCATCAACCCTTATGGCAAAGTGGCGTTTTGTTCAGCGCGGAGCGGCCAAGCCTAGGGCGATGGCGGGGGGCTTGGCGGCGTGGCGGCTCATGTTTTGCATAAAACCTAGCGGGGCAATACAATGATCGAACTGGGTCGCTTCATCCTCGGGAGTCTGCTTTGCACGTTTTAGCAAAATTGCCCAAGCCGGTCGCGGTAACTGCCGCTGAGGATTATTCACTCAAGGTAACCTTCAACAATGGCGAGATGCGGCGGTTCGATGTCAGACCTTATCTGGCCTACCCCGCATTTGAAGCCCTAAAGACCGGATGCTTATTTGCCCAAGCGCGCGTTGCGCACAATACCGTGGTGTGGAACGACGAGGTGGACATTGCACCCGAAAGTTTGTACCTAGAAAGCACGCCGATCTGATGGCGATTGGGCGGCACCGCTGCAGTTGCTCAGTCATCGCCAATGTCCACCTCGAGGGCTCGGGCCTTGTCGGCAAGGCGGATCGCCACTTTGCGGTAGAAATCTTGGTCGGCAGGCTGTTCCGGCATGGCCTCGACCTGCTCCCTGCCAACCGCTGGGCAGCCCAAAAGCGCCGCTCGTCGGCAGGAGACCCGAACACGCGCCTGCGCAGCATTATGATAGGAGCATGCTTACTTTGGCCCGCCTTCGTCGCCGCGTTCGTGGCGTAACCCTGATCGAGGTCATGGTGGTGGTGGGCATTGTGGCCATTTTGGCCATGATGGCAGCGCCCAACTTTCGCGCCATGATCGAGCGCAACCAGATCAACAGCGCCGCCAACGAACTGATGATGGGGCTGCAACTGGCGCGCTCCGAAGCCATCCGGCTCAACAGCACGGTCACGCTGTGCCGCAGCGCCAACGACACATCCTGCGGCAGCCCCGCTGGCTGGGAAAGCGGCTGGATCGTGTTCCACGACCGCGACGGCGACGGATCGGTCACGCCCGCACAGGCTGGCCCGCCCGCCGTGGCAGCCGATGCGGTGCTGCGCACTTGGGGCGCCCTTGGGCCAAGGCTCACGCTGCGCGGCAGCGCCGATGTGGCGCAGCGGCTGAGCTACAACGCACGTGGCCAAGCTGAGTTCGCAACCCCCCAAACCCCAGCCCGCCCCACCTGATCGTCTGCCACAACGGCCTATTGCCCCAAGCACGCGCCCTCATCGTCACGCCCTCCCGTCCGCGCTTGGCCACCGACAGCAACATTGACCGGATCCCCGAAAACGATCAGGGCGCCAATTTCACCACCTGCACCCCATGAACCCCGCCCGCCCCCCTCCCCCTCTTTTGGCGCAACGCGCCGGCTGGGCCAGCAGCCGTCAGGGGCACGGCTGCGCCGGGGTGCACCGGCTGGGCGGCAACGTGGGGCGTCGTTGATTGAGGTGTTGGTAGCGTTTTTGCTGCTCACCTTTGGCATGCTGGGCATGTCGGCGATGCAGATCAACGCGCTGCAAAACAACCAAAGCGCGCTGCAGCGCAGCCAGGCCTCGATGCTGGCGCACTTCAAGATGGATGCGATGCGCGCCAACCGCGTGGACGCCATTACGGGCCTATACAACATGGGGGCATTGCCCAACAGCCGGATATGCGGCCCTGCGGTTGCTGGCACCGATTTGGCGACTCGCGACCGCGAGGTCTGGATCAATGCCCTGCGCGACACGCTGGGTGAGGCTGACACCTGCGCCTTGGTGGTCTGCTTGCCGGGTGGTGGATCAGCCATTTGCACCGTGCAAGTGCAATGGGACGACACCCGCGGCACCGGGGGCGCGGCGATGCAGGTGGTTGAAATCGTCAGCCAGATTTAGACCGCCCATACACCATGCACACCCCCACCACACGCCCCCCGCACAATCGGCGCACCTCGCAGGCCCCGGTGGCAGCGCACGGCGCACCGGGCCGCCCAGCCCAGCGCCCGCGCCACGGCGCCACCAGCGTACTGCGCCAGCGCGGCCTGACGCTGATCGAGGTCCTGGTGGCGCTGCTGCTGGGCCTGCTGCTGATCGGGGCCGTGGGCGGGCTGTATCTGGCCAACCACCAAACCTTCCGCCAGGTAGAAAACATGGCGCGCGTCAACGAAAACGCACGCCTGGCCTTTGAACTGCTCGGGCGCGACTTGCGCGAAGCCGGGGGCATCGCGTGCGGCAGCCAGATACCTACGGCCAATGTGGTGGACGCGCCCGCAAACACTTGGTGGAACCAGTGGGGCCAGGGGTTGCAAGGCTTTGATGGCAATACAGCTTTCCCAGCGCGCGCTTTTGGCAGCACCGCGCTCAGCCGCGTAGCGGGCACCGACGCGGTGGTGGTGTGGTCGGGCAGCAATGAGGTCGCGCTCAGCATAGTCAGCCACCAACCACAATCAGCGCAATTGCAGGTCAACCGCGCTCAGCACGGCCTCGAGGATGGCGACATCGTGCTCGCCTGCGACATGCGGCAGGCAGCCATATTCCAGGTGAGCAACGCCAACCAGGCCAACACCACCATCGTGCACAACACCGGCGCTGCCGTGAGTCCCGGCAATTGTCGCAAAGAACTCGGCCTCTCGAGCGCGGCCCCGCACGACTGCTCGACTGCAGGCAGTGCTTATTCCTTTGCCGCCGGCGGTTTCCTGACTCGGCTGCAAGTCAACGCGTGGTACATAGCTCACAACAGCCGTGGTGGCACCTCGCTCCACCGCGTCTCGCTGGTCAACAACGCCGGCACCGGCCAAGCGAGCGCGCCCGAAGAAGTGATCGAAAACATCACAGATATGCAAATCGTTTACCTCGAACGCAGCGCCGCCGGTGCGCTGGGCGACAGCTATGTCACGGCCACCGAGGTGAACGACTGGCGCCAGGTGCACGCTGTGCGCCTCGAGCTCACCTTCGCCACCGCCGAAGCCGTGGGCACCGATGCCCAGCGCATCACCCGCACCTTTCCCTTCGTCGTCGGTCTGCGCAACCGCTTGCCATGAACACCCTGCGCCACCGCCCCCACACCCAAAGCGGCATGGTGCTGCTGATGGCGCTGGTCATGCTGCTGCTGGTCACGCTGCTGGGCGTGACCTCGGTGCGCATGCTTACGGTCGAAGAACGCATGGCGGCCAACAGCTTTGACCGCAACCTCGCCTTTCAGGCAGCCGAAACCGCGCTGCGCGAAGGCGAAGCGCTTGCTGCGTCGAACACCGCTCCCCCACCCACTGCCATGGACTGCGGCCAGCTCAACAACGGCGCCTGTGTTAACGGCTTGTGCTCACCCCCGGTCGCAGCCTGCAACAGTGCGCGCTGGGACGACGCCAGCTTCAACGGCTGGCGCAACGCCACCACCTTGGTTTCGCCGCTGGCGGCGGGCGCACCGCAGTTTTTTGTCGAGCACCTAGGCCCGGGCTTCGTTTGCGACCCACAAGAGCAGCCGCCCAACACAGTCTGCAACGGCTACCGCATCACCGCGCGCAGCCAGCCGGCCGATGGCCGCGCCGTGGTGATCTTGCAGTCGATCTACATCGCCCTGATGCTGACCATGGCGCGCGACCACACCTTGTTTTACGAAGCCTACAACGACGCCTCCGACGACAATGGCGACGACAATGGCGACGGCCGCCGCGACGACAATGGCGACGACAATGGCGACGACCGCCGCGACGACAACTTTACGAACGATGTGCGCGTGCAACGCTCTGCCGTTCCAGGCCGCATCTCGTGGCGTGAGATCATCCGCTAACTCGCCTCGTCACACCCCCCAAACCGACCACGCCCACAGCTGCCATGCTCCAAGCACCCACACCCATTGCCCCAGCACCGGCCGCAGCCCGCCCCCGCCGCGAACCTTTGCCGCTGCGCCGAGCGCTCGCAGGCTTCACCCTGATCGAACTCATGATCGTGGTGGCCATCATCGCCATTCTGGCGGCGATCGCCCTGCCGATCTACCAGCGCCACGTCACCGAAACGCGGCGCGACGCGGCCACCGCCTGCCTGCTGGAGCTGGCGCAGTTTGCCGAGCGCCACTACACCACGAACATGGCTTACACCGGCTTGGTGCTGCCCACTATTCAGTGCAGCACCGATCTGGCCCAGCACTACACCTTCAGCCTCAACGGCGTGCCCGATGCACGCACCTACTCGATCCAGGCCGTGGCCATTGGCGGCCAAGCCGCGCGCGATGCGGCCTGCCTGACGCTGCGCATCGATCAGCGCGGCACCCAAACGGCGTTGAACAACGCCAATGCGGCGAGCGCGGGTTGTTGGTGAAGCGGGTTAGCGATAAATCTGGTTCCGGTTGCCGATCTGCAGCACGAGCACACGCAAGTTGCCGTCCTGTAGGTCGCAAATCACCCGGCAATCGCCCACTCGGTAACGCCACAGCCCACCCAGCGGCCCCGTGAGGGCCTTGCCTATGCGGCGCGGGTCCGGCGCCGCGACGACGCGCTGATCCATAAAATCTAGAATGCGCTTGGCCGTCTGCCGATCGAGCTTGCCTAGCTGCGCCTTGGCCGTGGCGGTGTAATCAACCGTCCAGACCAAGGTCTCTCCGGATATCTGCGGCGCTGTGTACGGGCTCGCTCCCTTGGCGCACCCGTTCGAGCACATCGGCAGCTAGAACGTAATCTTCCATGTCCTCGATGCCTTGCGCGATGATGGCTTGCAGGCAGTGCGCCTTGCTGCGCCCGGTTTGGTTGGCAAGAAAATCCAGCCGCTGCTCGATTTCGGGATCGAGCTGAATTGAAGTAGCCATGTGCAAGCCTTTTCCACAAGCCTTATAGAGTTTGCACGCTCACTCTATCACAGCCACCCTCATTCGTACACCACCTCGGCGCGCTGCTGGTGCGCTTGGGTGCGCCAAGCGGCCAGCGCGGCGTCGCAGGGGTAGCACTGGGCGCGCTGGGGGTCGAGCTGCAGCGTGGCGCGCACGGTCTCGAATTCCACTTCGAGGCGCAGCGGCAGGCCACGCAGCACCTCGCCCAGCTCGGTCTGGTGGCGCCGGGGCGGGTGCGCTTGCAGCAGCGCAGCGACCTCGGGGCGCTGGGTGGGCCCCACGGCCACGCGCAGGTATTTGCCAAAGCGGCAGCGGGCAGCGGGCAAATCCCACACCTGCTGCACCTTGAGGCGCAGCCCACCCGAAAAACGGTCGGGCTGCACCAGCACTTGCAGCAGCACCAGTTCGTCGTCTTGCAGCAGGTGGCGGTGCGCCTGTAGCAGCGCGTCGTCGGCGCTGGCTTCGAGCACGGCGCTGCGGTCGTCGAGCTTAAAAATCGCCACCTTGCCGCGCTGGCCGTTGATCACGCGCAAGTCGCCCACGATGCCGGCCAGCAGCTGCGGTTCGCGGCTCTCGGCCACGTTGGCCAAGGGGGTGCGGGCGATGCGGCGCACTTCGTCGGCGGCTTGGTCGAACAGGTGGCCCGAAAAGTAAAACCCGAGCGCGGCTTTTTCGTGCGTCAGGCGCTCGCGCACGCTCCAGGGCGGCGCCTCGGCCAGCGCTGGTTCTTGGTCGCTGGCGCCGTGTGCGCCGGCTTGGCCGGGCAGGTCGAACAAGCCGCCCTGCAAGGCGTTGGCCTGCTGGGCTTGGGCAAAATCAAAAGCCAGCTCGACCGAGGCCAGCGCGGCGGCGCGGTCGGGGTGCAGGCGGTCGAAAGCGCCGGCCTTGACCAGCGCCTCAACCGTGCGCTTGTTGAGGCGGCCGCGTTCGATGCGGGCGCAAAAATCGAACAGGCTGCTAAACGGCCCCACCACGCCGGCACGCGGCCCCGCGCCCTGGCCTTGGCGCGCGGCCACGATGGCCTCGATGGCCTGCTGCCCGGTGCCCTTGACGGCCCCGAGGCCGTAGCGGATGCAGCGCTCGCTCACCGGTTCGAAGCGGTAGCCGCCCAGGTTGACGTCGGGCGGCTCGAACTCGAGGCCGAAGCGCTGCGCGTCTTCGACCAGCAGCTTGAGCTTGTCGGTGTCGTCCATCTCCAGCGTCAGGTTGGCGCAGAAGAATTCGGCCGTGTAATGCACCTTGACCCAGGCGGTGTGGTAGGCCAGCAGCGAGTAGGCAGCGGCGTGCGACTTGTTGAAGCCATAACCGGCAAACTTTTCCATCAGGTCAAAGACCTCGTCGGCCTGCTGCGGGCTCAGGCCCTGGGCGGCGGCGCCGGCGCGGAACACCAGCCGCTGTTGCGCCATTTCTTCGGGCTTTTTCTTGCCCATGGCGCGCCGCAACAGGTCGGCGCCGCCGAGGCTGTAACCGCCCAGTATCTGCGCCGTCTGCATCACCTGCTCTTGATAGACCATGATGCCGTAGGTCTCGGACAGCACCTGTTCGAGCAGCGGGTGCGGGTACTGCACCACCTCGCGCCCGTGTTTGCGCGCCACGAAGCTGGGGATGAGATCCATGGGGCCAGGGCGGTAGAGCGCGTTGAGGGCGATCAGGTCTTCGAGCCGACTGGGCCGCGCGTCGCGCAACATGCCTTGCATGCCGCGGCTTTCAAACTGGAACACGGCCTCGGTTTTGCCGTCTTGGAACAGGCGATAGGTGGCGGCGTCGTCGAGCGCCAGCGTTTCGTAGCTGAAGCCGGCTTGGTCCGGGTGGCGCTGCACGATCAGCTCTTTGGCCTGCTCGAGGATGGTGAGCGTGGCCAGCCCCAGAAAGTCGAACTTGACCAGACCGATGGCCTCGACGTCGTCTTTGTCGTACTGGCTCACGGCGGCCGTGCTGCCGGGCTGCTGGTAGAGCGGACAAAAATCGGTGAGCTTGCCGGGCGCGATCAGCACCCCGCCGGCGTGCATGCCGACGTTGCGCGTCAGGCCCTCGAGCTTTTGCGCCAGCTCGATCAACAGCCGCACCTCGTCTTCTTTTTCGATGCGCTCGGCCAGCAGCGGCTCCATCTCGATCGCGTACTGGTTTTTGTCGTTGGCGGGTTTGGGCTGCGGTGGGTACTGCAGCGTCACGCTCTGGCCCGGCTTGTTGGGGATGAGCTTGCTGATGCCGTCGCAAAAACCGTAGGGGAAATCGAGCACGCGCCCGACGTCGCGGATCGCGGCACGCGCCGCCAGGGTGCCAAAGGTGGCGATCTGGCTCACCGCCGCCAGCCCGTATTTGCCCTTGACGTAGTCGATCACGCGGTCGCGGTTGGCTTGGCAGAAGTCGATGTCGAAGTCGGGCATCGACACCCGCTCGGGGTTCAGGAAGCGCTCGAACAGCAGCTGGTAGCGCAGCGGGTCGAGGTCGGTGATTTGCAGCGCGTAGGCCACCAGCGAACCGGCCCCGGAGCCGCGCCCCGGCCCGACCGGGCAGCCGTGCGCCTTGGCCCATTGGATGAAGTCGGAGACGATCAAAAAGTAGCCCGGAAAGCCCATTTTGATGATGGTGCCGAGCTCGAATTCGAGCCGCTCTTGGTAGCGCGGCTGCTGGCGCAGGCGCTCGGCCGCGTCGGGGTAGAGCTGCTGCAGGCGCTGCTGCAAGCCCTGCTGCGAGGCGTGGCGGAAGTAGTCTTCGGTGCCCAGCTGCTGCCCGTCCACGGGCGGGATCGGGAACGCCGGCAGCTGCGGCTTGCCGAGGCTGAGCTGCAAGTGGCAGCGGCGCGCGATTTCGACTGTTTGCGCCAGCGCCGTGGGCAGGTCGGCAAACAGGGCCGCCATTTCGGCGCTGGTCTTAAAATGCTGCTCGCGCGTGAAGCGCCGGGGCCGCCGGGGGTTGCCCAGAATCTCGCCTTCGGCGATGCACACGCGCGCCTCGTGGGCCTGAAAATCGTCGGGCGCGAGGAACTGCACCGGGTGCGTGGCCACCAGCGGCAGCTCCAGCTGGCTGGCCAGCGCCACGGTGGCGCGCAGGTGGCGTTCGTCGTCGGCACGGCCGGCGCGCTGCACCTCGAGGTAGAAGCGCTGCGCAAAGGTGCCGGCCAGCTGCTGCGCCAGCGCGGCGGCGGCGGCCTCATCACCGGCCAGCAGCGCCTGCCCCACCGGCCCGGCGGCGGCGCCGCTGAGCACGATCAGGCCCTCGTGGTGCTGGCGCAACCAGTCCCAGCGCAGCACGGCTTGGTCGCGCTGCACCGGGCTGCCCCAAGCCAGCGACAGCAGCTCGCACAGGTTCAGGTAGCCGGCCTGGTTTTGCGCCAGCAGCAGCAGGCGCGGCCAGGTGGTAGGCCCAGCCTGCGCGGCGGTACCCGAGGGCGCGGCGCCCAGCCCCTGCAACAGCACCTCGGCCCCGAGGATGGGCTGCACCCCGACGCTGCGCGCCGCTTGGTAGAACTTGATGGCCCCAAACAGGTTGTTGAGGTCGGTGATGGCCAGCGCGGGCTGGCCGTCGGCGGCGGCGGCGGCGGTGACGGCGTCGATGCGCGTGGTGCCATCGACGACGGAAAACTCGGTGTGCAGGCGCAGGTGTACAAACATGGGCACGATTGTAGGGATGCCCGTCCTGCCCCCCTGGCCCCCCCTGTGCCCTTATTGCCTACCCTCTGCCACAAAACTGCAACATCTGGGGGCAAGAATGCAGGGGCTTGCCTTGTTCCTGGTTTGTGTCAATCACTGGAGGTTTTTCCGATGCGTCATCTGCTTTTGGCCGCTGTGGCCGTTGTCACCCTGGCCGCTTGCGCCACCCCGCCCACAGCCACGGCGCCGGCTACCCCGGCTCCGGCTCCGGCTCCGGCTCCGGCTGCAGCCGCCCCTGCCGCAGCACCGGCGGCCCCGGCTGCAGCAGCAGCACCGGCTGCGCCCCCAGCACCGCCGCAGTGCTGGAACGTGGACACGCGCAGCTTCGTACCTGTGGGCACGCGCATCACCTTTGGCACCACCAACCTCGAGTGCCGCGCCATCCGCGAAGGCCGCGCCGCCCAGTGGGACACCCCCACTGCTGCCGCTGCACCGGCTGCGGCTCCGGCGCGCTGAGCGCTGCGCGCCCCCTAACGAGCTTTGCCACACATTGCGCGCGCCATTCATCGGCGCGCGCTCTTCATTTAGGCGGCTTGGTTTTTAGGCCCCCTTGGCCCAGCGCTGCGCCGTGGCGGCCACGCGCTGGCCGAACAGGCGGGCGGTTTCGAGGTCGCCGGGCAGCATTTCGTGCGCGCCGGCATCCGATGGGGTTTGCGCCATGGCGCCGCTCGAGGAGCCGACGTAGTTCACGTCGTTGCGCTGCGCCGCTTTGCTGTTGCTGGGCATGAGGCCGGTACCCACCCAGAGGCCGCCGTGCTGCATGGCCAGCGTGTAGAGGTAGTGCAGGGTCGAGAGCTTGTCGCCGTTCATGGTGGCGCTGTTGGTGAAACCGGCAAAGAGCTTGTCTTTCCACGTTTGCGCAAACCACGCTTTGCTCGAGGCGTCGGCAAACTTTTTGAACTGCCAGCTCACGCTGCCCATGTAAGTTGGGCTGCCCATGACGATGGCGTCGGCGGCGTCGAGCGCCTCCCAGCCGCCTGCGGGCAGGTTGCCGTCGGCGTCGACGGCCAGCAACTGCGCGCCGGCCCCGTCGGCCACGGCTTGCGCCATGCGTTGCGTGTGGCCGTAGCCAGAATGGTAAACAACGACGATTTTGCTCATGGAAGGGCTTTCAAAAAATGCGCCGACCTGTGGCCGCGCGCGGGTTGGGAGGAAATCGAATCAAGCCGCCAGATCGAACACCAGCACCTCGGCGTCGTGCCCGTGGCTGAGTTTAAGTTCGTTATCGGAAGCCAGCAGGGCCGCGTCGCCGCCTTGCAGCGCGCTGCCGTTGACGCTGATGGCGCCGCGCACCACGTGCACGTAGGCCTTGCGCTTGGGGTCGAGCTTGAGCTCGGCGCTCTCGGCGCCGTCGAACAGTCCAGCATACAGCGCGGCATCGGCGTTGATGTGCACCGAGCCAGCGGCCCCGCCGTTGCTGGCCACCAGACACAGGCGGCCGCGCTTGTGGGCGCTGTCAAAAGTTTTTTGCTCGTAGCCGGGTTCTACCCCCTTGAGGCTGGGCTCGATCCAGATTTGCAGCAAATGCGTCTGCGCGCCGGGCTCGTGGTTGAACTCGCTGTGGCGCACGCCGGTGCCGGCGCTCATGCGCTGCACTTCGCCGGGGCTGATGGTCTCGACGTTGCCCATGCTGTCGCGGTGCGCCAGCCGACCTTGCAGCACGTAGGTGACGATCTCCATGTCGCGGTGGCCGTGGGTGCCAAAGCCGGTGCCGGGCGCGATCCAGTCTTCGTTGATCACGCGCAGATTGCCCCAGCCCATGTGCGCCGGGTCGTAGTAGTCGGCAAAAGAAAACGAGTGGTGGCTTTGCAACCAGCCGTGATCGGCGTGGCCACGTTCGGCGCTGCGGCGGATGTGCATGGGGCGCTCCTTGGTCAAGGTTTGTAGGCTTTGGCAGCAGCGCGGTGGCACCCCGGCCTAGAGGGGGCCGGCCGCTGCTTGGCTGTCTGCTTGGGCGATGGTGTGAATGTAGGCGCTGCAGCGGGACTGGTGGCCGCAGAGATTTGCTGGCATCATTCAAAAGTTTTGAACACGCAGGCCTCACCATGCCCCATCCGCGCCACGCCTTATCCCCCGACAACCTGCACCTGATCGGCACCGTGGCGCGCTGCGGCAGCCTGGCGGCGGCGGCGCGCGAGCTGGGCATGGTGCCCAGCGCGCTCACCTACCGCGTGCGCCAGGTGGAAGATGCGCTCGACGTGCTGCTGTTCGACCGCCGTTCGCGCCGCGCCACCCTGACCCGCGCCGGCCAAGAGCTGCTGCGCGCCAGCGAGCACCTGCTGCGCGAGCTCGACGCGGTGGCCTTGCGCGTGCGCCGCATCGCCACCGGCTGGGAGCCTGAGCTCACGCTGGCCGCCGACGCGGTCATCGCCAGCGCGCCGCTGTTTGATCTGTGCCACGATTTTTACGCGCTGCAAGCCCCGACGCGGCTGCGCCTGCGCACCGAAACGCTGTCGGGCACGCTGGAGGCGCTGCTGAGCGGGCAGGCCGATCTGGCCTTGGGTGTGGCGCTCGATGGCAGCGGGCTGCCGGGCTTGCACAGCGGTTTTTTGGGCGAGGTGGAGTTTGTGTTTGTGGTGGCGCAGCAGCACGCGCTGGCCAGCGCCCCCGAGCCGCTCACGCCGGCGGCCATCCAACCGCACCGCGTGGTGGCGGTGGCCGACACCGCGCCAGCGGGGCGTGGCCAGAGCGTGGGCTTGCTGCCGGGGCAAGAGGTGTTCACCGTGCCGACCATGCAGCACAAGCTGGCGGCGCAGTTGCGGGGCTTGGGCTGCGGCGCGCTGCCGCTGCCGCTGGTGCAAGGGCACCTACACAGCGGCGCCCTGCTGCGCAAGCGCACCACCCTGCCTGCAAGGGTGCACCGCATCGGCTACGCCTGGCGCAGCAGCGCCGCCAGCGCCCCCGGCCCGGCGCTGCAATGGTGGCTGCAGCGGCTGGCCAACCCCGCCAGCGCCAGCGCCTTGCTGCACCATTTTGCCGACTCACCGGCCGGGGAGGCACAAAACGGGTAAAACGATGGCCTCATTTATGCCGCACTGCGGGACTGGCAACTGCGGCCATTTGCGCATGATTCTCATTTATAATTGAGCATTGCCAGCTACAGTTTGCTATACTGCTCGGCTTGCCCTGCGCACCAGCGGGCAACTTTCTTGCTTCCTGCTTGCTCCCAGCCTCCATGCCCTTGCCCCGCCCGCCTTGGCGAACCTTTGCACGCCCCGTCAGCGTGACCGCCGCCGTGGCGTTGGCGCACGCCGGGGCGCTGTGGGCGCTGCACAGCGGCTGGGCAACGCCCGCCACTGCCCCGCCGGAAGCCGTAAAGGTGGTGGTTGAACTGCGCGCCCAAGCGCCCAGCGCGCGCCCTGCAGCACCCGCCGCTGAGGCATCCCCATCCCCCCGGGCCAGCGCACCCGCCGCGACCGCTGCACGCGCCGCCTTGCCTGAGCGCGCCACCCGCCCCGAACCACCCGCTCCTGCAGCGTCGCTGCGCCCTTCTGAACCGTTGCGCCCCGCTGCTTTGCTGCCACCAGCCAACCCCAACCCAGGGCCGGAGCCGGTTCAGCCGTTGGCCCCGACCCAGCCAGTCGCCACGGCGCAAGCGCCAGCAGGTGCAGAATCCAACCCGCACAGCGCCCTCCACCACAGCACACAAGGCAGCGCAGCACCCCACAGCGCAGCACCCCACAGCGCAGCGCAAGATCAGCGCAGCAGCGGCACTGGCGCCTTGGATACAACAGCCCATGCGGTTGCCGGCCGAGCCCCCTCTGGGCAGGGTCAAGCGCCAGCGCAGATCGTGCCCCCGTCGAGCAGCGCGGCCCATCTGCACAACCCGGCCCCGCCCTACCCGGTTTTGAGCCGCCGTTTGGGCGAACAGGGGCGGGTGCTGCTGCGCGTGCGCATCGAAGCCGACGGCAGCGCCTCGGCGGCACAGGTCTATGGCTCGAGCGGTTTTGTGCGCCTAGACCAAGCGGCGCAGCAGGCGGTGTTGCGCTGGCGCTTTGTGCCCGGCACGCGCAACGGCGAACCGCAAGCCATGTGGCACCTGGTGCCGATTCATTTTGTATTGGAGTAAAAAGCAGGCATGGAAACTCATTTTGGACTGGCCTACGTCTGGCACCAAGGCGACTGGGTGATACGCGGCACCGCGCTCGCGCTGCTGGGCATGTCGATCGCCACCTGGGTGGTGATCGTGCTCAAGGCGCTGCACCTGCGCCAGCTGCGCGCGCGCGCGCAACTGCTCGAGAACTTCTGGCACAGCAAAGATTTTGCCGAAGGCCTCAACAAACTCGGGCCCGACGGCCACAACCCCTTTTACCTGCTGGCGCTGCAAGGGCGCGAAGCCACCAGCCACATCCTGCACCTCGACGGCACACCGACGCGCCAGCTGCACGACAACCTCGACGTGAGCGACTGGGTCACGCGCTCGCTGCGCAACGCGCTCGACGACAGCAGCGCGCGCCTGCAATCCGGCTTGGCCATCTTGGCCTCGATCGGCTCGACCGCGCCCTACGTCGGGTTGTTTGGCACGGTGTGGAAGATCTACCACGCCTTGGTCGGCATCGGGGCGGGCGGCGGCGCCACCATCGACCAGGTCGCCGGGCCGATCGGGGCCGCGCTCATCATGACCGCGCTCGGGCTGGTGGTGGCGATCCCGGCCGTGCTGGGCTACAATGCCTTGCTGCGCGGCAACAAAGCCATCCTGCACCGGCTCAACCGCTTCGCCCACGACCTGCACGCCTACTTCGTGACCGGGCACCGGGTGGCCTCGAACCGCCCCGGCGCGGCCACCCCTTCATCCGCCCCTTCATCCACCCCTTCATCCACCCCTTCATCCGCCCCTTCATCCGCTCCGGCAACCGCACCGGCCTGCCCGCACTGACCCAAGGCGCACGCACCATGGCCCCCCCATCCAACCTCGAGCCCGACCAAGGCGAACTGCACAGCGAGATCAACATGATCCCGCTGATCGACGTGATGCTGGTGCTGCTGATCGTGTTCATCGTCACGGTGCCGGTGATCACGCATTCGATCCAGGTGCAACTGCCCCACGCGGCTGCCACAGCCAGCGCGCCCGCGCCCGAGGCCGTGCGCCTGAGCGTCGATGCACAGGGCGGCTTTCATTGGAACGATGCCGCCGTGCCCGACGCCGAGCTGATGCCGCGCCTGCAAGCGCTGGCGCGGCAGGTGCCACAACCGCCGCTGCATCTGCAAGGCGACGCCGCCGCCCGCCACGAGCGCGTGGCAATGGCCCTGGCCGCCGCCCAGCGCGCCGGCATCGAGCGGCTGGTGTTCGTGACCCAGCCCTGAAGCACTTCAAATTGAAGCCGATTGCCCCTTGCTGACCAAATCGTCTGGTCCTGATTGCTTGATCTGCAACGCCTGGTCCGGCTTGATGCGTCCGCACAGGTCGAGCGCTTCGCTACACTGTCGCATCCACAGGAGACCGACATGAGCACCAAACCTCGCCGCAACGCCGGCACCCCCCGCGCCTCTGCCACCGACGGCACCCTACGGGCGCGCCGCATCGCCGTCGTCGGGGCGGGCATGGCCGGCATCACCGCAGCGCGCACGCTGACCCAGGCTGGCCACGAGGTGCTGCTGCTCGACAAACACCACAGCCCCGGCGGGCGCATGTCCACGCGCCTGACCGAGTTTGGCGGCTTCGACCACGGCGCCCAGTTCTTCACCGTCACCGACGAGCGCTTCAAAGCCGCGCTGGCGCTGCACCCCGAGCTGATCGCCCCGTGGCAGGTGCCCACCGTGCGCGTGCTCGACACCTTGGGGCAAGCGCTGACCAGCGCCAGTCCAGTCAAGAAAGCGCGCTGGGTGGGGGTGCGCGGCATGAATGAACTGCTGCGCCAGTGGGCGCTGCCGCTGGCCGATGGCTCGCTCAACGCCAGCAGCCACTACCACGCGCAGGTGGTGGGCATGGAACGCGACGCCCTGCACCCCGAGCAGTGGCAATTGCGCTGCGCCGGTGCCGCCGGCGCGCAACAGGTGCTGGGCGGACTGGACCGCGTGCTGCTGGCGCTGCCGGCGCCGCAGGCCCAGGCGCTGCTGCGCGCCAGCGCGGTGGCGCCTGCCTGGGTCAAGGCCTTGGATGCGGTGCAAACCGCGCCCTGCTGGACGCTGATGCTGGCTTTTGCCCAGGCCACCCCAAGCGGCCCAGAACCCTTTGGCCCGCCCTGGCACGCCGCCAGCAGCGACCACCACCGCATCCGCTGGGTGGCGCGCGAAAACAGCAAGCCTGGGCGTGCGGCGATCGAGCGCTGGACGGTTCAGGCCAGCCCGCAGTGGTCGGCCGAGCACCTGGAGGACGATGCCGAGCGCGTCAAGGCCAAGCTGCTCAAGGGCTTTGCCGAAGTCACCGGCATCCGCGCCGAGCCCACGCTGGCGCAGGTGCAGCGCTGGCGCTACGCGCAGACGCAGCGTGCGCTGGGGCAGCCGTTTTTGTACGACGCCGCCAGCGGTCTGGGCCTGTGTGGCGACTGGTGCCTGGGGCACCGGGTCGAAAACGCCTTTGTCTCGGGGCTGGAACTGGCCCTGGCTGCGGCTTGATCGGCACGAGAGCCACCCATGGCCTGAGCGGCTACCGCGGCCGCTTTGCCCCCACGCCCAGCGGGCCGCTGCACGCCGGCTCGCTGGTGGCGGCGCTGGCCAGTTGGCTCGACGCCCGCGCTCACGGCGGCACCTGGCTGCTGCGCCTCGAAGACGTGGACCGCCCGCGCTGCGTGCCCGGCGCCGACCGTCTGATCGTGCAGCAGCTCAGCACCTGCGGTCTGGTGCCCGACCAGCCCCCCACATGGCAAAGCGCCCACGAGGCGCGCTACGCCGCCGCCTTGCAGCACCTGGTGGCCCACGGCTGGGCCTACCCGTGCCACTGCAGCCGCAAGGCCATCGACGCCGCCAGCGCCGCGGCTGGGCTGCTGCGCCCGCGCCACGGCGAGCGCATCTACCCCGGCACGTGCCGGCCGCCGCTGGCCTTGCCTGCCTTGGGCTCGAGCGCTGCGCTAGCCGACGCACACACTGCCCGCACCAACCCCAACCCCAACCCCAACCCCAACCCCAACCCCAGCCCCAGCCCCAGCGCCTGGCGCTTGCACGTGGCTGCGGTGCAGCAAGCGCTGGCGCTGCCTGGCCCCACGCGTTGGCACGACCGGCGCTTGGGCGCGCAGCAGCAACAGGTGGCGCTCGAGGTGGGCGACTTCGTCCTCCAGCGCGCCGACGGCCTGTGGGCCTACCAACTGGCGGTGGTGGTGGACGACGCGGCACAAGGCATCACGCACGTGGTGCGCGGCGCCGACCTGGCCGACAACACCGCGCGCCAGATCGTGCTCCAGCGTGCGCTGGGCCTGCCCACGCCGCACTATCTGCACACGCCGCTGGTGCTGGGCCCCGACGGCAGCAAGCTGTCGAAGCAAAACGGCGCCGCCGCGCTGGATTTGCGCGACCCGCTGGCGGCCCTCAGGGCCGCGGCGGCGGTGCTTGGCCTGAGCAGCGAAGGCGCAGACCTGGCGGCCGCGCTGGCGGCCTGGGTGCAGGAATGGCGTGTGCGCTTTTGCGCTACAGTCGCATCAATCGACATGGCTGCTCTCACTCTTGATCCCCACGCTGCCTGCGCAGCATCCGCTTCCCCCCTTGCTGCCGCGCCCCGTGCAAACGCTGCGCCTGCTATGTCTACCGCTACTGTTGTTTCTGCTGCGCCCTCTGCTGCTGCGCCCACTGTCCCCCACCCCAAAACCATCAAAAGCTTCGTCAAGCGCGGCGGGCGCACCACCACGGCGCAAGCCAAGGCGCTGGCCGACTGGGGGCCGCGCTGGCTGCTGCCGTTTGCGCGCCAGCCGCTGGACGCGCAGGCCGCCTTTGGCCGCCGTGCGCCGCTGGTGCTCGAGATCGGTTTTGGCATGGGCGAGGCCACGGCGCACATCGCCGCCCTGCGCCCGCAACACGATTTTCTCTGCTGCGAGGTGCACGAGCCCGGCGTGGGCGCGCTGCTCAAGCGCTGCGCCGAGCGCGGCCTGGACAATGTGCGCATCGTGCGCCACGACGCGGTCGAGGTGCTCGAACACATGCTCGCGCCCGCTGCGCTGGCCGGGGCGCACATCTTCTTCCCCGACCCCTGGCACAAGCTGCGCCACCACAAGCGGCGCCTGATCCAGCCGCCGCTGGTGGCCTTGCTGGCGCAGCGCTTGCAGCCGGGTGGCTACCTGCACTGCGCCACCGACTGGCAGCCCTACGCCGAGCAGATGCTGGCCGTGCTCAGCGCCGAGCCGCTGCTGCGCAACCGCGCTGCCGACGGCGGCTTTGCCGCGCGCCCGGACTACCGCCCCCTGACCAAGTTCGAACAGCGCGGCCTGCGCCTAGGGCACGGCGTGTGGGACTTGGTGTTCGAGCGGCGCCAAGGCCACCCCCATGCCACCCACAGCACGCACGCTGCTTCGGCTGGGTAGCTGCCCAAACCGCACCCAGCTCAGCCCCAACACGCCATGAGCCTCCCCAGCGTGCCGCCCCACCCCAGCCCGCGCGCCGACGCTGCCCTGCCAGACTGGGTGCAGCCGCATTGGCTCGATGGCCTGGGCGCGCTGGCCGAGCAGGCCATAGGCCTGTCGGAACCGAACCCGCGCGTGGCTTGCCGCATCATCTGCCGCGACGGGCGCAGCTTCAGCGGCCACACCCAGCACGCGGGCGGCGCCCACGCCGAAGTCATGGCCCTGCACGCGGCCCGCGCTGCGGGTGCGCCGCTGCAAGGTGCCAGCGCCATCGTCACGCTCGAGCCCTGCAGCCACCACGGGCGCACGCCGCCGTGTTGCGACGCGCTCATCGCCGCCGGGCTGGCGCGCGTGCTGGTGGCGCTGCGCGACCCGAACCCGCTGGTGGCCGGGCGCGGCATCGAGCGCCTGCGCGCCGCTGGCGTACAGGTGGATGTGCTGCCCGAGTCGCACCCGCTGGCGCAGGAGGCGCGTGCGCTCAACCTGGGCTTTCTCAGCCGCATGGAACGCGGCCGGCCCTGGGTGCGGCTCAAAGTGGCGGCGTCGCTCGACGGCATCACGGCCCTGCCCAACGGTGCCAGCCAATGGATCACCAGCCCCGAGGCCCGCGCCGACGGCCACGCCTGGCGCAAGCGCGCCGGTGCCGTGCTCAGCGGCAGCGGCACGCTGCGCGCCGACGACCCGCGCCTGGACGTGCGCCTGGTGCCCACCGCGCAGCAGCCACTGCGCGTGCTGCTCGACAGCCATTTGCGCACGCCGCTGCAGGCGCGCGTGTTGCAGCCGCCGGGCCGGGTGCTGATCTACCACCAAAACCTGGACGCGCCCTGGGCCACCCACGCCGCCGCCGCCAACGAACGGCTTGCCTTCCAGCAACGCCACGCCGCCTTGCAAGCCCAGGGCGCAAGCCTGATCGCCGCGCCCAGCGCAGCCGCTGCAGCCACCGGCGCGCACCCGCCTGCGCCATGGCCCGGCCCCGACGGCCTGCCCCCATCCGGCGAGCTGGACTTGAGCTGGGTGCTGCACGACCTGGCGCAACAGCAGCAGGTGAACGAACTGCACCTGGAGGCGGGCGCGCGCCTGAACGGCGCTTTTTTGCGCGCGCAACTGGTGGACGAAGTGCTGCTCTACCTCGCGCCGCTGCTGCTGGGCCAGGGCCAGGGGCTGGCCGCCTTCGGCCCCTTGCGCGCGCTCGAGCAAGGCGTGGCGCTGCAGTTCATCGAAACCCTGCCCCTGGGGCGCGACCTGCGCCTGCGTGCCCGCGTCAGCCCGGCTGCGGGTGGTGCGTTCTAAGTCTGCCGTTCCAAGTCTGCCGCCCGCTCGCGCCGCGCCGCACCCCTTGACCCCGGTTTGCATCCGCTTCCTGCCCCATGGCGCACCGCCCCAAGAACCCCCACTTGCCGCTGCGCGACGGCCTCGCGCCCAGTTGCCTGGCACTGCCCCGCCTGCGCCAGCCGCCCTGGGCCAGCCTGCTCGACTGCCTCAGCCAGCGCCTGCCGCGCATCAGCCGCGCCCAGTGGCTGGAGCGCCTGCAAGCGGGCCAGGTGTGCGGCGAAGACGGGCAGGCGCTGCCCGCCGACGCGCCCTACCTGGGCGGGGAGCGCATTTACTACTGGCGCGAATTGCCGCAGGCCGAAGCGCCGATCCCGTTTCAGGCCCAGGTGCTGCACCAGTGCGAACACCTGGTGGTGGCCGACAAGCCGCACTTCCTGCCCGTCACCCCGGGCGGCGGCTACGTGCGCGAAACCCTGCTGGTGCGGCTCAAGCAGGCACTCGGGCTGCCGAATTTGAGCCCACTGCACCGGCTGGACCGCGAAACCGCCGGGCTGGTCTTGTTCAGCGTGCAGCCGCAGCAGCGCGACGCCTACCAGCGCCTGTTCCGCGAGCGCCGCGTGCACAAAAGCTACGAAGCCATTGCCGCCACGGCACCGCACCTGAACTTTCCGCTCACGCGCCGCAGCCATGTGCGCGAATGCGAACAAGCGTTCTACAAAATGCGCGAAGCGCGGCCCGACGAAGCATTGAGCGCCAACAGCGAAACCGAAATCCACCTGCTCGAAACCCGCGGCCCCTGGGCGCGTTACCGCCTGCACCCGGTCACGGGCAAGCGGCACCAGTTGCGCGTCCACATGCTCGCACTCGGCCTGCCGATAGTGGGCGACCAGTTCTACCCCTACACCCTGCGCAGCGCCGGCCAAGCCGAAGACTACCGCACGCCGCTGCGCCTGCTGGCGCACGCCATCGCTTTCGACGACCCCATCAGCGGCGCACCACGGCGTTTTGAAAGCACACGCCAACTGGCTTGGCCGGATTGATCAGAAGTCGAAGTGCGCCACCTCTGGCGGCCCAACTTGCACGACGAGGCGGACCATTTCATGGTTGAAATCGCTGTGGCCGCCTGCCCCCAACCAGCCAAGCCTAAACCGCCACCCCCAGCCGCTGCGCCACCCAGGCGGGGACGCTGGCCAGCGCTTGCGGCAGCGCGGCCGGGTTGCTGCCGCCGGCCATGGCGAGGTCGGGTTTGCCGCCGCCTTTGCCGCCCACCTGCTGCGCCACGAAGTTCACCAGTTCACCGGCCTTGAGGCGCGCCATGCAGTCGGGCGTGACGCCAGCGGCCAGCTGCACCTTGCCGCCCTCGACTGCGGCGAGCACGATCGCGGCGCTGCCCAGTCGCGCCTTGAGCCGGTCCAGCGTCTCGCGCAGCGCCTTGGCGTCGGCCCCTTGCAGGCTGGCCGCCAGCACCTTGACCGCGCCCACCTGCACGGCCTGCGCCAGCAGCTCGTCGCCCTGCGCGGCCGCCAGCTTGCCCTTGAGCGCGGCCAGCTCTTTTTCCAGCGCCCGCACCTGCTCGAGCACGGCGTGCAGGCGCGGCAGCAGCTCGGCCACCGGGGCCTTGAGCGCCTCGGCCGCCGCGCCCGCTTGGGCCTCGAGCTGCTGCAGATAGGCCAGCGCGTGCGCGCCGGTCACGGCCTCGATGCGCCGCACCCCGGCCGCCACCCCGCCTTCGGCGACGATCTTGAACAGCCCGATGTCGCCGGTGGCGCGCACGTGGGTGCCGCCGCACAGCTCGCGGCTGCTGCCGATGTCGAGCACGCGCACGGTTTCGCCGTATTTTTCGCCAAACAGCATCAGCGCCCCCGACTGCTGGGCGCGCTCGAGGTCCATCAGCCGCGCCTCGGTGGGCTGGTTGGCCAGAATCTGCGCGTTCACCTGCGCCTCGATGGCCACGCACTCGGCTGGCGTGAGCGGCGCGTGGTGGGCAAAGTCGAAGCGCGTGCGCTCGGGCGTGACCAGCGAGCCCTTTTGCTGCACGTGCGCCCCCAGCACCTCGCGCAGCGCCAGGTGCAGCAGGTGGGTGGCGCTGTGGTGGCGCGCGATCGCGGCGCGTCGGTCCCCGTCCACCTCGGCCAGCACGTGATCGCCCACGGCCAGCGTGCCCGCTTCCAGTTGCCCGTGGTGGCCGTACACGTCGGCCTTGATTTTTTGCGTATCGGCCACGGCAAAGTGGGCCGAACCGCTGTGCAGGCGACCGCTGTCGCCCACTTGGCCGCCGGATTCGGCATAAAACGGCGTGGCCTCGAGCACCACCACCCCGGCCTGCCCGTGCTTGAGCTCGGCCACCGGCACCCCGTCGCGGTACAGCGCCAGCACCTTGGCGCTGGCCTGCAAGGCGCCGTAGCCGACGAACTCGTTGCCGCTGCCCGCGTAGTCGAGCCCGCGCTCCATTTTGAACTTGCCGGCCGCGCGCGCCTGGGTTTTCTGGCGCTCCATGGCGGCGTGAAAGCCGGCTTCGTCCACCCGCAAACCGCGCTCGCGGCAGACATCGCACGTGAGGTCGAGCGGAAAGCCGTAGGTGTCGTGCAGCTTGAAGGCGACTTCGCCCGACAGCGTCGCTTGCCCCGAAGCCGCCAGTTCGGTGAAGGCGCGCTCCAAAATCTCCATGCCGTTTTCCAGCGTTTCGTAAAAGCGCTCCTCCTCGATCTGCAACAGCCCGGCGATGCGCGCTGCACTGGCCGCCAAATGCGGATAGGCGCCCCCCATCTGCGCCACCAGTTCGTCCACCAGCCGGTGCAGAAACGGCAGCCTGCAATCGAGCTTGTAGCCGTGGCGGATGGCGCGCCGGATGATGCGTCGCAGCACGTAGCCGCGGCCCTCGTTGGCCGGCAGCACGCCGTCGGCGATCAGGAAGGCGCTGGCGCGCAAGTGGTCGGCAATCACGCGCAGCGAGGGGCTGCTGGCGTCGGCACAGCCGGTGACGCGCGCCGCCGCGCCGATCAGGGCCTGCAACAGATCGATCTCGTAGTTGCTGTGCACGTGTTGCAACACCGCCGCCAGCCGCTCCAGCCCCATGCCGGTGTCGACGCAGGGCGCGGGCAGCGGCTTGAGGCTGCCGTCGGCCTGCATGTCGAACTGCATGAACACGTGGTTCCAGATTTCGATGTAGCGGTCGCCGTCGGCCTCCGGGCTGCCGGGCGGGCCGCCGGCCACCTCGGGGCCGTGGTCGTAAAAGATCTCGGAGCACGGGCCGCAGGGGCCGGTGTCGGCCATCATCCAGAAGTTGTCCGACTGGTACTTGCCGCCCTTGTTGTCGCCGATGCGCACCACGCGCTCGGGCGGCAGGCCGATTTCTTGCGTCCAGATCTCGTAGGCTTCGTCGTCGTCGATGTACACCGTGGCCCAGAGCCGATCGGGCGGCAGGCGGTAGACCTCGGTCAGCAGCTCCCAGCCCCAGCGCAGCGACTCGCGCTTGAAGTAGTCGCCAAAGCTCCAGTTGCCCAGCATCTCGAAAAAGGTGTGGTGGCGCGCGGTGTAGCCGACGTTTTCCAGGTCGTTGTGCTTGCCACCGGCGCGCAGGCAAGCCTGCACCGAGGCCGCGCGCACGTAGGGGCGGCGGTCGGTGCCCAAAAACACGTCCTTGAACTGCACCATGCCGCTGTTGGTGAACATCAGCGTCGGGTCGTTGCCCGGCACCAGCGGGCTCGAGGGCACGACGCTGTGGCCGCGCTGGGCAAAGAAGTCGAGGAAGGTCTGGCGTATCTCGGCCACGCTGGCCACGGGCAGGTTGAGGGTGCTGGAGGACATGGTCGGGCTCGGTTAAACCCAGATTTTATTCGCCCGGCCCAATCCTCTGCGCTATGCTTGCCCCATGCGCATCAACCTGATCTACGCCCGCGCCGCCAATGGCGTCATCGGCCTGCACAACCGCCTGCCCTGGCACCTGCCCGAAGACCTGGCGCACTTCAAGCGCCACACCTTGGGCTGCCCGGTGCTCATGGGCCGCGCCACCTGGGATGGCCTGCCGCCGCGCTTTCGCCCCCTGCCCGGGCGGCTCAATCTGGTGCTGACGCGCGACCCGCTGCGCGCCGCCGCCTTGCGCGCCCAAGGCGCCCAGCCCTGCACCAGCCTGGAGGACGCGCTGGCCCACTGCGCCGCCCTCGAGCCCGCGCCGCCCGAGCTGTGGGTGATCGGCGGCGCCCAAGTCTATGCCCAGGCCCTGCCCCTGGCGCAGCGCGTGCTGGCCACCGAGATCGACGCCGACTTCGAAGGCGACGCCCACGCCCCGCCACTGGGGCCGCAGTGGCGCGAATGCGCGCGCACGCCGCACACCAGCGCCAGCGGGCTGCGCTTTGCGTTTGTCACCTACTGCAAGAGCCAGAAGCCGCTTCCGTGCTAAAGTGGCGCGTGCGTTTCAGGCCATTCAGCCGTCGGTGCCGCTTGGGGCAGGTGCGCCGGCGGCAAATCCCGACTGCCCAGGCACCCTTCAGTCGCCAACCCCCTCCTCATGCGCCTAAGCCCTGAGCACGTTGCCGCCATCAAGCACACCGCGCACGCCGTGCTGGGTGAGGGCGCGCGGGTCATCCTCTTTGGCTCACGCGTGGACGACGCCCAAAAAGGGGGCGACATCGATCTGTTGTTTGAAACCGACCAGCGGGTCAACAACCGCGCTGCCACCGTCGGGGCCATCTATGTGGCGCTGATTCGCCAATTGGGCGAGCGCAAAATCGACATCCTGCTCAAAGACAGCGTCACCCCCCCAGCCCCGGTGCTGGAAAGGGCGCGACGCAGCGGCATTCTGTTATGAGCCTCAAATACCTGCCCGAACAGGCGCAACCGGCGCTGCTGGCGCTCGATTTGGCGCACAAAGAGGCTGCGCACCTGCGCTACAGCCAAAGCACGCTGTTTGCGCTGCCCATCGACTTGGCTTGGGTGCAAAGCTTGGGCGAGCGGCCCGAGTTGGCCGAAAAAGTCGAGGCTTTTGCCAGCCGTTTTGGCCGACTGCAAGACCACTTGGGCGAAAAATTGTTGCCCCGCATGGTGGCCTTGGTCGGCGAAAGGAGCAAGACCTTGCTCGATACGCTGGACAGCGCCGAAAGGCTGGAACTGCTGCCCAATGCCGACGCCTTCATTGCCGCGCGCAGACTGCGCAACGCCTTGGTACATGAATACATGCACGATGCCCAAACTTTTCTGGACAACCTATGGGCCGCAGAGCAAGCCTGCAGCATGTTGTTTGAAGTGATTGCAATCGCACAAGCCGAAATGGAGCGCCTGGGGCTGGCAGCAAGCGCACATGGCCCTGCACAACCACCCCCGGCATGCTGACAAACGCCCCGACCGCACGCAGCGCAGCCTGGGTTCGCGGGTTTCCCTAGGGCTTGCTCTTGCTCGGCGCTTGCAGATAGCGCGCATCTGACCACGTGGCCAGCCACTGCGGCGCGAAGGCCACAAACACCGCCACCAGCATGCCGGTGATGAAGGCGTCGCCCCAGGCCATGAGCCAGCGCGCGACCACGGCTTGCACCAGGTCGTGGGAGCCGGTCATGGCGTGCGCGAGCTCGAACAGCACCCCGGCCACGAACACCGCCAGCGCCGTGCCCAGAAAGCCGCGCCCCAAGGTGTAGATGAAGATGTGCGGCGGCAGCCAGTGGCGGATGGCGGCGCCGATGAAAAACGCCAGCGTCGCCGGCACCAGCCCCATCCAGAACCATTGCGACAGCGCACTGGCCACGCCGGCATCGCCCAGCAGCCAGACCAGCAGCGCCACCAGCGCCAGCACCGGCACCGCCAGCGGCCAGCCCAGCATCAGCAGCACCAGGCAGGCGCCCGAAAACTGCACCGGCAGGCCCACCGGCAGGTACTGCGGCACCAGCCACAAGGGTGGCAGCAAGACCAAGGTGCCCAGCACGGGCGAGATCAGCGCCCCGCCGCTGAGCAACCGCCAAGGCCGCATGGCCAGCGCCAGCGCCAAGGCCAGCGCGCCCAGCAGCGCCTCGGCCCACAACAGTGCGCCCCAGCCGCCGCTTGCCACCGTTGCCGCCAGATTCGAATCCAAGGCCGCTCCTGTGGTGGTGCCGCCTAGCCGCGCGGCCCCGGAAACCTGGGCAACCCCATGCCGCCCAGCCCGCCGCCGCCCATGCCGCCAAACTGCTTCATCATTTTCATCAGGCCGCCGCCTTTCATTTTTTTCATCATGCCCTGCATCTGCTCGAACTCCTTGAGCAGCCGGTTCACCTCCTGCACCTGCACCCCGGCCCCGGCGGCGATGCGGCGCTTGCGCGTGGCCTTGATGAGTTCGGGCTTGCGCCGTTCTGCCGCTGTCATGCTGCAGATGATGCCTTCCTTGCGCCGCACCTCTTTGTCGGCCCGGTCCATGTCGGCGACACCGGCTTTGGCCGAGAGCTGGCTGGGCAGTTTGTCGATCAGGCCCGCCAGGCCGCCCATTTTTTTCATCTGCCGGATCTGCTCCAGAAAATCTTCGAGCGTGAAGCTGGCGCCGCTCTTGACCTTGGCGGCAAAGGCCTGCGCCTGCGCCACATCGACCCCGGCCGTGACCTGCTCGACCAGCGCCACGATGTCGCCCATGCCCAAAATGCGGCCGGCGTGGCGCTCGGCGTCGAAGGCCTCGAGGCCGTCGAGCTTTTCGCTCACGCCGGCAAACTTGATTGGCACCCCGGTCACGGCGCGCACCGACAGCGCCGCGCCGCCGCGGGCGTCGCCATCGAGCTTGGTGAGCACGATGCCGGTGAGCGGCAGCGCGTCCTTGAAGGCGCGCGCGGTGTTGACCGCGTCCTGGCCCTGCATGGCATCGACCACGAACAGGGTTTCGATGGGTTTGAGCGCGGCGTGCAGGGCCTGGATTTCGGCCATCAAGACGGCGTCGATGGCCAGCCGGCCGGCGGTGTCAACCAGCAGCACATCAAAGTGGTGTTTGCGCGCGTAGTCGAGCGCGGCAAGGGCGATGTCGAGCGGTTTCTGCTCGGGCGTGCTCGGGAACCACTCGGCGCCGGCCTGCGCCGTCACGGTCTTGAGCTGCTCGATGGCGGCGGGGCGATAGACGTCGCCCGAGACCGTGAGCACTTTCTTTTTGCGCCGCTCGATCAGGTGGCGCGCCAGCTTGGCGGTGCTGGTGGTCTTGCCCGCGCCTTGCAAACCGGCCATGAGCACCACCGCCGGCGGTTGCGCCGCCAGATTGAGCTCGCCGGCCGTATCGGCGCCCATGGTGGCCGCGAGTTCTTTGTGGATGATGCCCACCAGCGCCTGCCCCGGCGTGAGCGAACCCACCACCTCGGCGCCCAGCGCTTTGGCCTTGACGCGGGCGATGAAGTCGCGCACCACCGGCAGGGCCACGTCGGCCTCGAGCAGCGCCAGCCGCACCTCGCGCAGCATGTCGGCAACGTTGTCTTCGGTGATGCGCGCCTGGCCGCGCAGCTCTTTGACCAGGCGTGAGAGTTTTTCGGTAAGGGCTGAGGCCATGCGGGCAATCGTGGGCTGGGTTTAAACTCCGAGCATGATACTCGCCACAAGCCCTTGGTGGAGCACTGCGCCCGCGGTGGGTGCGGCGCTGGGCTACCTCGTGCTGGCCTGGGGCTCGCAGCGGCTCGGGCGTGGACCCACCAGCGGCCTGATGCTGGCGGTGTGGTTGCTGCATGGGCTGGCGCTGCTGGCGGCGCTCGCCGTCACACCGGCGCGCTTTGGCTTTGCCACCACGCTGTCGGTCACGGCTTGGCTGGTGCTCACGGTGTATGCAATCGAAACCCGGCTCTACCCGCAACTGGCCACGCGCTGGACTTTGGCCGGCCTGGGCGCCCCAGCGGTGTTGCTGGCGCTGCTGTTTCCGGGGCAGACTTACCCTGCCCTGCTCTCGGGCTGGCTGCCGCTGCACTGGGCCTTTGGTGTGGCCTCTTACGGTTTGCTGGGCGTGGCGGTGGCACACGCCTGGATGATGCAACGCAGCGAGCAGCAGATGCGCAGCGGCCAGCCCTCCAACCCGGCGCTGCCGCTGCTGATGCTCGAACGCCTCACCTTTCGCTTCGTCGGCGCCGCCTTCGCGCTGCTCACCCTCACTTTGCTGGCCGGGGTCTATTTCTCGTGGCTGCTGCACGCCAGCGGCTGGGCCTGGACGCACAAGACCGTTTTTACCCTGCTATCCTGGGTTGTGCTGGGGGTGCTGCTGCTGGGGCGCTGGCGCTACGGCTGGCGGGGTTGGCGTGCGGCGCGCATGCTCTACCTGGCAGCGGGCCTGCTGCTGCTGGGCTATGTGGGTTCGCGCTTCGTGCTCGAAGTGCTGTTGCAGCGGGTGCCGGTATGAAGTACGCCTTGGTCGCGCTGGTGCTGGTGCTGGCGTTTTTCATCTGGCGCCACAAGCGGCGCCAGCGCCTGCGCGAGCGTGAGCCACACCAGGCGACGCAGGCGCAGGCGCAAGCGGCGGCACGCAAAGCGCAGGAGCAGGCTCTGGCCGCACCGGTGCAGATGGTGCAGTGCCGCCACTGCGGCCTGCACCTGCCGCTGAGCGAGGCCACCCCAGGGGCGCTGGGGCACTACTGTGACCACGAACACCGCCAGCGCGTCGAAGGCTAAAGCCAGCGCGGCGGCTGACGCTACGGGTTTTGCCCCGACCTGGTTTGTGCCGGCCCCTGAACCGCCTGTGCCCAGCGCGTTCAACTTCGAGACCACGACCGAATCGAGTGCCCGGCTGTGGCGTTACTTCATGGCGGCGCGGCTGCTGGTGGCCCTCGGATTGCTGGCTTGGCTGGCTTGGGCCCAAGCCCAGGGCCAGGCGCCGCTGTGGCTGCTGCTGCTGTGCGCAGCCTACCTCGTTTCTACCGCTGCCGTGCTGCGCTGGAGCCACCCGGCCCAAGCCGATTCGTTCTGGGCCCCGGGCTGGCTGCTGACCCTGTGGGTCGATCTGGCTTTTTTTGGCCTGCTGCAATGGACACACGGCGGCAGCGTGAACTACATGCCGCTGTTTGTGCTGCCGGTGTTGCTCGCGGCGGTGCTCGGGCCGCTGCGGCTGGCACTGGGCAGCGCGGCCTTTGCCACCCTGGTGTTGTTGTTCGATGCCGTGGCCGGAGAGCTGCTGCGGCCGCAGCACGCCGCCACCTATGCCCAAGGCGCCATCAGCGGCGCGGGCTTGTTCTTGGTGGCACTGCTGGTGCACCAGCTGGCGCAGCGCCTGGGGCGCGAGCAAGCCCAAGCCAGCAGCCACCGCGCCATGGCCGACGCGCAGGCGCAGGTGAACCAGATCATCGCCACTGGACTGAGCGAGGGCGTGCTGGTGATCGATGCGCGCGGCCAGATCTGGCACGCCAACCCGGCCGCTTGCGCCATGCTGGGCGCGGCCGGCGAGCAGCCACCCTACCCGCTTTTGCCCACCCTGCCGGCTTGGCCCTTGCTGTCGAGTTGGGCCCGCGCCCTGCTTTTACAGGGCAGCCACACGAGCTGCACCATGCGCCTACCGAGGCCAAGCGGGGAGCCCCTGCAGGTGCAGCTGCGCGCCCACCTCAACTGGCCGGCGCCGGGCAGCCCAGCGCAGCCCACCTGCGTCATTTTCATGGAAAGCCTGCGCGACATCGAGGCCCGCATCCGCACCGAAAAGCTCGCGGCCATGGGCCGGGTGTCGGCGGCGGTGGCGCACGAAATCCGCAACCCGCTGGCCGCCATCAGCCAAGCCAACGCGCTGCTGGCCGAAGAAGCCCTGCAGCCGGCGCAGCAACGCCTGAGCCTGATGATCGGGCACAACGCCAAACGCCTGAGCCGCACCGTCGATGACATTCTGGAGCTGGCCCGGCAACCGCTGCGCCCCGACGGCAGCAGCCCGAGCTTGAGCTTGGACCCGACCGTCGCCGCCCTGCTGGCCGAGTGGCTGGCGCTCAACCCGCAGGCCCAGCTCGAATGGCTGCCCGGCGCCCCCCAAGCCACGGTCGCCTTCGAGGCCGAGCACCTGCGCCGGGTGTTGGTCAACCTGCTCGACAACGCGCTGCGCCATGCCGCCGACAGCCCGCAGCCACTGCAGCTCGCCACCCGGCACGGCAGCGAGGGCGTACAGCTCGAGGCCTGGAACCCCGGCCCACCGATGCCGGCCGAGGTCGAAGCGCACCTGTTCGAGCCCTTCAACTCCTCGCACAGCCGCTCCAACGGGCTCGGGCTGTACCTGGCGCGCCAGTTGTGCCAGCGCCACGGGGCCCAACTCGACTACTGGCGCGCCGACCGCGCCGAGTCCCAAGGCCATGCCTTTGTGCTGCGCTTTGCTGCCCCGGCCAGCGCTGGCGGGCCATAAGGCGTATGCTGCGCCCTTTAGCCTGCTAAATTTGACTTAACTATGCATATCATGAAACCTAGTACACCGTTTGAGAGCAAAATCACGCTCATTTTTGCCGGCGTGGTGCTGGTGCTGCTGGTGCTGGCCTACACCGCCTTGCAGCTCACGCGCCACGCGCAGACCTTGGAGAAGCAGGTGGAGCACGCCCAAGAGGTGCTCGATACCCTGAACGCAATCAATGTGCACACCCTGCACATCGACGTCAAGCGGCAAAACTTCATCATCACGGGTGACCAGACGCTGCTGCCCCACCTCGACGTCCATCGGGTGCACCGTGGCCAAGCACTCCAAAGGCTGCGGGAACTGACGCAGGGCAATGCCGCACAGCAAGAGGTCTGGCATCAGATCCGCGAGCTGCTCGATCAACGGCGCGCCATGTCGGAGCGCATCATCGAACTGCGCCTGAGCGCGGGTGAACTGGCGGCGCGCCGCTACAGTGACGACACACCGATGCTCCAGACTAGGGTACGCTTGGCGGAATTGCTGGATACGATGGAGGCCCACGAGCAGCGCCTGCTGCGCACGCACCAGACCAAGCATGACCGCGCCCAAGCGATCAACGCCTATGCCTACGCCCTGCTCGCGCTGCTGATCGCCGCCCTGCTGCTGACCACCTTCTGGTTCATTCGGCGCCAACTGCGCGCCAATGAGGCCGGCCGGCGCGCGCTGGCGGCCAGCGAGCAAACGCTGGCGACGACGCTGAACTCGATCGGCGACGCGGTGGTGGCGACCGACACCCAGGGCCGCGTCAGCCTGATGAACCCCGTCGCCGAACGCCTCAGCGGCTGGGGTTTCGCCGCCGCCCAAGGCCAGCCCCTGGCCACTGTGTTGCACCTCATCGACGAGCACAGCCGCGCGGCGGTCGATTTGCCGGCTGCACAGGTACTGAGCAGCGGCAGCAGCGTTGGGCTGAGCAACCACCGGCTGCTGCTGGGGCGCGACGGCCACGAATGGCCGATCACCACCACCGCCGCCCCCATACGGGGCGCCGAGCAGCAGACCAGCGGCGTGGTGCTGGTGTTGCGCGACGTCAGCCTCGAGCGCGCCGCAGCGCGCGCGCTGCGCAGCCAAAACGAACTGCTGGAGCAGCGCGTGCGCGAGCGCACGGCGCAACTGCAGCAGAAGCAGCGGCGGCAGCAGGCCGAAAACCACGTGCTCGACGCCATCAGCAGCAACCAGCCCCTGAGCGCGGTGCTCGAGACCATTGCGCACGAAGTCGAGGCGCTGATGCCCGACGCGCTGTGCTCGATCCTGCTGTTCGACCCCGAAGGTGTGCACCTGCACCACGGCGCCGCACCCAGCCTGCCGGCCGAGTTTGTGCGTGCCATCGATGGGCTGCAGATCGGAGCGCAAGTGGGCTCGTGCGGCACCGCGTTGCACCGGAACCAGCAGGTGATCGTCAGCGACATCGGCACCGACCCGCTGTGGGCCGATTTCGCCGCTCTGGCCCTGCCACTGGGGCTGCGGGCCTGCTGGTCCACCCCGGTGCGCAGCGGCAGCACCCAAGTCTTGGGTGCCTTCGCCGTCTATTACCGCAGCCCGCGCACGCCGACCGCGTCTGAGCTCGAGTACCTGGACGACTGGTCGCGCCTGACTGGGCTGGCGATCGAGCGCCAGCGCGACGCCGACGCCATCGAGGCCTTGAACCACAGCCTAGAGCGGCGCGTGACCGAGCGCACTGCCGAACTGGAACTGGCGCGCCTGGAGGCGCAGCGCCTGTCGCAAGTCAAAGACATATTCTTGGCCACCATGAGCCACGAGATACGCACCCCGCTCAATGCCCTGCTCGGCATGCTGGAGCTGCTCGGCCTGCGCGCGCTGGACCACGAGGCCCAGCGCATGCTCGGCGTGGCGCTGCAATCGGGCCAAGCGCTGCTGCACATCATCGACGACATTCTGGACTTCTCTAGGATCGAGGCCGGCAAGCTCGAGATCCACCCCGAGCCGACCTCGATCCGCGAACTGATCGAGCTCAGCGCCGACAGCTTTCGCAACCTGGCCGCCAGCAAAGGCGTGCGCCTGGTGCACTGGGTGGACCCCCAGCTCAGCCCCTTGCTGCTGGCCGACCGCCTGCGGCTGCGGCAAATCCTGAACAACCTGCTCTCCAACGCCGTCAAGTTCACCCACGCCGGGCAAGTCACGCTCAAAGCGCAACGCGTGCAGCGCCAGGGCGACAGCGAACGCGTGCGCCTGTCGGTGGCCGACACCGGCATCGGCATCGAACCCGAAGCCCAAGCCACGCTGTTCCAGCCCTTTGCCCAGGGCGACGCGCAAACCACGCGGCGCTATGGCGGCAGCGGCCTGGGGCTGGCGATTTGCCGCCGCCTGGCGGAGCTGATGCACGGCGAGCTCGAGCTCCAGAGCACGCCGGGCGTGGGCACGACCCTGAGCCTGACGCTGGACTTACCCGTCCTGAGCGCCGGACCGCTGCCAGCCAGCCCGGCTGCTGCGTCGCAGCCCAGGCGCGGCAGCCTGTTTGCCCGCGACACCTTCACGCCCGCCGACCGGGCGCGGGAGCGCGCTGCCGGGCGCCTGGTGCTGCTGGTTGACGACCACCCGAGCAACCTCGACCTGCTGAGCACGCAACTGCAGACGCTGGGCTACGCCTCGGACCAGGCCAGCAATGGCCATGAGGCCTTGCGCCGGTGGGAGTGCGAGCGTTACGGCCTGTTGATCACCGACTGCCACATGCCCGACATGGACGGCTACCAGTTGATGCGCGAGATCCGCCGCCGCGAAGCGGCCACCGACCGCGCGCGTCTGCCGATACTGGCCTGGACCGCCAACGCCCTGTCGGACGCCCGCGCCGACTGCGTCGCCGCCGGTGCCGACGACATCCTGGTCAAACCGAGCAACCTGCTGTTGCTGCAACAAAAGCTCGAACAGTTGCTGCCGCAAACCGACAGCGCCACAGCGCCTGCGGATTGGGCCGCAGACGCTGCCGGCGCTCCTGCAACGGAACCTGCAGCAGCCGCAGCGGCCGCTGGCCCGGCCGCCAGCCCAGCGCCAGCGCAAGCACCAGCGCTCAGGCACGGGGCGCTGCGCGAACTGTCGGGCGGCGATCTGGCGCTGGAGCGCACGCTGTTGCTGCGCTTTCGGGCCGCGCACCAGGCCGACGCCCAAGCCCTGTGGCGTGCGGTCGCAGACCGCGACGCCGCCGCGCTGGCGCATCTGGCGCACCGCATCCGGGGCGCGGCGCTGATGATCGGCGCCGACCGCTTGGGCAACGCCAGCCAGGCGCTGGAGCGCGCCGCCCAGGAGTCGGACTGGAACGCCATCGAAACCGCGCTGGCGGCGTGGAAAGAGGCAGCAGCCGAACTCGAACCCGAGCTGCCGCACTAGAGGGTGCAAAATGGCGCCTGCAACAGTCGGGGAGAATCAAGCATGAACCCATCCGTGATCGAGCATCTGCGCTTCCTGATCGTCGAGGACGAGCCAACGCAGCGCGCGGGCCTGGTGGCTTTGCTGACGCACATCGGGGCGCGCCACATCGCGCAAGCCGAACACGGACGGGCCGCGCTCGAGATGCTGCAGGCCCAGTCGCCACCGACCGACATCCTGCTGTGCGACATCGACTTGCCGGATATGGACGGCATGGCCTTGCTGCGGCACATGGTCGACTTGCCCAGCCTGCCGTCGATCATTCTGGTCAGCCAGCTCGACGCCGCCATGCGCGACTCGGTCTTTGCCATGGCGCAGGCCTACCGCTTGCCGATACTGGGCGACATGGCCAAACCGCCCTCGCGCAGCAAACTGCTCGGCTTGCTGGCGCACCACCAGCCCTCTGCGCCGCACAAGTCGCGCCCAGCCGATGCGGCGGCGCCCACGGTCGCGCGGGACGAAATCGCCGCAGGCCTGAAAAAGGGCGAGTTCGTGCCCTACTTTCAACCCAAGGTCGAAATGGACAGCGGCCGTGTCGTCGGTGCCGAGGCGCTGGTGCGCTGGAACCACCCCCAGCGGGGTCTGCTGGCACCGGGTGCGTTTCTGGAGGCGGTCGAAAGCCACGGCCTGATGGATCACCTGACGTGGATCGTGCTGGCCCAATCGGCTGCCATAGGCAACACCTGGCACCAGCGCGGCCTGGCTCTGACGCTCTCGGTCAACCTCTCGCTCAGCTCGCTGGGCCGGGTCGAACTGGCGGAGCGCATCGTTGAAGTCGTGTCCAAACACGGCTTTCCGCTCGGCAGCATGATCCTGGAAGTGACCGAATCGGCGGCCATGCAAGCCGTCGGGCCCAGCCTGGAAAACCTGACGCGGCTGCGCCTGCGCGGCTTTGGGCTGTCGATCGACGACTACGGCACCGGCTACTCGGCGCTGCAGCAACTGACCCGGGTGCCGTTTACCGAGCTCAAGATCGACCAATCCTTCGTCGGAACGGCGCTCGAGCACGAAACCACGCGCATCGTGGTCGAGTCCAGCCTCGAGATCGCGCGCAAGCTCAAGCTCAAGAGCACCGCCGAAGGCATCGAAACCCCGCAGCAGTGGGAAATGCTCAAGGCCATGGGCTGCGACATCGCCCAAGGCTATCTGATCGCCAAACCCATGCCAGCCGAGGCCCTGCCGGATTGGGTGGCGCACTGGCACCCCAGCAGCCTCAGGCGGCGCACCGCCAGCGCGCCAGAGCTGGACATTCTGCTGGTCGAAGACGAAGACTTTCAGCGCGCCACCTACGCCGAACTGCTGACCCAGTTGCGGCTCGGGCGCGTCGAAACCGCGGCCAGCGTCGAGCAAGCCCTGCAGCGCCTCGAGTACACCCGCTACGGGCTGGTGATCACCGACGTCGGTCTGGGTCAGCCCAGCGGACTGGAGCTGGTGCGCCTGATCCGTTCGCGCCAGACCTCGGCCTGGCCGCAGACGCGCATCGTGCTGCTGTCGGCGCAC
This sequence comes from Pseudomonadota bacterium, assembly GCA_041694945.1. Lineage (GTDB taxonomy): Bacteria > Pseudomonadota > Gammaproteobacteria > Burkholderiales > Burkholderiaceae_C > Serpentinimonas. Next base: position 41,340 of record JBGFRU010000025.1, read on the forward strand.
GCCGAGCAAGACCTGGTGCTGCAGTCGATTGCGCTCGACATCAATGGCTTCCTGGCCAAGCCGGCCAGCGCCTTTGCCTTGCAACAGGCCATCGAGCAAGCGCTGAGCGAAGCCTTCATCCCCCAGCCTGCGGCCCACTACCTGGGCCTGGGCGGCACCGAACCCCCGGCCGGCTCGCCCCTGTCGGCCTCGATCCTGCGCGACACCCCAGCCCGCAGCGCAACGCCCGAGCAGCCAAGCAGCCGCGTCTTGGCGCTGGAGGGCCTGGAAGCCGGCATGGTGCTGGCCGCGCCGATTTTGAGCCAAGAACACAAGCTCATCCTGCGCAGTGGCCATGCGCTCACTGAGTCGATCATCAACCGCTTGCGCGACATGCGCCACCTGTTGCTCAAACCGCTGGTCGAGGTGCATCTGGCTGCGCCACCACAACCTCCCAGCGTCTGATGCCCCCTTCAGCCCCCATGCCCCCGAGCACCCCACCCCTTCTGCTGGTCGTCGATGACGAACCCGACCTGCTCACGCTCTACGAACTGACGCTGAGCAAGAGCGGGCACCGGGTCGCCGCCGCCAGCGATCTGGCACAGGCGCGCGCGCTGCTGGCCAGACAGCGCTTCGACGCCCTGATCACCGACATGCGCCTGCCCGACGGCCTGGGACTGGAGTTGGTGCGCGAGCTGGCGCAGGCCGGGCGGACCGAAAAAACCATCGTCGTCACCGCCTACGGCTCGGCCGAGAACGCAGTACAGGCGCTCAAGGCTGGCGCTTTCGATTACCTCACCAAACCGGTCGAGCCAACCCAGTTGCGCGCCGCCGTGGCCAACGCGCTGCAAGCCGCGCTGCCGTCCGGCAACGCCGTCGTTCCCAATGCGACAGCGCAGCTTGCTCACCCTGCCCCAGGCCCAACAGCGGGGGCCGGGCTGGGCCGGGGTAAGGAATCGGAACCTGTGACTGACGAACCCCGGCCCAGCCCGGCTCCCGCCGCCAGGCCCAGCCACGACCGGGGTGAAAAATCGGTGGCGGCCGACCCCGCCTTGGCGCCGCTGGTGGGCTCCAGCCCCGCCATGTGCGCGCTGCGCGAGCGCGTGCAGCGGGTGGCGCGCAGCATGGCGCCGGTGCTGGTGCTGGGCGAATCGGGCACCGGCAAAGAGCTGGTGGCGCGCGCGCTGCACCGCTGCAGCCACCGCGCCGGCGGCCCCTTCATCGCCGTCAACTGCGGCGCCATCCCCGACACCCTGCTCGAAGCCGAATTCTTCGGCGTGCGCAAAGGTGCCTACACCGGCGCCAACGCGCACCGCGAGGGCTACTTTCAGGCGGCCGCAGGCGGCACCTTGTTTTTGGACGAAATCGGCGATCTGCCGCTGCCCATGCAGGTCAAGCTGCTGCGTGCAGTGCAAGAGCGGCGCGTGCGCAGCCTCGGCGCCACCGACGACGAAGCCACCGACGTGCGGCTGGTCAGCGCCACCCACCTCGACCTGGCGGTGGCCGTGCGCGCAGGGCGCTTCCGGCAAGACCTGTATTACCGCCTCAACGTCATCGACCTGCAGCTGCCGCCGTTGCGCCAGCGCCTTGCCGACTTGCCCGAACTGGCCGCCGCGCTGCTGCAGCGCCTGAGCGAACGCAGCGGCCAGCGCACGCCCCCCGTGCTCAGTGCCGCGGCACTGGAGCGCTTGGCCCGCCACCCGTTCCCTGGCAACGTGCGCGAACTGGAAAACCTGCTCGAGCGCGCGCTCGCCCTGCACCCCGGCCCCGTGCTGGACGCCGAGGCCATCGGGACGCCGCCGTCCAGCGCCCCGCCCCCGGCAACTGCCGCACCCGCCGAGGGCCCCGACGATCAAGCCCCCACCCGCGAGCAACTGCAATCCTGGCTGAACCAGCACCGCTGGAACCAGTCGCGCACCGCGCGCCACCTAGGCTGGACCTTGGCCAAACTGCGCTACTGGATGCAGCGCCACGGCTTGGCCGATACGACCCTGCCCCAATGACATCGCTGCACCCAGGGGCTCAGTCTTGCGGCCTGAAGCCCAGGATGAGCACGCTGGGCACGCGGCCATCGACGTCGCGGGGCAGGCGCCCAGTGCGCTCGATCGCCCGCAACACCGCCGCATCCCAGCCGGCATGGCCGCTCGATTGCAGCAAGCGGGCGCTCAGGATGGTGCCGTCGGCCAAGGCGCGCAACTCGACCTCGGCGCGCGGGTTGGCACTGAGGAGGTCGGTGAAAACGATGTTCGGCCGTATGGCCGCCGCCAGGCGGTTGGCGTAGCCGGGCGAGGGGCCGGCGGCGACGGCGGCCGTGCCGGGGACAGCGGGCGCAGCCGGCGCCGCAGTGGCCGCCGCCCGGCCCATGATGCGCTCGATGTTGCGCTGGCGCTCGGCCTCGAGCTGGGCTTCCAGTTCGCGCTGCTGGCGCCGGGCCTGTTCGGCCTGCCGCGCTTGTTCGGCGGCGCGCTGTTGCTGCTCCAGCCGCTCGCGCTCGCGCTGCTGCTCGAGGGCGATGGCCGCCGGGTTGGGCGTGGGTGCCGGAGCCGGCGCACGCACCGGGGGCGGCGGGGGTGCCGGCGCGGGCGGTGGTGGCCTTGGTGGTGGTGGTGGTGATGGCGGCGGCGGCGGTGGCAGCGGCAGGGGCGGCGTGGGCGCGGGCGGGGTCGCCACAGGCGCGGGCGCGGCTGGCGCCAGCGCCGCTTCGGGCAGTTGCGCCCAAAGCTCGGCCTGCACCGCCTGCACGGTGGGCTCGCGCTGCCAGTTGACGCTGGCGCTCAGCGCCAACAGCAGCAACGCATGCACCGCCAGCGCCAGCGCCAGCGGCAGGCGCCAGTGGCCGGGGGCCGGGGGGTTGAGGTCGGGTGGGGTGGCGTGCATCCCGCGCGGTCAGGTTGAGCTCGGGGTGGTGTTCAGGGCGTGGCTTCCTGCACCGCGAGCCCGATGCGCGCCACCCCGGCGCGCTGCAGCGCATCCATGGCCTCGATCACCGTCTCGTAGCGCAGGCTGCGGTCGGCGCTGATGATCACCGGCGCCGCCGCCGGTGCAGGCGCCGCATCAGCAGGCGCCGTGACGGCCACGGCTTGCAGGGCCAGCACCTGGGCCGGCAGCTGCTCCAGCGTCAGCGCCTGCGCCGCTCCGGTGGCGGTGCTGTCGCGCAGCTCGATCTGCCCTTGGGCGTCGATCACCACGTGGATGAAGCGCTCGGGCTGGCGCGCCGCCTGGCCGACGCCGGGCAGCTCGATCTGACCGGGAATGATCAGCGTGGCCGTGACCATGAAAATGATCAGCAGCACCAGCATCACGTCGATGAACGGCACCATGTTGATCTGGCTCATGGTGCGGCGGCCTCGGCCACGGGCGGCGACGGCGGGCATGGTGCGCGCGACTCCGTATGCTCAGCGCCCGGCCGCCGGGGCTGCCGGCACCGACGCGCCTGGTTGGCCCTGGGCGGCGACGTTGCGCTGCAAGATGTTGGAGAACTCATCGATGAAGCTCTCCATGCGGTTGGCGGCGCGGTCGATGTCGTGCGCGAAGCGGTTGTAGGCCACCACGGCCGGGATGGCGGCAAACAGGCTGATGGCGGTGGCCACCAGCGCTTCGGCGATGCCGGGCGCGACCACCGCCAGCGTCACCTGCGCCATGGCGCCGATGCCGGTGAAGGCGTGCATGATGCCCCAGACGGTGCCAAACAAGCCCACGTAGGGCGCCACCGAGCCCACCGAGCCCAAGAACGACATATTGGCCTCGAGCGCATCGACCTCGCGCTGCAGGCTGGCGCGCATGGCGCGCCGCGCGCCGTCGAGCAGCGCGTCTGGCTGGCTGACGCGGCGGTCGCGCAGCTTGTGGAACTCGCGCATGCCGCTGGCGAAGATGCGCTCGGTCGGGCTGGCCTCGGCTGCGCGTTGCAGCGCCGCCTGGTAGAGCTCGTTGAGCTGGCCGCCAGACCAGAAATCGCGCTCGAACTCGTCGCTTTGGCGCTGCACGCGGCGCAGCAGCAGGCCCTTGCGAAAAATCGCCGCCCAGCTCAGGACCGATGCCAGGATGAGCAACAGCACCACCGCCTGCACCACCCAGGTGGCTTCGAGCATCAGTTGGATGACGGAAAAATCGGGTTTCATGATTGATTCAGCAAATGCACCAGGGCCGGCGGCAGCCGCAGCGGCCTGAGCGTGGCGGCATCGACCCAACCGATGCGGATGCTGGCCTCGCACAGCAGTTCGGATACCGTGGGCTCATGCGCGACGGCCTGGCTGGGCTGCGGCGGCCACAGGCGCGCCTCTTGGTGCAGTGTCAGGGAGGCGCGCCCGAGTTCCGTGACGCGCGCGCTCACTTGCAACAAATCGTCGAGCCGCGCCGGGCGCTGGTAGCGCAGCGCGGTCTCGCTGACCACGAACACGCCCCCGGTCTGCTCGCGCAGGCGCTGCTGCTCCAGCCCGAGGCTGCGCAGCCACTCGGTGCGGGCGCGCTCGAAAAACTTGAGGTAGTTGGCGTAAAACACGATGCCGCCGGCGTCGGTGTCTTCCCAATAGACGCGCACCGGCCAGTGAAAGGGCTGTGACATGGCGGCGCCGTTTCAGGCCGGTGACACCGGCAGCGGGCGTGCGGGGGCCGGCCGGGGGCTGCGGTTGGGCCGGGCGGCGTCGCGCTGCACCTCGGCGCTGCGCCACTGCGGCGCCAGTTGGTTGAGCACGCCGTTGACGTACTTATGGCCGTCGGTGCCGCCAAAGGATTTGGCCAGCTCGATGCACTCGTTGAGCACCACGCGCCAGGGCACGTCGAGGCAGTGCTGCAGCTCGTAGGCCCCGATCCACAGCACCGCGTGCTCGATCGGCGAGAGCTCGAGCAGCGGCCGATCGAGCAGCGGCTCCAGCGCCGCGTCGAGCGCGGGCGCGCTGGCGATGCAGCCGTGCAGCAGCGCGTCGTAGTGCACGCTGTCGGCCTTGTGAAAGCCGCTGAGCTCGCGCGTGAAGGCGTCGATGTCGCTGGCGGCATTGCCTCCGACCAGATGCTGATACAGCGCCTGCACGGCAAATTCGCGCGCCCGGGTGCGCGCCGATTTGTCGGCCGCCTTGCGCGGCCTGGGGGCGTCAGGGCCCACCGCCGCCTGCGCGGCCGCAGTCATGCGCGCCTCCAGGGCTGCAGCAGGCGCGCCATTTCCACCGCCACCCGGGCCGCGTCCACCCCTTTGTCCACTTGGCGCGCCTGCGCTTGCTGCAGGTTTTCGGTGCTCAGCACGGCGTTGGCGAGGGCGATGCGGTGGTCCAGCGCCACCCGGCTGATGCCGGCCGCGCTCTCGTTGCAGACCAGCTCGAAGTGGTAGGTTTCGCCCCGGATCACGCAGCCCAGCGCCACCAGCGCGTCAAAGCGCCCGCTGGCGGCCAGCGCCTGCAGCGCCAGCGGCAGCTCGAGCGCGCCCGGCACTTGCACCTGCTCGATCTGCTCGGGGCGCACGCCCAGGCGCAGCAGCTCGTCGCGGCAGTGGCGGGCCAGCGCGTCGGTGACGTCGTGGTTGAAGCGTGCCTGCACCAGCGCAACGCGCAAGCCCTGGCCGTCGAGCGCGGTGGCCCGGCCTTTGTCTGCACCCTGCATCTCAATGTCCCTTGTTCAAGAAACCGCTCACTTCCAGCCCGTAGCCGGTCATGCTCGGCATGCGCCGGGGCGTACCCAGCAGGCGCATTTTGTGCACCCCGCAGTGGCGCAAGATTTGTGCCCCGATGCCGTAGGTGCGCAAGTCCAGCCCGCTGCGGCCGCGTTCGGGCGCTTGGGTGGCGCGGGCCGTGCCCTCGAACTGCGCCAGCAACTGCTCGGCGCTCTCGCCGCAGTTGAGCAGCACCACCACGCCGCGCCCCTGCGCGTCCATGTGGCGCAGGCTGGCCTCGAGCGACCACGAGTGCATGGCGCGCCCGACTTCGAGCGCATCGAGCACGCTCAAGGGCTCGTGCACGCGCACGCAGACCTCGTCCTGCGGCGCCCAGGTGCCCTTGACCAGCGCCAGATGCAGCGCCGGGCTGGTCTGGTCGCGAAAGGCGTGTGCGCTGAACTCGCCGCTGGCGGTCAGCAGGCTGCGGCTGCCGATGTGCTGCACCAGGCTTTCGGTGCGGCTGCGGTGCTCGATCAGGTCGGCGATGGTGCCGATCTTGAGCCCATGCACAGCCGCAAAGCGCTGCAGGTCGGGCAGGCGCGCCATGCTGCCGTCGTCGTTCATGATCTCGCAGATCACGGCGGCGGGGCTGCAGCCGGCCAGCGCGGCCAGGTCGCAGCCGGCCTCGGTGTGGCCAGCGCGCAGCAGCACGCCGCCATCGACCGCTTGCAGCGGAAAGACGTGGCCCGGCTGCACCAGGTCGGCCGGGCGCGCATCGGCGGCCACGGCGGCTTGCACGGTGCGGGCGCGGTCGGCGGCCGAAATGCCGGTGCTCACGCCCTCGGCGGCCTCGATCGAGACCGTAAAGGCCGTGCCCATCTTGGTGCCGTTGCGCGCCACCATGGGCGGCAGCTGCAGCCGCTCGCAGCGGTCGCGCGTGAGCGTCAGGCAGATCAGGCCGCGGCCAAAGCGCGCCATGAAGTTGATCGCCTCGGGCGTGACGTGGTCGGCGGCGAGCACCAGGTCGCCCTCGTTCTCGCGGTCTTCTTCATCGACCAGGATCACCATGCGGCCAGCGCGCAGTTCGGCGACGATCTCGGCCACGGGCGCAATGGCGACCGGTTCGGGGCAGGGTGTGTTCATGCTGGGGTTTTGAGCATGCGCGCCACGTAGCGCGCAATCAGGTCGATTTCGAGGTTGACCGGTTGACCGGCCTGCAACTGGCCCAGCGTGGTGTGGCTGAGCGTGTGCCCGATCAGGTTGAGGTGGCATTCGCAGCCCTCGGGGCGGTCGCAGACCGCGTTCACGGTCAGGCTGACGCCGTTGACGGTGAGTGAACCCTTGGTGGCCAGGTACGGCGCCAGCGCCGGCGGGGCCAGCAGGTGCAGCGCCCAGCTCTCGCCCACCGGGGCAAAGTGCAGCACGCGGCCCACCGCATCCACATGCCCGGTGACGATGTGGCCGCCGAGCCGGTCCTGGGCCCGCAGCGCCTGCTCCAGATTGACCGCGCCCGGGCGGTCGAGCCCGGCGGTGTGCGCCAGCGACTCGGCCGAAACCTCGACCGTGAACTGGTGCGCGTCCAAATCGAGCGCGGTCACGGTCATGCAGGCGCCATCGAGGGCGATGCTGTCGCCCAAGCCCACCCCGGCCAAATAGCCCGGCGGGGTTTGGATGCACAGGCGCTTGCCGTGCTGCGCCGTAGCGCCTAGCGGATGGACGGCGGTGATGCGCCCCACCCCGGTGATGATGCCGGTGAACATAGGGCGCTATTGTCGCACTTCATCGACCAGGGTCTTGAACTCGTCGATGTCCTGGAAGCTGCGATAGACGCTGGCAAAGCGGATGTAGGCCACCTGATCGATTTTCTTGAGCTCGCGCATCACCATCTCGCCCAGCCGCTGCGACGCCACTTCGCGCTGCCCGAGTTGCAGCAGGGCTTCTTCGATGCGCTCGAGGGCGGCGTCGATCTGCTGCGTGCTCACCGGGCGCTTGCGCAGCGCCAGGGCAAAGCTGGCGCGCAGCTTGGCGGCATCGTAGTCGATGCGCCGCCCGTCTTTCTTGACCACCAGCGGCAGCGCCAGCTCGGGCCGCTCGTAGGTGGTGAAGCGCCTGTCGCAGGCCGGGCAGCGGCGCCGGCGGCGCACGTGCTGCCCGTCTTCAGCCACCCGGGTTTCGGCCACTTGGGTGTCGGGGTGGCTGCAAAAAGGGCATTTCATGCCCGGCCCCCATCAGCCATAGACCGGGAAGCGCGCGGTCAGGGCGTGCACCTGGGCGCGCACGGCGGCCAGCACGGCTTCGTCGCGCGGGTGCTCGAGCACGTCGGCCACCAGGCTGGCGGTCAGGCGCGCTTCGTCGTCCTTGAAGCCGCGCGTGGTCAGGGCCGGGGTGCCGATGCGCACGCCGCTGGTGACCATCGGCTTTTCGGGGTCGTTGGGGATGGCGTTTTTGTTGATCGTCATGTGCGCCCGGCCCAGCACCGCCTCGGCCTCTTTGCCGGTGATGCCCTTGGCGCGCAGATCGACCAGCATGACGTGGCTTTCGGTGCGCCCGCTGACGATGCGCAGACCGCGCTCGGTCAGGGTCTGGGCCATGATCTGCGCATTGCGCAGCACCTGCTGCTGGTAGGCCTTGAACTCGGGTTGCAGCGCCTCCTTGAAGGCCACGGCCTTGGCGGCGATCACGTGCATCAGCGGCCCGCCCTGCAGGCCCGGGAAGATGGCGCTGTTGAGGGCTTTTTCGTGCTCGGCCTTCATCAGGATGATGCCGCCGCGCGGCCCACGCAGGCTCTTGTGCGTGGTCGAGGTCACGACGTCGGCGTGCGGCACCGGGTTGGGATAGACGCCAGCGGCGATCAGCCCGGCGTAGTGCGCCATATCGACCATGAAAATCGCCCCCACCTCTTTGGCGATGCGGGCAAAGCGCTCGAAGTCGATGCGCAGGCTGTAGGCCGAGGCCCCAGCGATGATCAGCCTGGGCCGGTGCGCGCGCGCCTTGGCCTCCATCGCGTCGTAGTCGATTTCCTCTTGCGCGTTGAGGCCGTAAGAGAGGGCATTGAACCACTTGCCGCTCATGTTGAGCGCCATGCCGTGCGTCAGGTGCCCGCCTTCGGCCAGGCTCATGCCCAAGATCGTGTCGCCGGGCTTGAGGAAGGCCAGAAACACCGCCTCGTTGGCCGAGGCTCCGCAGTGCGGCTGCACGTTGGCGGCGTCGGCGCCAAAGAGCTGCTTGAGGCGGTCGATGGCCAGCTGCTCGGCCACGTCCACGTGCTCGCAACCGCCGTAATAGCGCTTGCCTGGGTAGCCTTCGGCGTATTTGTTGGTCAGTTGCGTGCCTTGGGCCGCCAGCACCGCTGGGCTGGCGTAGTTCTCGCTGGCGATGAGCTCGATGTGTTGCTCTTGGCGCAGGTGTTCGGCCTGGATGGCGGCCCAGATTTCGGGGTCGGTGTGGGCGAGGGTGGTGGAGCGGGAGTACATGGATGGCGGTGTGTGGGGGCCGATTCGGGGCCGTTTTTGGCCGACGCGCGCGGCCCTTGCAGAACCGCCTATTTTATCAGGAGGGCAGCGATTTTGCAGGGTACAGGTGGGGGCCAGCATCCGGCTCCGGGCTGCTGACAGGCACGGCCAAGCCTGGGCTCAAGGTGCTGGCCTTGTCTTGCTCGGGCGCGGCGGCCGCCAGTGTGGCGCTTTCGGGGGCCGCCGTGGCCCCGGCGTCTGCTGTCTGGGCCGCTGGACGGGTGCGCCGCTGCCCGGCATTGAAGCCCACCCGCTGCCCCGCAGCCACGCGGTGCAGCCGGTCGCGCTCCGAGAGCACGCGGTCGATGTAGTCGCGCCCATCGGTGCTCACCGCCCCCACATACAGGCGCAGCCCGCCCTCGATCGAGCCGGAGCGCCGGATGGTGTCGCGCAAAATCATGGCGCCCACGCGCAAGTTGGTGAGCGGGTCGAACACCGCCAGCTTGCCGCCAAAGTCTTCGAGCTTGTCGCTGTGCACCCGCGTCATCACCTGCATCAAGCCCTGTGCGCCCACCGGGCTGGCGGCAAAGGGGTTGAAGCGCGACTCCATCGCCATCACGGCCAAGATCAGTTTCGGGTCCAGATCGAGCTGCTCGCCCACCACGTAGGCCTCGGCCACCAGCGCGCTCATCGGCTCTTTGGCCACCCGGTATTTGCGGCTCAACCAGTCGGCCACGCGCTGCTGCTGACCGGTCAGGTCGCTCGGGTCGGCCACGGTCACGCGCTCGATCGCACCGGGCTCGACCGTCACCTCCTGGGCCGCCAACTGGCGCTGCAGCAGCCAGTCCAGGGCGTGGTACTCCAGCCCCTGGCGCAACTGGGGCTGCAGGGCCAGCGCGCCCAGCGCCAGCACCAGCGCCAGCACCAGCGCCAGCCCGAGCAACAGCAGGCTGCCGCGGCCCAGGCGCAGCAAGGGCTGCAGCCGGGAGGCGACGCTGCGGTGCGCAGGCGCTTCGGGCGGGCTTTGCAGCGCCGTGTCAGAAGGCCCAAAAAATCGGGCCCAAGTGGATGCGGTCATGGCAACTCCTTCAACGCCGCCCAAGCCCCAAACCGACCGCGAGGCGGTGCGCATTGGGGGCTCGAAATGGGCCAACGTGGGTTGGGCCGACGCGGCACCGTGAGGGCGCCTGCTCGGCAGTCTCTGGGCAAACGGGCCTCGAGGGCACGGCACCAGGGCGAAGATGCGCGGATGGTAGGGACCTCAAAATGCATTGTCAAGACTTTAGAATGCATTTTTCATGATTTATATGCATATCAAAATCCCGCCAATGGCTTCGGCACAGACCTGCAGGAAGGGAAACCGAGCTCACTGACAAAAAAATATTGATCGCTCAAATGGCTTGGATAGCGAAATTTTTCTGTCCAGCCAGCCCCCGATCGGCTAAAGTGAAGGCGTTGGCTTTGGCGCCTTGATTTTTACAGCCCTAGCCGACCACTGCCCGCGCTGGGGGTTTCCCCTGCGCCCGGCAACTGGAACGCAAGCAATCCCTTGCTTGCGACGCGGCGCGACCAACCAACTCCGCCGCGTCACCGGGCTCGAAGTGTCTTCGGCCCAACGGCCTCGGTGGGTGCAACCTGCCGGGGCCGTTTGCTTTCAGTCCGCCGTGGCGCGGCGGCGAACGTGGTCGAGGTAGGCGGCGCCATCGGGCGGGCGGCCGCTGCGCTGGCTCTCCCAGAGCATGCGCCCCAGGCACTCCATCACCTCGTGCTGCGCCGCGTGCACGCTGCCCCGGCGCGCCGTCAGCAGCTCCACCGCCTGCCGGATGCCCGGCGGCTGGTCGATCGAGCACTGCTCGCTGATGCTCAGGTGCATGGACAGATGCAAAAAGGGGTTGTCGCGCGGCGGCACCTGCCCCTGCATGGCACGCAACGCCGCATCGAGGTCGGCCAGGTCGGCGTGGTATTCGGGGTGGCGCTCGATCCACTGGCCGGCCAGCACCTCGATCGGCTCGAGGGCCGCCTGCTGGCCCAGCTTGGCATAGACGCCGCAAAAGAAACGCCGCACATCGGCTTGCGAGGGTTCAAACATGGCCCGATTGTCGCCCCTGCCCACCCCAGATGCAGCCGCGCCCTCAGATTTTCCAGGGTGGCACCACCCAATTGCGCCACAGCGCCAGCGCGCGCAGGCCAAAGGTGAGCACCACGCACAGCAGCATCGCCTGCTCGGACGAACCGCTCCAGTGCCACCAGCCCACATAGGCCCAACCGCCCACAAAGGCGCAGATGGCGTAGGGTTTGTGGTCGCTGAAGGCGCTCGGGATCTCGTTGCACACCACGTCGCGCAGCACGCCGCCAAACACACCCGTGACCACCCCCATGAGCACGGCCACCAGCTCGGGCATGCCCACGGCCAGCGCCTTGCTCACGCCCACGGCGGCTAACAAGCCCAGCCCCAGCGCGTCGGGCCACTGCATGGCGCGCTCGGTGGGGGCAAAATGGCGCTGGCGCATGAACAGCACCGCCAGCAGGCACAGGATCAGCAGCACCCACAGCCAATGCTGGTGCTCGACCCAAAAGAAGGGGCGCCGATCGAGCAGCAGATCGCGCAGCGTGCCGCCGCCAAAAGCGGTCAGAAAGGCCACCGTGAACACCCCCACCAGATCGAGCCGCTTGTGTGCCGCCGCCAGCAAGCCCGACAGGGCCCCGGCGAGCACGGCCCCAGACTCGATCACGACGCTCAGATGTTGAAACCAGTGCAGCAGCTCTTGCATGGGGATGGGGAGGTGAAGGGGGGTGCTGGTGGTAGAGTCGGCCAACCGCAGACGTTTGGAGCAACCGCATGACCGTGATCGTCGTCGCCAACCCCAAGGGCGGAGTGGGCAAATCCACTCTATCCACTCAAGTGGCGGGCTATCTGGCTCGGCGCGGGCACACGGTGCTGCTGGGCGACTCGGACCGGCAGCAATCGGCCAGCCGCTGGCTTGCCTTGCGGCCCAGGCAGGCGCGGCCTATTGTGACATGGGACGCCAGCCACAGCGACAGCCTCAAGCCACCGCCCGGCACCACCCACGTGGTGCTCGACACCCCCGCCGGCCTGCACGGGCGCGACCTGAAAGAGGTGCTCAAGCGCGCCGACAAGCTGCTGATTCCGCTGCAGCCGAGTGTGTTCGACATCATGGCGACGCAAGACTTCGTGGCCGAGCTGCAAGAGCGCCGGCGCAGCGTCGGTTTGCCGATCGGGGTGGTGGGGATGCGGGTCGATGCGCGCACGCTCGCGGCCGAAAGGCTGCGCGCCTTTGTGCAAGGGCTCGAGCTGCCGGTGCTCACCTATCTGCGCGACACGCAAAACTACATCAACCTCGCCGGCCAAGGGCTGACGCTGTTCGACGTGGCACCGGGGCGGGTGCAGCGCGACCTCGAGCAGTGGCTGCCGATCTGTCGCTGGCTGGAGCAATAGGCACCCGTCAGCCAATCCTGTGGCCGGGGACGGGTCCAGTGGGCTCGCCGCCAGCAAAACCCTGCTGGCGCCAGGCTTCAAAAGCCACCACCGCCACCGCGTTGGACAGGTTGAGGCTGCGCTGGCCCGGCCGCATCGGCAGGCGCAGGCGCTGCGCCGGCGCGATTTGCGCCAGCAGCTCGGGCGGCAAACCGGCGGTCTCGCAGCCAAACACGAAGCAGTCGCCGGGCGCGTAACGCGGCTCGAAGGCCGAACGCTGCGCCAGGCTGGTGAAGGCAAACAGCCGCTGCGGGTCGGGTTGCTGCTGCGCCAGAAACGCGGCCCAGTCGGCATGGCGGCGCACGGCGGCGCACTCGTGATAGTCCAGCCCGGCGCGGCGCAGGTGCTTGTCGTCCATGGAAAAACCCAGCGGCTCGATCAGGTGCAGGGTGCAGCCGGTGTTGGCGCTCAGGCGAATGGCGTTGCCGGTGTTGGGCGGGATCTCGGGGTGGACCAGGACGAGGTGGAACATGGGGGGCGTAGGACTGGGGGTGACTCAGTCGAGGTGGTTGAGCAGGTCCTGGGCCTGGATTTCGTCGCCCCCTTGCAGCGGCGCCGGGGTGCGGGCAAACACCAGGGCGCTGACCCGGGCGGCGCCGGCGTCGAGCAGATGCCGGGCCGCGGCTTGCAGCGTGGCCCCGGTGGTCAGCACGTCATCGACCAGCACCCAATGCCCGCCCTCGAGCGCGCCGCGCTGGCGCGGGTTGACGGCAAAAGCCTGCTGCGCGTGGGCCAGGCGCGCGGCGCGGCCCAGTTCGTGCTGCAACTGCTGGGTCTCGCGGTGCAGCAGGGCCGTGGGCAGCGCCGGCAAGCCGCTTGGGCGCTGCAGCTCGTGCACCAGTTCCCACGCCTGGTTGTAGCCGCGCTCGGCCTGCCGGGCCGGGCTGAGGGGGATGGGCAACAGGCCGTCGGCCTGCGTCAGCAGCTCGTGCGCCTGCGGGTTTTGCAGCATCAGCTGCGCCAGTGCATGGGCCCAGGCGGGCTGGGCGCGAAACTTGAACTGCGCCACCACATCGACCCAGGGCCACTCGTAGCTCACGCGTGCCACACACTGCGCCAGCGGGCCCGGGCCGGCTTCGGTGCAGCGGATGCACAGGGCCAGCCCCGGTGCCAGCGCCAGGGCGCACTGCGGGCAGCGCGGCAGCAGGCGCGCGTACTGGCCGCAGCAGTCGGGGCAGACGGCATCGCGGCCCCAACGGCGGCAGACGGCGCACAGGGTGGGCAGGGGCTGCCGTTGCAACAAGCGCAGCATGGTCGGCTGGCCCCAGGCCCCAAGCCCTACCCGGCTTTAGTTGCGGCTCTGGTCCACCAGCTTGTTCTTGGCGATCCAGGGCATCATGGCGCGCAGCTGCCCGCCCACGACCTCGATCGGGTGCGCCGCCGTGTTGCGCCGCCGCGCCGTCATGCTCGGGTAGTTCAGGCTGCCTTCCTGGATGAACATCTTGGCGTAGTCGCCGTTCTGGATGCGCTTCAGGGCATGGCGCATGGCCGCGCGCGACTGCTCGTTGATGACCTCGGGGCCGGTGACGTATTCGCCGAACTCGGCGTTGTTGCTGATCGAGTAGTTCATGTTGGCGATGCCGCCTTCGTACATCAGATCGACGATCAGCTTGAGCTCGTGCAGGCACTCGAAGTAGGCCATCTCGGGGGCGTAGCCGGCTTCGGTCAGGGTCTCGAAGCCCATCTTGACCAGCTCCACCGCGCCGCCGCAGAGCACGGCTTGCTCGCCAAAGAGGTCGGTCTCGGTCTCTTCCTTGAAGCTGGTTTCGATGATGCCGGCCTTGCCGCCGCCGTTGGCCATGGCGTAGGAGAGCGCCAGATCGCGCGCCTTGCCCGATGGGTCTTGGTGCACCGCCACCAGATGCGGCACGCCGCCGCCCTGGGTGTAGGTGTTGCGCACGGTGTGGCCGGGGGCCTTGGGGGCGACCATCCAGACGTCGAGGTCAGGGCGCGGGTTGACCTGGTTGTAGTGGACGTTGAAGCCGTGCGCAAAAGCCAGCGAAGCGCCTTTTTTGATGTGGGGTTCGATCTGGTTTTTGTAGACGGCGCCGATCTGCTCGTCGGGCAGCAGCACCATCACCACGTCGGCGGCGGCCACGGCCTCGTGCACTTCCTGCACCTGCAAGCCGGCCTTGCCGACCTTGTCCCACGAGGCGCCGCCCTTGCGCAGGCCCACCACCACCTTGACGCCGCTGTCGTTGAGGTTTTGCGCGTGCGCGTGGCCCTGGCTGCCGTAGCCGATGATGGCCACGGTCTTGCCCTTGATCAGGCTGAGGTCACAGTCTTTGTCGTAGAAAACTTTCATGCTCGGGGCTCCAAATGAAAAAAGGGGTTGATGATACGGGGACGGAGCGGGCTGTTCAGACCCGCAAAATGCGTTCGCCGCGGCCGATGCCGCTGGGGCCGGTGCGCACGGTCTCGAGGATCGCGCTGCGCTCGAGCGCCTGCAGGAAGGCGTCGTTCTTGCCTTGGTCGCCGGTGAGTTCGATGGTGTAGCTCTTGTCGGTGACGTCGATGATGCGGCCGCGGAAAATATCCGCCATGCGCTTCATTTCCTCGCGCTCCTTGCCCACCGCACGCACCTTGACCAGCATCAGCTCGCGCTCGGTGTAGGCGCCTTCGGTCAGATCCACCACCTTGACGACCTCGATCAGGCGGTTCAGGTGCTTGGTGATCTGCTCGATGACTTCGTCCGAGCCCGTGGTCTGGATCGTCATGCGCGACAGCGACGCGTCCTCGGTCGGGGCCACGGTGAGCGATTCGATGTTGTAGCCGCGCGCCGAAAACAGCCCGACCACACGCGACAGCGCGCCGGCTTCGTTTTCCAGTAGAACGGAAATGATGTGTTTCATGCTCTGCACTCCAGTTCCGGGCTTCAGAGGTCTTCGCTGCCGAGCAGCATTTCGGTGATGCCCTTGCCGGCCTTGACCATCGGGAACACGTTTTCGGTCGGGTCGGTGCGAAAGTCCATGAACACCGTGCGGTCCTTGAGCGCGCGCGCCTCGCGCAGCGCCGGCTCCACGTCCTGCGGGCGCTCGATCAGCATGCCGACGTGGCCATAGGCCTCGGCCAGCTTGACGAAGTTGGGCAGCGCGTCCATGTAGCTGTGGCTGTAGCGGCCCGAGTATTCGATCTCCTGCCACTGGCGCACCATGCCCAGGTAGCGGTTGTTGAGCGAGAGAATCTTGATCGGCGTGTCGTACTGCAGGCAGGTGGACAGCTCCTGGATGCACATCTGCACCGAGCCCTCGCCGGTGACGCAATAGACCTCGCTCTCGGGCCGCGCCAGCTTGATGCCCATGGCGTAGGGAATGCCCACGCCCATGGTGCCCAGGCCGCCGGAGTTGATCCAGCGCCGCGGGCGGTCAAACTTGTAGTACTGCGCCGCCCACATCTGGTGCTGGCCGACGTCTGAGGTGACGTAGGCGTCGGCGTCGCGGGTCAGGTTCCAGAGGGTTTCGATCACGCGCTGCGGCTTGATCACGTCCGGGTTGCTGTCGTCGTACCTGAGGCAGTCGCGGCTGCGCCAGCCCTCGATGGTCTGCCACCAGTCGGCCAACACGCGGCCGTCGGGGCGCAGCGGGCTTTCCTGCAGCATGGCGATGAGCTCGGTGAGCACCTCGCGCACGTCGCCCACGATCGGCACATCGACCTTGACGCGCTTGGAGATGCTCGAGGGGTCGATGTCGATGTGGATGATCTTGCGCTCGTTTTGCGCAAAGTGCTTGGGGTTGCCGATGACGCGGTCGTCAAAGCGCGCCCCCACCGCCAGCAGCACGTCGCAGTTTTGCATGGTGTTGTTGGCCTCGAGCGTGCCGTGCATGCCGAGCATGCCCAAAAAGCGCCGATCGGTGGCCGGAAACGCCCCCAGCCCCATCAGGGTGTTGGTGACCGGAAAGCCCAGCAGATCGCACAGGGTGCGCAGCTCGGGCACGGCGTTGCCCAGCAGCACGCCGCCGCCGGTGTAGATGTAGGGCCGCTTGGCCGTCAGCAGCAGCTGCAGCGCCTTGCGGATCTGGCCGCCGTGGCCCTTGCGCACTGGGTTGTAGGAGCGCAGCGCGACCGCTTCCGGGTAGCCGTTCCAGGCGGTTTTCTTGAACGACACGTCTTTGGGAATATCGACCACCACCGGGCCCGGGCGGCCGCTGCGCGCCAGGTAGAAGGCTTTTTTGAGCGTCAGCGCCAGATCGCGCACGTCCTTGACCAGAAAGTTGTGCTTGACGATCGGGCGCGTGATGCCCACGGTGTCGCACTCCTGGAAGGCGTCGAGCCCGATCGCCGCCGTGGGCACCTGACCGGTGAGGATCACCATCGGGATGCTGTCCATGTAGGCGGTGGCGATGCCGGTGATGGCGTTGGTCACGCCCGGACCCGAGGTGACCAGCGCCACGCCGACTTCGCCGGTGGCGCGGGCGTAGCCGTCGGCGGCGTGCACCGCCGCCTGCTCGTGGCGCACCAGCACGTGCTGGATCGTGTCTTGCTTGTAGAGCGCGTCGTAGATGTAGAGCACGGCGCCGCCGGGGTAGCCCCAGAGGTAGCGCACGTTTTCGGCCTGCAGGGCGCGCACGAGGATTTCGCCCCCCATCAGCTCTTCGGGCGTGCCGGGGTGGCCCGCGCTGGCTGCAGGGGCGGATGCGGATGTCTTGATTTCCATGATGATGATGAACCTTTCGGGTATTTCTCTGACGAAAAACCTTGGGTGCCTCTGAGCCAGCCCTTGTGGGGCCGCTGCGAGACTTGAGGCCAAAGCCATGGCGGCTCGATGCCGCGCAACCTTGACCCGTTTGCCGGATTGAATTGGGATAAGCGCCCATTATGACACGATCGGCGGGCTTTGCTGCCCTGCAACACCGGCGCCCCACGCTGGGTGCGACAATGCGCGCCGATACGCTGCCCACGCCACGCCCCCACATGAGCAAAAACCGCCCCGCCGCCTCTGCCACCCGCTCCCAGCCTGCCACTGCTTGCCCGGCGCCGGCGGCTGCGCCCTCGGCCCCCTCGCTGCGCCGGCGCATGGCCTGCTGGCTATACGAGGGCACGCTGATGTTTGGCGTCATCTTCATCGCCGCGCTGGCCTTTGGCGTGCTCACCGACAGCCGCGAGCCGATGCAGAACCGCCACGCCCTGCAGGGCTTTTTGTTCGTGGTCGCGGGCCTGTACTTCGCCTGGTTCTGGCACAAGGGGCAGACGCTGGCCATGAAAACCTGGCACATTCGCGTCGTTGACCACGCTGGGCGGCCGCTGCGGCTGGCACACGCGCTGTGGCGCTACGTGCTCAGTTGGGTCTGGTTTGCGCCGCCCATGCTGCTGGGTTGGGCGCTGCAACTGCAGGTGTCATGGATTTTGTGGATGATGTTATTTTGGGTGCCGCTGTACGCGCTGCTGGCGCGGCTGCACCCGCAGCGCCAGTTCTGGCACGACGCCTGGGCTGGCACGCAACTGATCCACGCCCCGCCCCCCGCCGACACGCCCTGAGCCCCTGCCCCACCGCCATGTCCGACCCCACCCTGCCGCACCTGGACCCCGTCACGCAACAAAAACGCCGCGGCATCCTGCGGCTCTGGAACGCGATGGGCTACTCGCTCATGGGTTTGCGCGCCGCCTGGGACGAATCGGCTTTTCGCCAGGAGGCGCTGGCGGCGCTGGTGATGGTGCCGGCGGCCTTCTGGGTGGGGCAAAACTGGTTCGAAGTCGGGCTGCTGGTGGGCACCGTGCTGCTGGTGATGATCGTCGAGCTGCTCAACACCGGCATCGAGACCGCCATCGACCGCATCGGGCCGCAGTGGCACCACCTGTCCAAGCGCGCCAAAGACATGGGCAGCGCCGCCGTGCTGCTGAGCTTGCTGCTGTGCGGCGGCGTGTGGCTGGGGGCGCTGCACGCGCGCTTCATGGCCGGCTAGATGGCCACCCCACCCACCGGGCGCCGCCGTGGCCCCCAGCCGTGCCAGAATAGCGACCATGAACAGCCCACACCCCTCCCCGGCAGCCCCCGCCACGCAGCTGGCGCCCATGTTCAGCCTGTGCGTGTTTTGTGGCTCGCGCAGCGGCACCGACCCGCGCCACGCCCAAGCCGCGCAAGCCGTGGGGCAGTGGATCGGCCGCCACCGCGGCCAGCTGGTGTACGGCGGCGGCGGCAACGGCCTCATGGGGCTGCTGGCCGATGCCGCCCTCGGGTCCGGCGCCGAGGTGGTGGGCGTGATCCCGCAAAGCCTCGAAATCAAGGAACACGCCAAGCGCGAGTGCACCGAACTGCACGTCGTGCCCTCGATGCACCGGCGCAAGCAGCTCATGGCCGAACGCGCCGACGCCTTTCTGATCCTGCCCGGCGGCATCGGCACGCTCGAAGAATGGTTCGAGGTCTGGAGCTGGCGCCAGCTCGGCTACCACGACAAGCCCATCGGCGTGCTCAACATCGGCGGCTACTACGACGCGCTGCTGGGCGCGCTGGGCCATTCGGCCCAAGCCGGCTTCATGGACCACTGGCAGCTCGACCTGATCCAGATCTCCTCCAGCATCGACACCCTGCTGCCCGCGCTGGTGCAAAACGCCGGCTTCGCCCCGCCCGACCGGCTCGAGCAGATTTGAAGCCCGTCAGCGCAGCGGCGCGCGCAACGGTGCCGAAACTCAGATCGCGGTTTCGTCCAGCTCGCCGGTGCGGATGCGCACCACGCGCTCGACCGGGCTGACAAAGATCTTGCCGTCGCCGATCTTGCCGGTGCGCGCGGCGCGGATGATGGCATCGACGCAGCGCTCCACGTCTTCGGACCTGAGCACCACGTCGATGCGCACCTTGGGCAGGAAATCGACCACGTACTCGGCGCCACGATAGAGCTCGGTGTGGCCCTTCTGGCGCCCGAAGCCCTTGACCTCGGTCACCGTCAGGCCGGTCACGCCCTGCTCGGCCAGGGCCTCGCGCACTTCCTCGAGTTTGAAGGGTTTGATGACGGCGGTGATTTGTTTCATGCGCAAGGGCTCCAACGAAAAACGACTGGCCTGACTTTATCATGCCTCCCCATGACAGCAGCGATCGAACCGGTATTCCGTGCGCGCGCCTTGTGCAAACACTACACCATGGGCGAGGTGCAGGTGCAGGCGCTGCGCGGCATCGATCTCGACCTCTACCCAGGCGAGTTCGTGGTCTTGCTGGGGGCCTCGGGCAGCGGCAAATCGACCCTGCTCAACATCCTGGGCGGGCTCGACCGCCCCAGCAGTGGCCAAGTGCAATGCCGGGGCCACAGCCTGGACGCTGCCAACGAGGCCGAACTGACGCGCTTCAGGCGCGCCTCGATCGGTTTCGTGTTCCAGTTCTACAACCTCATACCGAGCCTGACGGCACTGGAAAACGTGCAACTGGTGACCGACATCGCCCCCGACCCGATGCCGGCTGAACAAGCGCTGGACTGGGTTGGACTGAGCGAGCGCCAGCACCACTTCCCGGCCCAGCTCTCGGGCGGCGAACAGCAGCGGGTGGCGATCGCCCGCGCCATCGCCAAGCGCCCGGCGGTGCTGCTGTGCGACGAACCCACCGGCGCGCTCGATTCGCGCACCGGGGTGCGGGTGCTGGAGGCGTTGCGGCGCATCCACCAGCAGCTCGGCGCCCTGACGGTGGTGATCACACACAACGCGGTGATTGCCGACATGGCCGATCGGGTGATCTGCCTGAGCGACGGCCTGATCGATCGCGAACAGCGCAACCCGGCCCCCAAGGCGCCGCAGGAGCTGCACTGGTGAAGGCGCTGCAGCGCAAACTGCTGCGCGACGCCTGGCAGTTGCGCGGCCAGGCGCTGGCGATTGCGCTGGTGGTGATCGGCGGCATCGCCACCCTGGTGATGGCGCTGAGCAACTACCAGGCGCTGCAGCAGACACGCGAGCGCTTTTACGCGGAACACCGCTTTGCCGACCTGTTTGCCAGCCTGCAGCGCGCGCCCCTGACCCTGCTCGACGAACTGGCCGCCCTGCCCGGCGTGCAACAGGCCCAGGGGCGGGTGCAGACGCTGGCGCAACTGGAGCTGCCCGATTTTGAGCGCCCGATCACCGGGCAACTGGTCGCGCTGCCCGAGCGCCCCGGGGGTCTGAACCAGCTGTATCTGCGCAGCGGCAGCTGGCCCACCCAACCCTGGGAAGCGGTGCTGGGCGAAGCCTTTGCGCTGGCGCACGGCCTGCAGCCGGGCGATGCGCTGGTGGCGATCGTCAACGGCCAGCGGCAGGAACTGCGCATCAGCGGCATTGGCCTCTCGCCCGAGTTCACCTACCCGGTGCGGCCGGGCGATCTGTTCCCCGACTTTGTGCACTTTGCGGTGCTGTGGCTGCCGCCGGACACACTGGCCGGGGCGCTCGATCTGGAGGGTGCCTTCAACCAATTGGCGCTGGAGCTGGCCCCCGAGGCCGTCGAGGCCGACCTGATCGCCGCCGTCGACCGGTTGTTGCAGCCCTATGGGGGCCGCGGCAGCCACGGGCGCGAACTGCAGTTTTCGCACCGCCTGCTGGAAGAAGAACTGCTGGGCTTGCGCACCATGTCGCACCTGTTTGGGCTGATTTTCCTGGGCGTGACGGCATTTTTGCTCAGCGTGGTGAGCGCGCGCCTGATCCGTACCCAACAAGAGCAGATCGCGCTGCTCAAGGCCTTTGGCTACCGCAACCGGCAGATTGCGGCCCATTACGCCACCCTGGTGCTGCTGCTGGTGAGCGTCGGCGTGCTGCCGGGGCTGGCGCTGGGGGCTTGGCTGGGACGTGGCATGGCCGCGCTCTACGCCGGCTTTTACCACTTCCCCTACCTGGACTGGAGCCTGCGGCCCGAGCTGGTGTGGCTGGCCTGTGCCTTTGCGCTCAGTGCCGCCGCCTTGGGCACCGCGGCCGGCCTGTGGCGCGCTTGGCGGCTGGCACCGGCCGCGGCCATGCGCCCGCCCAGCCCTGCGCGCTTTGTCCATGCGCGCAGCGAAAGCTGGCTGCCCAGCCGCTGGTTGCCGCCGTCGGCGCGCATGGTGGCGCGCCAGTTGGAACGCCACCCCGTGCGCACGCTGCTGTCGGTGCTGGGCATCGCCTTGGCGGGCGGGATTTTGATCATGTCGCGGCTGCAAGCCAGCGCCATCGACGAAATCGTGCGCGTGCAGTTCGATCTGGCGCAGCGCGAGCACCTGAGCCTGACGTTCACCCACGCCACCCCGGCCAGCGCCCTGGCGGAACTGGCCAGCCTGCCTGGCGTGCTGGCCCTCGAAGGGGTGCGGCACAGTCCGGTGCGGCTGCGCCACGGGCCGCGCAGCTTCGTCACGACCCTGCAGGGCCTGCCGGCGCAGAGCGAACTGCGGCGCGTGCTCGATCAACGACTGCAACCGGTCGCCCTGCCCACGCAGGGCCTGCTGCTGACCGAGCACCTGGCGCAGATGCTGCAAATCCGCCCTGGGCAAATGCTGAGCGTGGAGTTTCTGGACGGCCGCCGCGACACCCTGATGCTGCCGCTGGCCGGCACGGTGCGCGAGTACCTGGGCGTGGGCGCGTATGCGCGGCTGGACTGGCTCAATCCCTTGCTGCTGGACGGTGCGCTGCTCACCGGTGCCCTGCTGCGCATCGACCCGGTGCAGGAAATGGCGCTGCTGCAGGCGCTGCGCCAGCGCCCCGGCGTGGCCACCGTGAGCGAACAGGAGCGCGCCATCGCCGCCTTCATGGACACCATGGCCGAGGGCATGCTGACCTTTGGCCTGATCATGACGCTGCTGGCCTCGAGCATCGCGGTCGGGGTGGTGTATAACGCGGCGCGCATCACGCTGGCCGAGCGCGCACGCGACCTGGCCAGCCTGCGCGTGCTGGGCTACACCCCGCAAGAGGTGCGCAATCTGCTGCTGGGCGAGCTGGGGGCGCTGGTGCTGCTGGCGCTGCTGCCGGCCTTTGCCATCGGCTACGGCCTGAGCGCGCTGCTGGTGGCGGGAATGCAAAACGAGCTGTTTCGCATCCCACTGGTGCTCACGCCGCAGGCTTTTGCCTTGGGCGGCTTGGTGATGCTGCTGGCCTCGGCCCTGGCAGCCTGGTGGGCCTTGCGCCGCCTGCGCCTGCTGGACCTGGTGGCCGTGTTGAAAACCCGGGAGTAAAAATGCCCCATCCCCTGACCTCTGCCCCCTGGCTGCGTTATCTGCTCGCCGCTGCGGTGCTGGCGGCCTTGCTGGCGCTGGCGCTGTGGCCCGAGCGCCACCCGGTGGACCGCGCCACGGTGCGGCAAGGGGAGGTGCGCGAGAGCTTCGAGGCCGAAGGCCGCGCCCGCGTGCAACAGCGCTTTGTGCTGAGCGCCCCCGTGGCAGGCGTGGTCGAACGGCTGCAGTGGGAGCCCGGCGAGCGCGTGCAAGCCGGGCAGGTGCTGGTGCGGCTGCTGCCGCTGGCCAGCCCGGCGCTGGATGCGCGCAGCCGCGCCCAGGCGCAGGCGCGGGCCGCAGCGGCGCAGGCCGCTTACGCCGCCGCC
>JBGFRU010000010.1:0-61331 GCA_041694945.1 Pseudomonadota bacterium
CGAATCGGCCCGGGCCCGGCTGCGCGTGTTGGTCAAGCGCATCCTGCGCAAGTACGGCTACCCGCCGGATTTGCAGGACGCGGCGGTGCAGACCGTGCTGCAGCAGGCCGAGGTGCTGTCTGCCTCGTGGCAACCGGGGCATGCACGCGCATGAGGCCCCTTGCGGCAGAATGACCGAATCCGATCAAGCCTTGTCCAATGGCAAAAACGACCTGGCTGAACTTCCAGGATAAACTTAATCAGTTGAAGCTTTGCACAGTTTATCTGGCGCAGCCCCTGGGCTCTGTGGGGGGTGGCCAGTTGGGCCTGACGATGATGGACACACCCAGCACTGCACCCACGATCACGGCCCCCAGCCCAACCGCACCCCCCGACCCCAGCCGCCCAGCGCTGGTGCTGCACCACCTCGAGCAGTCGCGTTCGCAGCGCGTGCTCTGGCTGCTGGAAGAGATGGGGTTGCCCTACGAGCTCAAAACCTACGCCCGCCAGCGCGGCAACCGGCTGGCACCGCCCGAGCTCAAGGCGGTGCATCCGCTGGGCAAGTCGCCGGTGCTGGTGCACGGCAGCGAAGTCGTGGCCGAATCGGCTGCCATTCTGGAATACCTGGCCGAAACCTTTGCCGAACGCGCCCAAGGCGACCTGGCGCAGCTCGTGCCGGCGCCCGGCACACCCGAACACCGGCGCTGCCGCTTCTGGCTGCACTACGCCGAAGGCTCGCTGATGCCATGGCTGCTCATGAAATTGGTGTTCCAGATGCTGCCGCGCCAGCCCATGCCGTTTTTCGTGCGCCCGCTGGTGCAGCCGATCGTGCACTACGTCTGCCAGCAGGTGCAGCTCAAGCTCATCGACCCCAACCTGCAACGCGCCCTGCCCTTCATCGAGCAAGAGCTGGCGCAGCGCCCCTGGTTCGCCGGCTCGCACCTGAGCCTGGCCGACTTCCAGATGAGCTACCCGATCGAAGCCGCGCTCACCCGCCTGGGCGGCACCCCTGGCAGCGCCAGCAAAAAATGGCCGCACCTGCACGCCTGGCTCGAGCGCGTGCACGCGCGCGCCGCCTACCAGCGCGCACTCGCCAAGGGCGGGCCGGTGATGTGGTGAGGGCTTGAGCGCTGCCTCGGCTTGGCATGTGTCCATTCAGGCCGGCTGGGCCATGCACCAAACGGTGGCGCAAGATCATGCACTCGTTCACGGCGCCGCCGCGCGCAGCGTCTGCACCACCGGCGTGTGCAGCACGGCGCGCAGCCCGGCCCAGCCGGCGGCCAGCGCCAGCGCGGCTCCGGCCAGTGCGCCAACGGCGGGCGTCCACAGCGCCGGTGTCCAGTCAAAGCCAAACACCCAGCGCGCCAGCGCCCAGTTGATGGCCAGCGCCGCCAGCGCCGCCAGCAGACCGGCCAGCAGGCCGATGCCGGCCAATTCGGCCCGCTGCACGCGCCGCAGCAGGGCGGTTTGGGCGCCCAGGGCGCGCAAAATGGCGTACTCGCGCTCGCGCTCGGCGCGCGTGGCGCCGATGGCGGCAAACAGCACCACCAGCCCGGCGGCGAGCGCAAAGGCAAACAAAAACTCCACCGCGCGGCTGACTTGCGCGAGCACCTGCTGCAGCTGCGCCAGCGTGGCGCTCAGGTCGATGAGCGTGATGTTGGGGAAGGCGCGCACGAGCTCGGCGTCAAAGCCCGCTGCGGCCGGGGCGCGAAAGGCGCTCAGGTAGGTCACCGGCACCTCGGGCAGCTGCGCGACTGGGAACAGCACAAAAAAGTTGGCGCGCATCGACGACCAATCGACTTCGCGCAAGCTGCTGATGCGCGCCTGCACCGGCACGCCGGCGATCTCGAACGTCAGTCGGTCGCCCAGTTGCAGACCCAGATCTGTGGCCAGGCCGTCCTCCACGCTGATGCTGCCCTGCTCCTCGGGCTGCCAGCGCCCGGCGACGATGGCGTTGTGGCTGGGCGCCTGCGCGCTGTGCGAGAGGTTGAACTCGCGCTCGGCCAGGCGGCGGCCGCGGTCGGTGGGCAGCGTCTCGAGGTCGATGGGCTGGTCGTTGATGGCCACCAGCCGGCCGCGAAACATCGGGTACCAGTCGAAGCGCTCGAGGCCCTGTGCGCGCAGGCTGCCCTGAAAAGCCGCGGCTTGGTCGGGCTGGATGTTGATGGCAAAGCGGTTCGGGGCATCGGCCGGTGTCGCCTGCTGCCAGCTGCTGATGAGGTCGGTGCGCAACAGCACCAGCAGCAGCAGCGCCATCAGCCCGATGGCCAGGGCGCTGCTCTGCAGCACCGCATACGCTGGCCGGGCCGCGATCTGGCGCGTGGCCAGGCGCAGCCAAGTCGGGGCCGTGGCTTCGTTGACCCAGCGCCGCAGCAGGCGCACCGCGGCCCAGCTGGCGGCGGCAAACAGCGCCGCCGCCAGCGCCACGCCGCCCAGCGCGATCAGACCCAGCTGCAGGTCTGGGCTCACGGCCAGCAGCAAGGCGGCAAAACCGAGTCCGCCCAAGAGCAGCACACCGAGCGAGGCCGGCTTGATGCCGCCGACCTCGCGCCGGATCACGCGCAGCGGCGGCACCCGCGCCAGCTGCAGCACGGGCGGCAGCCCAAAGGCGAGCATCAGCGTCAGGCCCACCCCCAGACCAAACAGCGCCGGCCAGGCGCTGGGGGGCGGCAGCTCGGCGCGCAGCAGATCGGCCAGCAACAGCACGAAACCATGGTGCAACAGATAGCCCAGCAGCACCCCGATCACGCCCGCCAGCAGGCCGACGAGCATGAACGAAAACGCATAGGCGCGCGCCATGGTGGCCTGTGACAGACCGAGCACGCGCAGCATGGCGCAGCTGTCGAGGTGGCGCGTGGCATAGACCCGCGCCGCAATCGACACCGCCACCGCACACAGCAGCGCCGCCAGCAGCGCCACCAGTCCGAGGAACTGCTCGGCGCGTTCCAAGGTTTGTTGCAGCTCGGGGCGCCCGGTCGCGAACGATTCGAGCTGCGCCCCGCGCACGCCGCTGCGCTCGAGCTCGGCCTGCGCCCACGCGGTGTATTGCTGCACGGCCGCGTCTGGCCCGGCCAGCACCAGCCGGTAACTCACCCGGCTGGCCGGCTGCAGCAGCCCGGTGGCAGCCAGATCGCTGTGGTGCAGCAGCACCCGCGGCTGCAGGCTCATGAAGCCGCCGCCGCGATCGGGCTCGAGCACGATCAGGCGCTCGACCGTCAGGCGGCTGTCACCCAGCCACAGCGTCTGCCCCACTTGCAACCCCAACCCGGCCAGCAGGGCCGGATCGACCCAGACCGAGCCTGGGCGCGGCACCTCGGTGGTGGCCTGCCCGGCGTCGCCCGGCGCCATGCCCACCAGCAGTTGGCCACGCAGCGGGTAGTTGTCTTGCACCGCCTTGAGCGCCACCAGCCGCGCGGCGCCGCCTTGGGCGTCGTCGGCGCGCGCCATGGTCGGAAAGCCCAGATGCTGCGTCAGTTCCAGACCCAGTGCCTGCGCCTGCTGCACGAAGGCCGGTGGCAGGGGCTGGTCGCTGCGCACCACTGCGTCGCCGCCCAGCAGATGGCGCGCATCGCGCTGCAAACCCTGCTGCAACCGGTCGGCAAAAAAGCCCACCGCCGTGAGCGCCGCCACCGCCAGGGCCACCGCCAGCAACAGCAGGTGCAGCTCGCCCGCGCGGGCGTCGCGGCGCAGCGCGCGCCAGCCGATGCTCCAAAAGGAAGCAAGGCGGGTGGCGGGCGGCCGCGGCGGCTGGGGAGGCAAAGGCCCGGAAGCAGGGGCAGGGGCGTGGGGGTTCATGAGCCCCAGAGCCTAACCCAAAGCGCATACCCGAGAGGCTTGCGAGGCTGGAAGGGAATCGGTCCGGCGCGCCTTGACACCCCTGATCACCCCGCCTGCCAACGGGGTGGCGCTGGAGCCGTTGCCGGGGTGGATAGCCTAGCCCCGCTGCTGCGCCCGCTCCTGCTCTTGCAGCCGCAGCAGGCGGCGTTGCACCTTGCCGCTGCTGGTCATGGGCAGGGCGTCGATGAACTCGATCTCTTTGGGGTACTCGTAGGGCGCCAGCCGCTGCTTGACGTGCGCTTGCAGTTCGGCCACCAGCGCCGGGTCGAACTCTTGCACCGGGTTGATGCAGTGCGCGCGCTGCTGCGCCGCCTCGTGCGCCAGCACCACGTAGGCCTTGACCAGGGCGCCGCGCTGCGCGTCGGGTTTGGGCACTACGGCGGCGTAGAGCACGGCGGGGTGCTTGATGAGGCAGTTCTCGATCTCGCCCGGCCCGATGCGGTATCCGGCCGACTTGAACATGTCGTCGGCGCGGCCTTGGTACCACAGATAGCCGTCGGCGTCGCAGACGGCCAAGTCGCCGGTGCGGCACCAGCTCGAGGCCGGGTCGGCGCTGAACTTGGCGCGCGTGGCGCCGGGATTGTTCCAGTAGCCCAGAAAAAACACCGGATCGGGCACGCCGTGCCGGTCCAGCCGGTGCACCGCCACCTCGCCGATCTCCCCTTCGGCGCATTCGTGGCCTTGCTCGTCGAGCAGCGCCACCCGGTGGCCGGGGTAGGCGCGGCCCATGCTGCCGGGGCGCGCCGGCCACAGGCGCGCGCAGTTGCCCACCACGTAGTTGATTTCGGTCTGGCCAAACATCTCGTTGAGCGTCACGCCGAGCTGCTGGCGGCAGTAGTCGAACACCGCATCGCCCACTGCTTCGCCCGCGCTCATGATGGCTTGCAGGCGCAGCCGGTAGCGCTGGCGCGGTTGCGGGCAGTCTTTCATCATGGCCTTGAGCGCGGTCGGGAACAAAAAAGTGTGCGTGACGCGGTGCCGCTGCAGCAGCGCAAAGGCCGTCGCCGCCGCAAAGCGCCCGTTCCAAGCCACGATCGGGCGACCAAAATACAGCGTCGGCAGCAAGGCATCGAGCAACCCCCCGGTCCAGGCCCAGTCGGCCGGGCTCCAGAACACCGCCTGCGAGGGCGCGCCGGCCGCTTGAGGGTCAAAGCCAAACCAATTCTGGCTGCAGATGAAACCGCTCAGGTTGCCGATCAGCGCCCGGTGCGGGATCAGCGCCCCCTTGGGGTTGCCGGTGGTGCCGCTGGTGTAGATCAGCAGCGCCGGGTCTTCGGCGCGGGAGGGCACCAGCGCGCATTCGGCGCTCGCCGCTTCCTGCACCGCAGTCCAGTCGATCACCTCGGGCTCCAGTGCCCCGGTCAGGCCCAGCACGTGGCGCAGCGCCGGGCACTGGGCGCGCAACGTCTGCACCAGCGCGCCGCTGTGTGGGTCCACCAGTGCCACGCTGGCGGCGCTGTCTTGCAGCCGATACTCCAGCGCCTCGGGGCCAAACAGCTGCGACAGCGGCACCGCCACCGCGCCCAACTGCAGCACCGCGATGTAGGCGACGGCGGTCTCGAAGCGCTGTGGCAGCGCGATCGCCACCCGCTCGCCACGCCGCACCCCGAGCAGGCGCAAGCCGTTGGAGAGCCGATTCGCGGCCTGCTGCAGCTCGGCGTAGCTGTGGTGGCGCGGCTTGGCGCAGTCGGGGCCGTCGGCGATCACGGCGGTCTGGCTGGCGGTCTGCGCCTGCTCGGCCCAGCGCCGCGAGCAGGCTTGGGCGATGTTGAAAAACTCCGGCACCTGCCAGTGAAAATCGGCGTGCAGGGAGGCGTAAGAATCGGCCTGGGGCGGCGGTTTGGCTGCCCGGGTCGCAGTCGATCGTTCAGGTTTGGTGCGTGGCTTGTCCGCTGTTTGACACCTGGGCATGGTTTGTCTCCTGATAATCCCTGCAATGTACCCAATTCGCCACCCCAGCCATAGCCTGTTTTTGCCCCTGCGTGGGCACCACCACCACCTGCGCCAGTGGGGCCAGCACCGGCCCGGCGCCACCCCGCTGCTGCTGTTGCACGGCTGGATGGATGTGTCGGCCTCGTGGCAGTTCATGGTCGATGCCCTGCCCCCAGCCTGGCTGACCGAGCGCCTGATCGTTGCCCCGGACTGGCGCGGCTTTGGCCAATCGCGCCCGCTGGGGTCCGGCACGGCCACCGACCCACTTGCCTACGGCAGCGCCGACCATTACCAGTTCGCCGACTACCTGGCCGACCTCGACGCCCTGATCGCGCACCTCAACGCCGACCTGGGCCGCCCCGCCGGAGCCGCCTTCGACGTGGTGGGCCACAGCATGGGCGGCAACGTGGCCATGCTCTACGCCGGCGTGCGGCCGGCGCTGGTGCGCCGCCTGGTGAACGTAGAAGGCTTTGGCATGCCGGCCAGCCAGCCCGAACAGGCCCCGCAGCGCTACGCGCGCTGGCTCGATGAAATCGACGCGTTGCGCCAAGGCACGCTGGCGCTCAAAAGCTACCCCAGCGCGCAAGCCGTGGCGCTGCGCTTGCGCAAAACCAACCCCCGCCTCGCGCCCGAGAAAGCCGACTGGTTGGCCAGCCACTGGGCCGCGCCCGACGCCAACGGCCAGTGGCAGGTGCTGGGCCATGCGGCGCACAAAATCGTCAACCCGCACCTGTACCGGGCCGACGAGGTGCTGGCGGTCTGGCGCAGCATCCGCGCCCCGCTGCTGGTGGTCGAGGCCCAAGCCGACAGCCTGGGCCAGTGGTACCGCCAAGGCGAATACACCCGCGACCAGTTCCACCAGCGCCTGCAAGCCGCGCAGCCCCAGTGCCGCATCGAGCAACTGCCCGATGCTGGGCACATGCTGCACCACGACCAACCGGCGGCCCTGGCCGCTTTGTTGCAGGCATTTTTTGCCGATGGGGCCTGAACGGGCAGCCGGCGGCGGCCATTGACGCGGCACCAAGGCTTGGCGCATGAGAAAATGCGCGCTTTACCCGAATGCCTACGCCACCGACCATGGATGCCGAACAACAGAACGCCCTCTCTGCCCTGCTTGCCGACCTGAGCGCGCGCACGCTCGAGCTGCGGAGGTATCTTTGACTACGATGCCAAAGCCCTGAAACTGTCCGAAGTCGAAAGCGCGCTCGAAGACCCCACGGTCTGGAACCACCCCAAGCGCGCCCAGGAGCTGGGCAAGGAAAAACGCAGTCTAGAGAATGTGGTGCACGTGCTGGACCAGATCGGGCGCGATCTGGCCGACCACTCCGAGCTGTTCGAGCTCGCCGCCGCCGATGCCGACACCGAGGCCCTGGCCACCATCGAAGCCGAAGCGGCGGGCTTGCGTGCCCAGGTCGAGCAACTCGAATTCCGGCGCATGTTCAACCAGCCCGCCGACCCGCTCAACTGCTTCCTCGACATCCAGGCCGGCGCCGGCGGCACCGAAGCCTGCGACTGGGCCAGCATGTTGCTGCGCCAGTACCTGCGCTACGCCGAGCGCAAGGGCTTTGTCACCACGATCGAAGACGAAACCGCAGGCGACAGCGCCGGCATCAAGGGCGCCAGCATCAAGATCGAGGGCGACTACGCCTTTGGCCTGCTGCGCAGCGAAACCGGGGTGCACCGGCTGGTGCGCAAAAGCCCCTTCGACTCCTCGGGCGGGCGCCACACCTCGTTTGCCTCGGTGTTTGTCTATCCCGAAATCGACGACTCGATCGAGATCGACATCAACCCCGCCGACGTGCGCACCGACACCTACCGCGCCAGCGGTGCCGGCGGCCAGCACATCAACAAGACCGATTCGGCCGTGCGCCTGACGCACCTGCCCACCGGCATCGTGGTGCAGTGCCAAGACAGCCGCAGCCAGCACAGCAACCGCGACCTGGCCTGGCAACGGCTGCGCTCGCGCCTCTATGACCACGAGATGCGCAAACGCATGGAAGCGCAGCAAAAGCTCGAAGACAGCAAGACCGACGTCGGCTGGGGCCACCAGATCCGCTCCTATGTGCTCGATCAGAGCCGCATCAAGGACCTGCGCACCAACGTCGAGATCAGCAACACGCAAAAAGTGCTCGACGGCGACCTGGACCCCTTCATCGAAGCCGCGCTCAAGCAAGGCGTCTGACAAACCCAGCCTCCAACAGGCCGCTCCACCCCCCATCGCCGCCCCCACCGCCCCCTCAAGAAAGCCACCATGACCCTGCGTGAAGGCCCTGCCACCGTGGTGCTGCGCCACGACTACACCGCCCCGGCCTACCTGATCGACCGCGTCGATCTGAGCCTAGACCTGGACCCGGCCAAAACCCGCGTCCTCAACCGCATGCAACTGCGGCGCAATCCGGCCGTGCCGGCGCAACCGCTGCGCCTCGACGGCACCGACCTGAACCTGGCGCGGGTGCTGCTCAACGGCGCCGGCTGCAGCTTCAGGTTCGACGCCGGCCAGCTGGTGCTGGAAAACCTGCCCGCCGGCCCCGAGCCCTTCGAGCTCGAAATCTTCACCACCTGCTGCCCAGAGCAAAACAGCCATCTGATGGGCCTTTACCTGAGCCAGGGCACCTTTTTCACCCAGTGCGAGGCCGAGGGCTTTCGCCGCATCAGCTACTTCCTCGATCGGCCCGACGTCATGGCGCGCTACCGCGTCACGCTGCGCGCCCACCAGGCCACCTACCCGGTGCTGCTGTGCAACGGCAACCTGGTCGAGCACGGCGCGCTCGAGGGCGGGCGCCACTACGCCGTCTGGGACGACCCGCACCCCAAACCCTGCTACCTGTTCGCCCTGGTGGCGGGCAAGCTGGTGCAGCGCGAGCAAAAAATCATCAGCCGCAGCGGCAGCCAGCACACGCTGCAGATTTACGTGCGCGCCGGCGACCTCGACAAGACCGAGCACGCCATGCAGTCGCTCATGGCCGCCATCGCCTGGGACGAGGCGCGCTTCGGCCTGCCGCTGGACCTGGAACGCTTCATGATCGTCGCCACCAGCGACTTCAACATGGGCGCGATGGAGAACAAGGGCCTGAACATCTTCAACACCAAATACGTGCTCGCCAGCCCAGCCAGCGCCACCGACGCCGACTACGCCCACGTCGAGAGCGTGGTCGCACATGAGTACTTCCACAACTGGAGCGGCAACCGCGTCACCTGCCGCGACTGGTTCCAGCTCAGCCTCAAAGAGGGGCTGACGGTGTTCCGGGATCAGGAGTTCAGCCAGGACATGGCGGGCAGCGCCTCGGCGCGCGCGGTCAAGCGCATCGAAGACGTGCGCGTGCTGCGCAGCAGTCAGTTTGCCGAAGACGCCGGCCCGATGGCGCACCCGGTGCGCCCCGACCAGTACGCCGAGATCAACAATTTCTACACCCTCACGGTCTACGAAAAAGGGGCCGAAGTGGTGCGCATGATGCAGACCCTGGTCAGCGACGCGGCGCTGGACCCGCTCGGGCGCGCCGGTTTTGCGCGCGGGCTCAAGCTCTATTTCGAGCGCCACGACGGCCAGGCCGTGACCTGCGACGACTTTGCCCAGGCCATGGCCGACGCCAACCCCGGCAGCGCGCTGGCCGCGCAGCTCGAAGCCTTCAAGCGCTGGTACGCCCAGGCCGGCACCCCAAGGGTGCAGGCCAGCGCCCAGTTCGACCCTGCACTGGGCCAGTACACGCTCGAGCTGCGCCAGCACTGCCCGGCCACGCCGGGTCAGCCACACAAAGAGCCGTTCGTGATCCCGGTGGCGCTCGGGCTGCTGGCGGCCGATGGCCGCGCCCTGCCCTTGCAGCTCGAAGGCGACACCGAGGCCACAGGCACCAGCCGCACCCTGGTGCTGAGCGCGCCGGTGCAGCGCTTCGTGTTCACCGGGCTGGTGGGCCTCGATCGCGCCCCCATCCCCTCGCTGCTGCGCGGCTTCAGCGCCCCGGTGACCGTGCAGACCGAGCTCGACGACGCAGCGCTGCGCACCCTGCTGGCGCACGACAGCGACGCCTTCAACCGCTGGGAAGCCGGCCAGCAGCTGATGTTGCGCCAGATGCTGGATGCCCTGCAGGCCAGCGGCCCGGTGCGCCCCGAGGTGCTCGATGCGGCCACGCTGGAGGCCCTGCGTGCCGTGCTGCGCCACCCTGAGCTCGATCCGGCCTTCAAGGCGCTGGTGCTCACCGCCCCCAGCGAGGCCTACCTGGCCGACCAGGTGCAGCAGGTGGATCCGCCACGCATCCATGCCGTGCGCCTGAGCGTGCGCAGCCAGCTCGCGCAGGCGCTCCACGGCGACTGGGTCTGGGCCTTCGAGGCCCACCCAACCGAGGGCGCCTACCGGCCCGATGCGGCCTCGAGTGCCCGCCGCGACCTGACCGGGCTGGCGCTGAATATGTTGTGCCTGGCTGCGCGCACCAGTGGCGACGCGGTCTGGCCCGGAAAAGCCTACCAGCGCTGCAAGGACGCCGCCCACATGACCGAGCTGCACCAGTCGTTGCAGGCGCTGCTGCACAGCGGCCACGCGCTGGCCGAACCGGCCCTCGAGCGCATGCACCAGCGCTACCGGCACGACGATCTGGTGCTGGACAAATGGTTTGCCCTGCAGGCCAGCGCCCCCGATTTTGACGGCATGCGGCTGGCGCGCGTGCAGGCGCTGCTGCAGCATCCCGATTTCAAACTGCGCAACCCCAACCGCGCACGCAGCCTGATCGGCAGCTTTTGCCACGCCAACCCAGCCGCCCTGCACCGCCCAGACGGCGCCGGTTACGCCTTCTGGCGCGCGCGCGTGCTCGAAATCGACGCCTTCAACCCGCAGGTGGCGGCGCGGCTGGCGCGTGCGCTCGAGCGCTGGCAGCCGCTGGTCGAGCCCTACCGCAGCGCCGCCAAGCAAGCCCTGCAAGCCGTGGCCGCCCACCCCGGTCTGAGCCCCGACGTGCACGAAATCGTCACCCGCGCCCTGGCCGCAGAGGCTTAAACTCGGGCTGCCAAACTGCCGCCCACCCCACCCCCACCCAGCTGCGCCATGAGCCCTCGCACCTCCCTCACCCGTTACCTGATCGAGCAGCAGCGCGTACACGGCAGCATCCCGCCCGAGCTGCGGCTGCTGATCGAGGTGGTGGCGCGCGCCTGCAAGCGCATCGCCATCAGCGTCAACAAGGGCGCGCTGGGCGAGGTGCTGGGCAGCGCCGGCAGCGAGAACGTGCAGGGCGAGGTGCAAAAAAAGCTCGATCTGATTGCCAACGAGGTGTTGATCGAGGCCAACGAATGGGGTGGCCACCTCGCGGCCATGGCCTCCGAAGAGATGGACGGCATCTACGCCGTGCCCAACCGCTAC
Source organism: Pseudomonadota bacterium (assembly GCA_041694945.1). Classification (GTDB taxonomy): domain Bacteria; phylum Pseudomonadota; class Gammaproteobacteria; order Burkholderiales; family Burkholderiaceae_C; genus Serpentinimonas. The sequence goes on from JBGFRU010000010.1 coordinate 11,093, forward strand.
CCCAAGGGCGAATACCTGCTGCTGTTCGACCCGCTCGACGGCTCGAGCAACATCGACGTCAACGTCAGCATCGGCACCATTTTTTCGGTGCTGCGCCGCCACAACGACGACCCGCTGCGCATCGAGCCGGTGGCCGAATCCGACTTCCTGCAACCCGGTTCGCAACAGGTGGCGGCCGGCTACTGCATCTACGGCCCGCAGACCACGCTGGTGCTCACCGTGGGCAACGGCGTGGCCCTGTTCACCCTCGAGCGCGAACAGGGCTCGTGGGTGCTGACCCAGGACGGCGTGCAGATTCCGCCCGAGACCAAGGAATTCGCCATCAACATGAGCAACATGCGCCACTGGGACGCACCCGTGCGGCGCTACATCGACGAATGCCTGCAAGGCCGCGAAGGCCCACGCGGCAAGGATTTCAACATGCGCTGGGTGGCCTCGATGGTGGCCGACGTGCACCGCATCCTGTGCCGCGGCGGCGTGTTTCTGTACCCCTGGGACAGACGCGAACCCGACAAACCCGGCAAGCTGCGCCTGCTCTACGAGGCCAACCCCATGGGTTGGATCGTCGAACAAGCCGGCGGCGCCGCCAGCACCGGGCGCGGGCGCATCCTCGACCTGGTGCCCCACAGCCTGCACCAGCGCGTGAGCGTGATCCTGGGTTCGCGCACCGAAGTCGAGCGCATCGAGCGCTGCCACCTGGAGGATGCGGCCGCTGCGCCGCCTGTTCACCGTTCCTGAAGCCACCCTTTCAAGGCCCCACCCCATGTCCCTCTTTGCCCGCCCGCACTACCGCTCCGACGCCACCGAGTTTCTGGACGCACTCAAGGGCCGTCAGCCCGAGCTCGAGGCGCAACAGCGCCAAGGCCGCGCCTTGCTCTGGGACCAGCCGATTGACCGCCAATTCTGGCAGCAGGCCGACGCCGCCAAGGTGGCCCAAAAGCCCTACGTGTACCAAACCGAGCCCACGCTCAAAGGCTGAGCCTGCAGGCCTTGCCGGCCCTGCTGCACCTCAGGGCCTGTGCTGGGCCGTCTGCACACCGATGAGCCTTGCACCCAGCGACGGCACCGCGCTCGCGCGCCTCTACGGGGAGCCGCTGTTTGCGCTGCCACCCGACCTGTACATCCCGCCCGATGCCTTGGCCGTGTTCCTCGACGCCTTCGAGGGGCCGCTGGATCTGCTGCTGTACCTGATCCGCAGGCAAAACTTCAACATCCTCGACATTCCGATGGCCCAGCTCACGCGCCAATATCTGGGCTACGTCGAGCAGGTGCGCGCCCACAACCTCGAGCTGGCCGGCGAATACCTGCTCATGGCGGCGCTGCTGATCGAGATCAAATCGCGCCTGCTGCTGCCGCCCAAACGCAGCAGCCCCGAAGCCGAAGCCGCCGACCCGCGCGCCGAACTGGTGCGCCGGTTGCTGGAATACGAACAGGTCAAACTGGCGGCGCTGCGCATCGAGGCCCTGCCGCAACACGGGCGCGACTTCTGGTACGCCCAAGCCAGCTTGGCTGCAGCCGCGCCTGCTGCCCCCGTCTGGCCGAGCGTCGATACCACCGAACTGGCGCAGGTCTGGGCCGCCTTGCTGCAGCGCGCCCGCCTGGTGCAAAGCCACCGCATCGAGCGCCCGCAGTTGAGCGTGCGCGCCTTCATGAGCCAGTTGCTGCGCCAGCTGCAGCCGCGCCGCTTTGCCGAATTTGGCGAACTGCTCGAACCCGCGCGCGGCGTGGCGGCGCTGATCGTGAGCTTCATCGCCCTGCTCGAACTCAGCCGCGAAGGGCTGGTCGAGCTCACCCAAGCCAGCGCCTATGCGCCCATTTACGTGCGCCTGAGCCCGGGCAGCTGCGCCGGCGCGGACACTGTGTACCATCCACCCCCTGCCCCCACATTGCGCCCGACCGCACCATGACCCAGCCCCCCTCCACCGCCGGCGCCGCCACGCTCGCCTTCGACGTGCTGATCGTCGGCAGCGGCTTGGCCGGATTGGCCACCGCGCTGCTGCTGCCCAGCCACTTGCGCATCGCCATCCTGACCAAGCGCACCATCGAAGACGGCTCCAGCGGCTGGGCGCAAGGCGGCATCGCCGCCGTGCTGGCCGCCGACGACAGCTTCCAAGCCCACATCGACGACACGCTGGTGGCCGGCGCCGGCTTGTGCGACCTCGCCGCCACCCGCTTCACGGTCGAGAACGCGCCAGCGGCCATCGACTGGCTGCGCCAGATGGGCACCCGCTTCACCCTGCACGAGGGCGAGCTGCACCTGACGCGCGAGGGCGGCCACAGCCACCGGCGCATCGTGCACGCCGCCGACGCCACCGGCGCTGCGGTGCAGCAAACGCTGATCGAGCGCGTGCGCGCCGCCCCCAACATCCACGTGTTCCAGACACACAACTTGGTGGACTTGATCCTGAGCGACCGCCACGCCACCACGCCCACCTGGCCCAGCCGGCGCTGCTTGGGCGCCTACGCCTTTGACGAAAGCGCCGATGAGGTGCAGGCCTTCGTGGCCCCGCACACCGTGCTGTGCACCGGCGGCGCGGGCAAGGTGTATTTGTACACCTCGAACCCCGACACCGCCACCGGCGACGGCATCGCCGCCGCTTGGCGCGCCGGCTGCCGCGTGGCCAACATGGAGTTCATCCAGTTCCACCCCACTTGCCTGTACCACCCCAAGGCCAAGAGCTTTTTGATCAGCGAAGCGGTGCGCGGCGAAGGTGGCCGGCTGCTGCTGCCCGCAGCACACGGTGGACGCCGCTTCATGCCCGAGCACGACCCACGCGCCGAACTGGCCCCGCGCGACGTGGTGGCGCGCGCCATCGACTTTGAGATGAAAAAACACGGACTGGACTGCGTCTATCTCGACATCTCGCACCAGAGCCCGGCTTTTTTGCAGGAGCACTTCCCCAACATCTTGGCGCGCTGCGCCGAGCTGGGCATCGACATCACGCGCGAGCCGATCCCGGTGGTGCCGGCGGCCCACTACACCTGCGGCGGCGTGCTCACCGATTTGCGCGCGCGCACCGATCTGGGCGGCCTGTACGCCGTGGGCGAAGCCAGCTGCACCGGATTGCACGGTGCCAACCGGCTGGCCAGCAACTCGCTGCTCGAGTGCCTGGTGTTTGCGCGCGCCGCCGTGGCCGACATCGTGGCCGCGCCCACCGCCGCCCTGCCGCCGGTGCGCCCATGGGACACCAGCCGCGTCAGCGACGCCGACGAACAGGTGGTGATCGCCCACAACTGGGACGAACTGCGCCGCTTTATGTGGGACTACGTCGGCATCGTGCGCACCGACAAGCGGCTCGAGCGCGCCGCGCACCGCATCGCGCTGCTGCGCGCCGAAATTCTAGAGTTCTACCGCAGCTTTCACCTCACGCGCGACCTGCTGGAGTTGCGCAACTTGGTCGAAGTGGCCGATTTGATCGTGCGCAGCGCGCAGGCGCGCCATGAAAGCCGCGGTCTGCACTACAGCCTAGACCACCCGCACACCCTAGCGGCGGCGCGGCCCACCGTGCTCGACCCAGCCGCCCGAGCGCGCGGCTAGGCGTTAACCCCAGCACCATTTTTAACCAGCGTGCGCATAATCCAAGGCATACCCCCCACGCATTCGGAGTCTGCATGCCCACGCGCCTTTGCCTTGCCCGCACCGCCGCCTGCCTGCTGCTCGCGCTGGCCAGCGCAGCGGCGCTGGCGCAAAACTCACCGTTGCAGCTCGAAGACGTGGCGCTCGAAGGCCAGTTGCGCTTCCTGGCCGAACGCCCCGACCCGCTGGCCTACCGCTACGAGGCCCACACCACGCTCGATGCGCTGAGCCTGCAAACCGGCGTGGTGACGCTGCGCACCTGCCACCACCAGCTCGACCCGAACCGGCGCGTGGTCGTGGCCTTCAACCGCGAGCGCCTGCAACACCTCGAAATCTTGGAAAGCAGCGGTGTCGGCCGCGCATGGGTCGAAGGGCACCGGGTCGAGCTGTCCGACGTGCGCCGCGGCGGCCATGTGTGCATCGGGCTGCGCACGCAGGCGCTCGAATCCAGCGGCCCCGGGCGCTGGACGCTGCATGCCGGGCCGCTGATGCGCCGCTTCCTCGACGGCTACCTGCCCATGGACGCCAAGCTTAGCCTGCACTGGCCGGCCGGCCTGCTGGCGGTCGAGCAGACCTTCCCGCCGGCCCAGCCCGGCGTGCGCCTGAGCCAAGACGGCACCGGCGCCACCCTAGACCTCACCTTTGCCGGCCGCATGTCGGCGGTCTGGCAGCTCAAACAACTGCGCTAAAAGCGCAGCGCTTCAGAGCGCCTGCGTCGGCACGTGGTGGCGCAAGGCAGTTTGGCGGTTGTGTGCATCGACAAACACCAGTTGCGGTTCGTGGCTCGCTATGTGGTCTTCGTGCACTTGGGCGTAGGCGGCGATGATCACCAGATCGCCCACCGCCGCCCGGCGCGCCGCCGAGCCGTTGAGCGAGATCATGCCGCTGCCGCGCTCGCCCTTGATGGCGTAGGTGACCAGGCGCTCGCCGTTGTTCACGTTCCAGATGTGGATCTGCTCGTTCTCGCACAGGTTGGCGGCTTCGAGCAGGTTTTCGTCGATGGCGCACGAGCCCTCGTAGTGCAGCTCGCAGTGGGTGACGGCGGCGCGGTGGATTTTGGATTTGAGCAGGGTGCGAAACATGGGATACAACTCCGTGTGGCGCGGTAAATGGCCACAAAACCGGCGCGATTGTGACAGAAAGCGCGCCGCTTGCGTCAGCCTAGGCGGTTGAGCCCAGCCTCTTTAGTCCACCCGCTGCAAGGGGATATAGACCTCGCCCCCGGCCTGCCTGAAAGCCTGCGACTGCTGCTGCAACCCGTGCTCGAGCGCCTGCCCTTCGGCCACCCCTTGGGCGGCGGCGTAGTCGCGCACCTCTTGGGTGATCTTCATGCTGCAAAAATGCGGCCCGCACATCGAACAAAAATGCGCCACCTTGGCCGAATCCTTGGGCAGGGTTTCGTCGTGGAATTCGCGCGCTTTGTCCGGGTCCAGCCCGAGGTTGAACTGGTCCGCCCAGCGAAACTCGAAGCGCGCCTTGCTCAAGGCGTTGTCGCGGATCTGCGCCCCCGGGTGCCCCTTGGCCAAGTCGGCGGCGTGGGCCGCGAGCTTGTAGGTGATGATGCCCTCTTTCACGTCCTGCTTGTTGGGCAGGCCTAGGTGCTCTTTGGGCGTGACGTAGCACAGCATGGCGGTGCCGTACCAGCCGATGGTCGCCGCGCCGATGCCGCTGGTGATGTGGTCGTAGCCGGGCGCGATGTCGGTGGTCAGCGGCCCGAGCGTGTAAAACGGCGCCTCGGCGCACTGCTCGAGCTGCAAGTCCATGTTTTCTTTGATGAGCTGCATCGGCACATGGCCAGGGCCTTCGATCATCACCTGCACCTCGTGCCGCCACGCCACCTGCGTGAGCTCGCCCAAGGTGCGCAGCTCGCTCAGCTGCGCGGCGTCGTTGGCGTCGTAGATGCTGCCCGGGCGCAGGCCGTCGCCCAAGCTAAAGGCCACGTCGTAGGCCTTCATGATGTCGCAGATGTCCTCGAAGTGGGTGTAGAGGAAGCTCTCGCGGTGGTGCGCCAGGCACCACTTGGCCATGATCGAGCCGCCGCGGCTGACGATGCCGGTCAGGCGCTCGGCGGTCAGGGGCACGTAGCGCAGCAACACCCCAGCGTGAATGGTGAAGTAATCCACCCCCTGCTCGGCCTGTTCGATCAGGGTGTCGCGGAAAATCTCCCAGCTCAGCTCCTCGGCCTTGCCACCCACTTTTTCCAGCGCCTGGTAGATCGGCACCGTGCCGATGGGCACCGGGCTGTTGCGCACGATCCACTCGCGCGTCTCGTGGATGTTTTTGCCGGTCGAGAGGTCCATCACCGTGTCGCCGCCCCAGCGGATGGCCCAGGTCATCTTGTCCACTTCCTCGCTGATCGACGAGCCCAGCGCCGAGTTGCCGATGTTGGCGTTGACCTTGACCAGAAAGTTGCGCCCAATAACCATGGGCTCGCTTTCCGGGTGGTTGATGTTGGCCGGGATGATGGCGCGCCCGCGCGCGACTTCGCTGCGCACGAACTCGGGCGTGATCTCGCCTGGCAGGCTGGCACCAAAGGCCTGCCCCGGGTGCTGGCGCAGCATCATGTCGGCCATGCGCTGACCCTTGGGGCCGCTGCGGCGCAGGCTGTCGATGTACTGCTGGCGGTTGAGGTTTTCGCGGATGGCGACAAACTCCATCTCGGGCGTGATCAGGCCGCGCCGGGCGTAGTGCATCTGCGTCACGTTGGCGCCGGCGCGCGCGCGCCGCGGCTGGCGCTGCAAGCCCGGAAAGCGCAGCGCATCGAGCTTCGGGTCGGCGGCGCGCTCGCGCCCAAAGGCGCTGCTCAGTCCAGCGAGCACCTCGGTGTCGGCGCGCTCCTCGATCCAGCGCTGGCGCAGCGCCGGCAGGCCGCTGCGGATGTCGATCGCCGTCGCCGGGTCGCCGTAGGGGCCGGAACAGTCGTACACAAAGACCGGCGGGTTGGCTTCGGCCCCAAACGCGGCCGGGGTGTCGGACTGGCTGATGGCGCGCATGGGCACCTGCACGTCGGGGCGCGAGCCCGCCACGTAGATGCGGCGCGAATTGGGCAGCGGCGCGATGGCCGCTTGGTCCACTTGGGCGGCGCTGGCAAGGAAGGGTTCGGCAGGTGCGTTCATGAAAGGGGGATAGGTGTTCTGGATAAAAGTGCAAACGCCAGGCAGAGCGCCATTATCGAAGTCTGGGAGCGGCCACTGCAACCAAGGGCCATTTGCTGCAAAGGGTCAAACCCCTGCTGCCACTCCCACTGCTGCCGCTCAGGCGGCGCCCAGGTGCGGCACCAGCGCCCCGGCGTCGTGGCCGGCCCTTTGTGCCGCCGTGAAGGCCAGCATGCGTTCGATCGGCAAGCGCGCGCGCTCGATCAGCGCGGCCGGCACCTCGATGGCGCCGCTGCCGCTGCGCAGCGCCTGCGCCACCCCGGCCAGGCTGTTCATGGCCATCCAGGGGCAGTGGGCGCAGCTCTTGCAGGTGGCGCTGTCGCCTGCCGTGGGCGCTTCGATGAAGGTTTTGCCGGGGTTGAGGGTGCGCAGCTTGTGCAGCATGCCCTTGTCGGTGGCCACGATGAACTCGCTGGCATCGAACTGCTGCGCGGCGCGCAAAATGGCGCTGGTCGAGCCCACCGCATGGGCCAGCGCCACCACGTCGGCCGGGCTCTCGGGGTGCACCAGCACCTTGGCCTGCGGGTGCTGGTGCATCAGCGCTTGCAGCTCGGTGGCCTTGAACTCGTCGTGCACGATGCACGAACCCTTCCACATCAGCATGTCGGCGCCGGTTTCGCGCTCGATATAGGCCCCTAGGTGCTTGTCTGGGGCCCAGAGGATTTTGTGCCCGCGCGCCTTGAGCGCGCGCACGATGTCGAGCGCGCAGCTCGAGGTCACGAGCCAATCGGCACGCGCCTTCACCGCCGCGCTGGTGTTGGCATAGACCACCACCGTGCGCTCGGGGTGCTGGTCGCAAAAAGCGGCAAATTCGTCGATCGGGCAACCCAAGTCGAGCGAACAGGTGGCGTCGAGATCCGGCATGAGCACGGTTTTCTCGGGCGACAGCAGCTTGGCGGTCTCACCCATGAAGCGCACCCCACTGACCACCAGCGTCTGGGCCGCATGGTCGCGGCCAAAGCGCGCCATCTCCAGGCTGTCGCTCACCAAGCCGCCGGTTTCCTCGGCCAAATCCTGCAAGTCGGGGTGCACGTAGTAGTGCGACACCATGACGGCATTGCGCTCGAGCAACAGCTGCCTGATCTGCGCCTTGAGGGCTTGGCGCTCCTGTGGCGCGGGCTCGACCGGCACCCGCGCCCAGGCGTGGCGGGTGCTGCAAGCGGGCTGCTCGAAATCGACTGCGATGCGTGGTTCCATGGACGGCGATTGTCCTACAGTCCACTCGTTGGTGCCGCCTCAGTGCCCTTGGCCCTTGGTGCCGCCGCTGTGCAGACGCTTTTTGGCCTCCGCCAAACGCTCTGCCTTGCGCTGCTCGTCGGCCTTCATGGCCAAGCGAGTGGTGCGGCCCGACAGGTCAGACCACAACCACCACAGCGCTGCCAGCGCAAAGGGGCTCAGCACCCACCACCAGCTCCAATGCGCCACCGGCTCCACGCCGGCCAGCTTCAAACCGAGCAAAACCAGCGCCAGTATCAGCAGATACATATTCAACTCCTGTAACTTGGGTGGTATCGATTGCAACCAGACGTAATTGCACCATTTCAAGGCTGCGGATATGGATAAAATCGCACCTGCCAGCCTCCCCCGAATTATCCACCCCAGGAGCATCCCATGAAACGCACCTTGTTCGCCCTAGCCGCCGCCACCTTGGTTGCGCTGCCTGCCGTCACCGTCCCGGTGCTGGCCGACGAAGCCGCCTTCGCCCGCGCCAGCGGCTGCATGGCCTGTCACGCCGTCGATCGGCGCATGGTCGGCCCCTCGTTTCGCGATATTTCGGCCCGCTACGCCGGCCAGGCCGACGCCGTGGCGCGCATGACGACCAAAATCCAGCGCGGCGGTTCGGGCGTCTGGGGCCCGGTGCCCATGCCCGCCAACCCGCGCCTGAGCGAAGCCGACGCGCGGCGCCTGGCCACCTGGTCGCTCAGCCACCGCTGAACTGCGGCCACACGCCCCGTTCCGGCCACCACCGGTTTGGGCGCAAACGAACCAAGGGGGCCGTGTGGCCCCCTTGTATTTTGGGCAGTGGACACAGGCCTGCCCAGCCACCACGCGCGCGCCCAAACGCGGGCGCGCGCCAGCCCGATCAGTTGCTCTTGGCCAACTGCTCCAGGATGTGCGGGTTTTCCAGCGTCGAGGTGTCTTGCGTCAGCGCCTCGCCCTTGGCCAGCGAGCGCAGCAGGCGGCGCATGATCTTGCCCGAGCGCGTCTTGGGCAGGTTCTCGCCAAAACGAATCTCTTTCGGCTTGGCGATCGGCCCGATCTCTTTGGCCACCCAGTTGCGCAGCTCGGTGGCCAGCGCCTTGGCTTCGTCGCCAGTGGGCACCGGGCGTTTCAGCACCACGAAGGCCACGATGGCCTCGCCGGTCAGGTCGTCCGGGCGACCGACCACGGCGGCTTCGGCCACCAGATCGGTCTTGCCAACCAGGGCTGACTCGATTTCCATCGTGCCCATGCGGTGCCCAGAGACGTTGAGCACGTCGTCGATGCGGCCGGTGATGCGAAAGTACCCCCGATCTTCGGAGCGCACCGCGCCGTCGCCCGCCAGGTAGTAGCCGCGCAGTTCTTCGGGGAAGTAGCTCTTCTTGAAGCGCTGCGGGTCGCCCCAGATGGTGCGGATCATCGACGGCCAAGGCTTCTTGACCACCAGAATGCCGCCTTGGCCGTTGGGTACGTCGTTGCCCTGCTCGTCCACGATGGCGGTGCTGATGCCGGGCAGCGGCAGCGTGCACGAACCCGGCACCAGCGGTGTGGCACCCGGCAGCGGGGTGATCATGTGGCCACCGGTTTCGGTCTGCCAGAAGGTGTCCACCACCGGGCAGCGCTCGCCGCCGATGTTGCGGTAGTACCACATCCAGGCTTCGGGGTTGATCGGCTCGCCGACCGAGCCCAGCAGGCGCAGGCTGCTCAGGTCCCAGTTCTTGGGGTGCACCTTGGCGTCGGTTTCGGCGGCCTTGATGAGCGAGCGGATGGCTGTGGGCGCGGTGTAGAAGATGGTGCAGCGGTGTTTCTCGATGGTCTGCCAGAAGCGCCCGGCGTGCGGGAAAGTGGGCACGCCCTCGAACACGATCTGCGTCGCCCCCGCAGCCAGCGGCCCGTAGGCGACGTAGCTGTGACCGGTGACCCAGCCGATGTCGGCGGTGCACCAGAACACGTCGTTGGGTTGGAGGTCGAAAGTCCAGTCCATGGTCTGCTTGGCCCACAGCAGGTAGCCGCCGGTGCTGTGCTGCACGCCCTTGGGCTTGCCCGTGGAGCCCGAGGTGTAGAGGATGAACAGCGGGTGCTCGGCGCCCACCATTTCGGGCGCGCAGACGCTGGACTGCGCGGCCATGACCTCGTGCATCAGCACGTCGCGCCCGGCCACCAGGTTGCAGGCGCTGGCGGTGCGCTGGAACACGACCACGTTCTTGATCGATTCGCAGCCGCCCAAGGCCAGACCTTCATCGACGATGGCCTTGAGCGGCAGCTCCTTGCCGCCGCGCATCTGGTAGTTGGCAGTGATCACGGCCACGGCGCCGGCGTCCTGGATGCGCTCTTGCAGCGCCTTGGCCGAAAAGCCGCCGAACACCACGCTGTGCGTGGCGCCGATGCGCGCGCAGGCCTGCATCGCCACCACGCCCTCGATCGTCATGGGCATGTAGATCACGACGCGGTCGCCTTTTTTCACCCCCATGGCCTTGAGCGCGTTGGCCAGTTGGCTCACTTTGGCCAGCAGCTCCTGGTACGTGACCTTGGTCACGGTGCCGTCGTCGGCCTCGAAGATGATGGCGGTCTTGTGCTCGGTCGGGGTGCCGATGTGGCGGTCGAGGCAATTGGCCGAGGCGTTGAGCTCGCCGTCCTGGAACCACTTGTAGAAGGGCTGGTTGGACTGGTCGAGCACCTGGGTGAAGGGCTTGTGCCAGACCAGTTGCTCACGGGCCAAGCGGGCCCAAAAGCCTTCGTAGTCGCGTTCCGCTTCGGCACACAGGGCGTGGTAGGCCTCCATGCCGGACACACGCGCGGCGGCGACGGTGGCGGCGCTGGGCTCAAACACGCGGTTTTCGATCAAGGTGGACTGAACGGCAGACGACGATGCGGACATGAAAAGCTCCTCTGTTGGGTGAAATCGACAACCTATGACTGTGCTCAAGCTCTCTGACGAGGCTCTTACATCCTACCGCATCACCAGAAAGCCGCCGACACGCATATACCCGAATTATTTACACTCAACCCCTTAGCCGAAAATTTTTAACCAGTCACCCGACCATGACCACCATCCGCCCACAAGACCTGATCGATTCCATCGCCGACGCCTTTCAGTACATCAGCTTCTACCACCCGCTCGACTACATCCAGGCCTTGGGCCGGGCTTGGGAGCGCGAACAAGGCGCCGCCGCCAAGGACGCGATTGCGCAAATCCTGACCAATTCGCGCCTCAGCGCCGAAGGCCACCGCCCGATTTGCCAGGACACCGGCATCGCCGTGGTGTTCATGAAGGTGGGCATGGACGTGCGCTGGGCCGACGCCACGCTCAGCCTGCAACAGATGGTCGACGAAGGCGTGCGCCGCGCCTACCTCAACCCCGACAACCCGCTGCGCGCCTCGGTGCTGACCGACCCGGCGGGGGCGCGCAAGAACACGCGCGACAACACGCCGGCGGTGCTGCACGTCGAGATCGTGCCCGGCGACCAGGTGGAGGTGACCTGTGCCGCCAAGGGCGGCGGCTCCGAGAACAAGTCCAGGTTCGCGGCGCTCAACCCTTCGGACTCGATCGTGGACTGGGTGCTCAAAACCGTGCCCGGCATGGGTTCCGGCTGGTGCCCACCGGGGATTTTGGGCTTAGGCATAGGCGGCACGCCCGAAAAAGCCATGCTGCTGGCCAAGGAATCGCTCATAGCCCCGGTGGACATCGACCTGTTGCTCGAGCGCCAGCGCGCCGGGGCGGCCCTGACGCGCCTGGAGGCGCTGCGGCTGGAGCTGTACGAGAAGGTCAACGCGCTGGGCATCGGCGCCCAAGGCCTGGGCGGGCTGACCACGGTGCTGGACGTGAAAATTCTCGACTACCCCACGCACGCCGCCTCGCTGCCGGTGGCCCTGATCCCCAACTGCGCCGCCACCCGGCACGTGCACTTTACCCTGGACGGCAGCGGCGCGGCGCGGCTCGAGCCGCCGCGCCTCGAAGACTGGCCGGCCGTGACCTGGACGCCCGACGTGCAAACGGCCAAGCGCGTGCAGCTCGACACCCTGACGCCGGCCGAGGTCGCGAGCTGGAAGGCGGGCGACAAGCTGCTGCTCAACGGCAAGATGCTCACCGGGCGCGACGCCGCGCACAAGCGCATTGCCGACCTGCTGGCCAAGGGCGAGCCGCTGCCGGTGGACTTTCGCAACCGCGTCATCTACTACGTGGGGCCGGTGGACCCGGTGCGCGACGAAGTGGTGGGCCCAGCCGGCCCGACCACGGCCACGCGCATGGACCCGTTCACGCGCACGATGCTGGAGCAGACCGGCCTGATCGCCATGATCGGCAAATCGGAGCGCGGCCCGGTGGCGGTGCAGGCGATCAAAGACAACCGCAGCGCCTACCTGATGGCGGTGGGCGGCGCCGCCTACCTGGTGGCCAAGGCGATCAAAGCGGCCAAGGTGGTGGGCTTTGCCGACCTCGGCATGGAAGCCATCTACGAGTTCCAGGTGCAGGATATGCCCGTAACCGTGGCCGTGGACAGCTCGGGCGCCAACGTACACGAAAGCGGCCCGGCCGAATGGCGCCAGCGCATCGCCAGCGGCGAGTTCAAGGGCATTGCGCTGGCGGTCGGCTGAGGCGCTGTATCTGTTCAGTGCAAATGGCGCGGCTTGCGCGGCCCGCCATGCCCGCCGGCCGGGCCCGAGCCGCGCGGCGGGCGGCCCAGCTGCATCGAGCTCACCAGCGAGTCGAAGCGGCTGCTGAACAGGCGGTCGATCGAGGCCACTACGTCGCCGAGCTCCGAGGCGTCGAAGTGGCGCTCCATCAGGTTGACCACGTCTTGCACCAGCAAGTCGCGCTGCACCTGCATGATGGCTGCGGGCGTCGGGCCGACGAAGCAGAGCACGAAGTCGTCGCGCGCCTCTTCGTCTTCGGGCGCCTCTTCTTCGTCGAACTCGATGTCGTAGAACGAGACCTCGAGCGCCGCGCCGGCGGCGGCGATCTCGTTGAGGCCCATGCAGGCCTCGTCGATGGCCAGGCGAAAATCCTCGTCGCCCTCGACCGTCCAGCAAATCTGCAGCAGGCGCTCTTTGGCCTCGAAGCGGATGCCGGGCTCTTCTTCGTACTGGCTGGCCGCGGCATCGACCAGCGAGCGCGCGCCCACGTACTTCCACAGCGGCTTGAGCGCGTCCTGAATCTGGGGGTAGTCCACCTCCTCGCGCAGGGGAACGTCGCCGTGGACGTGGATCTCGAACGCAGGGGCGTTTTGGCTCATGATGGTGCTCACAGTCGAATGGGGCCTGCCCGCAAAACCCGCAGCGCTTTCCCATCCTTGATCTAAAAGCCCGATTGTAAATCCCCATGCTCCGGCTGGCGCACCCTGCCGCTTGGGCCCGCCTGCATGGCGCCGCCCATGCCCACTGTGCGCTCATGCAGGCAGCGGGCTTGGCGTGGGGGCAAAGCTTGGTAAAGTCGGGGCTGGCTTCACTCCAACTCACCCACACTCCCATGGCACGCACGGTTCACTGCATCAAACTCGGCACCGATTCCGAGGGCCTCGACTTCCCACCCTACCCGGGCGAGCTGGGCAAACGAATTTACGAGCAGGTCAGCAAACAGGCTTGGGCCGACTGGATCCGGCACCAGACCATGCTGGTGAACGAAAACCGCCTCAACCTGGCCGACCTGCGGGCGCGCCAATACCTGGCGCGGCAGATGGAGCAGCACTTTTTTGGCGCCGGGGCCGACCAAGCCGCCGGCTACGTGCCGCCCAGCGGCCCATGATGCGCACCGCTGCCGCTGGCTGCCGGCAACGGCCGCTGTGGCTTGGCAGCCTGTACCTTGCACACCCACACCGCTCTGGCTGAACGTGCCGGCCACGCGCTGGTCGTCGGTGCCGGCTTGGCCGGCGCGGCCGCCGCCTACAGCCTGGCGCAGCGCGGTTGGCGTGTCGAGGTGCTCGACGCCGCCAGCGCCCCCGCCGCTGGCGCTTCGGGCCTGCCTGCAGGCCTGATCGCGCCCCACGTGTCGCCCGACGATGCGCCGCTGTCGCGCATCAGCCGCGCCGGACTGCGCGCGACCTTGCAGCGCGTGGCGGCGCTGTTGCCCCAAGGGCAAGACTGGGCCCCCAGCGGGGCGCTCGAGCACCGGGTCAAGCACAAACGCGCCCTGCCCCCGGCCACACCCGACACCCCGCGCGGCGACGACTGGAGCCTGGAGGCCAGCCCAAGCCAAATCGAAGCCGCCGGTCTGGCCGACCTCGATGCGCCCGCCAGCGCGCTCTGGCACCCGAGTGCGGCTTGGTTGCGCCCGGCGCAGCTGGTGCGCGCGCAGCTGGCGCACGAGCGCATCGTGTGGCGCGGCGGCGCGGCCGTGGCGCGCCTGCAGCGCACGGCCGCAGGCTGGGCGCTGCTCGACGCCCACGGGCACACGCTGGCGCAGGCCCCACACGTGGTGCTGGCGGCGGGTTTTGCGGTGCGGGCGCTGCTGGAGCCATTGCCGGACCAATGGCTGCAAAGCCCGCTGCAGACCCGCCCCGAGGCCACTGCCCACACCCTGCCGCTTCAAGCCTTGCGCGGGCAAGTCAGCTGGGGGCTGCTCAGCGATCTGCCGGCTGCCGCACGCGCCGCCCTGCCCCCGTGGCCAGTGCATGGCTACGGCAGCTTTTTGCAGGGCATGCACGGCCCCAGCGAAGCGCCGCTGTGGATCGTGGGCTCGACGTTCGAGCGCGGCAACACCACGGCAGCCGTGTTCGGGGCCGACCACGCGGCCAACCAAGCGCGTCTGCAGCGCCTGCTGCCCCGCTTGGGCGCGCAGATGACCAGCGCTTTTGCAGCCGCCCAGGGCTGGGCGGCGGTGCGCTGCACCCTGCCCGACCGGCTGCCCGCCGTCGGCGCGCTGGACGGCGCACGCTGGCCCGGCCTGTATGTGCTCACGGGCCTGGGCGCACGTGGCCTGACGCTGTCGGTGCTGGCCGGCGAGGTGCTGGCTGCGCAGCTGCACGGCGAGCCCTGGCCGCTGCCCGCGCCCTTGGCACGGGCGCTGCTGGCGCAACGCTTCGTGCGCGGCGGCGGCCAGACCACCCGCACCGCCCCTGCAGCGCATCAATCGCCGTAGCGCACCTGCACGTACTGCCCGGGCGCGCTGCCCAGCTCCGGGTCGTGCACCGGCACGCGCGCCGGCACGCGCTGGCCGCTGCCTTGCGCCTTGAACCATGCGTCCCAGGCCGGCCACCAGCTGCCTTCGTGGCGCGGGGCCTGCTCCTGCCACTCGTCTGCGGTGCGCCAGGTCTGGTGCAAGGGGCTGCTCAACCACTGGTAATGGCGTCGCGGCCGCCCCGGCTCCGAGACGATGCCCGCGTTGTGCCCCCCGCTGGTCAGGGCAAAGGTGACCTCGGCCGACACCAGGCGGTGAATCTTGTAGACCGAGCGCCACGGCGCCACGTGGTCTTTGAGGGTGCCCACGGCAAACACCGGCACCCGGATGTCACGCAGCGAAATCGGCCGCCCCAGGTAGAGGTAGTGGCCCTCGGCCAGGTCGTTGTTCAGGAAACAGGAGCGCAGGTACTGGCTGTGCATCAGGGCCGGCAGGCGCGTCACGTCGGCGTTCCAGACCATGAGGTCATTGGGCAGCTCTTCATGGCCCAGCAGCCAGCGCCGGGTCTGGCTGGACCAGACCAGGTCGCGCGCATGGAGAAACTGAAACGAGGCCGCCATCTGCTGCCCGGTCAGGAAGCCTTTGCTGGCCATCATGTCTTCGAGCAGGCGCACCTGGGCCTCGTCGATCAGCACGCCCATCTCGCCGGGGTCGGTGAAATCGACTTCGGCCGCCAACAGGCTCAGCGAAACCAGCGGCGATGCGGCCGATTCCGGGTTCTGGCTCGACAGCACCGCGTCACCGCCACCGAGCGCGCCGGCAGCCATGGCAGCAAAGGTGCCGCCCAGACAGTAACCCACCAGATGCACCGGCGTCTGGCACTGCCCATGCACGTGGTCGAGCGCCGCCAGCACGCCCTCGCTGACGTAGTCGTCCATGCCCAGCAAGGCGTCGCTGGCATCCGGGTTGCGCCACGAAGCGATGTACACCGTGTGCCCCTGGCCCACCAGCCAGCGCACCATCGAGTTGTGCGGCGACAGGTCCAGGATGTAGTACTTCATGATGCACGAGGGGATGATCAGCACGGGCTCGGCCTGCACCTCGGCCGTGCTGGGGCGGTACTGGATCAGCTCGATCAGGCCGTTGCGCAGCACCACCTCGCCTTCGGTCATGGCCAAGCCCTTGCCCGGTGCCAGATCCACCTGGGGGGCATGGCGGGGTGGCATGCCTTGGCTGCGGCGCAGGTCGTCGAGTGCGAAGTTGAGGCCTTGCAGCAGGGTCTGGCCACGGCTCTCCCACGCCGCCTGCAGCGCCTGCGGGTTGCTCAGCAAAAAGTTGCTGGGCGAGAGCAGATCAAACAATTGGTTGCCATAAAAGCGCATTTGGTGGCGCGAGTGATCCTGCATCCCGCGCAGGTTGCAGGCATCGAACCACCACTGCTCACCCAGCTTGTTGGCGCTGGCCAGGGGCCGCCAAGGCCAGCCCTGCCACTCGGGAGCGGCGTAGCGGCTGTCGTCTTCGATCAGTTCGCTCAGGCTGCCAGGGGTGGCCGCCGCCTGGGCCTCGGGCGTCGCCGCCGCTGGGGTGGCGGCGTTCAAGTGCGGCATCAGCGCTTGCACCGCATCCTGCGACCAGCGCACGCCCGACTCGAGCGCACGGCGCGCCAACCGCGCCTGCGAGCCTGGTGAAAAGGCCAGGTGCAGCGCCCAGTCGGTCCAGGAGAGCGTGAGCGAGATGGGCGAAATGCCGGCAGACCAACGCGCCAACTGCGCCATCATGTGGCTGTCGATGTCGTAGGCACTGCGGCTGGCGGGCGAGATCGACCGACCCTCGCGGCGCTCCAGAGCGCTGGCTTGTTTCAAGGAGGCGGTTTCGTGCATATTGCTGATGTTCATGGGCTTGAAGTTAAGGCAAAAAAATGACTGCACCGTGACTGACCTATTGTGCGCGGTCGCACTGGGAGCGGCCCTGGCCTCCTTCTTTATGATCAAAAGCTATATTTCAATAAAAAAACAGTAGTTTGCAAATATGAAGCCGGGGCCTACAGTCGAACCCATTGGTTGCTGCCCCGACTCTACCGCCTTTGGCCACCTGCATGTACACCTACACCGATTTTGACCGCCAGTTCATCCGCCAGCGCGCGGCCCAGTTCCGCGACCAGTGGCAGCGCCACCGCGACGGCCGCTTGTCCGACGAGGCCTTTAGGCCACTGCGGCTGCAAAACGGCTGGTACATCCAGCGCCACGCGCCCATGCTGCGCGTCGCCGTGCCCTACGGCGAGCTGTCGAGCGCGCAGGTACGGGCGCTGGCACAGATTGCGCGCGTTTACGACCAGCCCGGCGCGGCCGTGTTCCAAGGGGCGGTGGCGGCGCAAAACCGGCTCGGCACGGTGCAGCTGCGCGACGGCCGCGCCATCGCCAGCCGCCTGCCCACCGGTTACTGCCACTTCACCACACGCCAAAACGTGCAGTTCAACTGGATTGCGCTCGAGCACGCACCCGAGGTCATGGAGCTGCTGGCCAGCGTGGACATGCACGGCATCCAGACCAGCGGCAACTGCATCCGCAACATCAGCACCGACGCGCTGGCCGGCATCGCCCCCGACGAGGTGGCCGACCCGCGCCCCTTTGCCGAAATCTTGCGCCAGTGGAGCACGCTGCACCCCGAGTTTGCCTTTCTGCCGCGCAAGTTCAAGGTGGCCATCGTCGGCGCCCGCGAAGACCGGGCCGCGCTGCACTGGCACGACGTGGGGCTGCAGCTGCGGCGCAACGCGGCGGGGGCGCTGGGCTTCAAGGTGCTGGTGGGCGGCGGCATGGGGCGCACACCGGTGATCGCGAGCACGATCTGCGACTTTTTGCCTTGGGACCAGCTGCTCAACTACATGGAAGCGCTGGTGCGCATCTACAACGCCTGGGGCCGGCGCGACAACCTGTACAAATCGCGCATCAAGATTCTGGTGCGCGCCCAGGGCCAGCGCTTTTTTGACGAAGTGCAGGCCGAGTACCAGCGCATCGTGGCGCAAGACGGGGCCCCGCACACCCTCAGCGCGGCCGAGCTGCAGCGCGTCAGCGCCGCTTTTGCGCCGCCTGCGCGCCCCAGCAGCCGCCCTTGCACCGACGAGCGCGTGGCGCGCCTGCTGCGCCTGAGCACCGAAGACGACCTGGAGTTCGAGCGCTGGCTGCAGCGCAATGTGCACACGCACCAAAACCCCGAGCTGCGCGCCGTCACGCTGGCCTTCAAGCGCCTGGGCCAAGCCCCGGGCGACGCCAGCGCCAGCCAGCTCGACGCCGTGGCCGAACTGGCCGAGCGCTTCAGCGCCGGCGAGGTGCGCGTCACGCACCAGCAAAACCTGCTGCTGCCCTGGGTGCGCTGCGACGAGCTGACCGAGCTCTGGCGCGCGGCACGCCGCCTGGGCCTGGCGCAGCCCCACATCGGGCTGCTCACCGACCTCATCGCCTGCCCTGGGGGCGACTTCTGCGACCTGGCCAATGCGCGCTCGCTGACCATCGCCGAAGCCCTGCTGCAGCGCTACCAGGACCTCGACGAGCTGCACGACCTTGGGCCCATCGACCTGCACCTGAGCGGCTGCATGAACTCCTGCGGCCACCACCACAGCGGCCACATCGGCATCCTGGGTGTCGATAAAGACGGCCAGGAGTGGTACCAGATCAGTCTGGGCGGATCGGATGGCAGCACGCTCAGCGGCGCGTCCACGCCCGGCAAGGTGCTGGGGCCGTCATTCACCTCCAGCGAGGTCTGCGACGCGATCGAGGCCATTCTGGAGGTTTACCAAGAACGGCGTGCACCGGGCGAACGCTTCGTCGATGCCCTGCAGCGCCTTGGCCACGAGCCTTTCAAGGCTGCCGCCAACGCCGTGCGCGTGGCCACCGCGCAGTGGCAGGCGCACATGGCCGCACATGCCCAAGCCGCGCACCAAAGACCGGACGGCCCGGCTGTGCGCCGCGCCGCCATGGCGCTTTGAGCCGATCAGGCGCACTCAGCACCCCCGACTTGAACCGATTTTGCCCATGAAACTCCTCACGCCAACCGAGGCCGCCGCGGCCGCCCCCGACCCCGCCGGCAGCGTGCTCACGCTGGCCCCCGATTTCGATCTCTGGGCCGCGCAGCTTGCGTCAACGCTCGACCTGTCCGCCGTGCAGCGCATCGACTTGCAGTTGCCCAAATTCACCGACGGCCGCGCCTACAGCCAGGCGGTGCTGCTGCGCCGGCGCTGCGGCTACTGCGGCCTGCTGCGCGCCACCGGCGAGGTGCTGATCGACCAGTTGCTGCAATTGCAGCGCTGCGGCTTCGACGAAGCCCTGCTGCGCGCCGACCAAGACCCGGTGCACGGGCAGCGTCTGTTGCAACAGTTTGGCGGCTTTTACCAGGGCGACGCGCTGCAGCCGCGGCCGCGCTTTGCCCGCGCCGCCGCCCACACCACCGCCATCGGAGCACTGGCATGAGCAGCGCCCGCGCTGCCCTGCTGCAGGCCCAGCCCAGCGCCGATTTCGAGGCCAAGCTGGCGCGCAGCCGCGCCCTGCTGCAACAAGCGGCCAGCGAGCACCAGCCGCTGGTGCAGGCCTCCAGCCTCGGGGCCGAAGACGTGGTCATCCGGCACCTGATCGACGCCCTGGGTCTGCCGATTCCGCTGTTTGTGCTCGACACCGGCGCCCTGCACCCCGAGACCCTGGCGCTGCTGGCGCGCACCGAGGCGCGGGCGGCGCAGCCCGGCGCGCAGCCGCTGCGGGTGTACCAGCCACAGCCCGGCGTGGCCGAGGCCTTCGTGGCGTGCGAAGGAACCGAGGCCATGCGCCGCAGCGTGGCCCTGCGCCAAACCTGCTGCGCCATCCGCAAGGTCGAGCCGCTGCGCCGGGCGCTGCACGGCCAGCGCGCCTGGATCACCGGCTTGCGGCGCGAACAATCGGCCCACCGCGCCGAGGTGCCCGCCATCGACCGCAGCGACCTCGACCCCACACACGCCGACCGGCCCAGCGCCGGCCTGATCCAGATCAACCCGCTGGCCGACTGGAGCTGGGGCGACGTCTGGCACCACATCGCCGAGCACGGGTTGGACTACAACCCGCTGCACGACCGCTTCTACCCCAGCATCGGCTGCGCGCCCTGCACCCGCGCCGTCAGCGTGGGCGAAGACTTGCGCGCCGGGCGCTGGTGGTGGGAACAAGACAGCGCCAAAGAATGCGGCCTGCACCAAAGGAGCCACCCATGAACGCACGCCTCCCCCTGCCCCAACCCGGCCACCGCGCCGCGCCCCGGCTCGACAACAGCCAGCTCGACGCGCTCGAGGAAGAGACCCTTTTCATCCTGCGCGAAGTCGCCGCCGTGTTTGAGCGCCCGGCGCTGTTGTTCTCGGGCGGCAAAGACTCGCTGGTGCTGCTGCGCTGTGCCGAAAAAGCCTTTGGCCGTGGCCGCCTGCCCTATCCGTTGCTGATGATCGACACCGGCCACAACTTCCCCGAGGTGCTGGCCTTCCGCGACCAGCGCGCGCGCGAACTCGGGGCCGAACTGATCGTGCGCCGGGTCGAGGATTCGATGGCGCGCGGCAGCGTGCGCCTGGCGCACCCGGGCCAGAGCCGCAACGCGCACCAGTCGGTCACGCTGCTGGAAGCGATCGACGAATTCCGTTTCGACGCCCTGATCGGCGGCGCCCGGCGCGACGAAGAAAAAGCGCGCGCCAAAGAGCGCATCTTCAGCCACCGCGACGCCTTTGGCCAGTGGCAGCCCAAAGACCAGCGCCCCGAGCTGTGGGCGCTCTACAACACCCGGCTGCAACCGTGCGAGCACTTGCGCGTGTTTCCGATCAGCAACTGGACCGAAATCGACGTCTGGCAATACATCGAGCGCGAGCGCATCGCCCTGCCCAGCCTGTACTACGCGCACCTGCGCCCGGTGGTGCAGCGGCGCGGCCTGCTGGTGCCGGTGACCGAGCTCACCCCGCCCAAGCCCGGCGAGACCGTCGAGCACCTGAGCGTGCGCTTTCGCACCGTGGGCGACATCACCTGCACCTGCCCGGTGGCCAGCCACGCCAGCACCGCCGGGCAGATCGTCGCCGAAACCCTCAACGCCCAGTTGAGCGAACGCGGCGCCACGCGCATGGACGACCAGACCAGCGAGGCCTCGATGGAAAAACGCAAACTCGAAGGGTATTTTTGATATGGATGCGCTGCGCTTCATTACCTGCGGCTCGGTCGACGACGGCAAGAGCACGCTCATCGGCCGCCTGCTGCTCGACAGCAAAGCGGTGCTGCAAGACCACTTGGCCGGCATCACGCACAGCAGCCCCAGCCCCGCGCCCGATGAGGCCGATGCGGGCGCGCAGCTCGACCTCGCGCGCCTGACCGACGGCCTGATGGCCGAGCGCGAGCAAGGCATCACCATCGACGTCGCCTACCGCTACTTCAGCAGTGAGCGGCGCAAATTCATCATCGGCGACGCCCCCGGGCACGAGCAGTACACGCGCAACATGGTCACCGCCGCCTCCAGCGCCGACGCCGCCGTGCTGCTGGTTGATGCCACCAAGCTCGACTGGCAGCGCCCCGACCTGGCCCTGCTGGCGCAAACGCGCCGCCACGCCCTGCTGTGCCACCTGCTGCGCGTGCCCAGTCTGGTGTTTGCCGTCAACAAGCTCGACGCCGTGGCCGATGCCGCGCTGGCCTTTGCCCACATCCGCGCCGCCTTGCTGCGCTTTGCCCAGCAGGCCGGGCTGGCGGCGCACGCCGTGCTGCCGCTGTCTGCGCTCAAGGGCTGGAACGTGGTCGATCGCGGCCACGGCCACGACGGCTGGTGCGGCTACCACGGCCCCACGCTGCTCGAGGTGCTCGAGCAACTGCCCAACACCGCCCCGGCGCCCGAGGCCGCACTGGCGTTGCCGGTGCAGTGGGTGGAAAAACCCGGCGCCGCCGATGTGCAAGCGGCCGAGCTGGCGCAGGCTGGCACGGCTGGAGTTGGCAACCACGAGGGGGCTGCGGCAGCGGCCCCGGCGCACGGGCGGCGCGTCTTTTGGGGCCGGGTTGCGGCCGGGCGCGTCCAGGCTGGTGACGAGGTGCAGGTGTTCCCCAGCGGCCAGCGCGCGCGCGTGGTGCAGGTGCTGAACCGCTGCCGCCAGCCCCAGTCCGTGGCCGCCGGGCACAGCGCCGGCGTGCTGCTCGAGCGCGAGCTCGACGTCTCGCGCGGCGACTGGTTGCTGGCCAGCCATGGCGCAGACGCCGCCGCCACTCCCGCCCAAGCCCAGGTCGGCCCCTACCCAGCGCGCCAAAGTTTAAGCGCCACCCTGGCCTGGCTCGACGACGAGGCGCTGCAACCCGGGCGCCTGTACTGGGCGCTGCACCAGCACCGCTGGGTCAAGGCCAGGGTCACGCGGGTGCTGCACCGGCTCGACATCCACACGCTGGAGCAACACAGCGCCGCGCGGCTCGAGGCCAACGGCATCGGCCGCGTCGAGCTGCAACTGCAAGCGCCGCTGCCGGCGCTGGCCTACGCGCAGTCGCGCGCGCTCGGGGCCTTGATATTGGTGGACAGCGCCAGCCACCGCACCGCCGCTGCGGTGTTGCTGGATTGACCACCCCTCGGACTGGCGCACCCCGAAGCCCTAAAATCCGGGCTTTCGCCCTCCTCCTCCTTTAGCCCGCGCCCCGAGCCACCGAGTCACCGAGTCATGACCCACGTAGTAACCGAAGCCTGCATCGCCTGCAAATACACCGACTGCGTCGATGTCTGTCCCGTGGATTGCTTCCGCGAAGGCCCCAACTTCCTCACCATCGACCCCGACGAGTGCATCGACTGCGCCGTCTGCATCCCCGAGTGCCCGGTGAGCGCCATCTACCCCGAGGAAGACGTGCCGCGCGACCAGCAGCACATGATCGCCCTCAACGCCGAACTGGCGCGGCTGCCGGGCTGGAAAAGCATCACCAAGCGCAAGGCGCCGCTGCCCGACGCCGACGCGCACAAGGACATGACCGGCAAGCTGCCCCTGCTCAAACGCTGACATCTCCCCTTGGCCCTCACACCAGCGCCGATCGAAACGCAGGCCCTGATCATCGGGGCCGGCCCGGCTGGGCTTTTTTTGGCCTTTCAGCTCGGGCTGCAAGAGATCGCCTGCCAGCTGGTCGATGTGCTGCCCGAGCCCGGCGGCCAGTGCGCCGCGCTCTACCCCGACAAACCGATCTACGACCTGCCCGGCCTGCCGGTGTGCAGCGGCCGCGAACTCAGCCAGCGCCTGCTGCAGCAGCTGCGCCCCTTCGACCCGCCGCTGCACCTGGGCCAGCTCGTGAGCAGCCTGCAGCGCCAGCCCGACGGGCGCTGGCTGGTGCACAGCCGCAGCGGGCAACATGGCGGGCAACGGTGGCTGGCGCCCACGGTGTTCATCGCCGCCGGCGTCGGCGCCTTTGTGCCGCGCAAAGTAGCCCTGCCCGAGCTCGAGCCCTTCGAGCACGGCGCGCCAGCCCAAGTCTGCTACCACGACCCGCCCCCCGAGGCCGCACTGGCCGCTGCACGGCACATCGTGGTGCACGGGGGCGACGCGGCTGCAGTGGAGCTGGCGCTGGCGCTTGAACGGGCGCCACCCACGGGGCCGAACCCCATCACCTTGCTGCACCGCAGCGAGCGCCTGCAGATCGAGCCCGCGCTGCAGGCCAGCCTGGACCGGGCGCTGGCCGCGCAGACGCTGCAGCTCGTGCTCGGCCAGCCGGTGGGCATCGTCTGCGGCGCCGACGCCGGTGCGGCTGGGCCGGCCCAGGCGCAGCGGGAGCCGGATGCACCGCTGCCACAAGCGGCTGCAGCACCCGCGCCAGAACCGGTACCGCCGCCCCCAACCCTGCAAGCCCTGCTGCTGGCCACCCCTGGCGGCGGCCAAACCACCCTGCCCTGCGACCTGCTGTTGCCGCGCCTGGGCCTGAGCCCCAAACTCGGGCCGCTGGCCGACTGGGGCCTGGCGCTGCAGCGCAAACTGCTGCCCGTGGACAGCGCCACCATGGCCACCGCCGAACCCGGCCTGTATGCCGTGGGCGACATCAACCACTACCCCGGCAAACGCAAACTCATCGTCTGCGCCTTTCACGAAGCCACCCTGGCCGCCTTTGCCGCCGCCGCCCAACTGCGCCCCGGCCAGCGCCAGTTGCTGCAATACACCACCACCAGCCCGCGCCTGCAGCAGTTGCTGGGGGTGGGGGGTGAGGCGGGGGCAGGATAACCCGCAGCAGGGCCGGTGTGAGCGTCAAGCCGCCGCTGTTGCGTTCTGCTTCTGGCTGCGCTCAAGCGCCCGTGCGGCCCGACGATTGCGATCTCGTTGCCAAACGCAATGTGCTATTGCTGTGCAAACTCGAGCAGCGCCTTCGGGTCCAGCACCGTCACCCGTTCACGCTCGAGCCGGATCCAACCCCTTTGCTCGAATTTGCGCAACAGCCGGCTCACGAACACGCGCACGCTGCCCAACTCATCCGCCAGGTTCTGGTGTGTGGCCTCGAGCACCGGGCCGCGCTGGATCAGCAGCCGCGCCAGCCGCGCGTCGAGCCGGCGGAACGCGACCTCCCCGAGCAGTTCAACCACATCGGCCAGCCGGGCCCCGTACATGTCGAACACGAAGTGGAGAAAGGCAGGGTGCTGCAGGATCAGCTCCTGGAACCAGTGGGCCGGGATGCACAGCAGCGTCGCGTCGGTTTCGGCGCTACCTTGGGCCGCATACGCGGTCGCGCTCAGCAGGCGTCCGCCCGACAGGATGCAGGCCTCGCCGGGGCTGACGCGGTAGAGCACGATCTCGCGGCCATTCGGCGAGGTCTTGGCCACGCGCACGCTGCCTTCGAGCACCAGCAGGAAACCCTCGCACGGCATGGCGGGCTTGAACAGCACGCTGCCCGCAGGGGCCTGGAGCAGCGGTGCGGCGGCCAGCAGCTCAGCCAGCCGTGCCGCCGGCAACTCGGCCAACACCGGAAAGCGGGCGAGCAGCAAAGCGCCCGTGTTCAAGGTGTGGTTCATTGCTTGCTTCGTCGAGGTTCAAACGGTTGCGCACGGGATGGAGCCGCTGGGTCACGCTGACAGGATGGCATGGCGACATTCTTGCAGGATCGCGCGGGGTCAGTCTGCTACCTGGGTTGCAGACCGCAGCCTGCCAAGCCCCCATAATTCAACTCGCATCCCCATGCCGGTCGCACGAGGGCCACGAAGGCCACGACCGCAACCCCACGCTTGATCCACAACCAACCCGAGACCTCCATGCACGCTCTGACCACGACCCGTTCGATCCGCAAACCGCTCCTGCAAGGCACCGCTTGGCTGCTGCTGGCCATCGCCCTCTGGTTCTTGACCGCAATGGCCAGTGCCCAAGCCCAGACGCAGACTCAGGCACCGGCCAAGCCTGCGATGCCAGCGCTGTTTCTGGAAGACACCAGCCCCAAGGCCTTGGTGCCCACGGTCGCGGCGTTCCGCGAGGCGTTGACGGCTGGCGGCTGGAGCGTGCTCGACGTCACCAACATGGCCGGCATCCTGTCCGAGCGTGGCTTCACGGTACACCCGGTGCTGGTGTTTGACGCCTGCAGCGCCAGGTACAGCGCCGATCTGCTGTCCAGGGACGAAACCCGCTTTGTCGCGTCGATGATTCCCTGCCGCGTCGCGATCTACCAGACCAGCACCGGCAGGGTCATCATCTCGCGCATGAATTCGGTCGCCATGGCCGCAATGGTCGGCGGCCATGCGGGTACCATCATCAGGAAGTCGGGCGAAGAGATGGAGCAAATCATCCGGGCCACGCTGAGGAAGCTCGGCTCCTGAACGAGCGTCGCGCCGAAGCTGCAAGGCTGCAGGCGCGACGGAGGCCGACGCGGGTAACATTGCGCCCTGCGCGCAACCTGCGCCACACAGTCCAGCAACCCACAGCCCAGCAACCCAAGGGGATCGCCCTCATGAACAGACCCTACGCCTTTGCCGTCGAACTCGCTCAACCGCTGTCGGCGGCCATCGAGACGCTGCGTGCCGCGCTGGCCGCCGAGCAGATGGGCATCGTCAGCGAAGTCGATGTGCAAGCCACATTGAAGGCCAAACTCGGCATCGACTCGCACCCGCAGAAGCTGCTGGGCATCTGCAGCCCGAAGGTGGCGCACGCGCTGCTGGAGGCCGAGCCCGACATCGCGGCGCTGCTGCCGTGCGGCGGCGGTGCGTCCGAGTCCAGCCCCGGCCGCACGCGCATCGTGCTGCAAGACCCGTGCGTGATCGCCGCGCAGTCGGCCAACACCGAGGTGCACGCGGCCTGCGAACTGGCGCACGCAACGCTGCGCCGGGTGCTCGAGCGGCTCGATGCCGCAGCCCAGTCGGCCACGCCCTGAGACAGGCTGGGAGCGTCGTGCCCTGCGAGGTGCCGCGCCGTTGAGGATATCCTGCCGAAATTGGCCTCAGCAGCTTGTCTACCAGATAGCACGCAACACCACACTAGCCTTCCAGCCGCCGCAGCGCCAGCGGCGCAAAGCCGTGGTTGAGCGGGCCGTGCCCGGCACCAATGCGCGCGCCGGCACCGGCCTCGATGGCGGCGCGCACCCAGGCGTGCGCCGCCTGCACCGCTTGCGCCAGCGACAAGCCGAGCGCCAGTTGCGCGGCTATGGCTGCAGCCAGGGTGCAGCCAGTGCCGTGGATGTTGCGGCTGTCGATGCGCGGCCCACGCAAGCGCAGCCAGGCAGCGGGGGAGGTATCGATGCAGGCCAGCAGGTCGGTCAAATGCGCGCCCTGCAGGTGCCCGCCCTTGAGCAGCACGGCGCACGCACCCAGCGCCAGCAGGTCGGCGGCGGCGGCGTCCAGCGCCGCTTCGTCGGGCACGGGGTGCCCGAGCAATAGCGCGGCCTCGTCGAGGTTGGGCGTGACCAAGCTGGCGCGCGGGAACAGTTCGGCGCGCAGCAGGGCCACGGTCTCGGGCTCGATCAGCGCATCGCCGCTGGTGGCGACCATCACCGGGTCCAGCACCACCCAGGGCGGTGCGTAGCGGTCGAGCGCGCGCGCCACCGCCCGCACCACCTCGGGTGCGTGCAACATGCCGATCTTGACCGCATCGACGCCGATGTCCTCGAACACAGCAGCCATCTGCTGCTCCAGAAAGCTTGCGGGCACGGCGTGGATGGCGCGCACCCCGAGCGTGTTTTGCGCCGTCAGCGCGGTGATCGCGCTCATGCCGTAGCAGCCCAGCGCGGCAAAGGTTTTGAGGTCGGCCTGGATGCCGGCACCGCCGCCGCTGTCGCTGCCGGCGATGGTGAGCACGCGCGCATAGCGCCATGGGCGGCTGGAGGGCTGGGCGCTGTCTGGGTCGGGCAACATGAAGATAGTTTGAGCTGCGTCAAGGGCGATTATGGGCGCTATGGGCGCTATGGGCGCACAGGGGGCTGCGTCAGCCCTCGGGTTCAATTCATAATCGGCCTGGCTGCAAGCCGTGCTCTCGCTTGGGCATGGCCCAATCGAACCCCCCAGTCGCACCCTTTCGTCAACGCCCTCAGTCCCGTTATGCCTGCCAACCGTCCCCTCCCCGCCCCGGTGCTCATCCTAGGTGCAGGCCTGCTGGGCCGCTTGCTCGGCCTGGCGCTGGCGCGCAGCGGCCATGCGGTCACGCTGCACGAAGCGCGCAGCGCCGACGACCAGGGCGCTGCCGCCTGGGTGGCCGCCGCCATGCTGGCGCCGCTGGCCGAAGCCGCCGTGGCCGAACCCAACGTGGTGCGCATGGGGCTGTACGCGCTGCCGCGCTGGCGCGAGCTGATCGCCACGCTGGCGCAGCCGGTGTATTTTCAACAGGACGGCACGCTCATCCTCTGGCACCGCCAGGACGCCGCCGAAGCCCAGCGCCTGAGCCGCGTCTGGGCGCAGACGGTGCAGCAGGTGCCCGAACTGCAAGCCGCGCAAGCGCTCAACGCGCAGCAACTCGCCGCCCTTGAGCCCAGCGTGGCTGGGCACTTCCAGAGCGGGATTCATCTGCCCCAAGAGGGCCAACTCGACAACCACCAACTGCTGCAGGCGCTGGCGACCGAATTGCAAGCGCTCGGCGCCGACCTGCACTGGCAGCGGCCCACCAGCCTGGCCCAAGCGCAAGACTGGCAGCGCACGCACGGCGGCTGGGTGCTCGACTGCCGTGGCCTGGGCGCACAAGCCGACTGGGGCGCGCCACAACAGCCCTTGCGCGGCGTGCGCGGCGAAGTCGCCTGCCTGTACGCCCCCGGCGTCACGCTCCAGCGCCCGACGCGGCTGCTGCACCCGCGCTACCCGCTGTACATCGCGCCCAAGCAAGACCATTTTTTCGTCGTCGGCGCCACCCAGATCGAGTCCGAGGATGTGTCTGAGGTCAGCGCGCGCTCGGCGCTCGAGCTGCTCAGTGCCGCTTACGCCGTACACCCCGGCTTTGGCGAGGCGCGCATCGTCGGGCTGCAAAGCCAGTGCCGCCCGACCCTGCCCGACCACCAACCGCTGGTGCGCGAGTGCGCGCCGCAGGTGCTGCAGATCAACGGCCTGTTTCGCCACGGCTACCTGATCGGGCCGGCGGTGTGCGACGCAGTGCTGGAATACGTGCAGCACGGCCAGCGCGATCTGGCCGATCGGCTTGCATTGCGTTTCGAGCTCTGTGCGCAGGCGCTTGCGGCTTGATGCACACTTCGAGGTGCCCGCCTCGATGCCCGCTTGGGCCGCTCCCTGGACAACCTCCTCATGACCGCCCCATCTGCCGCTCCCTCCGCCCCCGCCCCGCTGCGCGTCTGGCTCAACCAGCAAGCGCTGGAGCTGCCCGCAAGCGCCACACTGGCCGATGCGCTGGCCGCCGCGCGCCCAACCGAGCCCTTTGCTGCCGCCCTCAATCTGCAATTCGTCCCCAAAAACCAGTACGCGCAGACTGCGCTGGCCCAAGGCGATCGGATCGAGCTCATTTCCCCCGTCACCGGCGGCTGAGCCCGCCGCTTGCAGCATGAACCCCAACCCCGCCACCCCAGCGCCCCCCGCACATGCGGCCCCTGCGGCCCCCGCCGCCGATCCTCTGATCCTCTACGGCCAGCATTTTTCCAGCCGCTTGTTGCTGGGCACGGCGCGCTACCCCTCGCCGGCGCTGCTCAAGCAGGCCGTGGCAGCCGCGCAACCGGCCATGCTCACGGCCGCGCTGCGGCGCCAGAGTGCCGCCAACGCCGAGTCCAGCCGCAGCTTCTGGACGCTGCTGCAAAACATGCAGACGCCGCTGCTGCCCAACACCGCCGGCTGCCACAGCGTGCAAGAGGCGATCAGCACCGCCGAAATGGCGCGCGAGCTCTACGGCACCGACTGGATCAAGCTCGAAATCATCGGCGACGACTACACCTTGCAGCCCGACACCCTCAACCTCGTCGGCGCGGCCGACCAATTGCTGCGGCGCGGCTTCAAGGTGCTGCCCTACAGCACCGAAGACCTGGTGCTGTGCCAGCGCCTGGTCGATGTCGGCTGTGAGGCCGTCATGCCCTGGGCGGCCCCGATCGGCACCGGCAAAGGGCCGCTGAACCCGCTCGCGCTGCGCACCCTGCGCGAGCGCCTGCAGGTGCCGCTGCTGATCGATGCCGGGCTGGGCTTGCCCTCGCACGCCTGCCAGGTCATGGAGTGGGGCTACGACGGCGTACTGCTCAACACCGCGGTGGCGCTGGCGCTCGACCCGGTGCGCATGGCGGCGGCTTTTGCGGCGGCGGTGCGTGCCGGGCGCGCCGCCTTTCTGGCCGGGGCCATGCACCCGCAAGACTGCGCCCAACCCAGCACGCCGGTGCTGGGCACGCCCTTTTGGCACCAGGCCTGAGCGCGGCGCTGCAACTGCGCTACAAACCCGACCCCGCCCTGCCCCAGCTCAAGCCCTGCTTCCAGATGCAAGCCGTACCCGTCACCCGACTGAACGCGCTTGTGCAACGCCATGCCGCGCTCGCCCTGCCCGAGCAGGCCGATGCCACCGCCCAGCCGCGCAGCGCCAGCGCTTACGACTTGGCCTGGGCGCTGGCGCGCCGACTCGGCTTCATCGAAGCCGACGCACAGGTGCTTGCCGCCGCCTGGCAGCGCCGCAGCGCGCGCGAGGGCCGCTGGCGCGACGACTGGCCGCAGGACCCGGACGACTTCGGTCTGGTTGCAGCATCCGCCAGCGCCCAGCGCCCCAAGCCGCCAGACCCTCAACACCCGCCACCGCACGCCAGCGCCGCCCCGCCAGGCACACCGCACGCCAAACTCGACCCCGACCCGCAAACCGAACCCACGTCCTTCGCACCCTGCCCGCTGGCGCTGGGTCTGTACGCCGTACTGCCGGATGCGGCCTGGGTGCAGCGCCTGGCCGCCGCTGGCGTGCCGACGCTGCAACTGCGCTACAAACCCGACCCCGCCCTGCCCGCAGCCGAACGTGCCGCCGCTGTTGCGGCCGAGGTGCGCGCAGCCGTGGCCGCCGTCGGGGCAGCAGGCGCGCCAGCCCACGCAGCCACCAGCCGCCCCGCCCAGCGCAGCAAGCTACACCCAGCCGCGTCACCCCAGCCGCGCCTGTTCATCAACGACCACTGGCAAGCCGCCATCGAAGCCGGCGCCTACGGCGTGCATCTGGGCCAGGAAGACCTCGACGCCCTGCCCGCAGCGGCGCTGCAGCAGATGCGCGCCGCCGGGCTGCGCCTAGGCCTGAGCACGCACGGTTACGCCGAACTGCTGCGCGCTGCCGCCCTGCGCCCGAGCTACATTGCGCTGGGCGCCGTGTTTCCCACCACCCTCAAAGCCATGTCGACCGCGCCCCAGGGTTGCGCCCGGCTGCGCGCCTACGCGCAGTTGCTCGCGCGCCTGCGCCCGGCCATCCCCACGGTGGCCATCGGCGGCATCGACCTCGAGCACTTGGGCGCCATTGCCGCCAGCGGCGTCGGATCCTTTGCCGTGGTGCGCGCCCTCACCGCCAGCCCCGACCCCGCCACCGCCGCCCAGGCGTTGCAGCGGCGCTGGGCTGAACTCAGGCCCCTGACCGGCGCCTGATTCCAAACCGGTGCCAGCAGATGCCCGATCAGGCGGCTTGGCTGCGAATTACTTATGAACATTATTGCGACTGACTCGCATTTGCCTTACAATGCAGCTGAAACAGCGCCATGTCTATGCCATCCACCAACCCGTCGACCGTCGTGGTCAATCCCGCCGAATTGCCGCGCCAGCCAGTGCACGCCGGGGCGGCGCAGCGCTGCATCCTGCTGTCGTCCTTGCAACCCGGTGGCATCGCCGCGCTGACCGAAATCCCGCCCCACGGCCGCATCGCACCCCACGGCCACGCGCACCCCGACTTGGTGCTGCTGCTGGTGGTGCGCGGCCCGGTACTGTATGCCGACGGCGCGCACTTTGACGCCGCCGCTCTGCGCCTGCACGAAGCGGGCACCCTGCTGCTGATTCCGCGTGGCAACATCCACTTCCTGGCCGCGCAAGAAAACGGCGCGCTGCTGTTGGCCATCCCGACGCTGCGTGCCGCGTTGCCTGCAAGCCTGGTGGCGCGACTGTCCGCGCTGGAGCACGACCCTGGACCCGACCTCGAGCCCACCGTCGCGCGCACCGACGCGGCGCAGCCCTGATGCGCCACGCGCTGCAGCCATTTGCCTTTAACCCCCAGGAGCCATCCGATGAGCTTGTCCCGCCGCCACCTTCTGGCCAGCAGCGCGCTGCTGGCATTGCCTGCGTTACCCGCATTCGCCCGCCCCAGCGAACTGGTGCTGTGGGGCCCACCTTCCACGCCCAGCGCGGTGCTTGCCGTGGCGGTGCAACAGGGCTTTCTGTCAACGGTCGCCGGCCAGATCTCGGTGCGCATCTGGCGCGACCCCGACGAGCTGCGCGCCGGGCTCGCCGCCGGCACGATCCAGATCTCGATCGTGCCGACCGTGACGGCGGCCAACCTGCACAACCGCGGCTTGGGGCTGCGCCTGCTCAACGTCATGACCGAAGGCCTGAACACCCTCGTCGCGGCCGAGCCGATGGCCGACCTGAACGCGCTGCGCGGACGCACGCTCGCCCTGCCGTTCATCAACGATTCACCCGGGCTGGTGTTTCGCCGGCTGGCCCGTGCCGATGGGCTGGACCCGGCGCGCGACCTGCGCATTCAGCCCGCCGGCACCCCGGCCGAGGCGGCGCAACTGCTGCTGGCCGGGCGTGTCGATGCCGCGATGCTGCCCGAGCCAGCGGCCAGCGCCGCCCTCATCGGCGCTGCGCGCGCTGGCCGCACGCTGGTGCGCGCCTTCGACGTGCAAGCCGCCTTCGGTCGGCACTTTGGTCATGCCAGCGTGCCCCAAGCCGGGTTGGCGCTGCGCGACGGCTGGCGCACCGAGCACCCGCAAGCCGTCGAGGCCCTGCAAGCCGGTTTGGTGCGCGCCGTCGCCTACGCGCGTGCCAACCCAGCTGCGGCGGCCCAAGCCGCAGCCGGCGTGCTCGGCCTGCCCGCGCCGGTGATCGAACAGTCGATATCCCACTCGCTCTTGGTCGCGCACCGCGCGCGCCAAGCGCGACCGGCGCTCGAGACCTATATGCGCGTGGTGGCCGAAGGCGATATTGGTCTGCTCGGTGGCCGCCTGCCTGCCGATGACTTTTACCTGTGACTTGGCTGGGCCGGCTGGGCAATTTTTTGTGGTCGGGCTGGGCCGGGCTGGCGGGGCTGTGCCTGCTGGCTGCGGCATGGCAGGCCGGGCATGAGGCCTACGGCAGCTTCATCCTGCCGGCCCCGGTCGCGACGCTGGAGCAGATCGGCGCGATCCTGAGCGACCCGCTTTTTGCCGAGGCAACCAGCACCACCGCGCTGCGCGCCGCGACCGGCTTTGCGATCGCCGCCAGCATAGCCACCGTGGTCGGCATCGCCGCCGGTTACTCGATGGCCACGCTGCTCGCCGCGCGGCCCCTGATGACCGTGCTGCTGGGCGTGCCGCCCATCGCCTGGATCGTGCTGGCGATGATCTGGTTTGGCGCCAGCGACGGCACGGTCGTGGCCACGGTGGTGATCGCCACAACGCCGATCGTCTTTGGCGCTGCGGCCCAAGGCATCGCCACGCGCGAACGCGGGCTCGACGACATGGCGCTCGTCTTTGGCGCTTCGGCGCTGCAGCGCTTTTACCACCTGTCGCTGCGCCATTTGGCTGCGCACCTGTTCCCGGCGCTCGCGGTGGCGCTGGGCACTGCGGTCAAGGTGGCGGTGATGGCCGAGCTGCTGACCAACACCGGCGGCATCGGCACCGAACTGGCCAACGCGCGCTCGCGCCTCGACGTCACGGCGGCGATGTCGTGGGTGCTGATCGCCGTTGCGCTGCTGCTGCTGCTCGAGTACGCGCTGCTGCAACCAATCCGCTCCCAGCTCGAGCGCTGGCGCAGCGCCGCCCAACCCTGGGGGGTCAAGCGTTGAGTCGGCCGCCCGCACTGGTGCTCGAAGGCATCGGCCACGCCTACTTTGGCCGCTACGTGCTCGAAGACGTGCGGCTGCACCTGCACGCCGGCGAGGTCGCGGCGCTGCTCGGGCCTTCGGGTTCGGGCAAATCGACGCTGCTGGCGATCGCCGCAGGCATCCTCGACCCGCTGCGTGGCACGCTGGAGCGCGGCTACCGCCGGCACGCGATGGTCTTTCAGGAACCGCGCCTGCTGCCCTGGGCGACTGCGGCCCAGAACATCGCCTACCCGCTGCGGCTGTCCGGACTGGGGCGAGCGGCGCGGGACGCGCGCGTGGCCGAGGTCGCGGCGCTGGCGCATTTCGACCCCGCCGACCTCGGCAAGTACCCGGTCGAGCTCTCGGGTGGCATGCGCCAGCGCGTGGCGATCGCGCGGGCGCTGGCGCCAGCGCCCGACTTCGTCTATTTCGACGAACCCTTCACCGCGCTGGACCCGGGCTTGCGCCGTGCGATGCAAGATTTGGTGATCGAAGCCGCCAGCCGCCACGGCTTTGGCGCGCTGTTCGTGACCCACGACGTGCAAGAAGCGGTGCGCATCGCCCACCGCGTTTTGGTGCTCGACGCCGGTGGCCGTGGCCTGGCCGGCGAGCGTGTCGTGCCCGGCGTTCCGGGCGCACGCGATGCGCGCACGGTGTTCGAGACCGCCCACGGCTGGCTGGCCCACGATGCGCTGTTTCAAGCCGTCGAGCGCAGCGACGAAAGGACAGCCGGATGGAACTGAAACCGCGCCTGCAACGCATGGGCGCGGGCCTGACGGTCGAAGCCTTGCGCCTGTTCTTCCCGCTGGCGGCGCTGCATGCCGCGCTCTGGCCGCTGCTGTGGGTGCTGCTGGGCTACACCCTGCCCAGCGCTGCCGGCATGCCAGCGGCGCTGTGGCACGGAAAAGAAATGATCTACGGCGCCTTTGGTGCGGCGCTGATCGGCTTTGTGCTCTCGGCCATGCCAGAGTGGACCGGCACCGCCCGCCTGCACGGGCGCGCGCTCTGGGCGCTGGCCAGCGCCTGGTTGCTCGCACGCCTCATTGGGCTGTGGGGCGCCGAAGCGCTGCTGCCGCTGGCTGCGGCCCTGGACGCCTTGCTCTACGGTGGCCTGGCGGCCCACGCGAGCTGGCTGGCGTGGAGGCGGCCGGTGGCGCGGCTATGGGCCTTTGCCGGCTGGCTGTGGGCCTTTGCTGCGGTGGCGCTGGGGCTGCGCTTCGCGTTCTGGCACGACGACGTCGCGCTGGCCTCGGCGGCGCTGTACGCAGCGGTGCTGGTCTTTCTGGCGCTGCTGGCGCTGTCGCTGGCGCGCATCTTGCCAGCGGTGCTCAACCTGGTGCTCGACCCGACCCAGGCCAGCACGCCGTTTCGTCCGCATCCGGGCCGGCGCAACCTCGCTGCCGGCCTGGTCGCGGTGGCGCTGGCGGCGCATTTGCTCGGCCTGTCGAACGCGGTGCAGGCCTTCTTGCTGCTGGGTGCTGGCGCGGCCTTCCTCGACCGGATTGGCGACACCTTCATCGGCTGGCGCTTCTTTAGGCCCGAGGTGCTGGTGCTGGCCGGCGCGGCCGCCCTCGCCGGCCTCGGCCTGATTCTGATGGGACTGGGGCGCCTGGGCAGCGGCGCGGCGGCACTGGCCGGCCTGCACGTCACCGTCATGGGCGGGCTGGGCCTGGCGGTCATCGGCGTGCTGGCGGTGGCCGGGCGGCTGCACACCGGGCAGTCTGTGCAGCTGCCGCCCAGCGCCATCGCCGCCGCCCTGCTGCTGGTGGCAGCGACGGCGCTGCGTGCGGCACCGGCACTGGGCATGGACGCGGTCTGGGCCTACGCCGCCGCCTCGGTGCTGTGGGCGGCGGGTTTTCTGCTCTGGCTCACGGGCTACCTGCCCGCCATGGCCGACCCGGCCCGGCGCGCGCACGACAAATGCGGCTAGTGTGGTGGTGCGCGCTTGATGGGACAAATAAAACCGATGGATTTTTGGCCCTGCTTAGGCGCAAACCACAGCCATAGTGCCACTATGGCGCGGATTTGCAACGACAGCAGGGACGAAAAGGCGCGGTTTTATGTTCCAGATAGCGCGCAACGCCACACTAGGGCCGTAGGCACCGGCGCCGCAACCACGCGCCGCAGCCACTGCCCAGCACAGTAAAATTCGCGCCACCCTTAACCCACTACCCCTACCACCATGTCCCTTTTTGCCGCCGTCGAAATGGCCCCGCGCGACCCGATTCTGGGTCTGAACGAGCAGTTTGCCGCCGACCCCAATCCGCACAAGGTCAACCTCGGCGTGGGCGTCTATTACGACGACAACGGCAAACTGCCGCTGCTGCAGTGCGTGCAGCAGGCCGAGCGCGCCATGCTCGAACACCCGGCCGCGCGCGGCTACCTGCCCATCGACGGCATCGCCGCCTACGACAACGCGGTCAAGGCGCTGGTCTTTGGCGCCGACAGCGAGCCCGTGCGCAGCAGCCGCATCGCCACCGTGCAGGCCATCGGTGGCACCGGTGGGCTCAAAATTGGCGCCGACTTTCTGCGCAAGCTCAAGCCCGGGGCCCAAGTGCTGATCAGCGACCCGAGCTGGGAGAACCACCGCGCCCTCTTTACCAGCGCCGGCTTCGACGTCGGCAGCTACGCCTACTACGACGCCAAGCGCCTGGGCATCGACTTCGAGGGTATGCTCGCCAGCCTGCAAGCCGCCAGCCCCGGCAGCATCGTGCTGTTGCACGCCTGCTGCCACAACCCC
The DNA here is from genome assembly GCA_041694945.1 of Pseudomonadota bacterium. GTDB lineage: Bacteria > Pseudomonadota > Gammaproteobacteria > Burkholderiales > Burkholderiaceae_C > Serpentinimonas. The sequence continues at coordinate 47,192 of JBGFRU010000010.1, forward strand.
ACCGGCTACGACCTCAGCCCCGAGCAGTGGGACCGCGTGGTGGCGGTGCTGCAGGCGCGCGGCCACACGCCCTTCCTCGACATGGCCTACCAGGGTTTCGGCCACGGCATCGCCGAAGACGGCGCCGTGATCCAGAAGTTCATCCAATCCGGGCTCGACTGCTTCGTCGCCACCAGCTTTTCCAAGAGCTTCAGCCTCTACGGCGAGCGCGTGGGCGCGCTGTCGGTGCTGTGCCAGAGTAAGGACGAAGCGGCGCGCGTGCTGTCGCAGCTCAAGCTCGTGATTCGCACCAACTACTCCAACCCGCCCACCCACGGCGGTGCGATCGTGGCCGTGGTGCTCAACGACCCGACCCTGCGCGCCCTGTGGGAGCGCGAACTGGCCGAGATGCGCCTGCGCATCCAGTCCATGCGCCAGCGCCTGGTGGCCGGCCTCAAAGCCGCCGGCGTGCAGCGCGACATGGGCTTCATCACCCAGCAGATCGGCATGTTCAGCTACTCGGGCCTGAGCAAAGAGCAGATGGTGCGCCTGCGCAGCGAGTTCGGCGTCTATGGCACCGACACCGGCCGCATGTGCGTGGCCGCGCTCAACAGCAAGAACATCGAGCACGTCTGCCGCTCGATTGCGGCGGTGCTGTAAGCCGAACGGCGCCCGCTGGCCCCTGTGGTTTCATGTGCCGGCTTGGGCGCCCGCAACGCGTGCTGTCGCTGAAAGGTCAGGACAAATTCAGTCCAGCCTGATATATTGTGCTGCACTGCACTATTTTTACGAGGCACGCCGATGCTGTACCAGATTTATGAAAACCAGCGCTCGCTGATCGAGCCTTTTTCCGACTTTGCGCAAATGACCGCCAAGTTGTTTGCCAACCCGCTCTCGCCGCTGGATCAGGTGCCGATGGCGCAGCGCATCGCCGCCGCCTACGACCTCGTGCACCGCCTGGGCAAGGACTACGAAAAGCCCGAGTTCGGCATCCGCCACGTGGACATCGACGGCCAGCACGTGGCCATCGACGAGCGCGTCGAGATCGACAAGCCCTTTTGCGAGCTGCGCCGCTTCAAGCGCTTTTCCGACCACCCGGCCACGCTGGCGCGGCTCAAGACCCAACCCGTGGTGCTGATCGTGGCGCCGTTGTCGGGCCACTACGCCACGCTGCTGCGCGACACCGTGCGCACCATGCTGCGCGAGCACAAGGTCTACATCACCGACTGGAAAAACGCGCGCATGGTGCCGCTGTCCGAGGGCGATTTTCACCTCGACGACTACGTCAACTATGTGCAGGAGTTCATCCGCCATCTGCAGCAAAAGTACGGCAACTGCCACGTCATCAGCGTCTGCCAGCCGACCGTGCCGGTGCTCGCGGCGGTCTCGCTCATGGCCAGCCGGGGCGAACTCGCGCCGCTGTCCATGACCATGATGGGCGGCCCCATCGATGCGCGCAAATCGCCCACGTCGGTCAACAACCTGGCGGCACAGCGCAGCTTCGAGTGGTTTGAAAACAACGTCATCTACCGCGTGCCGGCGAGCTTTCCCGGCGCCGGGCGGCGCGTCTATCCGGGCTTTCTGCAGCACAGCGGCTTCATCGCCATGAACCCGAACCGCCACGCCAGCAGCCACTACGATTACTTCCGGGACCTGATCAAGGGCGACAACGAAAGCGCCGAAGCGCACCGCCAGTTCTACGACGAGTACAACGCCGTGCTCGACATGGACGCGCACTACTACCTTGAGACCATCCACACCGTGTTCCAGGAGTTCAAACTCGTCAACGGCACTTGGGACGTGCGCAACGAACGCGGCGAGCTCGAGCGCGTGCGGCCGCAAGACATCAAGCACACCGGCTTGCTGACCATCGAAGGCGAACTCGACGACATCTCGGGCTGTGGCCAGACGCACGCTGCGCACGGGCTGTGCACCGGCATCGAAGACCCCGAGCAGCGCCACTTCGAGGTGCCGGGCGCCGGGCACTACGGCATTTTCAGCGGCCGGCGCTGGCGCGAGAGGGTCTATCCGGTGGTCAAGGCCTTTATCCTCGAGCACGAACCGAAGTCGGCTGCGGGCATCGAGGCGGCGCGCTTGGGTGCGGCAGAACTCGACGACGGCGGTTCGGATGAGACTGCGGCCGCCCCAGCGCAGGCGCCAGGCACGGCCGCCCCCGCCGAACCCGCCAGCGCCACACGGCGGCGCACGGCACGCAAACCCGCAGACGGTGGCTGACAACCTGGTCGAACGCCTCGATGCGCTGTTGCCGCAGACGCAGTGCCGCCGCTGCGGCTACCCAGACTGCCGCAGCTACGCCCAGGCCTTGGCCGCCGGCGCGGCCGCAATCAACCAATGCCCGCCGGGTGGCGAGGAAGGTGTGGCGCGCCTCGCCGCCCTGCTGGGCCGCCCCGCCCTGCCGCTGAACACGGCCCACGGCCTCGAGGGCCCCATGACGGTGGCGCTGATCGACGAGCTGTGGTGCATCGGCTGCACCCTGTGCCTCAAGGCCTGCCCGACCGACGCCATCGTGGGCGCGCACAAGCGCATGCACACCGTGATCGACGCCTATTGCACCGGCTGCGATCTGTGCCTGCCGGTTTGCCCGGTGGACTGCATCCAGATGGTTCCGGTGGCGGCCGGAAATGGCGCTCGCGGCGCCCAAGGAGCCCAGGGCACGGCGACCACGGCCACCGGCTGGGCCGCCTGGAGCCCGGCGCAAGCCGCGCAGGCGCGCCAGCGCTACCGCGCCCGCCAAGCGCGCCTGCAACGCACCGAAGCCGCCCACCAAGCGCGCCTGCTGGCCAAAGCCGAGGCCAAGCTGGCCGACCTGCCCGCACACTCCAAACACACCGACCCGGCGGTGCTGGAGCGCAAACGCGCGCTGATCGAGGCGGCGCTGGCGCGCGCCAGGGCGGCTCAGGCCGCCAGGGCACAGGAGCGGCCACTCAGCAGCGGGAATCAACCAGCCGCTTGATCCGGTGCCGGCTGCAGCGCCTCGGGCGCAGCACCGTGCGCGCGCAGCCCCAGGCGGGCAAACAAGGCGCGGTCGCGCGCCGCTTGCGGGTTGGCGGTGGTGAGCAGCCGATCGCCATAAAAAATCGAATTGGCCCCGGCGGCAAAGCACAGCGCCTGCAGCGCGTCGTCCATCTGCTCGCGCCCGGCCGACAGCCGCACCAGCGCACGCGGCATGGTGATGCGTGCGGCGGCGATCGTGCGCACGAATTCGAACGGATCGATCGGCGTGGCGTCGGCCAAGGGGGTGCCGGGCATGGGCACCAGGTTGTTGATCGGCACCGACTCGGGGTAGGGTTCGAGGTTGGCCAGCTGCGCCAGCAAGCCGGCGCGCTGCGTCCGGGTTTCGCCCATGCCGACGATGCCGCCGCAGCAGACCTTGATGCCGGCCGCGCGCACGTGCTCGAGCGTGTCGAGCCGGTCCTGGTAGCTGCGCGTGCTGATGATCTGGCCGTAGAAATCGGGCGCGCTGTCGAGGTTGTGGTTGTAGTAATCGAGGCCGGCGTCTTTGAGCTGCTGCGCCTGCTCGGCCTCGAGCATGCCCAGCGTCATGCAGGTTTCGAGCCCGAGCGCGCGCACGCCCTGCACCATTTCGGTCACGCGCTGCAGATCGCGCATTTTGGGGCTGCGCCAGGCCGCGCCCATGCAAAAGCGGCTCGCGCCCTGGGCCTTGGCGGCGCTGGCGGCTTGCAGCACCTCGTCGAGCGGCAGCAGCTTGCTGGCCTCGACGCCGGTATCGAAATGCGCCGACTGCGGGCAGTAGCCGCAGTCTTCAGCGCAGCCGCCGGTCTTGATCGACAGCAGGGTCGAGAGCTGCACCGCGTTGGGGTCGAAATGCTGCCGGTGCACCTGCTGCGCCTGGTGCAGCAGGTCCAGAAAGGGCAGTTCGAACAGGGCTTCGATGGCGGCCACCGACCAGCGCTGCGGCGCAGTGGCTTGGGCGGCAGCTGTGGCGGCAGCCTTGGTGGCCGCTTGGCGGGCGTCTGCACCCAGCGCAGAGCCGCCGGCACGGCGCAGGGCAGAGACATCGATCGGGGTGGCGCAAGTGCTCATAGGGTGGGTTCGTAGGGCTAAAAAGGGGGGCTTAGGCAGGTGCTAGGCCAAACAGGCGGCGCAGCGCGGCGTCATTTAGGTGCGCGGCCGCCGCTTGGGCCATTTGGGCTGCACCTGCTGGGGCCAGGCGCGGCAGCACGCCCAAGCACGGGCTTTGGTGGCGGCGCGCAAACTCGTTCTGCAGTGTGGCGATGTTTTCGGTCAAAAAAGGCATGTCGGCATCGAGCGTGTTGGCCACCCAGCCGCCCAAGCGCAGGCCGCGCGCAAGGATGGCTTCGGCGGTGAGCAGCGCGTGGTTGATGCAGCCCAGGCGCAGCCCCACCACCAGCACCAGCGGCAGGCCGAGGGCGCGCATCAGGTCGGAGCTGTCCCAGTCGGGGCCCAGCGGCACGCACAGGCCGCCGGCCCCTTCGGCCACCACACAGTCCACCTGCTGCGCCAGCGCGTGGGCGCCGTCGCGCAGGGTGGCAAAGTCGATCTGCCGACCCTCGAGCGCGGCCGCAATGTGCGGGGCGCAAGCGGTGCGCAGCTGCAGCGGCCCCACCTGCTCGGGGCGCACCCCGGGCCAGCCTGCGGCCCACAGGGTCTGCACGTCTTCGTTGAGCCAGCGGCCGTCCACCTGCTCCATGCCCGAGGCCACCGGTTTGTAGCCGGCGGCGCGCAGGCCTTGCGCGCCCAGCCAGTGCAGCAAGCCGGCGCTGACGCGGGTCTTGCCGACTTCGGTGTCGGTGCCGGTGACGAAGCAGCCTTTCAGCGGCTGGCCCGGGGTGGGTGGGAGGGTCATGAGGGCAGTTCCTGCAAACACGCGGCCAGTGCCGCCAACAAACGGTCGAGTTCGGCCTGCGTGTGGCTGGCGCTGAAGGTCAGCCGCAGGCGCGCGCTGCCCTCGGGCACCGAGGGCGGGCGAATGGCCGGCACGCGCAGGCTGCGGGCCTGCAAGGCGGCGTCCAGGCTCAGCGCGCGTGCATTATCGCCGACGATCAGCGGCTGGATCGGGGTGCGCGACTCGAGCAGGTGCGGCCGCAACGGCGCCCCGGTGGCGCCTTGCCCATCAGGCCCAACCCGAGCGCCTCGAACACCCTCCCCGCCCGGCCCGCGCTCCATGGGCGCCAGCAAGGCTTGCACGCCGGCGCGCCAGCGCCCGATCAGGGCCTCGAGGTGTGCGCGGCGCGCGGTGCCTTCGGCGCCTTCGATCAGATCCAGGCTGCTTTGCAGGGCCTGCGCCAGCGCGGGCGGCAGCGCCGTGGTGTAGATGTAGGTGCGGCCGCGCTGCAGCAGCCACTCGACGATGCTGGGGTGCGCAGCCACGAAAGCCCCATAGACGCCCGCCGCCTTGCCCAGCGTGCCCATATAGATCAGGCGCTCGCTGCGCAGCCCAAAGTGCTCCAGGCTGCCATGTCCGCGCGCGCCCAGTACGCCAAAGCCGTGTGCGTCATCGACGATCAGCCAGGCATCGTGGCGCTCGGCCAGTTGCAGCAGTGCGGGCAGGTCGGCCAGGTCGCCGTCCATGCTGAACACCGCATCGGTGACGATCAGTTTGAGCGCCGTGTTGCAGCTTTGCAACTGCTGCGCCAGCGCGGCCAGGTCGGCATGAGGATAGCGCTGCACTGCGGCTTTGGACAGACGCGCGCCGTCGATCAGCGAGGCGTGGTTGAGCTGGTCGCAAAACAGCGTGCTCGAGGCGTCGCCCAAGGCCGTGAGCAGCGCCAGGTTGGCGGCGTAACCGCTGCCAAAGAGCAGCGCGCGCGCGCCCGGAATGTGCGCCGCTGCCCAAGCCGCCAGCCGTTCTTCGAGCGCCGCATGGGCCTGCGTGTGGCCGCTCACCAGATGCGAGGCGCCGCTGCCCACGCCCCAGCGCCGGGCCCCGTCGGCCAGCGCCTGCGCCAGCGCCGGGTGGTTGGCCAGCCCGAGGTAGTCGTTGCTGCAAAAAGCCAGCAGCGGGGCCTCGGCCCCCAGCACCTGCAGCTGCGGCTGGCACGGAGTGGTCTGGATGCGCAGGCGCCGCCGCAGCGCCGCGGCGTCGAGTTCAAGCAACCGACGGTTCAGGTGTGCGATCAGCATCGGGGGGTGGTGCGGCGCCGGAGTCGGCAGCCGCCGCAGGGTTCAACGTCTCGTTCAGGGTCTCGATCAGGCGCGCGCCCAGCCAGCGCGCCAGCGCCGCGTCGAGCACGTAGGGCGGCATCAGATAGACGGTGCGCCCGATCGGGCGCAGCAGCAGCTCGTGCTGGCGCCCGACCAGGTGCAGGCGCTCGGCAAAGCGCGCCGGCGCGTGTTCGGCGCGCACATCAAAAGCCCAGATCATGCCGCAGCGGCGCAGGTGCTCGAGGCGCGGGTCGTGGGCCAGCGGCGCCAGTGCCGCATCGAGCACCGCCGCCACGCGGGCGTTGTCGCCCAGCACATCGCGCTGCTCGAAGCGATCGAGCACCGCCAGCGCGGCGCGGCAGGCCAGCGCGTTGCCGCTGTACGAGTGCGAGTGCAGGAAGCCGCGCGCCACCTCGTCGCTCAGGAAGGCGCGGTAGACGGCATCGCGGCACAACACCACCGACAGCGGCAGGAAGCCGCCCGTGATGCCCTTGGAGAGGCACAGCAGATCGGGCCAGATACCCGCTTGCTCACAGGCAAGGAAGCTGCCGGTGCGGCCAAAGCCGACGGCGATTTCGTCGGCGATCAGGTGCAGCTGGTAGCGCTCGCACAGCGCGCGGGCGCGGCGCAGGTAGTGCGGGTGGTGCATGGCCATGCCGGCCGCGCCCTGCACCAGCGGCTCCACGATCAGCGCCGCGATGTGGGCGTGGCGCTGCGCCAGCAGGGCTTCGAGCGCGGCAGCGGCGCGCTCGGCCACGGCGGCGGCGTCCTCACCCGGCTGCGCCAGGCGCGCATCGGGCGTGGGCACGAGGTGCGCGCCGCCATAGAGCAGCGGCGCGTAGGCGTGGCGAAACACCGGCACGTCGGTCACGGCCAGCGCACCCAGCGTCTCGCCGTGGTAGCCGCCCTGCAGGCAAACGAACTCGCGCTTGTCCGGCTGGCCGCAGTTGCTCCAGTGGTGCATGCTCATCTTGAGCGCGATTTCCACCGCCGATGCGCCGTCGCTGGCAAAGAACAGGTGCCCGAGCTCGCCGCCGGTGCGCGCGCTCAGGCGCTCGGCCAGCTCCACCGCCGGCGCGTGGGTGCAGCCGGCGAGCATCACGTGCGGCAGCTCGTCGAGCTGGGCCTTGATGGCGGCGCCGATGCCGGGGTCGGCGTGACCGAACAGGTTCACCCACCAGCTGCTGCTGGTGTCGAAATAGCGCCGGCCCTCGTGGTCGTGCAGCCACGGGCCGCTGGCGCGCGCCACGGCCAGCGGCGGCACGGCGGCGGCGCGCTGCATCTGGGTGCAGGGGTGCCAAACGCTGGCCAGACTGCGCTGCTGCCAGTCGGTGTGGGGGCTGGGCATGGTGGTGGGATCGGGCAGCGGCGCCGTCACGGCATGGTGGGCGGCGTGAGGCGCTGCGCCAAGGGCACCGAGGGCGGATCATCGAGTTCGATCGCGATCTGGGTGCAGACGTTGCGGCACAGGCTGACGGCACGCGCGCTCTGCACGCGGTAGATCACCTGCGTGCCCTCTTTGCGTTTGGCCAGCACGCCGGCGCGGTAGAGCATGTTCAGGTGCTGCGACAGATTGGGCTGGGTGGTGTCGATTTCGGTCAGCAGTTGACCCACGGATTTTTCCTGCTCGCACAGGGCGCTCAGGATGCGCAGGCGGATGGGCGTGGACAGGATGCCGAACAACTCGGCGGCGCGCTCAAACACACGCGCATCGTCGGCACCGGCCGCGGCTTCAATGGGGGTTTGCATCAGAATGAACCGATAGTTGCTCGAGTGACAGATGATAACCCCGCGCAACCTCGGCCCTTCAGCCCAGCAGATCGCGGATCTGCTGCAACACCGCTGGGTCGTCCATGGTGCTCAGGTCGCCGGGGTCGCGGCCCTCGCACACCGCCTGCATGGCGCGGCGCAGCAGCTTGCCCGAGCGCGTCTTGGGCAACGCAGCGACGAAACAGACCCGCGCCGGGCGCGCCACGGCCCCCAACTGGGCATCCACGATCTGCATCAGGGCTTGCTCTTGCTCCCGAGCCTGCTCGGCCGAAGCCGCCAGCGCCGGGTTCTTGAGCACCACAAAAGCCACCGCCACCTGGCCCTTGAGCGCGTCGGCGCGGCCCACCACCGCCACCTCGGCCACGTTGGAGTGGCTGGCGATGGCCTCTTCGATCTCGCGCGTGCCCAGCCGGTGGCCGGCGACGTTGATCACGTCGTCGGTGCGGCCCAGAATGAAGTAGTAGCCCTCGGCGTCGCGCAGGCCCCAGTCGAAGGTGTTGTAGAGGCTGCGGCCCTGGATGCTGGACCAGTAGGTTTTGAGGTAGCGCTCGTCGTCGCCCCAAACGGTTTGCAGGCAACCCGGCGGCAGCGGCCCCTCGATGGCCAGCACGCCCTTGCGGTTGGGCTCGGTGATGTCGGCCCCGGTGAGCTCGTCGATCAGGCGCACGTCAAAGCCATAGACGGCGCGCCCCGGTGAACCGATCTTGCCCACCGCCGTGGGTTCGACGCCGCTGCACAGCGCCAGAATCGGCCAGCCGGTCTCGGTCTGCCAGTAGTTGTCGATGATGGGTTTGCCGATGGCGGCCCCGATCCAACTGGCGGTGGGCTCGTCCAGCGGCTCGCCGGCCAAAAACAGGGCCTTGAGGCTGGAGAGGTCGTGGCGGCTCAGGTAGGCCGGGTCCTGCTTTTTGAGCACGCGCGCCGCCGTGGGGGCCGAGAACATCACGCTCACGCGGTATTTCTCTACCAGCTGCCACCAGATGCCGGCATCGGGGCGGATCGGCAGCCCCTCGTACATCAGGGTCGCCATGCCGTAGAGCAGCGGGCCGTAGATGATGTAGCTGTGCCCCACCACCCAGCCGATGTCCGAGGTGGCAAAGAAGGTCTGCCCCGGCTCGCCAAGGTAGATGTGGCGCATCGAGGCCGCCAGCGCCACCGCGTAGCCGCCGGTGTCGCGCTGCACGCCCTTGGGCTTGCCGGTGGTGCCGCTGGTGTAGAGGATGTAGCTCGGCTCGCCGCTCTCGAGCCACACGCACGGCACCTGGGCCTGCAACCAGCGCTCGCGCGCGGCGGCGTAATCCACATCGCGCCCCGGCACCGGGTGCAGCTCGGCCAGGCCGCGGTTGACCATCAGCACCTGCCTGGGCGGGTGCTGGCTCAGGCGCAGCGCGTCGTCGAGCAAAGGCTGATAGGGCAGCACCTTGCCGGCGCGCATGCCGGCGTCGGCGCTCACGATCAGGGCCGGGCGCGCGTCGTCGATGCGGCTGGCCAGCGCGTGGCTGGCAAAGCCGCCAAACACCACCGAATGGATGGCCCCGATGCGCACGCAGGCCAGCATGGCAAAGGCGGCCTCGGCGATCATGGGCATGTAGATCAGCACCCGGTCGCCCTTGCGCACACCCAGATCGAGCAGGATGGCGGCCATGCGCTGCACCTCGGCGTGCAGCTCGCGGTAGCTGTAAACCCGCTCGGCCCCGGTTTCGGACGAAACGCAGATGAGCGCGTTTTGCTCGGCGCGCTCGGCCAGGTGCCGATCGACCGCGTTGTGGCACAGATTGGTGCGCCCGCCCACGAACCAGCGCGCAAAAGCCCGGTTGCCGGCGTCGCAGACTTGCTCGAAGGGCTGCTGCCAGTCGATCAGTTGCGCCTGCTCGGCCCAGAAGGCCTCGCGCTCGTCGATCGAGCGGCGGTAAAAATCGGCGTAGCGGCTGCTGGAGGAAGTGGCGTCGGCGGGGTGGCGGGCGGGCATGGGGTCTCCTGAGGCGGTCAACGCGGCGGTTGCTTTGAGCGGCTGGGCAAGCATAACCCCACGATTTTGACCGCACGGCTTGCGTGTGCCTGACGCCCGACCCGACACGGCGCCGCCCCTTCCTCAGGGTGCCACAAGCGCAAACTGGAACTGCCCTGGGGCCTGGATCGGATCGACATCGACGCCGACCGTGCTCTTGGGCGCAAAGCGCCCTTCGAGGATCTGGCGCGACAGCGGGTTTTCAATGCGCTGCTGGATCGCGCGCTTGAGCGGCCGGGCGCCAAACACCGGGTCGAAACCCACCTTGGCCAGCTCGGCCAGCGCCGCCTCGCTCACCTGCAAGCCCAATTCGAGCCGCGCCAAGCGCTCGGTGAGCACCTGCAACTGGATGCGGGCAATGCGCGCAATGTGCCCGGCGTCGAGGCCGTGGAACAGCACGGTTTCGTCGATGCGGTTCAGGAACTCGGGGCGGAAGTGGTGTTTCAGTTCGCCCCACACCGCCTCCTTGATGTCGTCGGGGTCTTGCCCGACCATGGCCTGGATCAGCGGCGAGCCGATGTTGCTGGTCATGACGACGACGGCGTTCTTGAAGTCCACCGTGCGCCCCTGGCCATCGGTCAGGCGGCCGTCGTCGAGCACTTGCAGCAGCACGTTGAACACGTCCGGGTGCGCCTTTTCCACCTCGTCGAGCAGGATCACGCTGTAGGGCTTGCGCCGCACCGCTTCGGTCAGGTAGCCGCCTTCCTCGTAACCCACGTAACCCGGCGGGGCCCCGATCAGGCGCGCCACCGAGTGCTTCTCCATGAACTCGCTCATGTCGATGCGGATCAGGTGTTCCTCGGTGTCGAACAGAAACGCCGCCAGCGCCTTGCACAGCTCGGTCTTGCCGACGCCGGTGGGGCCCAGGAACAGAAACGAACCCAGCGGCCGGTGCGGGTCGGACAGGCCCGCGCGGCTGCGTCGGATGGCGTTGGCCACGGCGACGATGGCCTCGTCCTGCCCGACCACGCGCTGGTGCAGCTTGTCTTCCATCTGCAGCAGCTTGTCGCGCTCGCCCTGCATCAGCTTGGCCACCGGGATGCCGGTGGCGCGCGCCACCACTTCAGCAATTTCCTCGGCCCCCACCTGGGTGCGCAGCAGCCGCGGCCCGCTGGCGCCGCCGTCGCCGGCGGCTTCCTTGGCTTGGGCCTCGCGCAGGCGTTTTTCGAGCTCGGGCAGGCGCCCGTACTGCAGTTCGGCGACCTTGTTGAAGTCGCCCTTGCGCGTCCAGTCCTCGATCTGGATCTTGATCTGCTCGATGTCCTTGCGCACCTGGTCGGAACCCTGGGCGCTGGCTTTTTCGCTCTTCCAGAGTTCCTCGAGATCGGCGGCCTCGCGCTCGAGCTTGACGATTTCCTCTTCGATCAGGGTCATGCGCTTCTGGCTGGCTTCGTCCTTTTCCTTGCGCACCGCCTCGCGCTCGATCTTGAGCTGAATCAGGCGCCGATCGAGCCGGTCCATGGCCTCGGGCTTGGAGTCGATCTCGATCTTGATTTTGGCTGCGGCTTCGTCGATCAGGTCGATCGCCTTGTCGGGCAGGAAGCGGTCGGTGATGTAGCGCTGGCTCAGTTCGGCGGCGGCGACGATGGCCGGGTCGGTGATCTCGACCCCGTGGTGTACCTCGTACTTTTCTTGCAGGCCGCGCAGAATGGCGATGGTGGCCTCGACCGTGGGTTCATCGACCAGCACGCGCTGGAAACGGCGCTCGAGCGCGGCGTCCTTTTCGATGTACTTGCGGTATTCGTCGAGCGTGGTGGCGCCGATGCAGTGCAGCTCGCCGCGCGCCAGCGCCGGCTTGAGCATGTTGCCGGCGTCGATCGCGCCCTCGGCCTTGCCCGCGCCCACCATGGTGTGCAGCTCGTCGATGAACAGGATGATGCGGCCTTCGTCGGCGGCCACCTCCTTGAGCACCGATTTCAGGCGCTCCTCGAACTCGCCCCGGTACTTGGCCCCGGCCAACAGGCCGGCCATATCGAGCACCAGCACCCGCTTGTCCTTTAGGCTTTCGGGCACCTCGCCAGCCACGATGCGCTGCGCCAGCCCCTCGACGATGGCGGTCTTGCCCACACCGGGCTCGCCGATCAGCACCGGGTTGTTCTTGCTGCGCCGCTGCAGCACCTGGATGGCGCGGCGGATTTCGTCGTCGCGCCCGATCACCGGGTCGAGCTTGCCGGCGCGGGCGCGCTCGGTGAGGTCGAGGGTGTATTTTTTCAGCGCCTCGCGCTGGCCTTCGGCTTCGGGGTTGTCAACGCTCTGGCCACCGCGCACGGCGTCGATGGCGGCCTGCAAGGCACTGCGGTTCAGGCCGGCCTTGCGCGCGGCGTCGGCCAAGGCGATTTTGCTCTCGCTCAGGGCCAGCAAAAAAAGCTCGCTGGCCACGTATTGGTCGCCGCGCTTGATGGCCTCCTTTTCCGCCGCCTGCAGCAGGCTGACGGTGTCGCGCCCGACCTGCACCTGCTCTTGCCCCTGCACCGAGGGCAACTTGGCCAGCGCCTCGTCGGCGGCCTGGGCCAGCGCCGGCACGCTGACGCCGGCGCGCTGCAGCAGCGCCTTGGGGCCATCGGGCTGGCGCAACAGAACCGCCAGCAGGTGCGCCGGCTCGATGTAGGCGTGGTCTTGCCCAAGGGCCAGCGTCTGCGCTTCGCTCAGGGCTTGTTGCAGTTTGGTGGTGAGTTTGTCGATGCGCATGGGGCGGCCTCGCTGAGGGTTTCGGATGCGATGCAGTTGAGGCTGGGGGGTGGGATTTCAAGCCTTCGGCCGTCGTATTGGTCGCCAACGTTGGCGGCCAGATCGGGTCGGCTTTGATTTGCTAAAAACACCCACTCATGCCAGACTACGCACCATCATCGTCCAAGGATCGGATGAGGCGGATCAGTCCGCCTTTGACAGCGATCTTCCCTTGCCGGGTGAGATTGGCGAGTTCATCCAGCAAAGCCTTGCGGACGTTCTTGCCCAGCCGCTGGAAACCCTTTGACTTCGCCATTTCTCGCAGAAAAACCTCAAGCGGGGCGACGCCTCCCGCACGATCAAGAATCGACTCAATCTGCCCGTGCTCGAAACCAATTGATCCCGATGGCCAAGCGACGGTATCGAGTTCGGCCTGCCCGGTCGCCACAGCCAAGGCCTGCTGCGCCGCCTCAGTTTGCTCCTCCTCCTTGAAGCCTTCGGCGATGATGGCGTCAAGCTCATGGATCAAGTGCATGTCGGTGGCAGGAGCCTCGGCAGCCGAGAACGCTTCTTGCGGAATGCCCAACTCAACGAGCTGCTCAAAGACCGGGCGCATGGCCTGCTCCGGGTTGCGGTAAAACGCGCTGCCCCGAATGCGGACGAACTGCCAGCCAAGGCGCTCCAGAACGGTTTGACGCTCCAAGTCGTCTGAGAGCTTGTCCAAGGGATGCCAGCGGTCGCCGTCGCACTCAATGGCCAGGCGCTTGCCGCCGCCCTCAACGACCATGTCAATCCTGAAGTAGCCAACCTGCCATTGCGTCCGCACAAGGTAGCCAGCACCTGTAAGCCGCTTGAGCACCTCGCGCTCAAAGGGCGACTCGGTCTTGTGTTCCTCCCTGTCGAAAGCACGTAAAGTCGCCTGCGGGTCCTTGACGTGGCGCAGCAACTGAAAGCGCAGATCATCCGACTTCAGGTTCAGGTTTGGGTCGAAGGAATGCACAACCCAAAGTTGGTCGCGGGCGCGGCTCGCCGCGACGTTGTAGCGCTTCTTGGTCTGCTCGTAGGCACCGACGCCTGTCATCCTCAGCGTCCCCTCATCGGATGAACTGTCGACCATGGACAAGAAGATCACGTCGCGCTCGTCGCCCTGGAACTCGCCCGAAATGCCCACTTGGATGCGGCGCTGCTCCAGCTCGACGCCATCAATCTCTTTGTGAAGCATCGTCTGGATCAAGGCGGCCTGCGAATCGCCAATCATGGTGATGATGCCTATCGTTTTACCCGCGTAGGCCGGATGCCGGATCATTGCCTTGATGGTAGCGATGATGTCTTCGGCCTCCCTCCTGTTGATATCGTTCTCGCGAAAGCCACTCACCCGGCGCGCGACACAGGCGGGCTTGAGGTTCGTCGAGTTCGCCTCGCGCAGCGGCTGTATCTTGCCCTCATAGCCTAAATCCGTGCCCCACACCCCCACTTCCTATCTCAACTCCATGATTTTGTGAGATAATCTGCGCTGTAGTGGTTTCACCCAAGCGAACATGCCGCAGTTTCAGGTACGTCAATCGGCCC
>JBGFRU010000011.1:0-7344 GCA_041694945.1 Pseudomonadota bacterium
TTTGCGCAGCCGCTCCATGGCAAACGGCGGGCGGGCGCAGTAGCGCAGCAGCCGCTCCAGCCCGGCGCGGTCGTGCGCCGCTATGCACACGCTGGTGTCCACCGAAAACCCGCTGTGCTTGGCCAGCCAACGAGCGCATGGACTGGCTGGTCGAGAAAGCCACCGAACTCGGCGTGGCGCAAGATATTGGCCGCGCCCATGGCCCCGGTTGACAATTTGGATGCCTGCATCCGGCTATCATGCCACGGTCTTTGGCCCCTGATTCATGAACCCAAGCACCTCCACCGATCACGAAGGCAGCGCCGACCACTTGGCGCTCACCTCCACCCCCCCCAGCGCGGCGGCGCGGCGCACCCGATTCATCGCGGTGGCCAGCGTGCTGGGCCTGATCGTGCTCGGCCTGGCCTGGGAGCTGTGGCTGGCGCCGCTGCGCGAAGGCGGCTCGTGGTGGGCGCTCAAGGTGCTGCCGCTGCTGCTGCCGCTGCCGGGGCTGCTGCGCTTGCGCATGTACACCTACCGCTGGGTGAGTCTGCTGGTGTGGCTGTACGTGCTCGAAGGCGTGATGCGCGCCACCACCGAAACCGGCTGGTCGCAGGCGCTGGCCACGCTGCAGGTGCTGCTGTGCGTGGCCCTGTTCACAGCCTGCGCCATGCACATCAAGCTGCGGCTGCAAGCGGCCAAGGCGCTGCGCGAGGCGGCAGCGGCTGGCAGCCCGCCTCCATGAGCCCCCCACCCGACCCCCTGCTCGACACGCTGCGCGCCAACCCCCAAGGAGTAAGACATGACCACCAAGCCCGACCCCCTGCTCGACACGCTGCGCGCCTGCGTCGGCGCCCCCTTCGTGCTGGCGCCCGATGCGCCCCCGCCCGAACTCGAACCCTACGAGCGCGACTGGCGCGGCCGCCAGCGCGGGCGCGCGCGCGCCGTGGTGCGCCCGGGCAGCAGCGCCGAAGTGGCGGCCGTGGTGCGCGCCTGCGCCGCCGCCGGGGCCGCCATCGTGCCCCAGGGCGGCAACACCGGGCTGGTGCTGGGCGGTGTGCCCGACTCCAGCGGCACCGAGGTGCTGCTGTGCACCCGGCGCCTGAACCGCATCCGCGCGCTCGATGCCGCCAACCTCACGCTCACGCTCGAAGCCGGCTGCGTGCTGCAAACGGCGCAGCAAGCCGCTGCCGACGCGGGCCTGTGGCTGCCGCTGAGCCTGGCCTCGGAGGGCAGTTGCACCATCGGCGGCAACCTGGCCACCAACGCCGGCGGCACCCAGGTGCTGCGCTTTGGCAACGCACGCGATCTGTGCCTGGGGCTCGAAGTGGTCTGCCCCGATGGCTCTATCTGGCACGGGCTGGGCGGCCTGCGCAAAGACAACACCGGCTATGACCTGCGGCACCTCTACATCGGCAGCGAGGGCACGCTGGGCATCATCACCGCCGCCACGCTCAAGCTGCAGCCGCAACCGGCGGCCCAAGGCTGCGCCTGGGTGGGCGTGCCCTCGCTGCCCGCCGCGCTGGAGCTGCTGGCGCTGGCGCAGCGCACGCTGGGTCCGGGTTTGAGCGGCTTTGAGCTCATGGGCCAACTGGCGCTGCAACTGGTGGCGCAGCACCTGCCCGCGCTGCGCCCGCCGCTGTGGCCCGATTGGCCCTACTGCGTGCTGATCGAGCTGAGCGAAAGCGCGGACTCTGAAACGCAGATGCAGGCCCGCTTGCAGTCCTTGCTGCAAAGCGCGCTGCAGCAGGGTTGCGCTGGCGATGCCGTGCTGGCCGAATCGCTGGCGCAGGCGCAGCGGCTCTGGCACGTGCGCGAGAGCATCCCGCTGGCGCAAGCGCAAGAAGGGCTCAACGCCAAGCACGACATCAGCCTGCCGATCTCGCGCATCCCCGCCTTTTGCGCCGAGGCCGAGGCCCTGCTGGCGCAGACCCTGCCGGGTGCGCGCTTGGTCAACTTTGGCCATCTGGGCGACGGCAACCTGCACTTCAATGTGCAGTGCCCCGCCGGGGCCGACGCCGCCGCCTTTTTGCGCCTGCACGAGGCGCGCATCAACGCGCTGGTGTTCGACTGCGTGCAACGCCACGGCGGCTCGATCAGCGCCGAGCACGGCATCGGCACCTTGCGCGCCGCCACCCTGCCGCGCTACAAAGACGTGCAAGCGCTGACCCTGATGCGCCAGATCAAGCAGGCGCTGGACCCACAGGGCTTGCTCAACCCCGGGCGGGTGCTGGCGCGGCCCTTGCCGGATAATCCCCCCCCATGAGCCCGCCGTGCCCCATCCGCACCCCCTACGAAGACCTGCTGCGCCACGTCATGCAACACGGCGTGGCCAAGGGCGACCGCACCGGCACCGGCACGCGCAGCGTGTTTGGGCACCAGCTGCGCTTTGATTTGAGCGAAGGCCTGCCCGTCATCACCACCAAAAAGGTGTACCTCAAGGCCGTAATCGTCGAGCTGCTGTGGTTTTTGCAGGGCGGGCGCAACGTGCGCTGGCTGCAAGAGCGCGGCTGCACCATCTGGGACGAATGGGCCGGCCCCGACGGCGACCTCGGGCCGGTTTACGGCGTGCAGTGGCGCAGCTGGCCCACCCCCGAGGGCGGCCAGATCGACCAGATCGCCGAGCTCGTGCAGCAGCTCAAAAGCAACCCCGACAGCCGCCGCCTGCTGGTCAGCGCCTGGAACGTGGCCGCGCTGCCGCAGATGGCGCTCATGCCCTGCCACGTGCTGTTTCAGTTTTACGTGGCTCCGGCCACGGCGCAGGGGCGCCCGCGCCTGAGCTGCCAGCTCTACCAGCGCAGCGCCGATCTGTTCCTCGGTGTGCCCTTCAACCTTGCCAGCTACGCGCTGCTCACGCACATGCTGGCGCAGCAGTGCGATTTCGAGCCCGGTGATTTCATCTGGTGCGGCGGCGACTGCCACATTTACGACAACCACACCGAGCAGGTGCAGCTGCAACTCAGCCGCCCGGCCTACCCTTTTCCGCGCTTGCAGCTCAAGCGCCGCCCGCCTTCGATCTTCGACTACGAGCTGGCCGACTTCGAACTGCTCGACTACCAGCACCACCCGGCCATCAAGGCGCCGGTCGCGGTCTAGAGCAGGCCGCGCACCGTGCTCAACCGATCGCAACTGGTCGGCCTGGTCGCGCTCACGCTGATGTGGGGCGTCAACTGGCCGATGATGAAGCTCTCGCTGCAAGAGCTCACGCCGCTGTACTTTCGCGCCTTCACCATGACCGGCGGCACGCTCTGGCTGGCGGTGTTTTTCTATCTGCGCGGCGTGCGCATGGTGCCCCGCGGGGCGTCGGAGTGGCGCAGCATCGTCACCCTGGGCCTGCCGAACATGCTCGGCTGGCACACCCTGTCGATTTTTGGCGTGCAGGCGCTGGCATCGGGGCGCGCCGCCATTCTGGGCTTTACCATGCCGGTCTGGACCGTGCTGCTGGGCGCGCTCTTTTTTGGCCTGGCCCTGACCCGGCGCAGCCTGGCCGCCACCGCCGCCGTGCTGCTGGCCGTGGCCTTGCTGCTGGCCGACGAATGGGGCCACCTCGCTGGCAGCCCATTTGGCGTCGTCGTCATGCTCGGGGCGGCGCTCTGCTGGGCCATCGGCACACTGATGATGCGCCGCGCCCAGCTCACGCTGCCGGTCGAGGCGCTCACCGTCTGGATGATGGCGCTCACCAGCGTCTGCATGTGGCTCATGGCGGCGGCCAGCGAACCGTGGCCGCAGTTCCAGTTCAGCGTGCCGATGTGGATCAGCCTGGCCTACGGCGTGCTGTTCAACTACGGCTTTGCCCAGATCATCTGGTTTTCGCTCGCGCGCCACCTGCCGCCGGCCACCAGCGCCATGAGCGTGATGCTCGTGCCCCTGATCGGCACCGCCAGCGCCACCCTGATCATGAACGAATGGCCGCGCTGGCAAGACGGCGTGGCGGTGCTCTGCGTCATGGTGGCGATCGCCGCCGTGCTGCTGCCACCGGGCAGCCTGCGCCGGGCTTGGCGGCGCTGAACCGGCATCAGGCGCGTCGCCGCCAGGCCAGCCAGCGCGGCGTGATCAGCACCAGCAGCACGATCAGCAGCAGCCCGAGCGAGAGCGGGCGCTCGATGAACACCGACCAGTTGCCTTGGCCTATCGAGAGCGCGTTGCGCAGTTGCGCCTCGGCCAGCGGGCCCAGTATCAGGCCGACGATCACGGGCGCAATCGGAAAATCGAAACGCCGCATCAACACCCCCAGCAGACCCACGGCGAACATCAGGAACAGGTCGAAAGCGCTCTGGCGCATGCCATAGACCCCGACCGTGGCAAAGACCATGATGCCTGCGTAGAGCATGGGCTTGGGCACCAGCAGCAGCTTGACCCAAAGCCGGATCAGCGGCAGGTTGAGCAGCAGCAGCATGACGTTGCCGATGTAGAGCGAGGCGATCAGCGCCCACACCAGCGCCTCCGAAGTCTGGAACAGCTGCGGCCCTGGGTTGAGCCCGTAGTTCTGCAGCGCCGTCAGCAGCACCGCCGTGGTCACCGAAGTGGGTATGCCCAGGGCCAGCAGGGGCACCAGGGTGCCGGTGGCGGCGGCATTGTTGGCGGCCTCGGGCCTGCCACCCCCTCGATCGCCCCGGTGCTGCCAAACTCGGCCCGGTGCTGGGGCGCCACCAGCTTGCGCTCCGTGGCGTAGCTGAGGAAGGTGGGGATTTCGGTGCCCCCGGCCGGTATGGTGCCAAAGGGAAACCCCATGCCCGCCCCGCGCAACCAGGCCGGCCACGAGCGCTTCCATTCGCTGCGGTTCATGCGCACCCGCGTCAGGCGGTTCATGGTGCTGACGGTGCGGCCTTCGTACATGGCGTTGTAGATCGCCTCGGCCACCGCAAACAAACCCACCGCCACCAGCACCACCTCGATGCCGTCCATGAACTCGAGCACGCCGCCGGTGTAGCGCACCTGCCCGGTGATCTGATCCATGCCCACCAGCCCCAGCGCCAGCCCAAGGAACAAGGCCGTCAGGCCGCGCAGCGCGCTTTTGCCCAGCACCGTGCTCACCGTGACGAAAGCCAGCAGCATCAAGGCAAAATACTCGGGCGGGCCGAGTTGCACCGCCCAATCCGCCACCGCGGGCGCGAACAGGGTCAGCAGCACGATGGCGATGGAGCCGGCGACGAAGGAACCAATCGCCGAAGTGGCCAAGGCCGCGCCGGCGCGCCCGCTCTTGGCCATTTTGAAGCCTTCCAGAGCCGTCACCATGGTGCCGGTCTCGCCCGGGGTGTTGAGCAAGATCGAGGTCGTCGAGCCGCCGTACATGGCCCCGAGGTAGATGCCCACGAAAAAAATCAGCGAGGCGGTGGGCTCCACCTGGGCCGTGATGGGCAGCAGCATCGCCACCGTCACGGCCGGCCCCAGACCCGGCAAAACGCCGATGGCGGTGCCCAGCGCGGTGCCCAGAAACGCCCACATCAGGTTGATCGGGGTCGCGGCGGTGGCAAAGCCGCCCATCAGTTGCTCGAAAATTTCCATGATCCTGAACCGCCTTGGGCGGCCCTAAAGGGGGCCTTAGATCCAGCCGGTTGCGGTCAGGCTGGGCAAGTTGACGGCCAGCAGTTGGGCAAAAAGCCAGTACACCGGGGCCGCCAGCAGCAAGCCGATGGCCGCATCGCGCACCAGCCCCATCCAGCCGCCACCCGGTTTGCCTTCAGCGATGCGCAAACCGCGCACGGCCAGCGTGAAGCACAGGGCGCAACTGAGCACAAACCCGATGTATTCGATCAGCGCCGCGTTGGCCAGCACCCCGGCCGAGACCCACGCCCAGGCGTGCCAATCGGCGCGCGGTGCCCCCGAGGCCTGGTCCAGGTTCTGGAAGCCGCCCGTGAGGGCCTGGCGCAACAACAAGCCGCCGCACACCAGCAGCGCCGCCGCCACCACCCAGGGCAGAAAATTGGGCCCGATGCCCGCATACCCGGCCTCGGCGGGGATCTGCGTCGCGCCATAAGCCAGCAGCGCCGCCACCCCCAGCACCCCGAGCGCGAGCAGCACCTGCAGGACCACCGAATGCGATGAATGCACGGGCTGGGTGGCGGGCGACGAGGGCGACGAGGGTTCCATGGCGTTCAGGCGGGCATTGGTGCGTGCGGGCGGTTCAGATCATGCCCGACATGGCCATGACCGCGCGCAGGCGCGCAAAATCGCGCTCCACGAACTCGTCGAAGGCGGGCCCGGTGAGCAGGGCCGATGTCCAGCCATTTTGCTGCAAGGCCGTGCGCCAGGTCTGGCTTTGGGTGACCCGCACCACCCGCTCGGTCAGGGCGGCCCGTTGCGCCGGCGTGATGCCCGCCGCGCCATAGACGCCGCGCCAGTTGCCGATCACCACATCGATGCCCTGCTCGCGCAGGGTCGGGATGTCGTGCCCAGGCAGGCGCTGCTCGGAAGTGACGCCGATGGCGCGCATGCGCCCGGCCTGGATGTGCGGCAAAAACTCGCTCAGGCCGCTGCCGCCGATGGTCACGTTGCCCCCCAGAATGGCCGCTACCGCCTCACCGCCGCCACGAAACGGCACGTAGTTGATGCGCCCGGCATCAACCCCGAAGCGCGGGCAATCAGGGCGGCCGCCACGTGCTCGGTCGACCCGCGCGACCCCCCGCCCCATTTCACGCTGCCCGGATCGCGCCGCAGCTGCTCGACCACATCGCGCATGGTGCGCAGTGGCGAATTGGCGGGCAGCACGAACACGTTGAACTCGGTCGTCAGGCGGGCGATCGGCGTGATCTGGGTGATGCTCACCGGCGGCCGACCGGTGATGATGCCACCGAGCATCACGGCCCCCATCACCAGCAGGGCATCGGGGTCGCCGCGGCGCGCGTTGTAAAACTGGGCCAGCCCGATCGTTCCTGCGGCGCCGCCGCGGTTCTCGAAAGTCACGGACTGCGCCTGCCCGGCGTCCTGCAGCGCCTGGCCCAGGGAACGGCCCGTCAGATCCCAGCCACCCCCTGGGTTGGCGGGAATCATCATGCGCAGCGCAGACTGCGCCCACGCCGTCAGCGGCAAGCCGGTGGCGCTGGCTGCAGCCAATGCCGTCAAGGATTTGAGAAAGGTGTCGCAGCGCATGGCAAGTCTCCGATGGTGTGGGAATGGCCTCGATGATCGGCCTGCACGCTGTCAAAGCGCTGTCAGGACCCTCGGTACTTTCCCTGATTTTTCTGCGCTTGCATGGACTTGGATGGCGTGGCAAAACCCTGCCGCCCCCCCGAGCGCCAGCGAGACGGCGATAATCTCCAGTGTGGTGGTGCGCGCTTGATGGGACAAATAAAACCGATGGATTTTTGGCCCTGCTTAGGCGCAAACCACAGCCATAGTGCCACTATGGCGCGGATTTGCAACGAC
>JBGFRU010000005.1:0-59665 GCA_041694945.1 Pseudomonadota bacterium
CCGGGGGCGGGCCGGCTGGCTGCCGGGGCGGCGGCGCGCGGTGCGGCGCCGCCATCGTCCGCGGCAGGTGCGCCCAGGCCTTCGCGGCTGCCCAGCAGCTGCAGCTCGGAGGCCACGATGTCGACCGTGTTGCGCTCGACGCCGGACTGATCGGTGTACTTGCCGTATTTCAGGCGCCCTTCGACGTAGATCGGGCGGCCTTTTTTCACGTACTCGCCGGCGATCTCGGCCAGCCGCTCGTAGAAGGTGATGCGGTGCCACTGGGTGTCTTCGACCACTTCGCCGCTGTTGCGGTCCTTGCGCCGGCTGGTGGTGGCCAGGGTGACGTTGGCCACTGCCTGGCCCGAGGGCAGGTAGCGGATCTCGGCGTCGCGGCCGCAGTTGCCGACCAGGATGACTTTGTTGACGGATGCCATGGCGCGGGTGCTCCTCTCTGAGTGTGGGGATGGTGGGTGGGATGCGAAGGATTGTGCAGCATTTCAGGCTCGGTTCGGCGGTCGGCGTCGCAGCCCAGTCTGCAGCCGGTGGCCCCACCGATCTTCACCGTTGACCCGGCTGCGACCAGTGGCTTGGCGCTTGCCTACAATGGCAGACGCGCAACCCATGTTTCCCGATCGGTCCAGTGTTTTGACCACGCCCCCCTTGCCCCTCAACCCAGAGCCCACCGTGCTGGTGGTCGATGACGAGCTGCGTTCGCAGGAAGCGATCCGGCGCACCCTGGAGGAAGACTTTCGCGTGCTCACCGCCGGCAGCGCCGAACAGGCGTGCGCCTGGCTCGAGCGCGAGCCGGTGGCGGTGCTGTTGTGCGACCAGCGCATGCCCGGCACCACCGGTGTGGCTTTTCTCAGGCAGGTGCGCCAGCGCTGGCCCGAGGTGGTGCGCATCATCGTCTCGGGCTACTCCGAGAGCGCCGACATCGTGGCCGGCATCAACGAAGCCGGCATCTACCAGTACATCCTCAAACCCTGGGCCCCCGAGCACCTGCTCGACTCGGTGCGCAACGCCGTGGAGGCGCAAGCCCTGCAGCGCCAGACCGCGCGCCTGGATCTGGAACTGCGCACCAGCACCCCGGCGCTGCGCCAGCGCGTCAGCCAGCGCCAGCAGCAGGTGCAGCAGGTGTATGGCTTCGAGCGCATCGTGCGCGCAGCGGGCAGCCCGCTCGATCGCGTCTGCGCCGTGGCGGCGCAGGTGGCGCGCTACGACCTACCAGTGCTGGTGCTGGGCGAATCGGGCACCGGCAAGGAGCTGCTGGCGCGCGCCATCCACTACGCCTCGCCGCGCGCGAGCGGCCCGTTCGTGGTCGAAAACTGCGCCGCCATCACCGACACGCTGCTCGAGTCCGAGCTCTTTGGCCACAAGCGCGGCGCCTTCACCGGTGCTTTCGAAGACCACGTCGGGCTGTTTCAGCGTGCCCACGGCGGCACCATACTGCTCGACGAGATCGGCGAGACCTCGGCCGCGTTTCAGGTCAAGCTGCTGCGCGTGCTGCAAGAGGGCGAGGTGCGGCCTGTGGGTGCGGCGCGGCCGCTGCCAGTCGATGTGCGCGTGCTGGCCGCCACGCACCGCGAGCTCGAGCAGCGCGTGCGCGACGGGCTGTTCCGCGAAGACCTGTACTACCGCCTGGCTGCGGTCACGCTCACCATGCCGCCGCTGCGCGAGCGCGTGGCCGACATCGGGCCGATCGCGCAGCAGTTGCTGCACCAGGTGGCGACCGAGCTGCGCCGCCCTGCGCCCGAACTGCCCGATGGCACCCTGGCCTGCCTGCTGGCCTACCCGTGGCCGGGCAACATCCGCGAGCTGCGCAACGAAATCGCGCGCGCGCTGGCGCTGCACGACGGCGTGCGGCTGCCGCCCGAGGCCTTCTCGCCGCGCGTGCTGCAAGGGCACGGCAGCGGCAGCGCTGCGGCCCAGCTGGCGGCGCTGGTGCCCAGCAGCGGCACCTTGGTGCAGCGGCTCGAGGTGATCGAGGCCATGCTGCTGCGCGAAACGCTGCTGCGCCAGCGCTGGAACAAAACCCGTGCGGCGCAAGAGCTGGGCTTGTCGCGCGTGGGGCTGCGCAGCAAAATCCAGCGCTTTGGGCTGGAGCCCGGCGCATGAACCTGCTCTGGTTGCAAGCCGGGGGCTGTGGCGGTTGCAGCATGTCGCTGCTGTGCGCCGACACCCCCGACTGGCACGGCCAGTTGCGCGCCGCCGACATCGAACTGCTCTGGCACCCCTCGCTTTCGCTGGCCAGCGGCGCCGAGGTGCTGGCGCTGCTGCAGCGCTGCGCCGACGGCCGCCAGCCGCTCGACGCGCTGTGCATCGAAGGCTCGCTGCTGCGCGGCCCGCACGGCACCGGGCGCTTTCATGTGCTGGCGGGCACCGGGGTGCCAATGATCGATTGGGTGCGCCGCCTGGCCGTTCGGGCGCGGCACGTGCTGGCGGTGGGCAGTTGCGCCGCGTGGGGCGGGGTCACCGCAGCGGGCGAGAACCCGACCGACGCCTGCGGCCTGCAATACGAGGACGAGCGCCCCGGCGGCCTGCTGGGGGCCGAATTTCGCAGCGCCAGCGGCCTGCCGGTGATCAACGTCGCCGGCTGCCCGACGCACCCGAATTGGGTGCTCGATACGCTGGCGGCGTTGGCGGCCGACAGCCTGGCCGCCGCCGACCTCGACGCGCTGGCGCGGCCGCGCTTCTACGCCGACCAGCTGGTGCACCACGGCTGCACGCGCAACGAGTATTACGAGTTCAAGGCCAGCGCCGTCAAGCCGTCCGATCTGGGTTGCTTGATGGAGCACATGGGCTGCAAGGGCACCCAGGTGCACGCCGACTGCAACATCCGGCTCTGGAACGGCGAGGGCAGCTGCACCCGCGGCGGCTACGCCTGCATCGCTTGTACCGAGCCGGGTTTCCAGGAGCCGGGCCACGCCTTTGCCCAGACGCCCAAGCTGGCGGGCATCCCGATCGGGCTGCCGACCGACATGCCCAAGGCCTGGTTCATCGCGCTGGCCGCGCTGTCCAAGAGCGCCACGCCCAAGCGCGTGCGCGACAACGCCGAAGCCGACCACCTGCTGCAAAAACCCGCGCTGCGGCGCACGCGGCTGAAATGAACGCACCATGAACGCACGCCCATGAGCCGCCTGATCGTCGGGCCCTTCAACCGCGTCGAGGGCGACCTCGAGGTCACGCTCGACGCGGCCGACGGCGCGGTGCGCGCGGCGCACGTGAACGCGCCCATGTACCGCGGCTTCGAGCAGATTTTGCACGGCAAGCTGGCGCACGATGCGCTGGTGTTCGTGCCCCGCATCTGCGGCATCTGCTCGGTGTCGCAGTCGGTGGCCGGCTCGCGTGCCTTGGCCGATCTGGCCGGGGTGCAGCCGCCGCCCAACGGCCAGCACGCCATCAACCTGATGCTGGCGACCGAAAACCTGGCCGACCACCTGACGCATTTTTACGCCTTCTTCATGCCCGACTTCTGCCGGCCGGTGTACGCCGACCGACCCTGGCACAGCGAAGCCCGGCGCCGTTTCCTGCCCGAGCACGGGGTGCAGACCCGCCAGGCGCTGGCGGCGCGCCAGCGCGCCTTCACCCTGCTGGGCACGCTGGGCGGCAAGTGGCCGCACACGCAATCGATCGAGCCCGGCGGCAGCGCGCGCGCCATCGACGCCGGCGAGCGGGTGCGGCTGCGCGCCAAATTGCGCGAATGGCGCGCCTTTCTGGAGCAGCACCTGTTTGCCGACACGCTGGAGCGCGTCAACGCCCTCGACGGCCTGGCCGCGCTGTGGCGCTGGCACGCTGCGCAGCCCGAGGCCGGCGATTTGCGCTTTTTCCTCACGCTGGCGCGCGACACCGGGCTGGCCGGCTTGGGAGCGGGCCCGGGGCGCTGCCTGAGCTACGGCACCTACCCGCAACCCGACGGCACGCTGGCGCTGCCGGCCGGGGTCTGGCAGCAGCAGCCCGATGGCGCGCAGGTGCTGGCGCTGCAGCCCGAGGCCATCAGCGAAGACGCCAGCCGCAGCTGGCTCGAGTCGGGCCCGGCGGGCGCTGCGCCGGCGCTGCACCCCTGGAACGGCCTGACCCGCCCGGCCCCCGACAAGGCCGACGCCTACACCTGGAACAAGGCGCCGCGCTGGGCCGGGCAGGTGGTGGAGACGGGGGCGCTGGCGCGCCAGCTGGTGGCCGGGCAGCCCCTGGTGTGCGAGGCGGTGGCGCAGCAGGGCTGCAGCGTGCTGACGCGGGTGCTGGCGCGCGCCCTCGAGCTGGCGCAAGTCTTGCCGCTGATGGAGCGCTGGCTGCAAGCCATACAGCCCGGCGACGCCTTCTGCGTGCCGGCGCCGCTGCCGGATGAGGGGCGCGGCCTGGGCCTGGCCGAGGCCGCGCGCGGCAGCCTGGGGCATTGGGTGGTGGTGCAGCAGGGCCGCATCGCCAACTACCAGATCGTGGCCCCCACGAGCTGGAACTTTGCCCCGCGCGACGCCGCCGGTGTGCCGGGCGCGCTCGAGCAGGCGCTGGTGGGGGCGCCGGTGCGCGCCGGCGAGGACACGCCGGTGGCGGTGCAGCACGTGGTGCGCTCCTTCGACCCCTGCATGGTCTGCACGGTGCACTGAACATGGTCGCGCGCCCCGCCTTGCCCGCCCGGTTTCCGTCTGAGCCCGGCAGCAGCCTCGACCCTCTGGGCGCGCTCGAGGGCGTGGACGAAACCGCTTGGCTGGACGTGATCCAGAAAATGGAGCAGGTCTATACCCAGTTGATCGACGACGAGGTCAAGCTGGAGCAGAAAAACGCCGAACTCGAGCTGCAGCAGCAGTTCATCGCCAGCGTGATGGCCTCGATGTCTGACGTGCTGGTGGTGTGCGACCGCAGCGGCCGCATCGAACAGGTCAACCGCGCCTTGTGCGAGCTGGTGGGGCGCAGCGAAGCCGAACTGGTGGGCCAGCCGGTGGCGCGCTTGCTGGCCGATGCCAGCAGCCAGGAGCGGGCGCAGGGGGCGATGCAAGACAGCACCCAGCAGGGGCTGGAGATCGAGCTCAACCTGCTCGACCGCCATGGGCAGCCGCTGTCGGTCGATGCCAGTTGCACCCCGCGCTTCGGCGGCGCGCGGCGCCGTTTGGGCACGGTGTGGGTGGGGCGCCCCACGGGCGAGCTCAAGCGCGCCTACCAAGAGCTGCAAGCGGCGCACGCGGCGCTCAAGAGCGCGCAGCAGCAGCTGCTGCACTCCGAAAAAATGGCCTCGCTCGGGCAACTGGTGGCCGGGGTGGCGCACGAGCTCAACAACCCCATCAGTTTCGTGCTCGGCAACACCCACGCGCTGCAAAAATATTGCAGCCGCATGCAAAGCTACCTGAGCGCGGTGCACCAGCGGCGGACCGATGCCGAGCTGGGCGAGTTGCGCCAGCGCCTGCACATCGACCGCATGCTCCACGACCTGCCCGAACTGATCGCCGGTACGCTCGAGGGCGCGCAGCGCACCGCCGACATCGTGCAGGGGCTCAAGCGCTTTTCGGCCATGGACCCGCAGGAGCACTTGCCGCTGGAGCTGGCGGCGGTGATCGAGCTGGCGATTGCCTGGGTGCAAAAGGGGCAGGCGCAACCGGTGCAGCTGCGCTGGCAGCGCCCGGCCATGGCGCTGCCGGTGCGCGGCAGCGCGGGCCAGTTGCAGCAGGTGCTGATGAACCTGCTGCAAAACGCCTGCTACGCCGTGGCCACCCAGCCCCCCGAGCGCCGCTGGGTAGAGATTCGTGCGACCGCCGACGCCAACCACGTGCGGGTGTGCGTGCTCGACGCCGGCGCCGGCATTGCGCCCGAGCACCTGCCGCGCATCTTCGACCCTTTTTACACCACCAAGCCGGTGGGGCAGGGCACGGGCCTGGGGCTGTCGATCAGCTACGGCATCGTGGAGGAACACGGCGGCCAGTTGCGCGCGCGCAACAGCGCCCACGCCGGGGCCGAGTTCGAGCTCAGTCTGCCACGGGCTTGCGCACCTTGAAGCGCAGCGCGTTCACCGGTTGCCCGCTGGCCTGCAGCGCCTGCAGCAAAGCCGGGGCGAGCTGGCGCAGCTTGCTGCCCACGGCGGGGTTGTTGACCAGCAGGCACCAGACGCCGTCGTCGAGCGCGCCGGCGCTGACCTGATCGCGCAGCGGCGGCGGCAGCAGCGGCAGCACGAGGCGCAGCAGCTGCTGCGACTGCGCCACGCGCTGCGTGATGGCCGACAGCACGCTGGAGGCACGCACGGCTTGTTCGAGCGGAATCATGGGGCCCAAGTATCGCTGGTTTGGAGCGTCGGCGCCGGCCCGCGCGCTGCGCCCCCAGCGGCTCAGTCGAGCCAGCGCCCGAGGTAGGCGGCCAGCAGCTCCTGCACCGCGCTGGCCTTGATCACCAGCCCGAGGTCGATCATCTCGCTGCCCAGCACCGTGGGCCCGACGCTGGCCGGCACGGGCACGGGCACCAGGCGGCTGGCTTCTTCACGAAAGAACACCGCCGCCACCACGCCGGCAAACCAGGGCGCACTCTGGCTGGCGTCGTCCGGCGCGCCGTCGCTGCGGCGGCGGCGCACGAACACCGGCGAGCCGCTGGAGCCCGGATAGACGGCGGCGTCGATCAGGAATTCGGCCCGGCCCTCGAAGTCCAGCGCCAGCGCCGTGGCGGTGCTGCCGCGGCGCAGTATCGGCAGCGCGTTGACCTGATCCCAGACCCCACTCGGGTAGCCGACGAACAGCACGTCTTCGAGCGCATCGAAGGCGGCGCTGGCGGCCGCGTCGGGCATGGTGCGGCTGTCGATGGGCTGCACGTACAGCTCCACGCCCTGGGCCTGAGCGGCCTCGAGCAAGGGCCGCAGCGGCACCAGCGCCAGATCGACTTCGGGCTGTGGGTGGCCAAACCAGGCCTGCGGGAAGTCTTCGATGTCGATCTGAAAGCGCTGCCCGATCAGCGGCTGGCCATGGTGGGCGCGCGTGAACACCAGCGCGCCGCGCTGCACACCCTCGACCAGGTGCCGGTTGGTGACCACGAAGCGGCTGCGGCCGCGCGCGTGCGCGTGCTCGATCACGAAGGCGGTGCCCGAACCCAGGCTGCCGTCGGCGAGCACGGTATCGACGCGCACGGTGTGGAACAGCAGGCGTTTGGCGGCGGTATCGACGTGCATGGATCAATTCTCGCTGAAAGGGGCGGCATTCTGGTTGATGGCGGCGATGGCGCGCTCGGCCGCTTCCAGCGCCTGCTGCGCCTCGGCTTCGCTGCCCATCATCGTCAGGCGGCCAAAGGAGCCGAAAGGGCGCACGTCGATCAGGGTGACGTTGGCGGCTTTTTCGGCCTGGTTGGCGGCATAGACGACGTAGCCCGCCGGCTCGACCTCGAAGATGAACATGCTCTTGCCCGGCAGCAGCATCGAGCCTTTGCGGAACTGGCGGTTGATCAGGGTGGCGTGGTCGGGCGTGAGGGCGCAGATGACTTCGCTCCAGGCGATGCGGCACGGCAGGCGCTCGGACTCGGCGGCGCCGAGCTGCTGCAGGATCAGCTGCCCGGCCTGCGCCACCTCGCTCTGGTTGCGGTAGTGGATTTCCATCGAGCCAAAGGCGCGCTCCACCACCTGCTCGCCCATGTGCACGTTGCTGCCCTTGAGCGCGATGTCGGACAGGCGGTGCACCGCCATGCCCGGCGCCACTTCGACCCACAGGCAGGCGTCGCCCGGCACCGGCAGAAAGCCCTGCGACGAGGTCGCCAGGTACGAGGCCAGCTGCGGCTGCAGCGAGTCGATCAGGACGTAGGTGCGCAGCGACACCGGCGCGCCGCCGGCGGTCTTCATCGGGTCAGGCCCAGGTAGAGCTGCGGCAGGCGTTCGGGCAGGCGCTCGACGCGGTCGATGACGCTGTAGTGGCCGCTGCCAAAGATGCGCTCGACGTAGCCGTCGGCCTGCGGATCGAGCGACAGACCGTAGCACCAGGTGCCGTCGCGCTGCAGCTCCTGCACCGCGCGCTGGGCGTCGAGGCGCAGGTACTGCGGGTCGGTGACGTCGCGGTCGGCGGGCGCGCCGTCGGTGATCACCAGCACCAGCCGTTTGCGCTGCGGCTGGCGCTGCAGTTGCGCCCCGGCGTGGCGCAGCGCCGCGCCCATGCGGGTCGAGTAGCGCGCCTTCATCGCCGCCAGCCGCGCCTGCGCCAGCTCGGCAAAGGGCTCGTCGAAGCCTTTGAAGCGGTAGTAGTGCACGTCGTGGCGGCCGTCGGAGCAAAAGCCGTGCAGGGCAAAGGGGTCGCCGATGCGGCGCAGCGTCTCGGCCAGCAAGATGGTGGCGGCGCGCGTGAGCTCGAGCACGGTCTGCTCCTGGCCGCGCACTTTTTCGTTGGCCGATTCCGACAGGTCGAGCAACACCAGCAAGGCCAGATCGCGCTCGTGGCGCTGGCGCCGCTGCATGATGCGCGGGTCGGGCTGGCGCCCCATGCGCCAGTCGAGCACCGCCTGCAGCGCCGGATCGAGGTCGATGTCGTCGCCGTCTTCGATGCGCCGGATGCGCTGCAGGCCCTGCGGCGCCAGCGCCTCGATCAGGTATTTGAGGTGCGCGATCACCGGCTTGTTCTGATCCAGCACGGCCTGCACCGGCGCCGGATCCGCGAGTTCGACGTGGCGCTCCTGCACCGTCACCCAGTCGGGCCGGTGCAGCTGGATTTGGTAGTCCCACTCGGGGTAGTGCACCGGGTCGGCCAGCGGCGCGCGGCCCAGCAGCGAGTTGATGGTCACGCCTTCCTGGTCCAGCCAGTATTCGGTCGGCAGGGTCCAGATTTCCTGCGCGTCGTCGCCGGCGTATTCGACGTCGATTTCGTTGACCATCTCCATGATGTTGACTTTGCGCCGCACCTGCTGGCGGCTGTCCCAGTCCGCCTGCAACGCCTGCGCCTCGTCGTAGCGCGCCGCTTGCCAGAGGTAGCGGTTGTCGTCGCGGTAGGGGGCGCGCAAGGCATCCTGGCGCGCCGAAAACGGTGCCCAGCCTTGTTGCTGGCGCCAGTGCTCGAGGCTCGCCGCCAGCTCCAGTCCGGTGCTCAGGCTGCGCTGGGCGTCGTCGCGGTCGGGCCAGGCGGCCCAGGCGGCCAGACCCTGCTGCACCCAGGGGTGGGGGTCGGCGCGGTCGGGTTCGAGCCAGGCGCACACCAGGCGGTGCAGCAGGTCGCCGCAGCTGGTGGGTTCGGCCACCGGCTGCGGCTGCAGGCGCCGCCAGAGCGCAGCCAGCCCAGGGAAGCGCGCGCTCGCCAAGGCTTCGACGCGCGCGTCTTCGACCGCTTCGACCAGGGCACACTGCAAGGGCGTGAGGCCGTGGTCGTCGAGCGCCGTCTGGCCAAACACCAAGTGCGCGGCGCAGTGGGCGGCGGCGGCGCGGTAGAGCTCGAGCGCGCTCACCGGGGCGGCCGTGGCGGCGGCCGTGTCGCTGCTGGCGGGCACGTCGTCGTAGGCGTCGGCGAGGTGGATCACCATCTGGTCGATGAAAGGGCGCAGCCCCTGGCGCTGCTCGTAGTCGCCGGCGGTCGGGCGCAGCACGAAGTCGCGGCCCCAGAGGGCACGCAGATACATGTTCAGCCGGCGCTGCACATCGACCAGCAAGGTGCCCTTGCGCTCCTGCTGCAGCACCGCCAGCGCGTCGGGGCTGGCGAGGCCAAAGTAGCGCTGCTGGCCCTCGAAATCGCTGCGGTAGGCGTTGGCGCCCCACATCACCCAGCGCCGCAGCCCGCCCAGGGTGAGCTGGCCCAGCAGGCGGTCGAGTTGCTCGAGCATCGGGCGCAGACCGCGCGGGGCTTGCGCCAGCACCAGTTCGAGCACGCTCAGGTACTGGCGCCACAGGCTGGCGTCGCCCAGGCGCTCGGCCACCGTGCCGGAGGTGCCGGCGATCAAGGCCAGCACCTGGCCCGAGGTGCGCGAGGCCATGCCGAGCAGGAACTGCACCAGCCCCGGCAGCTCTTCCTCGCCCACGGCACGCGCCAGGTGTGGCATCTGCTGCAGGTAGGTCAGCACCAGGTCTTCGCCGCGCCCGAGTTGGTGCAGCGCCCGCGCGCCCTTGAGGTAGTTGTCGAGCCCGCGCGGCGACATGGCGCGCGCGGCCTCCTGCCACGCCGCCGGCAGCAGCTCCTGCGCCCTGGGCGGCAGTTCGGCGAGCAGCTCGTGCTGGTCGTGCAGGTGGATGGTCATGGCGCTTGGGGGCCGTTTACAGACTGAGGGGTGCGGGCTGGTGGCGTGTCAGAAGTAGGTGCCCACGGCGGCGTCGAGCACGTCGCGCATGTCGGCGTCGTCGGTGATCGGGCGCACCAGCGCCATGCGGCAGGCCGCTGCGGGAGCGACGCCGCGCGCGATCAGGGTGCCGGCGTAGATCAACATCCGGGTCGAGAGCCCCTCGTCCAGGCCGTGGCCCTTGAGGTTGCGTGCGCGCTCGCCGATGTGCACCAGCCGCCCGGCGGTTTCGGCATCGACGCCGGACTCGTGGGCCACGATCTCGACTTCGAGCGCGTGCTCGGGGTAGCCAAAATCGAGCGCCGCAAAGCGCTGTTTGGTGGACTGCTTGAGGTCCTTCATGAGCGACTGGTAGCCCGGGTTGTACGAAATCACCAGCACGAAGTCGGGGTGGGCGTGCAGCAGCTCGCCCTTTTTCTCCAGCGGCAGCAGGCGCCGGGCGTCGGTCAGCGGGTGGATCACGACCGTGGTGTCCTGGCGCGCCTCGACCACTTCGTCGAGGTAGCAAATCGCGCCGTGGCGCGCTGCCAGCGTCAGCGGCCCGTCTTGCCAGCGCGTGCCCTGGGCGTCGAGCAAAAAGCGCCCGACCAGGTCGGAGGCCGTCATGTCCTCGTGGCAGGCCACGGTGACCAAGGGCCGACGCAGGCGCCAGGCCATGTATTCGATGAAACGCGTCTTGCCGCAACCGGTGGGGCCCTTGACCATGACCGGCATCCGGGCGCCGTAGGCGGCCTCGAACAGCTCGACCTCGTCGGCCACGGGGCGGTAAAAGGGCTCGTGCGTGGCGCGGTAGCCGCGCAACGGGTCGCTGTCGCTGGCGGTGTGGGGCGGCGTATCGAGGCCTGGGCGCAGGGCGGCGTGGCCGCTGTGGGCGGCGCTGGCCGGGGTGCGGCCAGCCTGCGGTGCGCCGGGCCGCATGGGGGGTGGCGGGGGATGCATGCCGGCCAAGTCGAGGTGGCGCGCCGGGTAGCTGCGTTCTGGGTAGCTGCGTGGGGGGGTGCTGTTCATGATCGTGCTCGGGCTAAGACCTAGTCGGGCCAGACGCGCTGCGGAAACAGCTCG
Organism: Pseudomonadota bacterium; assembly: GCA_041694945.1. Lineage (GTDB taxonomy): Bacteria > Pseudomonadota > Gammaproteobacteria > Burkholderiales > Burkholderiaceae_C > Serpentinimonas. The sequence goes on from JBGFRU010000005.1 coordinate 11,248, forward strand.
CCGGCGCTGCTGCGTGGGCTGGACGTGCGCATGCCGTCGGCGCTGGGTGTGGCTGCGGGCATGGGCGCGGTGGTCGCGGGGGTGGCAGAGGAGGTTGCAGACGAGGTGGCCGCGGCCAGGTGGGCGCTGGCGTCGGCCCGAGGCCGGGCGGTGCCATTGGCGCGCGCTTTGGGCGCTGCACGCGGCGCGCGTGCCGGCCGGGTGCCGGCAGGCGCAGCGGCCTTGGGCGCCGGCGTGGGCGGCGCGTTGCCGGCCGATTCGGCCCCGCGCTCGGGCTGGGCGCTGCGGCGCACGCTGGCGGCGAGTTGGGTTTTGAGTGCGGTCATTTCAGTATCTCCTCGAGTACGGCTTCAATTTCGGCCCGGGCCGCAGCCGCCTGGCGCCCCAGCGTGTGCACGGTTTGCCCCTGCAGGGCGGCGCTGCGGTAGATCGCGCGCCGCCGCACCACCGAGGGCAGCAGCTCGAGCCCAAACTCGGCGACCGCCTCGTTCATGGCCTGTGACCAGGCGCGATCGGGCTCGGCCTGGTTGAGCACAAAAGCGGCGCGCCACCCGCTGCGCCCAGCGCCGGCCTGCTCGAGCCAACGCACCAAATGCCAGCTGGCCCACAGGTCGAGCGCCGAGGGCAGCACCGGCACCAGCACCCGATCGACCTGGCCCAGCAAGGCCTGCAAGCCGTCTTGCTGCAGCGCCGGCGGGCAGTCCCAGACCACGTAGTGCGGGCGCGGCTGCGATGCATCAGCCAGCCTCTGGGCCGCCTCGGCGCCATGCACGGCCATCGGCAAACCCGCCGCGCCGCTCTGCGCCGCCCATTGCAAGGCCGAGCCCTGCGGGTCCAGGTCCACCAACAGCGTGGGGCCGCGCTGTGCCAGCGCCGCAGCCAGGTTCACAGCCAGCGTGGTCTTGCCGGTGCCGCCCTTGTGGTTGATCAGGGCCAACTGAAACGGTGCGGCACGGCGGCTCATGGCGCTGTCAGGCCGTGGCCAGCCGCCCCAGTTCAGCCGCCAGCGCGTACTCGGCCGGGCTCAAGGCCGCCCCGGTGGCGCTGAGCGTCACGTTGACATAGGTGCGGCCAAAGTTGATGTTCTGAGCCGTAACGCCGCTGGACTCCTGCAGTTCGGCGAGACGATCCAGAAAGGCCCGCGTGTGGGCATAGCTGGCGAACTCGAAACGCCGAAACAGGCTCGGCGGGCGTTCGCTGCAGCTCCATCCAGGAGGCGCGGCAGGCGCCAACGCCGTGGCCTCACTGGCCGTGGCCGGGGTGCCGCTGGGCGTTGGGTCGAGCGCTTGCATGCGATGGCCTTTGCGCCGCTCAGCTGCGGGTCGAAGTGATCTCGAGGTCGCGGCCACCGCCGTCGGCGTCGGGGCGCACGGGCAGGATGCCCTCGACCTCGTTGTGCACGCGCGCGATGATGTGCGCCGCCACCAGCCCGTCGCCCACGCGCTCGCAGGCGTCGGCGCCAGCGCGCACGGCGGCGTTGACGGCGCCGGTCTCGCCGCGCACCAGCACCGTGACGTAGCCGCCGCCGACGAACTGGCGCCCGATCAGGCGCACTTCGGCGGCTTTGGTCATGGCGTCGGCGGCCTCGATGGCCGGCACCAGGCCGCGTGTTTCAATCATCCCGAGGGCGATTCCTGTGCTCGTAGCCATCGTGTTGCCTCTTTATCTTTACAAAGTTGAGTGGATTCAAGCGCTCGGGGCCGTGGGCAGGATGCCTTCGACCTCGTTGTGCACGCGCGCGATGATGTGCGCCGCCACCAGCCCGTCGCCCACGCGCTCGCAGGCGTCGGCACCGGCGCGCACAGCGGCATTGACGGCGCCGGTCTCGCCGCGCACCAGCACCGTGACGTAGCCGCCGCCGACGAACTGGCGCCCGATCAGGCGCACTTCGGCGGCTTTGGTCATGGCGTCGGCGGCCTCGATGGCCGGCACCAGGCCGCGGGTTTCGATCATGCCCAGGGCAATACCTGTGGTTGCTGCCATTTCATTTCTCCTTCAGTTCAAAAAAAAACACCAAAAAAAAACACCTAAACCCCACGAGCCGTCCGCTCAAGCGAACGACTCACCCATGCTCCCACGAGCTGGCCAGCGGCCGGCCCACTCAGCATTCCTACGGTGCAGCGCGCACATTGGCGCGTGCTCCGGCAGCAGGCGTCGCCGCATCGGCCGCCGCAGCGTCTGGCGCTGCCGCCTGTGCGTTGCCTGCACATTCCCAGTGATCGACGATGCCGCAGATCGCCAAATCGGTGATCGTCAGCGGATCGGGCATGGCAAACCGGGCCGCGCTGCCGGTGGTGACGAAGACCCACTTGCCCTCTGGCACCCCGACCGGGTCAGACGCGACCGAAACCACTCCCTGCTCGCTTTGCAGCACGCGCAGCGACACCGCTTGCATGCCCTCCACGCGCCGGGTGCACACCAGATCGGCCATGACTTGCAGCACTTCCATCAGGCGCTCCCCTCTGGCGTCCAGCGGTCGATGATGCCGACGATGGTCAGGTCGGAGGGGAAGTCGCGGCTGCCGGCGGCTTCGCGCGCGGCCGACGAACCGACGCAGATCACCCAGTCGCCTGGCACGCACCCGATGGCATCGACCGCCACGCTGCGTGCGCCACCGGCGCGCTCCTGCACCACCAGCAGGGGCCGGTGGCCAAAGGCTTCGATCCGGTTGGTCGAAACCAGGGTTTTTTCCACGCGCATGATCTTCATGGCTCGGCTCCTGCGCTTCAGTGCCCAGCCACCGCGGCTGCGGCTGCATCGGCCCATTCGAGCCGCTGGCCACTGTGGCGCTCGCTGACCGCCACGCGGCAGTGCAGCAGACCGCGCCCGGCCCAGTCGGCAAAACGCTCCCGCGCCGCCTGCGCCACGCGCAAGCCGCGCGCCACCGCGCGTTCGCGCGAACCCGGCACGCGTGCGCTGTAGGTGAAATGCACCAGCAGCGGCAGCGGCAAGCCGCGTTGCACGTTCAGGCCCTGAAAGATGCGCGCGCCCACGTCGAGGTCGGCCGCACCTTCTTCGACCGTGTCGAGGTGGGCAAAATAAAACTGGTTGCGCACCTGCAGCGACGGCACGGCCTCGCCGGCGCAGACGAAGGCTTCGTCGTGGCCGATCACGGCGTAGCGGCCGCCGTGGTGCTGCTGCACGTAGTCGAGCTGCGAGAAGTTGCCGACCAGCCAGGCCCGGGCCAAGCCCAGCAGCCCGTGTGGCAGTGGGTACAGCGCGGCGCCACCGAGCTCGGCGGCGTAGCGCAGCAGCGCGGCATCGAGCGCCTGCTGCGCCGCTGCGGCGCTCAGGCCCAGCGTGGCGCGGTACAGCGCCGCGCTGTCGAGGTAGCGCTCGGCGCGCAACTGGCCGCTTGCGTCGGGCAGGTGGATGCGGATCGCGTCGCAATCGGTGTCGACCCCGAGCAGCAGCACCTGCGGTGCGGCGCCGTGGCCATAGGTGTTGTCCACCGCCACTTGCAGTGCGTGCAGGCGCTCGATCGCGGCGGCCACAGCGGCGGCGTCGTGGCTGCCGTGGGCGGCGCAGCCCTGCTCGCAGGGGGCCGAACTGCTGTAGTGGTAGGCCGCGACCTTGAGGTAGTCGAGCCCGGCGCCGCCTTCGATGGCCCCGGTGAGGCGCTCGAGCTCGCGCTGGGTCCAGTCGGCGACGTCGTGCTCGACGTCAAACAACGCGCCGGCGTAGGCCTTGACCCAGACCCAGGGCGCCGGCGCGGTGCGCAGCACAAAGGGCAGCAAGCCCTGCAAGCGGCCATCGGCGCAAGGGCTGATGTCGATGGTGTGAAAACCCAGAGCCTGCCAGTGCGCGCTCTGCAGCGTCATGCGCGGCAGCCAGCAGGCCTGGTCGGTGGCGGCGTGGTCGACCGAAGCGGCGATGGTCGCGAACAGGCAGTGCGCGTACAGCGCAGACATGTCCACGCCCTGAACCCAGGCGCTGGCCAGCCAGTCGGCGGGCAACTCAAAGCCCAGCCGCTCGAGCGCCAGCGCTTGCGCCTGTTGCGCAAAGTCGCGCTCGTGCTGCAGGTTGGAGAGCGTGCGCAACACGTCGGTGACGGCAGCAAAGCGGCCGCGCAGCGTGAGCTCATAGTGGCGCAGGCAGTCGTTGAGCGCGGCATCCACCAGCGCATGCTGCGCTCGCTCCTGGGGCAGCGGCAGCTCCGCTGACCGGGTGCGCGCCGACGCCCCTGCCCGCGCATTGGGCGCAGGTTGGCTGCTGGCGCGTGCGCTCAGGGCCAGACGGCGTTGCAGGGTGTTCATGGTGGCAAGCTCAGTGGTTGCCAGCTCAGCCGCGGGCGCCGCCCGATACCGTCACGGTGGCGCCGCGCCCGGTGCTGCCCGAGGAGCCGGTGACCGGGCTGGGCGGAATCTCGGGGCGCACCTGTTCGCGCACCTGCTCGCGCGCTGCCCGTGCATCCATGCCCATGCCGCGCGGCTGGCCGCGCAGCGTCGGGTTGCGCCCTTGGGACCAAGCGCCTTCGGTGCCCGAAACGCGGCTGTTGCCGCTCCAGGCGTCGCCGGTGACGCGGCTGCCCTGCTGGCGCCCGTCGCCCGAGATTTGGCTCGACGCCAGTGCCGGCGGTGTGGCCGGGGCGGCGGCGGCAGTCGGCGCGGCCGCTGTGCGCTCGCTGGCGACCATGCGCCCGGTGGCGCGGGCGCTGCAGCCGTGGCGGAATTCGGGCGTGCCGGTGATCATGCCCTGGGCCTTGAAGCCGGGGCCGGTGATGCGCTCGCTGGCGCCGCCGCTGCCGCTGGCCACGCCGGTGACCGAGCGCACGCGTTCGGGGGCGCGCTGGCGCGCCGGCGGCACGATGCTGAAGCCCTGCGGCGCCGCTGGCACCTGTTCCAGCGCCAGCTCGGGGTGGCGGGTGAGCCAGGCGCCGTCGATGCGGCACGAGGCGTGCTGGTTGTCGGGCCCGATGTAGGCGGTGCCGGTGACCGGCTCGCAGGCGCCGCGCTCGTCGCCCGTGACGCCGCCGCCGCCCACGCCGGGCCGATCGCCGGTGAGCGACTGTGGCCGCCAGCTGGCCGGCTGCACCTGCGTTTTGGCGCTGCTGGAGCGGGCATACTGGGTGCCGGTGATCGGACGCTGCGCGCCGGCTTCGCTGCCGGTGACGCTGCCGCCACTGTGCAGCGTGACGCCGGTCACGGTCTGCTGGCCGCGGCTGGACATCACGCTGACCTTGTGCGGGCCCTCGCGCAGACCCTCTTGCTGACACAGTTGCAGCGTTTCGGCGGCCAGGTACTGGGTGCCGGTGATGCCGCGGCACGCACCCGTCTGGTTGCCGGTGACCAACGGTTTGGGGTCGGCCATGGTGCCGCTCACGGTCTGCTGTTGCCCGGTGGTGAGCGACTGCCCGACTTTGGGCGGACGCGGCTGTGGCCGCGCCTCGCACCAGGCTTCGAACTGCTCCTGGCCGATGTATTCGGTGCCGGTGACGTTGCGGCAGGTTCCGGGCTCCTGGCCGGTGACTTTGCCGCTGCGCTCGACTTGGGTGCCGGTGACTGCTTGCCCGCTCAGGGTGTGGCCGGCTTCGACCTTTTGCAGCGCCGGCCGGGTGCGCCCGCTGGGGCGCATGGCGCTCACTTGGCTGCTGGCTTCGGTGCGTCCGGTGAGCGAGGCCACCAGCCGCTTTTGCATCGCCAGTTGACGGCCGGTGGCGCCTTGCTCGAGCGCGGTCTGCCAATCGGCGCGGTCTGGCATCGAGGCGGCGATGCGGGTGGCGTTGGCCACGCGCTGGATGCCGGGTTTGCCCACTGCCGCCAACGCCTGGCGCCGAGCCCGGGCCAAGGTGCGGCCGGTAGGGGCAGCGTAGAGGCTGCGCTGCATGGCCGGGGTGGCACTCGGGACCTCAGTGCACGCCGCGTCGTTGCAGCCGCAACCGCCCGCCGCGCCGGTGCAGGCGCATTCGGCCGCTGCCTCCGGGTGCTGCAGTTCGGTCAGGCTGCGCTGGCTGGTGTGGGCTGCTGCCCGCACTGCGGCACTCAAGCCCGAGCCGCTGCCCGACTGCGCCTGCGCCAGCAGCGACTGCGCGCTGGCGCGGCTCGCCACCTTGCCCGCCGTGGCCATGGCCTGGCGGCGCAGGCGCGCCATCTCGCGCCCGGACAGCGTGACGTCGCCGTGTTTGACAGTGCTAGGCCCCATGGCACACCTCTGGATACTTTCTGGCGCGCGGCAAAACCGCGCCGCCCTTGCGATGCTTGTGGATACAGAAAAATGGGCGCTGCAGCGGCAGTCGAGCGCCCAGCGCTTTCAGCGATAGACCACGAAGGCCTGACCCTGGCTTTGCGAGTAGTTGTCGTAGGCCACGAAGCGCACCACGTGGTTCGGGAACTCGCGGTGGCAGGCTTCGATTTCGGTCAGCACCGCATCCACGCTTTGCTCGCCAAACAGTGGCAGCTTCCACATGTACCAAAAGCTGCTGGTGGCGGCGGTGCCGCGCTCGGTGTGCTCGATGGCCGGGTTCCAGCCTTGCGCAATCGCGTAGGCGATCTGGCGCCGCACCTGCTCGGGCTTCATCTGCGGGAGGTAGGAAAAGGTCTCGTAGCGCTGGGTCTGTTGGTAGGCTTGTACGGCCATGATGGGCTCCTGTCAATGCTCGATGGGGTTGCTGGAAGGTGTGGATGCGGGCATCACTTGTGCGTCACGTCGAGCTTGTCCACGGTGTCGAACTCGAACTTGATCTCTTTCCAAGTTTCCATCGCGATCTTCAGCTCTGGGCTGTGGGCGGCGGCGGCGGTGAGGATTTCCTTGCCCTCTTTTTCGAGCTGGCGGCCTTCGTTGCGCGCTTGCACACAGGCTTCGAGCGCGACGCGGTTGGCGTGCGCACCGGCGGCGTTGCCCCAGGGGTGGCCGAGCGTGCCGCCACCGAATTGCAGCACCGAGTCGTCGCCAAAAATGCTCACCAGCGCCGGCATGTGCCAGACGTGGATGCCGCCCGAGGCGACTGCGAACACACCCGGCATCGAGCCCCAGTCCTGGTCGAAGAAGATGCCGCGGGCGCGGTTTTCGGGCACGAACGATTCGCGCAGCAGATCGATCCAGCCCAGCGTGGCCTCGCGGTCGCCCTCGAGCTTGCCGACCACGGTGCCGGTGTGCAGGTGGTCGCCGCCCGAGAGGCGCAAAATCTTGGTCAGCACGCGGAAGTGGATGCCGTGGTGCGGGTTGCGGTCGATCACCGCGTGCATGGCGCGGTGGATGTGCAGCAGCATGCCGTTTTCGCGGCACCAGTTGGCCAACCCGGTGTTGGCGCAAAAGCCGGCCGTGATGTAGTCGTGCATGATGATCGGCGCGCCGATCTCTTTGGCGTATTCGGCGCGCTTGTACATTTCCTCGGGCGTCGGGGCGGTGACGTTGAGGTAGTGGCCCTTGCGCTCGCCGGTCTCGGCCTCGGCCTTGAGCGTGGCTTCCTGCACGAAGTCAAAGCGCTGGCGCCAGCGCATGAACGGTTGGCTGTTGACGTTTTCGTCGTCCTTGGTGAAATCGAGCCCGCCGCGCAGGCACTCGTAGACGGCGCGGCCGTAGTTCTTGGCGCTCAGGCCGAGCTTGGGCTTGATGGTGCAACCCAACATCGGGCGCCCGTACTTGTTCAGAATGTCGCGCTCGACCTGAATGCCGTGCGGTGGGCCGCCGCAGGTTTTCACGTAGGCGATCGGGAAGCGCACGTCTTCGAGACGCAGCGCACGCACGGCCTTGAAGCCGAACACGTTGCCCACCAGCGAGGTGAAGACGTTGACCACCGAGCCTTCTTCGAACAGATCGATCGGGTAGGCGATGAAGGCGTAGAAGCAGCTGTCGTCGCCGGGCACGTCCTCGATGCGGTAGGCGCGGCCCTTGTAGTAGTCGAGGTCGGTGAGCAAGTCGGTCCAGACCGTGGTCCAGGTGCCGGTGGACGATTCGGCGGCCACCGCGGCGGCGGCCTCTTCGCGATCCACCCCCGCCTGTGCGGTAATCTTGAACACCGCCAACAAGTCGGTGTCGAGGGGGATGTAATCGGGCATCCAATAGGTTTGACGGTATTCTTTGACACCGGCACTGTAAGACTTGACAGCCATGCTTGCTCCTGTTTGAAGGTGGGTGGAACCGAGTACCTGCACCCTTGCTGTGTTGAGTGCCGATCCAATGTGGTTCATTGTTGGCTCCTTTTTTGTTTGATGCAAGTAAATTGTTCAGACTGTCATGTTTTATTGAGGTAAACTTATCGCCATGAACCTGCGCCACCTCACCCTGCACCAGCTGCGCATCTTTCACGCTGTGGCGCGCCACGGCAGTTTTGCCCGCGCCGCCGAGGCGCTGCACCTGTCGCCGCCCACGCTGTCGCTGCAGGTCAAGCAGCTGTCCGAGACCGTGGGGCAGCCCTTGTTCGAGCAGATCGGCAAAAAGATTTTTCTCACCGCCAGCGGTCGCACGCTGGCCGACGCCTGCCACGACATCGAGGGCCGCATGGAGCGCTTGAGCGCCGACCTGTCGGCCCTGCAAGGGGTGGAGCGCGGCAGCATCAAGCTGGCGATCCTGACCACCGTCAAGTACACCGTGCCCAAGCTGCTGGGGCGTTTTTGCGCCGCCCACCCCGGTATCGAGGTCAGCATGCAGGTGGGCAACCGCGAGCTGCTGCTGCAGCGCCTGGCACACAACCAGGACGACCTGACCATCATGGGCCAGCCACCCGAGCCACTGGCGCTGGTCAGCGAGCCCTTTGCCGACAACCCGCTGGTGCTGGTGGCGCCACCCGATCACCCCTTGGCCGGCCAGCGCCAGATCGACCCGCAGCGCCTGCAGGGCCTGCCCTTCGTGCTGCGCGAACCGGGTTCGGGCACGCGCCTGACCAGCGAGCGCTTCTTTGCCAGCCAGGGGATTGCGATCAAACCCCGGCTCGAGCTCGCCAGCAACGAGGCCATCAAGCAGACCGTGGCCGGTGGCCTGGGGCTGGCGGTGCTGTCGGCGCACACGGTGGTGGCCGAACTGGCGCTGGGCGAACTGGTGCAGCTCGACGTGCAGGGTTTCCCGCTCATTCGGCGCTGGTACGTGGTCTATCCGCAGGGCAAGCGCCTGTCGGCGGCGGCGCTGGCCTTCAAGGACTGGCTGTACACCCACCGCAGCCCCGAGAGGGCGGGAGCGGACCCAGAGCGCAGCGCCGGCGCCGCATCAGGCGATGCTTAAGCGGGGTCACAAAAGAATTGAAGGAGTGGACAAGCCGCAAGGGCACCACAGGGGCCGCGCCGTCACGCGCCGCACTTCACGGTCTGGAATAATGTTTCATCCTTCACCGCAGCAGCCCGGAGCCCCCATGAACCCACGCGCCACCAAGATCGTCGCCACCCTCGGGCCGGCTTCCAACACGCCCGAGATCTTGCAAGCCATCATCGAGGCGGGCGTGAACGTGGTGCGGCTCAATTTCTCGCACGGCAGCGCCGACGAACACCGCCAGCGCGCGGCCATGGTGCGCGCCGCCGCGCAAAAAGCCGGGCGCGTAGTGGCCATCATGGCCGACTTGCAAGGGCCCAAAATCCGCGTCGGCAAGTTCGCCCAAGGGCGCGTGCTGCTGCAAACCGGGCAGCCCTTCGTGCTCGACGCTGCGCGCAGCCTGCCGGGCGACGAAACCGCCGTGGGGTTGGACTACAAGAGCCTGCCCGACGAGGTGCAGGTGGGCGACGTGCTGCTGCTCAACGACGGCCTGATCGTGCTGCAGGTGCTGCGCCTCGAGGGCGCGGCGGTGCACACCGAGGTGCTGCAAGGCGGCGAGCTTTCCAACCACAAGGGCATCAACAAACGCGGCGGCGGCCTCACCGCCCCGGCCCTGACCAGCAAAGACATGGAAGACCTGAAGGTGGCGATGGCGCTGCAGGTCGATTTCGTGGCCGTGAGCTTTCCCAAAGACGCGGCCGATATGGAACTGGCGCGCCAGTTGTGCCACCTGGCCCAACCAGATGGCCCGCAACCGGCCCTGATCGCCAAGATCGAGCGCGCCGAAGCCATCCCGGTGCTCGAGAGCATCGTGCTGGCCAGCGACGGCATCATGGTCGCGCGCGGCGACCTGGCGGTCGAGGTCGGCAACGCGGCCGTGCCGGCGCTGCAAAAGCGCATGATCCGGCTGGCGCACGCGCACGACCGCTTCGTCATCACCGCCACGCAGATGATGGAGAGCATGATCCACGCCCCCATGCCCACGCGCGCCGAAGTCAGCGACGTGGCCAACGCCGTGCTCGACGGCACCGACGCCGTGATGCTCAGCGCCGAGACAGCCGCCGGCAAGTTCCCGCTCGAGACAGTGCGCGAAATGGCTTTGATCTGCGAGGCCGCCGAACGTGCCGACCGGCACGACCTCGAGTCCGACTTCAGCGGCAAGGCCTTCACCCGCATCGACCAGTCGATCGCCATGGGCGCGCTCTTTACCGCCTCGCACCTGGGCGCCAAGGCGATCGTGGCGCTGACCGAATCGGGTTCGACCGCGCTCTGGATGAGCCGCCACAAGGTGCACATTCCCATCTACGCCCTGACGCCGCGTCTGCGCGCGCAGCGGCGCATGGCGGTCTATCGCAACGTGCACCCGATGCTGGTGGATTCCAGCACCGACCGCGACACCGCGCTGGCCCAGGCCGAGCAGCACCTCAAGGCGCGCGGCGTCGTCGCCGCCGGCGACGTCTATGCCATTACCTGTGGCGAGCCCATGGGCACGCCGGGTGGCACCAACATGCTCAGGATTTCGCGGGTGGGCTAAAGGGCAGCAGTTGCCCGAAACGCGCCGCCAGAAACCCTTCGCCACGCTCGAGCATGAAGTAGCGAAAAGCCTCGGCCGCCGGCGAGAGCACCTTCGACAGGGTGTGCACCAGGTTCCACGCCCGCACCACCGGCGTGGCCTCCACCTCGAGCCGGGCAATCAGGCCGTGCTGCAGCTCCAGCCCGATGGTATGCAGCGACAGAAAGCTCAAGCCCATGCCGGCCATCACCGCCTGTTTGATGGCCTCGTTGCTCGACATCTCCATCACCACGCGCGGCTGCAAGCGGGTGCCTTGTAAAAATTTCTCCATCGCCGCCCGGGTGCCCGAGCCGCGCTCGCGCACGATGAAGCCGTAGGGCTCCAGCGCTTGCGCCGTGGGGTGGCCGATCTTGAGCAGCGGGTGATCGGTGGAGGCCACGAACACCAGCGGGTTGGCGGCAAAGGGTTCGGTGCGCGTGGCCAGTTCCTTGGGCGGCTGGCCCATGATGGCGATGTCCACCTCGCCGCCTTGCAGCATGCGCAGCAGCTGGTCGTGGTTGCCCAGCACCAGGCGCGTTTCCACGCCCGCGTGTTCGAGCCGGAACTGGCCGATCAGGTGCGGCAAAAAATACTGCGCCGTGCCCACCATGCCGATCGTAAGCTGCCCGACCTCGACCCGTTTGAGGCGAGCGGCGGCGTCTTGCGCGTCCTTCAGCGTGGCCAGAATTTTTCGCGCATAGACCAGCATGTACTCGCCGGCGGTGGTCAGCGACACCTTGCGGCCGCTGCGCTCGAACAGGGGCAGCCCGACGTTGTCTTCCAACTCCTTGATCTGCATGGTCACGGCGGGCGGCGTGAGGTGCAGGGCTTCGGCGGCGCGGGCAAAGCTGAGGTGGCGTGCGACCTCAGTGAAAACCCTGAGTTGGCGAAAGGTGGTGTTTTTCACTCAGCTTATCCTGAATTGGTTGTGAATAAAACGTAAATTTACCTTATCTGGCTTTGGAACTACATTGCGGACTCCCCTTAAATTTGCACGCCGCTTTTCATGCTCAATGCCCTGATCTTCGATGTGGATGGCACCCTGGCCGACACCGAGAGCGTGCACCTCGCGGCGTTCAACCACGCCTTCGCGCAAGAGGGGCTGGACTGGCACTGGGACGTGCCGCTCTACACCCAGCTGCTCGAAGTCTCGGGCGGCAAAGAGCGCCTGCTGCACTACTGGCGCATGGTGCAGCCGGGTCTGAAAGAGGTCGATGGCGGCGCCGTGCGCGACACCGTGGCGCGGCTGCACGAAATCAAGACCGCCTGGTACGAGCAAGCCATCAGCGCCGGCGCAGTGGAGCTGCGCCCAGGCGTGCTCACGCTCATGCAGGCGGCGCTCAACCAGGGCCTGCAACTGGCGATCGCCACCACCACCTCGCCGGTGAACATCGCGGCGCTGCTGCGCACGGCCATCGGGCCGGATTGGCGCAGCCACTTTCTGGCCATCGGCGACGCCAGCAACGCGCCCCTCAAAAAACCGCACCCGCAGGTGTACCTCAAGGTGCTGGCGGATATGCGCCTCGACCCGGCGCAGTGCGTGGCCTTTGAGGACTCGGCCAATGGCCTGCAGTCGGCCACGGCGGCGGGGTTGGCGACCGTCATCACCCCCACCAGCTACACCGCGCAGCACGATTTTGGCGCCGCGCTGCGCGTGCTGCCCGACCTGAGCCAGCTCGATTTGGGGCAACTGCGCCAGTGGCTGAGCGAGCGCCAGGCCACTCGGGCCACCGTTGGCACCCAGCGCGCAGCGGCCAAGCCGCCCGGCAGCGCCAAACGTTGAAGCCCCCAAGCCGCCCCGCACTGTTCATAAAAACCACTGAGACACACCATGCTCCAGACCAACCGTTCCACGCTGACCCAGTTCCTGATCGAGGAGCGGCGCCGCTTCCCGCAGGCCAGTGGCGATTTCAACGCCCTGATCCTCGACGTGACCCTGGCCTGCAAAGCGATAGCGCGCACCGTGGCCTACGGCGAACTCGGGGGGGCCATGGGCAACTACGCGCCCGAGGCCGGCGGCAGCGTCAACGTGCAAGGCGAAACGCAGAAAAAGCTCGACGTGCTGAGCAATGAATTGTTCATGCAGCGCACCGAATGGTCGGGCCACCTGGCGGGCATGGCGTCCGAGGAGATGGATTTGCCGCACCAGATCCCGGCGCAGTACCCGCGCGGCCCCTATCTGCTGGTGTTCGACCCGCTCGACGGCTCGAGCAACATCGACGTCAACGTCTCGGTGGGCAGCATTTTTTCGGTGTTGCGCGCACCCAAGGAGGTGATCGACAGCGGCCGCGATGTGGTCGAGGCCGATTTTTTCCAGCCCGGTGCTGCTCAAGTGGCGGCTGGCTACGCCCTCTATGGCCCCACCACCATGCTGATCCTGACCGTGGGCCGTGGCGTCAACGGCTTCACACTGGACCCGAACCTGGGCGAGTTCATGCTCACCCACCCCCATTTGCAGGTGCCGCCGGATACGCAAGAGTTCGCCATCAACGCCTCCAACAGCCGCTTCTGGGAGGCGCCGATCAAGCGCTACGTCGATGAATGCCTGGCTGGCAAGACGGGCGTGCGCGGCAAGGACTTCAACATGCGCTGGATCGCCTCCATGGTGGCCGAGGCGCACCGCATCCTGATGCGTGGCGGCGTGTTCATGTACCCGCGCGACAACAAAGACCCGAGCAAGCCTGGGCGCCTGCGCCTGCTGTACGAGGCGAACCCGATCGGCATGATCATGGAACAGGCCGGTGGCCGCGCCAGCACCGGGCGCGAACCGATGATGGAAGTGGTGCCGACCTCGCTGCACCAGCGCATCGGCTTGGTGTTTGGCAGCAAGAACGAAGTCGAGCGCATCGAGCGCTACCACCGCGAACCCGCGCAGGCCAAAGAGGGCGAACCGCTGTTTGCTTCGCGTTCGCTGTTTCGCAACTGATGCCGCTGCCATACCAGGCCGAGCAGAGCCGCCCTTAGCCACACACCATCCAGGAGACTCTCGCCATGTCCGAACGCCACCCCATCATCGCCATCACCGGTTCCTCTGGTGCCGGCACCTCGACCGTCACGCGCACCTTTCAGAACATCTTCAGGCGCGAGGGCATCAAGGCCGCCGTGATCGAAGGCGACAGCTTCCACCGCTTTGAGCGCAAGGCCATGAAGCAGCGCATGGCCGAGGAAGAGGCCAATGGCAACCGGCATTTCAGCCACTTTGGCGCCGAGGGCAATCTGTTCGAGCAGCTCGAGGCGCTGTTTCGCGACTACGCGGCCAGCGGCCAGGGCAAAAGCCGCCTGTACCTGCACAACGAGCTCGAGGCCGCACCCTATGGCCAGGAGCCCGGTACCTTCACCCCGTGGACCGACTTGCCCGCCGGCACCGACCTGCTGTTCTACGAGGGCCTGCACGGCGCCGTCAAGACCGATACCGTGGACGTGGCGCGCTACCCGGATCTGCTCATCGGCGTCGTGCCCTCCATCAACCTCGAGTGGATCCAGAAGCTGATCCGCGACAAGACCCAGCGCGGCTACAGCCAGGAGGCGGTGGTGGACACCATCCTGCGTCGCATGCCCGACTACGTGCACTACATCGTGCCGCAGTTTGGCCTCACGCACGTCAACTTCCAGCGCGTGCCGGTGGTGGACACCTCGAACCCGTTCATCACGCGCGACATCCCCACCGCCGACGAAAGCGTGTGCGTGGTGCGTTTTGCCCAGCCCAAGGGCATCGATTTCCAGTATTTGCTGAGTATGATCAACGGGTCGTGGATGAGCCGCGCCAACACCATCGTGGTGCCCGGGGGCAAGATGGAACTGACGATGCAGCTCATCTTCACGCCCTTCATCTGGCGCATGATGGAGCGCAAAAAGCGCGCGCTCGGTCTGGCCTGAACCCGAATCCGACCTCAACCCCTACGCATGAACACCCCCACCCCCGAACTGGCCCGGCAGATGGCCAACGCGATCCGCATGCTGGCCGTCGATGCCGTGGAAAAAGCCAAGAGCGGCCACCCCGGCGCGCCGATGGGCATGGCCGAGATCGCCGAAGTGCTCTGGAACCGCCACCTCAGGCACAACCCGGCGAACCCACTCTGGCCCGATCGCGACCGCTTCGTGCTCTCCAATGGCCACGGCTCGATGCTGATCTACGCGCTGCTGCACCTGAGCGGTTACGACCTGCCGCTGAGCGAGCTGCAAAACTTTCGCCAACTGCACAGCAAGACCGCCGGGCACCCGGAGGTCGGCATCACCCCCGGCGTGGAAACCACCACTGGCCCGCTGGGGCAGGGGCTGGCCAACGCGGTCGGCATGGCGCTGGCCGAAAAGCTGCTGGCCGCCGAGTTCAACCGCGACGGCCACACGGTGGTGGACCACCACACCTACGTCTTTTTGGGTGACGGCTGCCTGATGGAGGGCATCAGCCACGAGGTCTGTTCGCTCGCCGGCACGCTGCGCCTGCCCAAGCTGATCGCCTTCTACGACGACAACGGCATCAGCATCGACGGCCACGTCGAGGGCTGGTTCACCGACGACACGCCCAAGCGCTTCGAGGCCTACGGCTGGAACGTGATCGCGCGCGTCGATGGCCACGACCCAGCGGCGGTGGACGCGGCGCTGCGGCAAGCCAAGCAGCAAGCCGCTGCCGCCGACGGCAAGCCGACCCTGATCTGCTGCCAGACCGTGATCGGCCAGGGCGCGCCCAACAAGGCCGGCACGCACGACGTCCACGGCGCCGCCTTGGGTGCGGCCGAAGTAGCGGCCACGCGCGCCGCGCTGGGCTGGGAGCACGCCCCTTTCGTGGTGCCAGCCGAGCTGTACGCCGCCTGGGATGCGCGCGCAGCCGGGGCCCAAGCCGAGGCCGAGTGGACGCAGCGCTTTGCCGCCTACCGCGCCGCGCACCCGCAGCTCGCGGCCGAGTTCGAGCGCCGCATGGCCGGCGAGCTGCGCGCCGACTTCAGCGCGCGCCTGGGCGAGATTTTTGCCGCCGTGGCCGCCAAGCCCGACGCCATCGCTACGCGCAAGGCGAGCCAGAACGCGCTCGATGCGCTGGCGCCCCTGCTGCCCGAGTTCTTTGGCGGCAGCGCCGACCTGACCGGCTCGAACCTGACCAACTTCAAGGGCTGCGTCAAGGCCGGGCGCGACACCTGGGGCAACCACCTGAGCTACGGCGTGCGCGAGTTCGGCATGGCCGCGATCATGAATGGCATCGCGCTGCACGGCGGCTACATCCCCTACGGCGGCACCTTCCTGACCTTCAGCGACTACTCGCGCAACGCCATCCGCATGGCGGCGCTGATGAAGCAGCGCGTGACCCACGTCTTCACGCACGACAGCATCGGCCTGGGCGAAGACGGCCCCACGCACCAGTCGATCGAGCACGTGCCGAGCCTGCGCCTGATCCCGAACCTGGACGTCTGGCGCCCGGCCGACGGGCTGGAGACGGCGGTGGCCTGGGCGCAGGCGCTGCAGCGCCGCGACGGCCCGAGCGCCTTGTGCCTGTCGCGCCAGAGCCTGCCGCGCGTGAGCACGCTGGCGCAGGCCGACGCCATCCGCCAAGGCGGCTACGTGCTGGCCGAAGTGGCCGCTGCGCAGGCGCTGATCGTGGCCACCGGTTCCGAAGTGGAAATCGCCCTGCAGGCCCAGGCCCTGCTGGCCGCCGAGGGCGTGCGCGTGCGCGTGGTCTCGATGCCTTGCACCAATGTGTTCGACCGCCAGCCAGCCGCCTACCAAGACCAGGTGCTGCCGCCGGCGCTGCCGGCGCTGGCACTGGAGGCCGCGCAGCCCGACTTCTGGCACAAGTACGTGGGCCGCACCGGCAAGGTGCTGGGCATCGCCAGCTACGGCGAATCGGCCCCGGCCAAAGACCTGTACCGCCACTTTGGCCTCACGCCCGAGCGCGCCGCCGAAGCGGTGCGCGCCCTGCTGCGCCGCAGCGCCTGAAGCTTCGGCTCGCAGCCCTTGCCGCCCACCCCTGGACCACCCTTCCCGCTTGGCCCCCAGCACACCCCTTGCCGCACGACGTGAACACCGCCCCCCCTGACGACCGCGCCTACGACCTGATCCTGTTCGACCTCGACGGCACCTTGATCGAGACCGCGCCCGAGATCGCCGACGCCGTCAACGACACGCTGCTGCAGTTTGGCCACGCCCCGGCCAGCGAGCAGCAGATCACCGACTGGATCGGCCACGGCACGCGCGAGCTGCTGATCCAGGCCCTGGCCCAGGCCAGCCACGCCACGCCCGAGGCGGTGCGCGGCGCGGCGCAGTTTGCGACCATCGAAGCCGCCTTTGGCCAGCACTATTTGCGCCGTTGCGGCAGCCGCAGCCAGCTCTACCCACAGGTGCGCGGCACGCTCACGGCGCTGCGCGCTGAGGGTGTGCGGCTGGCGCTGGTGACCAACAAAGAGGCGCGCTACACCCAGGCGGTGCTCGAGGCGCACCAGCTGGCCCATGCCTTTGACCGCGTCATCTGCGGCGACACGCTGGCGGTCAAAAAACCCAACCCGGCTGGCATCCAGGCCTGCCTGCAGCAGTTTGGCGTACCGCCCGAGCGCGCGCTGTTCGTGGGCGACTCGTCGATCGACGTGGCCACGGCGCGCAACGCCGGCATCGCGGTCTGGGTGCTGCCCTACGGCTACAACATGGGCCAGCCCATAGCCGCCAGCGCGCCCGATCGCGTCATCGCCGACGTCAGCGCCTTGCTGCCCACGGCGCTCGAGCTGTGTTGAGTGCCGCAGGGCAAGCCTTACAATTTTTGCTTTCAACCCCGGAGACATTCCATCATGAGCATCAAAGTCGGCATCAACGGTTTCGGGCGCATCGGGCGCATGGTTTTTCGTGCCGCCATCGCCGAGTTCAAGGACATCCAGATCGTTGCCATCAACGACTTGCTCGAACCCGAGTACCTGGCCTACATGCTGCAGTACGACAGCGTGCATGGCCGCTTCAAGGGTGAGGTGTCGGTCGAGGGCAAGGACCTGATCGTCAACGGCCAGCGCATCCGCCTGACGGCCGAAAAAGACCCGGCCAACCTCAAATGGGGCGAGGTCGGCGCCGAGGTGGTGATCGAGTCCACCGGCATCTTCCTGACCAAGGAAGGGGCGCAAAAACACCTGGACGCGGGCGCGAAAAAGGTGATCCTGTCGGCCCCGTCCAAGGACGACACGCCGATGTTCGTCTACGGCGTCAACCACGCCAGCTACGCCGGCGAGGCCATCATCAGCAACGCCAGTTGCACCACCAACTGCCTGGCCCCGGTGGCCAAGGTGCTCAACGACAAGTGGGGCATCAAGCGCGGCCTCATGACCACGGTACACGCCGCCACCGCGACGCAAAAAACCGTCGACGGCCCGAGCAGCAAAGACTGGCGCGGCGGCCGTGGCATCCTGGAAAACATCATCCCCAGCAGCACCGGCGCGGCCAAGGCGGTGGGCGTGGTGATTCCAGCCATCAAGGGCAAGCTCACCGGCATGGCGTTTCGCGTGCCCACCAGCGACGTGTCGGTGGTGGACCTCACCGTCGAGCTGAACCACCCGGCCAGCTACGCCGAGATCTGCGCCGAAATGAAGGCGCAGAGCCAGGGCGCGCTCAAGGGCGTGCTCGGCTACACCGAAGCCAAGGTGGTGGCGAGCGACTTCCGTGGCGAGCGCTGCACCAGCGTGTTTGACGCCGATGCCGGCATCGCGCTCGACAGCACCTTCGTCAAGGTGGTGGCCTGGTACGACAACGAGTGGGGCTACTCGTGCAAGTGCCTGGAAATGGCGCGCGTGGTCGCCCAAGCGGCCAAATGAGCAGGGGCGCGCGATGAACTTCCTGCGGTTTTCTGATGTGTGCGCCAGTGGCCAGGCCACGGGCAAGCGGGTGTTCATCCGCGCCGACCTGAACGTGCCGCTCACCCCGGACGGCCAGATCAGCGAAGACACGCGCGTGCGCGCCAGCATGCCGGCGGTGCGCATGGCGCTCGACGCCGGCGCGGCGGTGATGGTGACCTCGCACCTCGGGCGCCCAAGCGAAGGCATGTGGCGGCCCGAGGACTCGCTGGCCCCGGTGGCGGCGCGCATGGCCGAGCTGCTGGGCTGCCCGGTGCCCCTGATCGCCGACTGGGTCGAGGGCGGTTTCGAGGTGCAGCCGGGCCAGGTGGTGCTGCTGGAAAACTGCCGCCTCAACCCCGGCGAGAAGAAAAACAGCCCGCAACTGGCGGCCAAGCTCGGGCGCCTGTGCGACATTTTTGTCCACGACGCCTTTGGCACCGCGCACCGCGCCGAAGCCAGCACCTACGGCATCGCCGAGACCGCGCCGTTGGCTTGCGCCGGCCCGCTGCTCGCGGCCGAGATGGACGCCATCGGCCTGGCGCTGGCCAACCCCAAGCGCCCGCTGCTGGCGATCGTGGCCGGCTCCAAGGTCAGCACCAAGCTCAGCATTTTGCAAAGCCTGTCCGACAAGGTCGATGGCCTGATCGTGGGCGGCGGCATCGCCAACACCTTCATGCTCGCCGCCGGGCTGCCGATCGGCCACAGCCTGGCCGAGCCCGATTTGGTGGAGCAGGCGCGCAGCGTGATGGAGGCCATGAAGGCGCGCGGGGCCGAGGTGCCGATCCCCACCGACGTGGTGGTGGCCAAGCGCTTTGCCGCCGACGCCGAGGCCTGCGTGAAAGCGGTGGCCGACGTGGCCGCCGACGACCTGATCCTGGATATCGGCCCCGAGACCGCCGCGCGGCTGGCGGCCAAACTCGAGCGCGCCGGCACCATCGTCTGGAACGGCCCAGTGGGCGTGTTCGAGTTCGACGCCTTCGCCCACGGCACCGAGGCCATCGCACGCGCCATCGCCGCCAGCCCGGCCTTCAGCATCGCCGGTGGCGGCGACACGCTGGCGGCCATCGCCAAATACGGCATCGAGTCGCAAGTCGGCTACATCTCCACCGGCGGCGGCGCTTTCCTCGAAGTGCTCGAGGGCAAGACGCTGCCGGCGTTCGAGGTGCTGGCGCGGCGTGCGGCGGCCTGAGTTCGGTGCCAGGCGCCGCGGCAACGGTGCTGCAAGGCCGCTGTTGCGCCCGAACCGTTAACCTGCCAACCTGCTTTCCGTCCCACCCACCCACTGGAGTTTCCCATGGCCCTGATTTCCCTGCGTCAACTGCTGGACCACGCCGCCGAACACGGCTACGGTCTGCCCGCCTTCAACGTCAACAACCTCGAGCAGGTGCAGGCCATCATGCAGGCCGCTGCGGCGGTCAACAGCCCGGTGATTCTGCAAGGCTCGGCGGGCGCGCGCTCCTACGCCGGCGAGCCCTTTTTGCGCCATCTGATCGCCGCTGCGATCGAGATGTACCCGCAGATCCCGGTCTGCATGCACCAGGACCACGGCGCCACGCCGGGCGTGTGCTTTCGCTCCATCCAGTCCGGCTTCAGCTCGGTGATGATGGACGGCAGCCTGCGCGAAGACGGCAAGACCCCGGCCAGCTACGAGTACAACGTCGAGGTCACGCGCAAGGTGGTCGAGCTCGCGCACGCCTGTGGCGTTTCGGTCGAGGGTGAGCTGGGCTGCCTGGGCTCGCTCGAAACCGGCAAGGCCGGCGAGGAAGACGGTCACGGCGCCGAGGGCGAGCTCGATCACTCGATGTTGCTCACCGACCCCGACGAAGCCGCCGACTTCGTGCAGAAAACGCAGGTCGATGCGCTGGCCATTGCCATCGGCACCAGCCACGGCGCCTACAAGTTCAGCAGCAAGCCCACCGGCAAGGTGCTGCGCATCGACCGCGTCAAAGCCATCCACCAGCGCATCCCCAATGTGCATCTGGTGATGCACGGCAGCTCGAGCGTGCCCGAAGACTGGCTGGCGATCATCAACCAGCACGGCGGCGACATGGGCCAGACCTACGGCGTGCCGGTGGAAGAAATCGTCGAGGGCATCAAGAACGGCGTGCGCAAGGTCAACATCGACACCGATCTGCGCATGGCCAGCACCGGCGCCATCCGCCGGCACCTGGCCACGGACCGCAAGAACTTCGACCCACGCAAGTTCTTCAAGGAAGCCACCAAAGCCATGCAAGCGATCTGCGAAGACCGCTACCGCGCCTTTGGCTCGGCTGGCATGGCCTCAAAGATCGGCCCCATCCACTCGTTGGAAGCGATGCAAAAGCGCTACGACAAGGGCGAGCTCAAACCGCTGATCGGCTAAGCGCAGAAGCCACCCCCAGCCTGCACACCGACCCCCGCCCACCAAGCGGGGGTTTTTTATGCCCCGGCTGGGGTGTCGGCGACCTTGCGCGGCAGGATCTGGATGTCTTGCACGATCGCCTTGATGCGGTAGCCGCGCTCCATCAGGGCGTCGATGTCTTCGAGCACCCCGACCAGGCGCCGCTCCGACAGAATGATGTGGATCATCACGTTGCTGTCGCTGGGCAGGGCGCCGGTGTTGAGCCCCGAGGTGCCGGCGCCGGTGACGGTGGAGATGGTGTAGCCGCCGATGCCGCGTGGAGCCAGGGTTTCGATCACCATGCGCTGCAGCGGCTTGGCGGTGATCAGGATGAGCAGCTTTTTTTGTTCGAGTTGGCGTTTCATGGTCGGGGTCTCCGGGGGTGGGCGAGGGGCGGCGCGAGCAGGGGAGCGCGTGCAGGTCGAGGCTCAAACGAGCGGCTGCAGCCAAAGCGCGTAGCTATAGTACAGCGGCAAACCCAGCAGCAGGTTGAAAGGCAGCGTGATGCCCAACGACGAGGTCAAGTAGATGCCCGGATTGGCCTCGGGCAGCGAGGCGCGGCAGGCCGCCGGTGCGTCGATGAACGAGGCGCTGGCGCACAGGGCCCCGAAAACGAAGGAGCCGCCGACGTCGAGCCCGATCAACTGCGCCAGCGTCACGCCGACGATGCCGTTGACCACCGGCATCAGGGTGCCAAAGCCGAGCATGAACCAGCCCACCTCGCGAAAGGCGCGGATGTGGCGCGCCGCCGTCATGCCCATCTCGAGCAGGAACAGCATCAACATGCCGCGGAACAGGTCGTCGTAAAAGGGCTTGATCTGCTGCCACTGCGCGTCAGAGGTGAGAACGCCGATGATCATGCCGCCGCCGAGCAGGATGATGCCACGCCCGCGCAGGGTGTCGAGCAGCAGCTCGCCGATGCGGATCTGGTTGCGGCTGGCCTGGTTGCTGGCCGCCATTTCGCGCGCCATGGCCACGCGTGCGATCAACAGCGAGAAGATCACGGCAAATTCCATCAGCGCCACCATCGCCACCATGTAGCCCCCCGCCGGGGTGCCCATGGCGGTGGCCAGGGTGAGCGAGGAGAAAAAGGTGGCGGTCGAAACCGAGCCGTAGTGCGCCGCCAGCGCCGCCGCGTTGCTGATGTCAAAGCGCCCCAGCAGCCGCGTCACCGAATAGACCAGCAGTGGGATGGCCACGACCATGAACAGCGTCAGCCCGATCAGGGGCATGAGACCGCCCAAGTCGGCCTGTGCCAGTTCGCGCCCGCCCTCGAGGCCGATGGAAAAAAGCAGGTAGATCGCCAGCAGGCTGATGACGGCGGCGGGCAGTTCGAGCTCGCTGCGCAAAAAACCCGCAATCGCCCCCAGAACGAAGGCCAGAATGATGGGTTGGATCAAATTGGCGATGAGCAAGTCGAAGCCGGGCATGGTGTCGCTTTCAGTGGTGGCTGAGGGCAGTTGCAGATTAGACCGATGATCATGATTCAGGTAAAGTCACAAATTATTTATAGTCAGGTAAGTATAAAATTAACTGATCTAATCAACCCCAAGCACGCCAGCGCCAATCGGTGGGTTTAGAATGGACGCCAACCGCTCAAGCGTGCGTGGGGCCGGTCTTGTGCGCCCACGCTCGCCTGGTCTGCTTTGGAGGCAACACACCGATGGCCCGCACCCCCTCGACCATGCGTGCGCTGGGCAGCGCCGCACCCGATTTCTCTTTGCCCGAGCCGCTCAGCGGCCGCTTGGTGCGGCGGTCGGACTTCAGCGGCCAGCCGCTGCTGGTGCTGTTCACCTGCAACCACTGCCCGTTCGTGCTGCACATCCTCGACGAGCTGGTGCGGGTGCTCAACCGCTGCCAGGCCCAAGGCCTGGCGGTGGTGGCGATCAACGCCAACGACGTGACGCGCTACCCCGACGACGCACCCGACCGGATGGCGCAGCTGGCGCAGCGCAGCGGCTTTGCCTTCCCCTACCTCTACGACGAAACGCAGGCGGTGGCGCAGGCTTACCAAGCCGCCTGCACGCCCGACTTCTTCCTCCACGACGCGGCGCACCGGCTGGTCTATCGCGGCCAGTTCGACGACGCCCGCCCCGGCAACGGGGTGCCGGTGACGGGGCAGGACTTGCGCGCCGCCATCGAGGCCGTGCTGGCTGGGCGCCCCCCCGCGGCCGAGCAGCGCCCCAGTCTGGGCTGCAACATCAAGTGGAAGCCGGGCCACGAGCCGCAATGAACCCGGGTCGTGCCGCCTAGCCACCTCAAAAACCACGCCCTGCAAGGCACGCGCCTGCTCGGTCTGGCGCTGAATCTGCCTGGTCCAGCGGCCGAGGGGTTGCGTGCGCGCCAGCCCAGCCTATGCACGGTGGCCATCTTGGGGCAGTGCCCAGGCGCATCGAGCGCTGGCGTGGCTTCGCCCTACAATGCCTTGGCGCCGCCCACCCTGGCGCTCGACCCTTACACCAGAACAAGGCCAGCACCATGTCCACCGATGCCGACGACCAGCGCGCCGAATTGAAGCGCGCCGCGCTCAAGTACCACGAGTCCCCGACCCCGGGCAAGGTCGCGATCCGCGCCACCAAGCAGCTCACCAACCAGCACGACCTGGCGCTGGCCTACTCGCCCGGCGTGGCGGCGCCGTGCGAGGAGATCGTCGCCGACCCGGTCAACGCCTACCGATACACCAGCCGCGGCAACCTGGTGGCGGTGATCACCAACGGCACGGCGGTGCTGGGGCTGGGCGACATCGGCCCGCTGGCGGCCAAGCCGGTGATGGAAGGCAAGGGCGTGCTGTTCAAGAAGTTCGCCGACATCGACGTCTTCGACCTCGAAATCAACGAAAAGGACCCCGACCGCCTGGTCGAGATCATCGCCGCGCTCGAGCCCACCTTTGGCGGCATCAACCTCGAAGACATCAAGGCCCCGGACTGCTTCTACGTCGAGCGCCGCCTGCGCGAGCGCATGCAGATCCCGGTCTTTCACGACGACCAGCACGGCACCGCCATCGTCGTCGGCGCGGCCCTGCTCAACGGTCTCAAGGTGGTGGGCAAGCGCATCGACCAGATCAAGCTCGTGACCTCGGGCGCCGGGGCGGCGGCGTTGGCTTGCCTGGGGCTGCTGGTCAAGCTCGGGCTGCCGCGCAGCAATATCTGGGTCACCGACCTGGCCGGGGTGGTCTACAGCGGCCGCACCGAACTCATGGACCCCGACAAGGTGCAGTTTGCGCAAGACACGCCGCTGCGCACGCTGGCGCAGGTGATCGAAGGCGCCGACGTGTTTCTGGGTCTGTCGGCCGGTGGCGTGCTCAAGCCCGACATGGTGCGCTGCATGGCGGCG
The DNA here is from genome assembly GCA_041694945.1 of Pseudomonadota bacterium. Taxonomy (GTDB): domain Bacteria; phylum Pseudomonadota; class Gammaproteobacteria; order Burkholderiales; family Burkholderiaceae_C; genus Serpentinimonas. The sequence continues at coordinate 35,489 of JBGFRU010000005.1, forward strand.
CGGCCGCTGATTTTTGCCTTGGCCAACCCCACACCCGAGATTCTGCCCGACGAAGTGCACGCGGTGCGCGGCGACGCCATCATGGCCACCGGCCGCAGCGACTACCCCAACCAAGTCAACAACGTCCTGTGCTTTCCCTACATCTTTCGCGGAGCGCTCGATGCCGGCGCGCGCACCATCAGCGACGAAATGGAGATTGCCGCCGTGCACGCCATCGCCGAGTTGGCCGAGGCCGAACAAAACGAGGTCGTGGCAGCGGCCTACGTGGGCGAGCAGCTGTCGTTTGGGCCGCAGTACCTGATCCCCAAGCCCTTCGACCCGCGCCTGATGATCAAGATCGCGCCGGCGGTGGCCGAGGCCGCGGCGCGCTCGGGCGTGGCGCAGCGCCCGATCGCCGACCTCGAGGCCTACCGCGAGCGGCTGCAGAGCTTCGTCTTTGCCTCCGGCACCATCATGAAGCCGGTCTATGCCATCGCCAAGCAGGCGCAGCACAAGCGCATCGCCTTTGCCGAGGGCGAAGAGGAGCGCGTGCTGCGCGCCTGCCAGATTCTGGTCGATGAGGGGCTGGCGCGACCGATGCTGATCGGGCGCCCGGCGGTGATCGGGCAGCGCATCGAGCGCTTCGGGTTGCGCCTGCAAGTCGAGCGCGATTTCGATGTCGTGAACATCGAGCACGACGCGCGCTACCGCGAGCTGTGGCAGGATTACCACCGCCTGCAAGAGCGCCGGGGGGTAACCGAGCAGATCGCCAAGATCGAGATGCGCCGCCGCCTGACCCTGATCGGCGCCATGCTGCTGCGCCGGGGCGACGCCGACGGCCTGATCTGTGGCACCTGGGGCACGCCGCAGATCCACCTCAACTACATCGATCAGGTGATCGGCAAGCGTCCACACGCCAGCTGCTACGCGGCCATGAACGCGCTCATGCTGCCGGGGCGCCAGGTGTTCATGGTGGACACCCACATCAACTACGACCCGAGCGCCGAACAACTGGCCGAAATCACGCAGATGGCGGCGCGCAAGATGCTGCGCTTTGGCGTCACGCCCAAGGCGGCGCTGCTGTCGCATTCCAACTTTGGTTCTTCGGATCAGCCCTCGGCGCTCAAGATGCGCCGTGTGCTGGAGTTGCTGCGCGAGCACGCGCCCTGGCTCGAGGTCGAGGGCGAAATGCACGGTGACGTGGCGCTGGACGCCGCAGCGCGGGCGCGCCTGATGCCGCGCAACGCCCTCGAAGGCGAGGCCAACCTGCTGGTGCTGCCCAACGTGGACGCGGCCAACATCGCCTACAACCTGCTCAAGACCGCCGCCGGTGGCGGCATCGCCGTGGGGCCGATGCTGCTGGGCGTGGCCAAGCCGGTGCACGTGCTCACTGCCAGCGCCACGGTGCGGCGCATCGTCAACATGACGGCGCTGTGCGTGGCCGAGGCCAATGTGGGGCCGCGTGCCGTCGTCGCGGGCGCCGAACCGGGGTGAGGCCCGTGCGCCGCAGCCGATTGGGCTTGCTTTTTTGGGGGGCTTGAGGCAAAATCGCGTCTTCGTTTCACAGCAGACGCAATGCCGCCTCGGGCTGTGGCTGGGTGGGCCAAGGCGTGGTTTAGCAAGGCCTGAGGCCCAGCGCACACGAACATCAGCCGGTTTTCCTTGATTTTTTAATATTTTTCTGGACTTGCGCCGAGATGGACAACCCCCTTCGTCACGTGCGAACCAACATCGTGCAGTCGATTCGTGCCCACACGGTCAAAGACTTGCAAGCCGCGGCCGAGCAACTCGGACACCGCTTTTTGTACGCCGACCTTGCCGCAGCCCTGACCAAGCAAGACGTGATCGACCTCGTCGGTCAGCACCCCAGCTTGCCGGCCCAGGCGACCAAGAACTTCGATGCCTTGCACGACAAGCTCACCGATGCCCTGCACAAGTCGGGCCCGCAAGCCGGCTTCATCGTCGTGCTCGAACACATCCCCACCGGGCCCAAGTTCGACAAAGAGGCGCGTGAGCAACTGCTCGACATTTTCCGCGACGTGGCCGACTACTGGAGCGAGCGCAAGGTGGCGTTTCGCTGCTTTTACTCGTTCTCGGTGGCCCGTGCGCCCAAGGCGGCCGACCTGCAGGCCGGGGTCGAGCAGGTGCTCACCGACAAACTGGTCGATGTGAGCCCGCAGGCGCTGCGCATGAGCAGCCCCTTCAACGCCGGCTACTGGTTGTCGGCGGCTTGAGGCCTCGGCGCGACGGCGCCGGGCGGTGGCGCCGGGCCGCTGCCCAGCGCCTGCGCCAGCGCCACGTATTCGGCCACCGGCACTTCTTCGGCCCGGCGTAGCACGTCGAAGTGCCCGCCGTGGCCCTGCTCCTCGAGCCAGCGCCCCAGGCTGTGGCGCAGCAGCTTGCGCCGTTGCGAAAACGCCACCCGCACCAGGTGCTCCAGTGTCGGCAGGTGCAGCGCCGCCGGCTGCGCCCACGGCACCATGCGCACCACCGCGCTGTCCACCCGTGGCGGCGGCGTAAAGCTGTGCGGCGGCACGTCAAGCACGTTGGCCATCGCGTAGCGCCATTGCAGCATCACGCTCAAGCGGCCGTAGTCGGCGCTGCACGGGGTGGCCACCATGCGCTCGATCACCTCTTTTTGCAGCATGAAGTGCTGGTCCTGCACCCACTGCGCCCAGGGCAGCAGGTGAAACAGAATCGGGCTCGAGAGGTTGTAGGGCAGGTTGCCGACCATGCGCAGGCGCGGCGCTGGGGCCGCCTCCGGTGCGTCCACCGCGCACGGCGCGGGGTCGGGCGCGGGGACCAGGGTGGCCAAATCGACCCGCAGCACGTCGGATTCGATCACGCGCAGCTGTGGGTGCGCGCGCAGGCGCTGCGCCAGGTCGCGATCGAGCTCGATCACCGTCAGGTGGCCCAGGCGCTCGACCAACGGTTGCGTCAGGGCCGCCAGGCCGGGCCCGATCTCCACCATGAGCTGGCCGGGGCGGGGCGCAATGGCGTCCACCAAAGCGCCGATGATCGCTGGGTCGGACAAAAAATGCTGGCCGAAGCGCTTGCGCGCCCGGTGGCCATCGAGCTTGGCCGATGGGCCTTGGGCCGTGTGGCGTGGTGACACCGGGGTGGCAGGCGCTCAGCGCTCGGTGAGACGCAGCTCGACGAAAGCGCGGCTGCGCAGTTCGCGCGCCCACTCTTCGTACACCTGCTCGCTGCGCTGCTCGCGCAGCCGCGCACGCACCCAGTTGCGCCGCTCCAGCGCCGTGGTCTCGATCTCGCGCCGCTGCACCACCTCGATCAGGTGCAGGCCAAAGCGCGAGCGCAGCGGCTGCGACACCTCGCCCGGCGCCAGCCGGTTCATGACCTGCTCGAACTCGGGCACAAACTGCCCTGGGTTGGCCCAGCCCAGGTCGCCGCCATCGGGCGCCGAGCCGTCGGCGCTGTGCTGGCGCGCCAGGTCCTCGAAGCGCGCCGTGCCGGCCAGCAGGCGCGCGCGCCATTCGTTGAGGCGCTGCACGTCGGCGGCCTCTTCGGCGGCGTTGGTCGGGCGCAGCAGAAGGTGGCGGGCGCGGGTTTGCACCTGGTGCGTGGGCGGCAGGTTGAGGTTGCGCTGCTCGAGCACCTGCAGCACGTGAAAGCCGGCGCCGCTGCGCAGCGGCCCCACCACGGCCCCGCGCGGCTGGCCCTGCACCGCTTCCACGAACAGCGTCGGGTAGCGGTCGGCGCTGCGCAAGCCCATCTGGCCGCCCATGGCGCGCTCGGGGCCTTCGGAGTACTGGCGCGCCAGCGCAGCGAAGTCGGCGCCGGCGCGGGCGCGCTGCGCCAGGTCGGTGGCCAGCGCCAGGCGCTCGGCCACCGTGGCCGCGTCGGCGCCCTCGGGCACGGCGATGGCGATTTGGGCCAGGTGCATGGCCGTCTGGGCCAAGGCCGCCGCCCCGCCGTGCTGGCGCAGGTAGGCGTCGATCTCGAGTTCGCTGATGCGCACCCGCGCCGCCACTTCGCGCTCGCGCACGCGCAGCAGCAGCAGCTCGTTTTCCAGGTTGGCCCTGAAGCCGCTCAGGCTCAGGCCATCGGCTTGCAGGCGCTGGTGCAGTTGCGCCACGGTGACGCCGTTTTGGCGTGCCACCGTGGCTTCGGCTTCGGCCAGGGCGGCGGCGTCGATGCGCAGGCCCGTCTGGCGCGCCCATTGGATCTGGGTGCGCTCGACGATCAGCAGCTCCAGCACCTGGGCCTCGAGTTGCGCCGGCGGCGGCAAGTTGGCCGCTTGGGTGGCCTGCACCCGTTCGATGCGCTGGCGCAGCTCGCGCTCGGTGATCGGCTCCGAGTTGACCAAGGCCACGATGCGGTTGAGCTCGCGCACCGGTGCGGCGGCGGGCGGCAGCGCCGGGCGGGCAGGAGCGGGGGCGGCAACGGGGCTGGCCTGGGGCGCCGCAGCGGGCGCGGCCTGCAGGGCCGGGGCGGGTTGCGCTGGCCTTTGCAGCTGTGCCTGGGCGGGCGACCAGAGGCTGGCCAAGGTGGCCCAGAGCAACAGGGCCAAGGGAGCGGGGTGTGCCCGGCGGCTGGAGGGGTGTTTATTCATGGCGCTGAAAGCGGCTGGGCGGGTTGATCTCTTCACGCAGGAACTGGTAGCGTGGAATGTGGTCGCGCAGCACCTGCAGGGGGTTGGAGCCGATGCGCGAAAAACCAGCAAACTCGAGCTGGAACAGGATGCGCTGGTTGGCCTGGGTGCGGCTTTGTTGCAGCCGCTCGACCACGATGCGGGCGATCCAACACCCGGCATCGTACTCGAAGCCAGCGATCAGGTCCACGATGCGGCGCTCGCTGAAGCTGTAATTGATGCGCCCCACGCTGAACCAGTGCCCCGGTCCCAGGCCGCGCCCCGGCCCCAGCGCCGCCACCGGTGGGCCGCGCAGCAGATCGCTCAGAGGCCACTGCCAGCCGATGTCGAGCTGCTCGCTGGTGTCGCGCTGCAAGCGGTAGGCGACGTTGAACGCGCGGAAGTCGCCCGGGCTGTAGCGCGCCGCCAAGGTGGTGCGCTCGGTCTGGCCCAGTTCGGGGTTGTATTGCAGCGTGCCGTTGAAGGCCCACTGTGGGCTCCAGTTCAGGTGGGCAGCGAACAACACATCGCTGAGCTCCTCGCGTATGGCCTGCTGTCCGGGCAGCACCACTTCCTGGTCGCGCAGCCGCAGCCGCTGCGCCACGCTCAGGTTGGCCCATTCGGCCCCGGTGGCCGGGTCGAGCAGGCGCGTGGTGGCCCCCAGGGTGACGGCGCTCAAGTCGGCGATGCGGTCGTGGCCGCCAAAGGGGTTGGCAGAAAAAATCGAGTTCAGGTTGAAGTCGAAGGCCGAGCTGTCATAGACCGGCAGATAGCCTTGGCGGCGGTACGGGGTGTGCGCCACGAACAGGCGCGGCTCCAGCGTTTGCAGCACCGCGCGACCAAAATAGAGCGCGTCGCGCTCCAGCACCAGGCCCGTATCGACGGAGAAGGTCGGCACCAGCACATTCGGGTTGCGCACGCGCGCCCCCAGCGGCCCCACGGCCTGCTCGAGCTGGTACTGGCGCGCGTGCAGCTGCAAGGCCGGGCGCAGGTAGGCGCCGGGGGTCTGCCAGCTTTTGTCCACATTGAGCACGCCCAGCCAGCGCGTGCCATTGACGTCGGTGCGCTGGTTGAAGGCGCCGATCAGGGGCTGGCGGTCGGTGCGAAACTGCGTCACGTCGGTCAGCAGCGACACGCTCCAGCCCGCGCTCCCGGCCCAGCCCAAGGGGCCGCTGCGGTAGCTGGCCGACAGCGACGGCAGGCGGTCGTAGGGGGCCTCGATGGGGGCGTCGCGGTCTTGCAGTGTCTGCCAGGTGTAGGCGCCGGCGCGCAGGGCCCAGTTGCCGCGCTGGGCCAGCAGTTCGACGTCGTTGCGCAGCAGGCGCGAGGTGAGCGAGGTGCCGGTGCGGGGGAAGTCGCGCCAGTAGTTGTCGTCGCTGACGCGGTTCAGGTCCAGCCGCAGGCTGGGCGCGCCCAGGCCGCCCCAGACGGGCAGCGCGTGCTGGTGCTGCAGCGACAGGCCCCAGCGGTCGGCGTCGCGCAGGCGGTCGTCGGGCATGAAGGCGGCGCGCACCTGGCCGGCGTAACGCGGCTCGAGGTAGCGAAATTCGCCCGCCCAATCGATGCCGCGCTCGCTCATCAGGGTCGGAAACAGGGTGGCGTCGCGGTTCGGGGCCAGGTTGAAGTAGTAGGGCAGCGTGAGCTCGACGCCGCTGATGTTGTCGAGGTTGAAAGTCGGGGCCAGAAAGCCCGATTTGCGCCGGTCCGAGAGCGGAAAACTGATCCACGGCGCGGCCAGGATCGGCAGACCTTTGAAATTGAGCACGGCACCGGTGGCGGTGCCGGTGTCGGCCTGCTGGTCGAACACGATCCGGTGGGCGCTCAGGTACCAGTCGGGCTCCCAGTCGGCGGTGCGCGGGCGCGGGCAGGTGCTGTAGCGCACCTGGTGCGCCACGCTGCGGCCCGGCCCCTCGAAATCCACCCGGCTCGCTTCGCCGTAGCCGCCGTGGCGCAACAGGCTGAAGCGGGGCGACTCGAAATGGCCTTGGCGGGTGTCGAGTTGCAGCGTCAGCGCCGGGCCCTCGAACACGTCGCCCAAGCGGTTGATGCGCACCGCCCCCTGGGCGTGGGCGGTGTCGGTGTCCGCCTCGTAGCGCAGGGTGTCGGCGCGCAGCACGAGGTCGTGGCGGCGCAGCTCGGCGCGGCCCTCGAGCTGCACCTCGTGCCCGGCTTGCCCGCTCATGCGCTCGGCCGACAGCAGCAGCGCCGCTTCGGACAAGGCCGCAGTGGGCAGCGCCTCTTGCAAGCGCTCGCTTGGCTGCAGCACCAACGCGCCCGGGTTCGGTGGCTGCGCCCCCCACGCTGGTGCGGTCGCGCAGGCCAGTAGGCAAGCCCGTGCCAAGGCGCGCAGGCGCGCGGTAGCCGGGCGCGGTCCAGCCAAGGCGGGCGGGTGGGTGGCGGTTCGGCCCCAAGGGCGCAGCAGAGTGGGCATGGAAGGCAGGTTCAGGGCCACGCGGCCGGATCATCGAGGCGCTTGGGGCTGCGTAGAATCAGCGGCCATTATCCACCAGCGCTGCGCCCGACCGCTCCACCCATGAACCCTGCCGCCCCGCTTGCGCCCGCGCCCGTCACCTGGAGCGACCCGGTGCGCGCCGCCGCCTTCGAGGCCTGGCTGGCCGCACAAGCGCCGGCGCACGCCCTGGTGCCTGCCAGCCTGCGCTTGGCCTCGGCCGACGCCAGCTTCAGGCGCTACCTGCGCCTCGACCGCGTGGGCGGTGGCAGCTGCATCGTCATGGACGCGCCGCCTGAGCGCGAAGACTGTCGGCCCTTCGTGCAGGTGGCGGCCTTGCTGCGCCAAGCCGGGGTGCGCGTGCCCGAGGTGCTGGCTTGGCAGCCCGAGCAGGGCTTCATGCTGCTGAGCGACCTTGGTGCCCAGACCCTGCTCGAGGCACTGGATCCGGCCCAGCCCAGCGCCGCCTTGCCCTACTTCAAAGACGCGCTGGCCGCCTTGCTGGCCTGGCAGCAAGCCAGCCAACCGGGGCTGCTGCCGGCCTACGACGCCGCCCTGCTGCGGCGCGAGCTGCAGCTGTTCCCCGATTGGTATCTGGGGCGCCACAAGGCTTTCGAACTGAGCGCGGCGCAGCAGGCCAGCCTGCAGCAAAGCTTCGATCTGATCGTGCAGCGCAACCTCGCGGCCCCGCTGGGCTTCGTGCACCGCGACTTCATGCCGCGCAACCTCATGCTGCCCCACGGCGGCTTCAACGCCAGCCAGCCCGAGGGGCGCCTGGGCGTGCTCGACTTCCAGGACGCCGTCCATGGCCCGCTGACCTACGACATCGCCAGCCTGATGCGCGACGCCTTTTTGAGCTGGGACGAAGAAGTGGTGCTGGACGTGACGGTGCGCTACTGGGAGCAGGCGCGCCGCCTCGGGCTGCTCGACTTCGAAGACTGGAGCAGCGATTTTGGCGCTTTTTACCGCGCTGTCGATTGGATGGCGCTGCAGCGGCACCTGAAGGTGGCGGGCATTTTTGCGCGCCTGACGCTGCGCGACGGCAAAGCCAGGTACCTGGCCGACGCCCCGCGCTTCATTCACTACATCCGCACCACGGCGCTGCGCTACCGCGAGCTCACGCCGTTGCTGCGCCTGATCGACGAGGTCGAAGGCTGGCAAGGGGCCAGCGGTTTTGCCTACGGCCGCCTCTGAGGCGCTCGGCCCCAGCCCCAGCCATGCCGCGCATCCACCACCCCGAGCCTCTGCACCCAGGCCAGACGCTGGAGCTGGGTGCCGCCGCCACGCGCCACGTGCAGGTGCTGCGCCTGCAGCCCGGTGCTGCGCTCACGCTCTTTGGCGGCTGCGCGCACGGCAGTGAGGCCGTGGCCGAAGTGCTGCAGATGGGGCGCCACCGGGTGCAGGTGCTGGTGCAGGCGCTGCGCCCCGGCGCGCCTGCGCCGCTGCGGCCGGTGCACCTGGCCATCGGCATGCCGGCCAACGAGCGCATGGACTGGCTGGTGGAAAAAGCCACCGAACTCGGCGTGGCCAGCATCCAGCCGCTGCACACCGAGCGCAGCGTGCTGCGCCTGCAGGGGGAGCGCGCCGTGAAAAAAGTGGCGCACTGGCAGGCGGTGGCCATCAGCGCCTGCGAGCAGTGCGGCGCCAACCAAGTGCCGCCGATCCTCCCGGTGCAAGCCCTGCGGCCGTGGGTGCAGGCCTTGGGGGCCGAATCCGACGCGGCGACGGCACCGTGGCGCGCCGTGTTGTCGCTGGCCGCTGGCAGCCAGCCCTGGCCTGCGGCGCTGGCGCAGGTGCAGCCAAGCACGCGGCCGCTGTGCCTGGTGCTGGGGCCCGAAGGCGGGCTGGCGGCGGCCGAGGAGCAGGCTTTGCAGGCCCACTGCTTTGCCCCGGTCAGCCTGGGGCCGCGGGTGCTGCGCAGCGAAACCGCGGCCTTGGCGGCCTTGGCCCTGGCGCTGGCCTGAGCACGGGCGGGGGGCTTACTGCCAGCGCAGCGGCTCCAGCGTCACCGTGGCGCTGGGGCTCGAGAGCGTCAGCGCGCCGTCGTGCAGCGTGGCCTGCAAGGCCATGCTGCGCTCGGCCAAGGCCGCCAGTGCCTGCATCTCGGCGCTGGGCAGGCGCCAGACCTGCAGTCTGTCCAGCCGCGCCAGCGCACCCTGTGCCCCCTGCCACCAGACCTCGGCCGCCGGCCCGTAGGCATAGACGCGCACCGCATCGGCCTGGCTGCAGGCCTTGGACAGGGGCTTGGCCTCGGGTTGCCCCACTTCCACCCACAGCCGCTTGCGGCCGGTGAAGTCGCTCAGGTGCACGTCCGGGTCTTGCGGGTCCGACAAGCCGGCGCCAAAGGCCAGCGTGGCGTCGCCGCCACACCAGTCTTTGATCAGGTGCGCGTTGAGCACCAGCGCCACCAGCCGCGCCATCAGGCGCGCATCGGTCTCGCTCGGGTGCCGGGCCAGCGTCAGGGCGTGGTCGGCGTAGTAGCCGTGGTCGATGTCGGCGATGTGCAGGGCGGCTTTGAAGACGGTGGATTTGAGTGCCATGGGCTTTGGGGGTTATACCGGCTGGTGTATATTCCTCCTGTCCAGAGGTGACCGCCCGTGCGTGCGTTCAAGGCGGCCGCCCCAAGGCGCGGAGTTCAGCGCAGGTGCGTGCCGATCGATTATCGGGCCACGGCGCGCAACGCAGGGCGCACCGTGCGCCCACGCGCTTGCGCAAGTTGAAGCCGCACCGGCGCAGCGCCCGCGCAAAAAGGGCTGAAAATGCCTGTAAGCTACGGTCAAGCGCGGATAGTCAAATCGAGTTGCAGGAGTTGCATATGTACATTGGTGTTCCGGCCGAAAGCGCGGCAGGCGAAACGCGGGTCGCTGCCACGCCCGAAACGGTCAAAAAGCTGGTGGCGCAGGGTCACGGCGTGCGCGTGCAAAGCGGCGCCGGGTTGGCCGCCAGCGCCACCGACGCCGCCTACCAGGCGGTCGGGGCCGAGGTGGTCGATGCCGCCAGCGCCCTTGGGGCCGAGCTGGTGCTCAAGGTGCGCGCGCCCAGCGCCGCCGAGCTGGCCCTCATGCGCTCCGGCGCCACCTTGGTCGGCATGCTCAACCCCTTCGATGCCGAGGGCCTGCAGCGCCTGGCCGCCGCGGGCCTGAGCGCCTTTGCGCTCGAAGCCGCGCCGCGCACCACGCGCGCGCAGAGCCTCGACGTGCTCTCGAGCCAAGCCAACATCGCCGGCTACAAGGCGGTGATGCTGGCCGCCAACCAATACCAGCGCCTGTTTCCCATGCTCATGACGGCGGCCGGCACCATCAAGGCCGCGCGCGTGGTGGTGCTGGGTGTGGGCGTGGCGGGTTTGCAAGCGATTGCGACCGCCAAGCGCCTGGGCGCGGTGATCGACGCCTCGGATGTGCGCCCCAGCGTGAAGGAGCAGGTCGAGTCGCTCGGGGCCAAGTTCATCGACGTGCCCTACGAAACCGCAGAAGAAAAGGAAGCCGCTGAAGGCGTGGGCGGCTACGCCCGTCCCATGCCCCCGAGCTGGCTCGAGCGCCAAAAGATCGAGGTCGCCAAGCGCGTGGCCCAGGCCGACGTGGTGATTTCGACGGCCCTGATCCCCGGCCGCGCCGCCCCCACCCTGATCACCGAAGACATGGTGCGCAGCATGAAGCCGGGTTCGGTGATCGTCGATCTGGCCGCCGGCAAAGGCCCCGACGGCGTGGGCGGCAACTGCCCCCTGACCGAGGCCGATCGCACGGTGCAAAAGCACGGCGTGTTCCTGATCGGCGAGACCAACCTGCCCGCGCTGGTGGCCGCCGACAGCTCGGCCCTGTACGCGCGCAACGTGCTCGATTTCCTCAAGCTCGTGCTGCCCAAAGACGCCAGCGCGGTGCAACTGCCGCTGGACGACGACATCGTCGCCGCCTGCCTGATGACGCATCAGGGCGAAGTGCGGCGCAAGCCCTGAAAGCCGCTGCGCACCACCCCATCCCACCCCCAACGAGGAACCTGCGCCATGGAAGCCGTTTCACCCATCGTCTTCAACTTCATCATCTTCGTGCTGGCGATCTACGTCGGTTACCACGTGGTCTGGAACGTCACGCCCGCGCTGCACACGCCGCTGATTGCCGTCACCAACGCGGTGTCGGCCATCATCATCGTCGGTGCCATGCTGGCGGCGGCCCTGACCGAAACCACGCTGGGCAAGGTCATGGGCGTGCTGGCCGTCACGCTGGCGGCGGTGAACGTGTTCGGCGGCTTTCTGGTCACGCGCCGCATGTTGGAAATGTTCAAGAAGAAAGAGCGCAAAACCGCACCGGCTGGCGCTGCAGGAGCCGACAAATGAGCATCAACCTCGTCGTCCTGCTGTACCTGGTGGCTTCGGTCTGCTTCATCCAGGCGCTCAAGGGGCTCAGTCACCCGACTTCCTCCATCCGCGGCAGCGTGTTTGGCATGGTCGGCATGGCGCTGGCCATCGTCACCACCTTTGGCCTGGTCTGGACCATGGCGCAGCACTTGCAGCTCGACGCCGTGACGGGCGTGGGCTGGATTGTGCTCGGGCTGGTGCTCGGCGGCAGCTTCGGCACCTGGCTGGCGCTGCGCATCGAGATGACCAAGATGCCCGAAATGGTCGCCTTCATGCACAGCATGGTCGGCCTGGCGGCGGTGTTCATCGCCATCGCCGCCGTGGCCGAGCCCTGGGCCTTTGGCATCGCCGATCGCGGCGAACCGATCCCGCTGGGCAACAAGATCGAACTCTTCCTGGGTTCGGCCATCGGCGCCATCACCTTCAGCGGCTCGGTCATTGCCTACGGCAAGCTCAGCGGCAAGTTCAAGCTGCGCCTGTTCCAGGGTGCGCCGGTGGTGTTTGCTGGCCAGCACAAGCTCAACCTCGTGCTGGGGTTGGTGATCGTCGGCCTGGGTGCCTATTTTGCCGCCACCGGCAACTGGACCGCGTTCATCGTGCTCACGGCGCTGGCCTTCGTGATCGGGGTGCTGATCATCATCCCCATAGGCGGCGCCGACATGCCGGTGGTGGTGTCCATGCTCAACAGCTACTCGGGCTGGGCCGCAGCCGGCATTGGCTTTGGCCTGAACAACAGCATGTTGATCATTGCCGGGGCGCTGGTGGGCTCGTCGGGCGCGATCCTGAGCTACATCATGTGCAAGGCCATGAACCGCAGCTTCTTCAGCGTCATCCTGGGTGGCTTTGGCGGTGAAGGCGGCCAGGTGGCAGCGGCGCAGCAGCGCAGCGTCAAGAGCGGCAGCGCCGACGATGCCGCCTTCATCCTGGGCAACGCCGAGACGGTCATCATCGTGCCCGGCTACGGGCTGGCGGTGGCGCGCGCGCAGCACGCGGTCAAGGAGCTGGCGCACAAGCTGGCCGACAAGGGCATTACGGTCAAATACGCCATCCACCCGGTGGCCGGGCGCATGCCGGGGCACATGAACGTGCTGCTGGCCGAAGCTGAAGTGCCCTACGACCAGGTGTTCGAGATGGAGGACATCAACAGCGAGTTCGCCCAGGCCGACGTGGCCATCATCCTCGGCGCCAACGACGTCGTCAACCCGGCTGCGCTGCAAAAGGGCAGCACCATCTACGGCATGCCCATTCTGGAGGCCTACAAGGCCAAGACCGTGATCGTCAACAAGCGCTCCATGGCCGCCGGTTATGCCGGGCTCGACAACGACTTGTTCTACATGGACAAAACCATGATGGTGTTTGGCGACGCGAAGAAGGTGGTGGAAGACATGGCGAAGGCCATCGAGTGAGCGCGGCGCCGGGGGTAGCGCTGCCTGGCGCGGGCGCTGCCTTTGGGTCCAAACCCTAGTGTGGTGTTGCGCGCTATCTGGAACATAAAACCGCGCCTTTTCGTCCCTGCTGTCGTTGCAAATCCGCGCCATAGTGGCACTATGGCTGTGGTTTGCGCCTAAGCAGGGCCAAAAATCCATCGGTTTGTCCCATCAAGCGCGCACCACCACACTAGCTGTCGTGAACAGAGCGCCCCAATTTTTCCTTCTTGCAGCACCGCCATGGCCTCACCGCTCCTGATCGCGCGCAACGCGCACACCGAATGCTTCTTGCTGCCTGGGCTGGCGAACCGCCACGGCCTCATCACCGGGGCCACCGGCACCGGCAAGACGGTGACGCTGCAAACCCTGGCCGAGGCCTTTTCTGGCATCGGGGTGCCGGTGTTCATGGCCGACGTCAAGGGCGACTTGACCGGCATCAGCCAGCCAGGCCAGCTAAGCCCGAAGCTGGCGCAGGTGCTGGCCGAGCGCGGCCTGCCGGCGCCGCAGCCGCGCGCCTGCCCGACCACGCTCTGGGACGTGTTCGGCGAACAAGGGCACCCGGTGCGCGCCACGGTCAGCGACATGGGGCCGCTGCTGCTGGCGCGCATGCTCGACCTCAACGACACCCAGTCCGGCGTGCTCGATCTGGTGTTCAAGATCGCCGACGACCAGGGCCTGCTGCTGCTGGACCTGAAAGACCTGCGCGCCATGCTGCAGCACGTGGGCAGCAACGCGCGCCAGTTCACGCTCGAATACGGCAACGTCAGCGCCGCCAGTGTGGGCGCGATCCAGCGCGGCCTGCTGCAGATCGAGAGCCAGGGCGGCGAGCAGTTCTTTGGCGAGCCGATGCTCGACCTGAACGACTTCATGCAGACCGTGGGCGGGCAGGGCGTGGTCAACATTTTGGCCGCCGATCGGCTGCTCAACGCGCCGCGCCTGTACGCCACCTTTTTGCTCTGGATGCTGTCCGAGTTGTTCGAGCAGTTGCCCGAGATCGGCGACCCCGAAAAGCCCAAGCTGGTGTTCTTTTTCGATGAGGCGCACCTGCTGTTCAAGGACGCGCCCAGGGTGCTGGTCGAGCGCATCGAACTGGTGGTGCGGCTGGTGCGCTCCAAGGGCGTGGGGGTGTATTTCGTGACGCAAAACCCGCTCGACATCCCCGACAGCGTGCTCGGGCAGTTGGGGCACCGCATTCAGCACGCGCTGCGCGCTTTCACGCCGCGCGACCAGAAAGCGGTGCGCGCCACGGCGCAGACCATGCGCCCCAAGGCTGGGCTCGACATCGAGGCCGCCATCACCGGTTTGGCCGTGGGCGAGGCGTTGGTGAGCCTGCTCGACGCCAAGGGCCGGCCACACGAGACCGAGCGCGCCTACGTGCTGCCACCGGGCAGCCAGCTCGGGCCCATCACGACGGCACAGCGCCAGGCGCTGCTGCAGCAGTCGCTGGTGGCCGGGGTCTATGAGCAGGTGCTGGACCGTGAAAGCGCCTTCGAGCGCTTGCGCCAGCATGCGCAAGCGGCGCTGGCGCCGCAGCCCGAGCCCGAAGCGCGGTCGCTGGCAGAGGCCGCTGGCGGCAGCGCGCGCCAGAGCGCGCCCCAGCGCAACGTGTCCGGCGCATCCGGCGGTTTGTTGCAATCCGTGGCACAACAGGCGCTGCGCGCTGCTGCCAGCCACGCTGGGCGACAACTGATGCGCGGCGTGCTCGGCAGCCTGCTCGGCGGCGGGCGGCGGCGCTGAGCCGGGTTGGCCAAGCCCCAATCAGCAGGCCGACGGCGCGCCCGGCGTGCCCTCAGTGCACCGCCACCGGGGTCTGCGCCAGCGTGGCGTAGCCTTCCAGCGTGTCTTCCACTTCTTCCTGGGTCGGGGTGTTGCGCTGCCAGGCGTGAATCTGCTGCTGGAACAGCTCGGCCCAGGAGCCGTCCAGATAGACCTCTTTGCCCGAGCGCTTGTCCACGATCTCGAAGCCGTGTCGGGGCAGTTGGTGCGTCGCCGGGTCGGGCGCGGGAGTCGTCACCGAGCTTTTGATGCCGAGCTGCGCCACGCCGGGCAACCCCGCCGGCAGGGACGGGGCGGGCGCCAAGATGTGGACCACCACGAAGGTGTCGGAGTCGTAGAGCGTGTGCATGGTCGTACTGTGCGCTGAAACGGAAAACCTTGCAAGGGCTTGGGCTGCGCTGGCCGCCGCGAGGTGCATGGTCCTTAGATGGGGCGCGCCAGCATTTGTTCAAGCCGTGGGCAGTTGCCGCAGGCGCTGGTCGGCCCAGTCGCCATCGGGCTCTTGCAGCAGGATGCGCACGGGCAAAAAATGCGCGGCTTCGGCCAGCCACAGGCTCATGCGCGTGTCGTCGGGCTGCGTGTGGTGGCGCTCCAGCCGCCAAGCCGGCAGGACGCCCGCCGGGGTTTCGGTGGGCTCTTGAGCGCGCAGCCGCAGCGTCCAAGGCTGCACCCCGCCTGCGCCAAGCACAGGCACGGTCCAGAGCGCATCGGCAACCGACGGCTGCAGGCGCAGCCGACGGGCGAGCTCGAAGAACAGGCTGAGCCGGTCTTGGGTGCCCGCTTGCAGAGGGCCGACCTGCTCGGCCTCGTTGTCGCGTTGGTGGCGGTAGCGTTGCGCGGCCCAGTCGAGCTCGAAGCGGCGCAGGCGCCGGGTTTGGTCGCTGAAAGCCAGCGGTTGCAGACCACCGGGCAGCAGTCGCCCGCGCGAGCGCTGGGTGCGCGCGCCCACCAGCGGCAAGCGCATCGACAGGCTGGCCTCGTACAGGTCGCCTTGCAGCAGCCACTGCAGTTGGCCACTGGCGCGCAGCGGGATTGCGCCCACGCGCGCACTGACGTCGTAGTCCAGCTGCAGCCGCTCGGGCCATGCCGCCGGCCCCTTGCGCGGGTTCGTCGGCGCAGCCGGGTTGGCCTGGGCCGCACCGCCACCAGCCAAGCCCAGCGCCAGCGCCCAAGCCAGGCACTGACGCCGGTTGGCTTGCAGCGCTGTGCAGGGCCAAGGGGCGGAATGCATGGTGCTTACATCGAGGGGTGGGTCTCGGCGCGGGCGCGCTCGAACTGGCTTTGGCAGCTCACGCAGCGCGCCGCGGTCGGGTTGGCGTGCAGGCGCGCGGTCGGGATGTCGACGCCGCAATCGATGCACAGCCCGTAGCTGCCGGCGGCGATGCGCTTGAGCGCGGCGTCGATGGCCGACAAGGCCTCGGTCTCGCGCTCATCGATGGCCATGGCCAGGTCGCGTTCGGCCTCGTTTTGCGCCCGGTCGCCGCTTTGCACGTCGTGGCGGTCGGGCGCCGCCTCGGCGCGGCCGATCTTGCCGCCGCGCTGGGCCCGCAACTGCACGATCAGGTCGGTGCGCATCTGCTGCAACTGCGAGGCAAAGGTGTCGGAAATGTTCAGGCTCATGGCGAAGGCTCCTGGGACTGCGTGTGCCTGCATTGTGCGGCAAAAACCCGCGCCGGGTGTTGACGCAACGCAAGGGTGCCGCCGCGACAGCGCCATCCATGCCCCCCATCCCGCACCATCCGTGCCGCTTGGCCCGCACCCCAGCGCCCGCAGCCTGTGGCATGATCTGTGCAAGCACAGGAGCGCGCCATGTCGACCCAAGATGCCCCGCATCACGCCCACACCCTTCCCGGCTTCGATTTTTTGAGCAAGCTCAGCCAGCACGGCGCGTCCGGCTTGGGTGGCGGTGCCGCTGCGCTGCCGGGTCTGCCGCCCATGAGCCACTGGATCGCGCCGGTGTTTGATCCCGATGAGCTCGACAAACGCATCCACGACTTGCGCGCGGTGCATTTCTGGCTCGATCAGAACACCAAGGCCTTGGCCGCCACGATCCAGGCGCTGGAGCTGCAGAAAATGACGCTGCTCACGCTCAGAGGCATGAACGTGAGCATGCAGGAAATGGCCGAGTCCTTTGTGGTCAAGCCAGCGCCCGCCGCTCAGGCCGCCCCCGACGCAGCCCGCGCCAACGCCGGCTGGCCGCAAAGCGCCCATGCCGCCCAAAGCGCTCAAAGCGCCCAAGGCGATCCAGCACCGGCCGCACCACAGGCCGCAGCCGCTGATGCGCCTGCGGCGCCCGCGCAGACTGGCACCATGCCGCCCGCAGTCGATCCCATGCAGTGGTGGGGCGCCCTCACCGAGCAGTTTCAAACCATCGCCAACGAGGCGCTGCGCGACATGTCCGCGCACGCCAGCCGCGCCGCCGAGCAGATGGCGCACAGCGTGCAAGCCGGCACCGATGCCATGGCCAGCGCCCAAGCGGCCGCTGCGGCGGCACCGTCCGAAGCCGCCGCTACACCCCGCGCGAGCGCTCCGCCGCAAAGCGCGCGCGCCAAGCCGCGAAAGCGCCCGCCGCCAGCGCCGCGCGCAGCTCGCGCATCAAGTTGAGGTAGTAGTGCAGGTTGTGGATGCTGGCCAGCATCGGCGCCAGCATCTCACCGCAGCGCTCCAGGTGGTGCAGGTAGGCGCGCGAGAAGCCGCCGCGCCCGCCGTTGTCCCAGCTCACGCCCTCGGCACCGGCGCAGGCGGTGCAGGTGCAGGAGGGGTCGATCGGCTGCGGGTCGTGGCGGTGCCGGGCGTTGCGGATTTTCAGGTCGCCGTAGCGCGTGAACAGGGTGCCGTTGCGCGCGTTGCGCGTCGGCATCACGCAGTCGAACATATCCACGCCGTCGGCCACGCCCTGCACCAGGTCTTCGGGCGTGCCCACGCCCATCAGGTAGCGCGGCTTGTGCGCGGGCAGGCGGTGCGGCGTGTGCGCCATGATCTGGCGCATCAGCTCCTTGGGCTCGCCCACGCTCACGCCGCCGATGGCGTAGCCGGGCAAATCCAGCTCCACCAGCGCCTGCAGCGACTCCAGCCGCAAATGCTCGAACATGCCGCCTTGCACGATGCCAAACAGTGCATTCGGGTTGCCCAGGCGCTCGAACTCGGCCTGCGAGCGCCGCGCCCAGCGCAGGCTCAGCTCCATGCTGGCGCGCGCCTCGGCCTCGGTCGTCACATGGCCGCTGGCTCCCTTGGCCGCAGCCGCACCATCGCCTTGCCAGTAGGGGGTGCACTCGTCGAACTGCATCGCGATGTCGCTGTCGAGCACGGTCTGGATTTGCATGCTCACTTCGGGCGACAGGAACAGCTTGTCGCCATTGACCGGGCTGGCAAACTGCACCCCCTGCTCGCTGATCTTGCGCATCGCGCCCAGGCTCCAGACCTGAAAGCCACCCGAGTCGGTCAGGATCGGGCGCGTCCAGTTCTCGAACCGGTGCAGGCCGCCGAAGCCTTGCAACACCTCCAGCCCAGGGCGCAGCCACAAGTGAAAGGTGTTGCCCAGGATGATCTGCGCATCCATGGCCAGCAAGCTCTGCGGCAACACCCCCTTGACGCTGCCGTAGGTGCCCACGGGCATGAACACTGGCGTCTCGACCGTGCCGTGGTTCAGGGTCAGGCGGCCGCGGCGGGCGTGGCTGGTGGGGTCGGTGCAGAGGATTTCGTATTGCAGCATGGGCGCGATTTTCGCCCAGCTGGGCGCGGTGGTGGCGCAACCGCACGGGTCGGCGGTGCGGGTCGACGCCAGTCCGGGCCTGCGCGCCGCAAATGTGGTTCGAATGCAACCGTCCAATGGTAGGATGGCGCGTAGGGGTTTTTGTTGCAGCCCGGGGCCGACCGCAGTGGGCCGGGGGCTGATCGCCCCACCGTCGCAGCATAAGCAAGCAAGAGGGAAGCCATGACCCAGTCACCGCCCCCCATTGGCGTGCAGCCGCCGCCCAGCAGGCCGCATCGCCAGTTCGACTGCTGGGTGCAGTCGCAGTTGTCGCGAGCGGCCATGGGTCTGTCGCCGATCTCGCTGGCGTTGGCGCAGGCCGATTGGCTCTGGCACCTGGCAGCCGCGCCCGGCAGGCAGCTCGAGCTGGCGCAAAGGGCGCTGGATCTGTCGGCACAGGCCGCGCGCAACCTCGGCAGCAAGGCACCCGCCACACCCGATCCCGACCCGCGCTTCACCGAACCCGACTGGCAGCAGTGGCCGTTCAAGGCGTGGCGCGAGGGTTTTCGGGCGCTGGATGACTGGTGGCGCGAGGCCGCACAAGTCGAGGGCATGAACCGGCACCATCAGCACCTGCTGGGGTTTTTTGCGCGCCAAGGCGTCGATGCCATGGCCCCGTCCAACTGGCCCTGGAGCAACCCGGTGGTGCTCAAGTCGGGCTTGCAGACGGCAGGACAGAGCTGGGTCAGGGGCGGTCAGCAATTTTTACAGGATGTGGCGGCGCAGCAACGCGCCAAGGACAACACCCCGCCCGAGCAACTCGATCCTCTGCCCTACGCCGTGGGCGAGCAGGTGGCCGTCACGCCGGGCCGGGTCATTTACCGCAACCGCCTGATCGAGGTCATCCAGTACCTGCCCAGCACCGAGCGCGTGCACCCCGAGCCGCTGCTGATCGTGCCTTCGTGCATCATGAAGTACTACATCCTGGACCTCTCGCCCGAGAACTCCATGGTGCGCTACCTGGTTGCGCAAGGCTACACGGTGTGCATCATTTCCTGGCACAACCCGGACGCCAGCGACCGCCAGCTCGGGATGCAAGACTACCTGCGCCTGGGGGTCATGGAGGCGTTGGCGGTGGTGCAGCGCAGCACCGGTGCCGAGCGCGTGCACACCTTGGGTTACTGCCTGGGGGGCACCTTCCTGGCGCTGGTGGCGGCGGCGCTGGGCCGGCGCCAAGCCGATCGCCAGCTGTCGGCGTTGCTGCAACGCCGCCGTGCCGACACCCTCTACGACCACCTGCCCACCCTGGCTTCGGTGACGCTGCTGGCGGCTCAGACCGATTTCAGCGAACCCGGCGAACTCGGCGTGTTCATCGACGACGACCAGCTCCAGACCCTGCGCACCACGATGGCGCGCACTGGCTACCTGTCGGGGCGGCAGATGGCGGGATCGTTCCAGTTCCTCAACTCGCGCGACCTGATCTGGTCGCGCAACACGCGCCGCTACCTGCTCGGGCAGGACGAAATCGGCAACGACATGATGAGCTGGAACGCCGACGTCACGCGCCTGCCCGAGCGCATGCACTCCGAATACCTGTCGTCGCTGTTCCTGAACAACGCGCTGGCGGCCGGCCACTACCGGGTCGATGGCCGCGGTGTGGCGCTGGTCGATATTCAGGCGCCGCTGTTCGTGGTCGGCACCGTGCGCGACCACATCTCGCCGTGGCGCTCGGTGTACAAAATCCACCTGCTCACCGACACCCCCATCACCTTCGTGCTGGCTGCGGGCGGGCACAACGCCGGCATCGTCTCCGAGCCTGGGCGGCCGCGGCGCAGTTACCAGATCGCCACCACCGTGCCGGCCGACGGCTGGATCGAGCCCGAAGTCTGGGCGGCGCAGGCCCCGCTGCGCGAAGGCTCATGGTGGGAGGCCTACCGGGATTGGTTGCAGGCCCACTCTGGCGCCAGGCAGGCGCCCCCCCCGATCCCGCCCGAGATGCAGCTCGGCGACGCGCCGGGCCTTTACGTCAAAGAGCGCTATGCAGACTGACGACGACCAAAAACACCTGCGGGCCGAGGCCGCCTTCATTGTGCGGCGCGAGGACTCGGTGCGCGAACTCAACCAGCGCATCGACCGCCTGGCGCATGCGCTGGCGCTGGACTTGCAGCAACCGGGCACCATCGACCGGCTCATCCGCCAAGTGAAAATCCCGGCCCCGCCCAGCAACGCCAGCCCGAGTTACAGCGGCCCGGAGCGGCGCGCGCGCGCGCCCGACGGCAGCAGCGAACGGCGGCGCAAGGACATCCTGTACTACGAACTGCGCGGTCTGGTGGTGTTGCGCTACGAGCTGGTGAGCGCCTTTGCCAGCCAGTTCGGCTCGCAGGTCATGATGCAGATGCTGGCCAGCGTGGACTTGCGCCCGTGGGACGTTGGACTGGATGGCGCTGCCGCCCACTCCGAGCCGCTGTCATCGTCCTGACGCCGGCGCCGGGCAGACTGCAGCTTGCACCTTGACCTCGACGCTTGCGCACCCATGACAACCGCTGCGACTGCGCTTCTGGCCGACGCCCCCGAATGGCTCGAAAACCTCACTTTCGACGAATTGCACCTCGGGCAGCGTGCGCAGTTGCAGCGCACCCTGAGCATGGCCGACATCGAGGCCTTTGCCGCCGTTTCGGGCGACACCAACCCAACGCACCTGGACCCGGTCTTTGCCCACGCCGACCAGACCCAGGGCGTGGTCGCGCACAGCATGTGGGGCGCGGCCCTGATCTCGGCCCTGCTCGGCACGCGCTTTCCTGGCCCAGGCACGATTTACCTGGAGCAGCAGCTCAGCTTCATGCGCCCGCTGCATTTGGGCGACACGCTCGACATCACGCTCAGCGTAGCCAGCCTGGATGCCGAGAAAAAGCGCGTAAGCCTGGACTGCGTGGCGCACAATCAGCACGGCGAGCTGGTGCTCCAAGGGCTGGCCAAGGTGCTGGCACCGACGCAAAAACTGCGCTTGCGCCGGCCCGACCTGCCGCACCTGCAGCTCTTCGACCCCCAATCCCGCTTTCGCGAGCTGCTGGCCTTGGCTGACGGCATGGCGCCGATGCGCTGCGCCGTCGTGCACCCGTGCGACGCCGGTTCGCTCAGCGGCGCGCTCGAAGCAGCGCAGCGCGGCCTCATGCACCCGGTGCTCATCGCGCCCGAGCGGCGCTTGCGCCAAGTGGCCGAAGAAGCCGGCCTGAGCCTGCAAGGGGTCGAGATCATCCCGGTGGCGCACAGCCACGAAGCCGCCGAGCGCGCCGCTGCGCTGGCGGCGGCGGGCGAAGTCGAAGCGCTCATGAAAGGCAGCCTGCACACCGACGAGCTCATCGCCGCCGTGCTGCAGCGGCGCGAACTGCGCACCGGGCGGCGCATGTCGCACGTGTTTCGCTTCGACGTGCCGCTCTACAGCAAACCCTTGCTCATCACCGACGCCGCGCTCAACATCCGCCCCGCTTTGAGCGAGAAAGTCGACATCATCCAGAACGCCATCGACTTCGCGCGCATCATGGGGCTGGAGCGCCCGCATGTGGCCATATTGTCGGCGGTCGAGACCGTCAACGCCGCCATCCCGTCCACGCTCGACGCCGCAGCCCTGTGCAAAATGGCGCAGCGCGGCCAGATCCGCGGCGGCGTGCTCGACGGCCCGCTGGCCTTTGACAACGCCATCTCGGCGCAGGCGGCGGCGATCAAGCACATCGACTCGGCCGTCTCGGGCCAGGCCGACATCCTGATGGTGCCGGACCTGGAAAGCGGCAACATGCTGGCCAAGCAGCTCGAATACCTGGCGGGCGCTACCGGCTCTGGGCTGGTGCTCGGGGCGCGCATTCCCATTGCGCTCACCAGCCGCGCCGACGGCCCGATGGCGCGCACCGCTTCGGCGCTGCTGGCGCTGTTGGTGGCCAACAACGCACGCCGCGACCAACCGCGCCGGGCTTGGGCAGACTGAGCCAACGCAGCCAGCGGGTGCAGCGGTCGCTGCGCGTGACCGCGCACAGCGCCTGGCCTCACATGCCGAGCGAGCGCAGCAGTTCGTCGGTGTCGCTGGCGGCAGCCGCCGGGGTCGGCGCGGGTCCGTTCTTGGCCTGCTCCATCAGCGCGTCCGGGTCCGGGGCCTCCTGCGGCTCAAAGCCATGCCCGAGTAGGTGATCGGGCTCTGCGTGGCCACACCCACCAGCACCTTGGTGACCGAGTTGCACAGGCTGGTGAGCAAGTCTTCGGTGTTGAAGACGGTTTCGCTGCGTTGCATGGCGTTCATGGGTGAGGCTTCAGGTTGGGGCGAACGACTCAGGGCGCGCGCTGCAGCAGCATCGAGTCGCCGTAGCTGAAAAAACGGTACTGCTGCTGCACCGCGTGGCGGTACAAGGCCATGAGGTGATCGTAACCGGCGAACGCCGTCACCAGCATCATGAGCGTGCTCTTGGGCAGGTGAAAGTTGGTGATCAGCCGGTCCACCAGTTGGAACTCAAACCCCGGCGTGATGTACAGCGCCGTGTCGCCGCTGGCCGCGCCGCTGCGCGCCCAGCTCTCGAGCGTGCGCACCGAGGTCGTGCCCACCGCCACCACGCGGCCACCACGAGCGCGCGCGTCGGCAATGGCTTGCTGGGTGGCCGCAGGCACCTCGTACCATTCGCTGTGCATCACATGCTCATGGATGTTTTCGCTCTTGCAGGGCACAAACGTCCCGGCCCCGATGTGCAGCGTCACGCTGGCACGCTGCACCCCGAGCCGATCCAGCGCATCGAGCACGCCTTGATCAAAATGCAGCGCCGCCGTAGGGGCCGCCACGGCACCGGGGCGCTGGGCAAACACGCTTTGGTAGCGCTCCTCGTCTTGCGCGTCATCAGCGTGTTCGATATAAGGCGGCAGCGGCACGTGCCCGTGCGCCGCCATCAGCGCATAAGGGTCTTGATCGAGCGCCAAGTGAAACAAAGTGCCCTCCTCATCGGGCCAGCGCCCCAGCAGGGTGGCGCGGGCGGCAAGCGCACGGCCGTCGCGTTGCCACAACTGCAGCACCGTGCCCGCAGGCGGCTTCTTGCTCACCTTCAGGTGCGCCAGCACCTCGTGGCCAGCGCCTGGCAGCACGCGCTCGATCAGCAGTTCCACCTTGCCGCCCGAGGGTTTTTCGCCATACAGGCGCGCCTTCATCACCTGCGTGTCGTTGAAAACCAGCAGGTCGTGGGGGGCAAACAAAGACGGCAGATCGCGGAAAATCCGATCCTGTGGCGGCAGGCAGGTGCCATCGAGCAAGCGCGCCGCGCTGCGCTCCGGCGTGGGGTGTTGCGCGATCAGCTCTGGTGGCAGGTGGTAATCGAAGTCGCTCAGCGTGAAAGCGCGCGAGGCGCCATGGGGTGCAGGTGGCATGGTGTGCTTGAGGGCCGGACAGGCCCGTTCCAAGTTGAAAAGGGGCCTATTTTGCCGGTCTTTGGAGTCGGTGCGCTGCCCTGCCCGACCCAGGAGACTGGAGTGGCAGCAAAGGCGCAGCGTGGAGCCAGACAAGAACCAGTGCAAAAGCCACCACCGGGGCCGCTCAGCGCGCGGGGGGCAGACGATGCCCACAAGAACCCAGGCAAGTGCAGGCAGGCGCTGAGGGTGCGCAAGCGGCGGAACAGGGCATTTTTCGAAAAAACACCCAAGCTGCTTGACAGGGTAGAAAAACGTGCCATAATCCGAGGCTCTGCAGCAAACAATGCTAGCTAGGCAGTCCAGCAAGAGCCCTTGTGGCGAAAGCCAGGCTCTTGGTCTTGAAGCTGAGCTGCACAGCCTTCTCCAAGCCCTCGGAAAAATTTTTTTGAGTGTTTGGACAAGGTGCAGGAAACTGTGTCATAATGCGAGGCTTCGCTGATCGTGGCGAGGTTGAGGCGGAAGGAGTTTGGGTTGGCC
>JBGFRU010000003.1:0-58914 GCA_041694945.1 Pseudomonadota bacterium
CGCTCATGACGAAGACGATGTCACCATCGGTCTCGGTCACACCAAACACTTTTCCTTCATCGGCATCGGTGCCCAGACGCACGACCACGGCCTGGCCAGTGGCGGTGTCGGTCAGGCCGGTGTCGACGCCGGCCACGGCTTCCAGCGCGTACAGCTTGCCGCCGCCCACCGCCGCACCGTCGGCACCGAAGCTGACGGTGAAGCGCAGCGGGGCGGCGTCGGAGACGCCGTCCTGATCGAAGTCACTCTCATCAACCGCCAAGAGCGGCTGCCCCTCTTCGGTGACGGGCTCGGCGCTCAGGCTCGGGCCGTCGTCGGCAATGCTGACCAAGCGGCCCACATCGACCGTAGCGGTGGCGGTGTCGCCGTCGCCGTCGGTGGCGGTCAGGCGCAGGCTGATCACGCCTGCGGTAAGGCTGACGCTGTCGTTGGGGTCGTTGGCATCGCCATGCACCACGGCGCGCTGCTGGTCGAAGGTGATCTCGCCGGTGTCGGCGTCGACGCTCATGACGAAGACGATGTCACCATCGGTCTCGGTCACACCAAACACTTTTCCTTCATCGGCATCGGTGCCCAGACGCACGACCACGGCCTGGCCAGTGGCGGTGTCGGTCAGGCCGGTAGGGGTGTCGGCCACAGCTTCCAGCGTGTACAGCTTGCCGCCGCCCAAGGCCGGCCCATCGGCACCAAAGCTGACGGTGAAGTGCACCGTGCCGGGGTCGGAGCTGTCGTCCACATCAAGATTGGTCTCATCAACCGTCAATTGGGGCAATGGAGGCGGCTCATAGCCATTGGACGGGAAGCCACCACCGTTACCGTAATCCCCCTCGGGGATCCGTCCGACCAACTCTATCACCGGAATGTCGTCGAGCACGCTCACGTTGATGCGCACGCCACCCGCGATCGGGTCGCCGTCGCCATCGACGGCGCTGACGGTGAAGCCGCCTTGCAGCAGTGCCTGCAGGTCTTCGCCTTGCACGCTGTGCGTTTGCGCGCGCAGCAGCTCGAATTCGTATGTTCCATCAGAGCCTAGGGTGAGGCGGATGGCGGCGCTATCGGGCGTGCCCAGCGACCCGTTGGCGTTGATATACAAGGTGGTGCTGGAATTGGGCTGCACCGCTGCGCTGCCGCCGTTCCAGCTCACACCGGTGACGCGGCCAAAGCCGTCGGCGCCCCAGTTGACGTTGTCCACGATGCTGCCGCTGGCGCTGGCAGAGCCGCTGCCTGACCGTTCGCCTTCGCGGCCTGCGTCAGTGTTTCCGTTCTCAAGCGCGTCTTCGTCGAGTTCGATCACGTCGGCACGCGGCACCAGACCGCCTTCGCCTTCGTCCTGCACGGCCACCGGCACGTCATCCTGCACACTAAGCTGCAGATTGATGGTGAGGTAGCCGCCGTTGCCGGCGGTGCCCACGAGGGCGATGGGGCTGAGGGCCAGCAGCTCTTCAATTGTGCCGGGGGTGGGGTGGTTGAGCGCACCGACCACGGTGAGGGTGTAGGCGCCGTTGGGCTGCACGAAGAGCAACACGGCGGGCTGGGTGGTGGCGCCGGGGGGGATGACCTGGCCGTCGGCATCAAAAGCCAAGGTGCTGCCGCCGGGCGCGATGGGGATGAAGCCAATGCCCGGCACGCTGAAGCTGGAAAGAAAGCCGCCGACGCCGGTGAGGAAGTTGCCGCTCAGGGTGTGGAACAGGCCGTCGTCGGTTTCGTCGTTGCCGTCGCGCAGGGGGATGGACTCTTCTTCGAGCGTGAAGGCCAGATCGATGGTGACGGGGGCGGGGTCGCCTTCGATCACGTCGTCTACGTCAGCGGCGGCGGCATTGAACTGGAACGCCAGCGGATCGACATTCTCGTCCACGCGCAGCAAGCGCACGAAGTCGCTGCCTTCACCGGCCCCGGCGGCCACGGCACCGGCGGCGGCGGGGTCTACTTGCTCAAGCAGGTCGAGGCCTTGCTCGAGGATGCGGACGATCTCGGCCACGGTGGTGGGTTGCACCGCGGCGTCTGCTGCTTGCGGAGTGGCGTCGGTAAGGGCGATGGTTTCATCGACGCGCAGCGCCTGGTTGGGGCCCATGGCCAGGGTCTGGCCGTCGGCCAGCAGCAACTCGACGCGGGCGCCACCTTGGGTGCGGATGACGTCGCCACGCTGCACGACCTCGCCCACTTGCAGGGCCCGGGTGGTGCCATCGGCTTTGACGATGACGGCGTTGCCGGTGATGGCGATGACGGTGGCTTGGCTCATGGTGGCGCTCCAGTGGGGTATGACGATGGGCGCAGCTTAAGGGCTGGCGGCGGCCTTTGGCTATTGGACTTTGGTACAGTTTTGCGGGTTTTCGTGTTGAGGGTTTTCCACTATTCGCCGGTGCCGGCTTTTGATGTGGGTCAAAAGTTGACCGGGCAGGGCGCAAGGGCATTCGGTATGATGGGGGCATGCAAAACCACCCCGCACGGGCGCACCTCTCGCTGCGCCAAAAGCTGATTGCCGCCTTCTTTTTGCTGTTTGTCGCGCTGATGGGCACGATGGCCGGCACATGGTGGACCTTTGACCGCATCGACCAGCAGGCCGACCGCATGGCGCAGCGCTATGCGCCGCAAATCGAACGCATTTCCGACATCCAGGTGCTGATGTTTCGCATCTCGCTCGAGGCGCGCCACGCCATGCTGGTGACCAGCCCAGAAGACGGAGCCGCCACGGTGGGGCGCATCGTGGCGTTTCGCGAGCAGAAGATGAAGCTGTTTGAAGCTGTTCGATGAATTCGAAGCCAATATCACCACCGAGCGCGGGCGCGAGATCGCGGCCCAGATACGCGCCGCCGATGTGGAATTCTGGCGCCTAGGGCAGCAAGCCGTGGGCATGGTGCAGGCCGGCGATGTGCCGGGCGCCTTCAGGCTGCTCAGCACCGACCTGGTGCCGGCACGCGACCGCATGGTGGGCCATATCGTCGAGCTGCGCCAGTGGCAGCAGCAGCTCATGGCCGAGGCCATCGCCGAGGCCGACCGCGTGGCCTTCATCGCCAAAATGACGCTGGCTGCCTTGTCCACCTTGGTGCTGCTGATCGCCGCTTGGATGGTGTGGTCGGTGCTGCGCATGATGGAAGGGGCCTTTGCCCGGGCCCAGTCGGTGACGCGCCAAATTGCCGGTGGCGAGTTGAACACCCAAGTCTGGGTCCGGCCCGGGGATGAGTTTGGCAAGCTGTTCGATTCCATCTCCGGCATGCAACAGCGCCTGAACGAGGTGGTTTCGCGGGTGCGCCAGACTTCTGCGCACGTGGTCAGGGCGGCCTCGGAACTGGACCACACCAACCACGACCTGAGCCACGTCACCGGGCAGCAAAGCGAAGCCATCGAAGCCACCGCCGAGCACACGCGCAGCATGACCGGGGCCATCGAGTCCAGCGCCCGCAGCGCCGACAACGTCAGCCGCCTGGCCGGCAAGGCCTCCGAGATCGCCTCGCAAGGCGGGCAAGCCGTGACCGAGGTGGTGCAAGAGATGCAGCGCATCGACGAGGCCTCGCGCCGCATTTCCGAGATCGTCAGCGTGATCGACGGCATCGCCTTCCAGACCAACATCTTGGCGCTCAATGCCGCCGTGGAAGCGGCCCGCGCCGGTGAGCAAGGGCGCGGCTTTGCCGTGGTGGCCGGTGAGGTGCGCTCGCTGGCGCAGCGCAGCACGCAGGCGGCGCGCGAGGTCAAGCAACTCATCGAAACCTCGACCCAGCGCGTGCAGACCGGCTCGGCGGCGGCGCACAATGCGGGCCAGACCATGCAGCGGGTGGTGGAATCGGTCGATGAGCTCTCGCGCCTGATGGGCTCCATTGCCCAGGCCACGGCACAGCAGCGCGCCAGCGCACAAGAGTTGGACCGCGCCGTGGGTTCGCTGCACGATTCGGCGCAGCAGAGCGCCGCCGTGGTGCAGCGCTCGCAAGACACCGCCGGCCGGCTGCGCGAGCAGGCGCACGATCTGGATGAGACCATGGGGGCTTTCCGCGCGGCTTGAACGCGGCTGCAGCGCCTGGTCAACCGCTACACTTGCGGCATGAGCCCCGCCTTGCACACCTCCACCCTCCAATCTTTGCCGCTGCTGGCGCGCGGCAAGGTGCGCGACAACTACGCCGTCGGCGCTGACCGCATTCTGATGCTGGCCTCGGACCGCATCAGCGCCTTCGATGTGGTGATGAGCCAAGCCATACCCGGCAAGGGTGAGCTGCTCACGCGCCTGAGCCTGTTTTGGTTCGATTACCTGGGCCGCCTTGGGCTGTGCCCGAACCACCTCACCGGCGCCGATCCCGAGAGCGTGGTCAGCGCAGAGGAAAAACCGCTGGTGCGCGGCCGCTCGATGCTGGTGCAGCGCCTGCGCCCGATCCCCGTGGAGGCGGTGGTGCGCGGCTATCTGGCCGGCAGCGGCTGGAAAGAGTACCAGGCCCATGGCTGCGTCTGCGGCGTGCCCTTGCCACCGGGTTTGGTGAACGCGGCGCAGTTGCCCGAGCCCATTTACACCCCGGCGGCCAAGGCGGCGCAGGGCGAGCACGACGAAAACATCACGTACGAGCAGACGGTGCAACTGCTCGGCCCGAAGCTGGCCGAGCAGATCCGGCGCGTCTCGATCGGCCTGTACCAGGCCGCGGCGGCCTATGCGCTGGGCAAGGGCATCATCATCGCCGACACCAAGTTTGAGTTCGGGCTCGACCCGGCCGGCCAACTGGTGCTGATGGACGAGGTGCTCACCCCCGACAGCTCGCGCTATTGGCCGCTGGAGCAGTACCGCGCCGGGGCCAACCCGCCCAGCTTTGACAAGCAGTATCTGC
The DNA here is from genome assembly GCA_041694945.1 of Pseudomonadota bacterium. GTDB lineage: Bacteria > Pseudomonadota > Gammaproteobacteria > Burkholderiales > Burkholderiaceae_C > Serpentinimonas. Next base: position 4,803 of record JBGFRU010000003.1, read on the forward strand.
GCGACTGGCTGGAGACCGCCACCGTGGCCGGCCAGCCTTGGAACAAGGCCGCCCCGCCGCCGTCGCTGCCGCCCGCAGTGATCGCGCAAACCGCCGCCAAGTACCGCGAAGCGCTGCAGCGGCTGCTGGACTAAGGAAATATTCATGCGTGCTTTTATTTTTTCCCTCGCCTTGGTTTGCTGCAGCTTGGTGGGTACCGCCGCCGCGCAAAGCCCGGTGGTCACGGTGAGCGAGCCTTGGGTGCGCGCCACCGTGGCGCAACAGGGCGCGACCGGGGCCTTCATGCGCCTGAGCGCGGCCCAAGATGTGCGGCTGGTGGAAGCCAGCTCCCCCGTGGCCGGCATCACCGAAATCCACGAAATGACCGTGGTCAACGATGTCATGCGCATGCGCGCCGTGGCCGGCCTGGACTTGCCTGCTGGGCGCACGGTGGAGCTGCGACCCGGTGGCTACCACGTGATGTTGATGGACTTGCGCCAGCCGCTGAACGCGGGCGAGCGCGTGGCCATCACGCTGGTGTTTGAAGACCGGGCGCAGCGGCGCTTCACGCAGCAGGCCGAGGCACCCGTGCGGGCGCTGGGCATGGGAGCTGCTGGGCATGGGCACGGCGGCGGGCACGGTGCGGGTGGGCATGGCGCACCGCACCGCCCCTGATCTGGCTGCGCCGGGGCTTTAGTTCAACGCCATGCTGAGCCGGCGCCGGTAGCGCGCCACCAACTCGCGCTGCGGGTCGGTGGGGGCGCTGCTCTTGCCGGACAACTCGATGCCGCCGGCGCTCTTGCCCGCCAGCGCCGGGTCGGCTTTGGGCGCGGGCGGTGTCATCAGCTCCAGCAGCCCGATGTAGGTTTTGCGCGCCAGCTCGTCGGCCCAGCGCCGGTCGCGGGCTATGATTTCTAGCAGCTCATCGAGCGCCGCCGGCCACTCGCCCAGCGCAATCAGCAGCCGGGTCTTGGCCATGCGGGTCTCGAAATCGCGCTTGTCTTTGGCAATGAGCTCATCGAAACGCTCCAGCGGCCACTGGCCGCGCGCGTCGGTGGCGGTAAAGAGCAGCGCATTGAGCCAGTGCGACAGCGCCTCGAAGCGCAGTTGCAGCGGGATTTGCGCCAGCGCCGGGGCCAGCGCCAGCTCGGCCTGCTCGAACTGGCCCGCCCCGATCAGGTGCCGCACGCAATCGAAGCGCAGATCGTCGTTGCCGGGCTCGGCGTGCAGGCGCTGCTGCAGCCGCTCCAACTGCTCTTCGGCGCTCAGATCGGCGGGCTCGGGCTCCTCGTCCTGCGGCGCCGGCGCCAGCTCGGGCAGGTGTTTGTCGAGGAAGGCGCGCAACTGGCTCTCGGGCAGCGCGCCGGCAAAGCCATCCACGGGCTGGCCGTCGATCAGCAGCACGCAGGTGGGGATGCTGCGGATGCCAAAGGCCGCCGCCAGTTGCTGCTGCTGGTCGGAGTCGATCTTCACCAGCTTGAAGCGGCCCTGGTAGGCGGCTTCAAGCTTTTCCAGCAGCGGACCGAGGGTGCGACAAGGCCCGCACCAGGGGGCCCAAAAATCCACCAGCACCGGCACCTGCGCAGAGGCGGCGATGACTTCGGACTCGAAATTGGCAAGGGTGACGTCGATCATGGCTGGTGGCGGTGTACCGCGGGACAAAGGGGTTGGAAAAAGAATGGGGGCACTGCAAAGCCCGGCAGCTGACATTGTCGCCCAAAGCGGTGGCGGCACGGCCACGCCTTAAAATCAAGCGCTTGCACCGGATGCGCCCTTCAGCGGGCTGCGCCGGCCCCTTTCAACGCCGCACCGCTGGTGCGCCCAATGGACAATCTCGGTTGAAGCCCGCAGCTTTGACCGACTATTTTATGAACGCAACCGTGCAGATCGGCGTGGTCATGGGCTCCAGTTCCGACTGGGAGACGATGCGCCACGCCGTCGAGATTTTGCAGCAACTGGGCGTGGCGCACGAGGCCCGCGTGCTGTCGGCGCACCGCATGCCCGACGACATGTTTGCCTACGCTGAAAGCGCGGCCGGGCGCGGGCTGCAGGCGATCATCGCTGGCGCTGGTGGCGCGGCGCACCTGCCGGGCATGTTGGCAGCCAAAACCACGCTGCCGGTGCTCGGCGTGCCGGTGGCGGGCAAGGCGCTGGGGGGCGTGGATTCGCTGCACAGCATCGTGCAGATGCCCAAAGGCATTCCGGTGGCCACCTTTGCCATCGGCGCCGCCGGGGCCGCCAACGCGGCGCTGTTTGCCACCGCCATGCTGGCCCTGCACGACCCAGCGCTGCTGCAGCGCCTGCAAGCCTTCCGCGCTGCCCAGACCGAGGCCGCGCGCGCCATGACGCTGCCGCCGCAGCCCAGCCCATGAGCGGCCCTGACAGCTCGAGCCGCGTGGACGGCGTTGACAGCCCCGCCAGCCCCGCCAGCCCGGTCAGCGCACCTGTCGCAGCTGGCGTGGGCAGCGCTGTGCGTGGCTGCTCCCAGCCCCAGCCCCAGCCCGCACCCCAGCCGGTCCAGCCACCCCAACCGCCCCAATCATTGCCACCGCCGCTGCTGCCCGGCAGCCTAGGCCACGCTGGCCAGCCCTGCACCTTGGGCGTGCTGGGTGGGGGGCAGCTCGGGCGCATGTTCGTGCAGGCGGCACAAAGGCTGGGCTACGCCTGCGCGGTGCTGGAGCCAGAAGACCACAGCCCCGCCGCCCAAGCCTGCCCGCAGCACATCCAGGCCGATTACGCCGACCCGCTGGGCCTCGAGCAGCTGGCGCAGCGCTGCGACGCCATCACCACCGAGTTCGAGAACGTGCCGGCCGCGGCCCTGCGCTGGCTGGCGCAGCGGCGCGTGGTGGCCCCAGCCGCTGCTGCGGTGGCGCTGGCCCAGGACCGCATCGCCGAAAAAGCCCATTTCAGCGCCTGCGCCCAGCCAGCCGGCGTGGGCCCGGCGCCTTACGCGGTCATCGAGACCGAAGCGCAGCTGCAGGCCGCCCCGGCGGCGCTGCTGCCCGGCATCCTCAAGACCGCGCGCCTGGGCTACGACGGCAAAGGCCAGCAGCGCGTGCACACGCACGCCGAGCTGCAGGCCGCATGGCAGCGCCTGGGTCGCGTGCCGTGCGTGCTCGAGCGCCTGCTGCCCCTCAAAGCCGAGCTGTCGGTGCTGGTGGCGCGTGGCCGCGACGGCCAGGTGGTGCACTACCCGCCGCAGCGTAACCTGCACCGCAACGGCATCTTGGCTCTCACCGAGGCCTGCCCCGGCAACCTGCCGGCCGCGCTGGCCGCACGCGCCGTGTCGGCCAGCGCCCTGATCGCCGCGCAGCTGGGCTACGTGGGCGTGCTGTGCGTCGAGTTCTTTGTCATCGACGACGGCAGCGCCGAGGGCGCGCTGGTGCTCAACGAGATGGCCCCGCGCCCGCACAACAGCGGCCACTACACGCTCGACGCCTGCGACGTGTCGCAGTTCGAGCTGCAGGTGCGCACCCTGGCCGGCCTGCCCCTGGTGGCGCCGCGCCAGCACAGCCCGGCGCTGATGCTCAATCTGCTGGGCGAGCTGTGGTTTGACGCCCAGGGCCAAGCGCGCAGCCCCGACTGGGCCGCCGTGCTGGCGCTGCCCGGCGCGCACCTGCACCTGTACGGCAAGCTCGAGGCGCGCCCCGGCCGCAAGATGGGGCACCTGACCCTGACCGGCGCCAGCGCGCAGCAGGTGCGCGCAACGGCGCTGGCCGCTGCCGCCCTTCTGGGCATCGAGCCGTGGCCCTGACGCTGGACGCGCGCGCCCTGGCTGGCGCTGCGGCTGCTGCGCCCGCAGCGCCCGTGCTGCAGCGCGCCTGCGCCCAGCTGCAGGCCGGCCGTCTGCTCGCCCTGCCCACCGAAACCGTCTATGGCCTGGCGGCCGATGCCGATGCGCCCGAGGCGGTGGCGCGCATCTACGCCGCCAAGGGCCGGCCGGCCGACCATCCCCTGATCGTGCACGTGGGCGGCGGCCAGCCCGCGCACTGGCAGCCGGCGCTGGCGCATTACACCAGCGCCTGCCCCGACTTCGCCCAACGCCTGATGGCCGCTTGCTGGCCCGGACCGCTGACGCTGATCCTGCCGCGCCGCCCCGGTGTGGCCAGCGCCGCCGCTGGTGGCCAGGGCAGCATCGGGCTGCGCTGCCCGGCGCACCCGGTGGCGCAGGCGGTGTTGCAAGCCGGCCTGCAAGTGGGCATCCGGGGCCTCGCGGCCCCGAGCGCGAACCGCTTTGGCCGCCTGAGCCCGACCCGCGCCGAGCACGTGGCGGCCGAGTTTGCCGGCCTGCTCGGCGACGACGAGCTGCTGATTCTGGATGCCGGACCCTGCCAGGTGGGGATCGAATCGACCATCATCGACTGCAGCCGCAGCCAGCCGGTGCTGTTGCGCCCCGGCGTGCTGCCCTTGAGCACCCTCGAGGCCGCCGCCGGCCAGCCGCTGGCCGCGCGCGATGCGGCGGCCCCGCGTGCCTCGGGCACCTTGAGCGCGCACTACGCGCCGCGGGCCCGGCTGCGCCTGCTGCCCGCGCCCGATTTGCAGACCGCGCTCGACCTGCTCGGCCCCGACGCACGCCACCTGGCAATTTACAGCCGCAGCCCACTGCGCTGCGCCAGCGCGCACGTGCTGCAAGAGCGCATGCCGCAGCAGGCCAGCGCCTGCGCGCACGAGCTGTTTGCGGTGCTGCGCGCGCTCGACCGCCCCGGCACGCGGCTGATCTGGGTCGAAACCCCGCCCGACGACCCAGCCTGGGACGGCGTGCGCGACCGGCTGCAGCGCGCCGCCGCAGCGGGCTAGCGCAGCGCCGCGGCGATTTGGCGCCACCGGCTCAGGGACGCGGCGCCGGCCCCTGCCAGCCCGCCGTCAGGCGCGCCTGCTCTTCGTCAGCCGAGAGGAACTGCACCGTGCCCAGTTGGGCGTAAAAGTCCTGCAAGGCCGCTTGCTGGGCCCCGCTGGCGGTCTCGAAGGCAGCCACTGGCACGGTTTCGCTGGCGGCAAAAGCCACCGCCCAGCCGCTGTCCGGGGTCTGGCACAGCACCGCCAGCGTTTGCATCTGGGTCTGTGCCCCGGCATCCAGGCGCAGCTCCTGCACTTCGCGGCAATGCTGCCCCGGTGCGCGCTCGAAGGTGCCCAGCACCTCGAGCGTGTCGGCGCCGATGCGCACCACTTGCGCGCTGGCCACCGCCTGCAGCGCCGTCAGCACGCGCTCGTCGTGCACCGGGGCGCCGCTCTGGGCCCAGTGCGGGCGCGGCGCCGTGGGCGCCGCCTGCGGCCAGACCCACAGCACCAGCACCACCCAGACCAGCGAGGCCAGCGCCACGCCCTGCAAGAGCCGGCCCGGCGCCCAGGCGGCGGCACCCGCGCCCCGGCCCGCCGCGGCACCGGCGCCACCCCCTCCAGCCGCACCGCCGGCACCGGCTCCTGCCATCCCCTGGTTGCCGCTGCCACCAGTCCCGCCCAGCAGCGCGCCCACCCAGCGCTGCCACAGACGCCGCCACGGGCCGGGCTGCGCCGGGTCGGCGGCGACAGCGGGCTGCGCAGCCGCAGCCACGACCGACTGCGGATGGGCGCGCTGCCCCAGCGCTTGCGCTTGCGGCCAAGGGGCGTTCAGGATCGCCGCCACCAGCCGCGGCGGCACCGGCTCCTCGAGCTTGGCGCGGTAGGCCGCGCGCAGGGTGGCGCTCTGCTGCACCAGCGCCTGCAGGCGCGCGCGCAAACCTGCATCCTGCTGCAGCGCCTGCTCGACGCGCTCGTAGTCGGCCTCGTGTTCGAGCTCACCGTCCAGATAGGCCAGCAGCGTCGTCGCGTCGATCGTCATCATGCACCGTCCTTTTTTCGCCCGTTTTCCGCCCGTTTTTCGCCCGGCTACCGTCCCTTGGCGCCCAGACCCTCAGCCAGTCGGGCCCTGGCCCGCGCCAGGCGGCTCATCACCGTGCCCAGGGGCAGTTCCAACACCGCCGCCGCCTCTTTGTAAGACAGGCCCTCGACCGCCACCAGCAGCAGCACCGCGCGCTGATCCTCGGGCAGTTCGGCCACCAGCCGGCGCACGGCGCGGGCCTCGCTGCGCGCCTCCAGCAGCGTGCGCCCATCGTCGCCCAGCAACTCATCGAAACCCTCGTCCCACGACTCGGTCTGCTGGCGCTGGCGCGCGCGGTACTCGTCGAGCCAGGTGGTCTGCAAGATGCGAAACATCCAACTGGCCAGACTGGTATCGCTCTGGTACTGATCCCAGCGCTCGATCGCCTTGAGGCAGCCGGCCTGCACCAGATCGTCGGCCTGGTGCCCGTCGCCGGTCAGCCCGTAGGCAAAGCGGCGCAAGCGCGGCAGCAGGCTGATGAGTTCGGCACGCGGATCAGAGGACGCCATACAAAGTCTGTTGCAAGTGACAACGCGTCGAGCCGGGATTTATTCCCAACCGGGTTACAAATTCTTACCCCCGATGACCGCCGCGGCGGGCCGCACCGGCTAGGCGGAATCGATGTCTTGCGCTAGAGTCTAGCGCGCAATGGTTGCCAACCCCCGACCCCTCCCCGGCCCGGCGCGCCCCCTGGCGCCCGCCCGCCTGCGCCTGCACGCCCGCATGGGCTTGCTGGCGGTGCTGGGTTTTCTGGGGCCGCTGGCCTGGATCGCCCCCGCCGGTTCGCCCCCCGATTTGGGCGGCGGTTGGGTGTGGGCCGGCGACGGCGGCGGAGACAGCGGTGGCGGCGACGGCGATGCGGGCGACAGCGGCGGTGACGATGGCGGCGACGACAGCGACGCTTCGGGCGCTGACGACCAAGATGATGATGATGGCGACGACGATGCAGACCCCGCCCCCCTGGCTGCCGCTTGGGCGGCCTCGGGCGACTCGGGCGAGCACCTGCCCAACGAACTGCTGGCCCTCAACCCCAGTTCGGCTGCGCTGGCCTATGCCCGGCTGCTGACAGGCGTCGAAGTCGTCGAAACCCGCAACCTGCGCGCGCTCGGCCTGCAAGTCGTGCGGCTGCGCCTGCACGGTGTGCAAGCCCAGGCCACGCTCCGGCGCCTGGCCGCGTTCGAGCGCCAGACCTTCGCGCTGCACCATCTCTACGCAGTGGCACAAACCCCGGTCAGCACCCCAGCCAGCCCCACGGCGGCGCGCAGCAGCGAGCCCATCGCGGCCTTCAAACAGTCGATCGGCTGGCCGGCGGCCAGCGCCCGGTGCGGCCGGCGTCAGGTGATCGGCATCGTGGACACCGCCGTGCAGCTCGACCACCCGACGCTGCGCGGGGCGCAGATACGCAGCCAGCACAAGCTCGGCCCGGGTCAGACTGCGGTCGAAGACGACCACGGCACCGCGATTGCCGCCTTGCTGGTGGGCCAGCCTAGCGCCGGCTACACCGGGCTGCTGCCGCGCGCGCGCCTGCTGGCGGCGGCGCCGTTTTACCGCCTGGCTTCGGGCCACAGCCGCGCCGATGCCTTCGGTTTGGCGCAAAGCCTGGACTGGCTGGTGGGCCAGGGGGCGCAGGTGGTCGGCATGAGCCTGGCCGGCCCGCGCAACGCCGTGCTCGACGCCGCCCTCGAGCGCGCCCGGACGCGCGGGGTGGTGGTGGTGGCGGCAGCAGGCAATGGCGGGCGCGCGGCGGCGCCGGCGTTTCCGGCGGCGCACCCGGCCACGCTGGCCGTCACGGCGCTCACCCCGTCCCAGGCGGTGTACCGGCGCGCCAGCCAGGGCGGCCACATCCGCTTTGCCCTGCCCGGCACCGACTTGCCCACCGTCGGCCGTGCGGGCACGCTGCAGCAGCGCAGCGGCACCTCTTATGCGGTGCCCTTTCTGGTGGCCATGGTGTCGCAGTCGCTGCACGAGCACCGCCTGAGCGCGGCGCAGTGGTTCAGCGGCCAGGGCATGGCCCTGCAAGACCTGGGCGCTCCCGGCCGCGATCCGGTCTTTGGCTGGGGCCTGCCGCGCGTCAGCCCGGCCTGCCCTTGACCCCCGACCCTTGACCCACGGCTGCGCCCGGCGCGGGCGCGTGCCTGAGGGCGCTCCCATCGGGCCCCGGCCGCTCAGACTTTGTCATTTTGTGTAACAGGCGGAATAAGTCGGCTGGTGCCGCGTTGTCGCTCATGAAGGGGGTGTCGGCCTCAACGATCCACGTGGTGGCCCGACGGCTCTTCGAACCGCTCAACCCACTTTTCCACTTCGAGGCCGCTCTCATGTACACGCCACTCAAACTCACCGTCGTCGCATCGGCCCTGTTGCTGCTGACGCACGCTTACGCCAACACCGCGCCCGTGGCTGCGAATGCCCCGGCCGCAGCCCCTGTCGCAGCGACCAGCGCCGCGAACCCCGGCCCCGTTGGCCACACCGCCACCGGTCTGGCCGCGCAGGCGGAGGCGGCCCTCGCGTCGGCGCGCGCCGACATGGTTGCGGCCGGCATGGCTGCGGCCGATATTGCCAGCACCCTGGCAGCGGCCCAGGCGGCCAATCCGCAGCAAGACGAGCTCAGCACTTTCGTGGCTGCCGCCATCGACATGCACGAAGCCGGGGTGCCGGCGGCACAAGCCATGGCTGTGCTCGGCCTCGATGCCGCCCAACTCGGCGTCGCCCAGTCGGCTTTTCTGAGCGAGATCAGCACCCTCACGGCAGCCCTGATCGACATGCACGAAGCCGGTATTCCGGCTCCAGAGGCCATGGCGGCCTTGCTCAGCGCCATCAACGAAGACCCCAGCCTGGATGAAGTCTCAACCGTCGTGGCCAGCCTGATCGACAGCCACGAGTCTGCCCTGGAAGCCGCTGCCGAAGCCGGAAGCGACGACAGCAGCGACGACAGCAGCGACGACAGCAGCGACGACAGCAGCGACGACAGCAGCGACGACAGCAGCGACGACAGCAGCAGCGACAGCAGCGACAGCAGCGACAGCAGCGACAGCAGCGACAGCAGCGACGGCGGTGACGGCGGTGACGGCGGTGACGGCGGCGGTGACGGCGGCGGTGACGGCGGCGGTGACGGCGGCGGCGACAGCGGTGGCGACGGCGGTGGCGACGGCGGTGGCGACGGCGGTGGCGACGGCGGTGGCGACGGCGGCAGCGACTGATCTCCCTCGACCCTGGAGGCCTGCGCCATGTACCCGCTCCTGAAACGCCTGTGGCCACGCCTCGGTCGAGCGTCCCAGCCCACACCGGCGCCGGCTGCACCAGCCGCGCTGGCGGTTCGCCTGGATCTGATCGCCACCCCGATTTGATCGCCCCTTCACGTGAACCTTGCCCTGTTATCCTGGTGGCAGCGCCAGCGCCTCACCTCCCGACTGGTCTTTTCGTCGGTGACCCTGGTGCTGGCCCTGCTGCTGCTGCTGTTTGCCCTGGTGCAAGGGCTGATCAGCCAGCAGGCCGACCGGCGCTGGGCGCACGAACTGCACGCCGCCGAGCGCGTCTGGCGCAGCCTGTTGGCCCAGGAGTCCACCCGGCTGCTCGACAGCGCCGCCCTGCTGGCCGCCAACCACGAGCTGCGCCGGGCGCTGGGCCGCAAGGACCTGGCCCAGATGGAGACCGCGCTGGCGCTCGAGGGCGAGCGCATCGGGGCCCAGATCACGGCCGTGCTCGACACCGATCTGCAATTGCAAGCCACCAAGCCGCTCGACGCGGTGTTTCTGCTCTGGCTCAGACACAGCGCCTACCCGCAGATGGCGCAGGCGCAACTCAGCCGCCCCAGAGCCGACGCGGCAAATGCCTCGCCCTGGCTCGACGACCCCGACGCCCTGTCGCGCTTGCTGCGCGCCGTTGCCGAACACGCCACCCGCGACCGCAGCCGCTCGGTGTTGGCGCTGCTCGGCGACGCCCCGTATCAGTTCGTCGTCGCGCCGGTGCTGGATCAAGAACACAACCGCATCCAAGGCTGGGTGCTGATGGGCTTTGCGCTGGCGCAGTCGCTGGCCGATCAGATGCACGCCGACCTGGACGTGCACGTGGCGCTTTTTGCTTCGGCCGCGGCCCAAAGCCACCCGCCGCGCCTGGTCTTTGGCACCCTGGCGGCTCCAGCCGCCGGCCTGGTGCCGCAACCCGACACGGCCTACGCGGTGTACGACGGCAAGCGCTACGCTCAACGGCAACTGCGCCAGCCGGTCCTGGGCGGCGAGCTGCACACCGTCTTGCTGCGCTCGGTGGCCGATGCCGAATTGCCGTTCATCCAGTTGCAGCTGTGGCTGGGCGGGCTCAGCCTGATGGGCCTGGCGTTGTTTGCCTGGGCCAGTGCGCGCAGCGTGCGCCGCATCACCGCGCCCTTGGCCACCTTGCAACAGGCGGCGCTGGCGCTGGAACAGGGCCGCTTCGACGCCCCCCTGCCGCCAAGCACTGGCTTTGACGAGGTCGCACAGCTCAGCCGCGGCTTCGACGCCATGCGCCAGAGCCTGGCCGAGCAGCAGGTCGAGATCCGGCGCCTGGCCTACCGCGACCGCCTCACCGGCCTGCCGAACCGGCAGCGCTTCGTCGAGGCGGTGGAATTGGCGCTGGGGCAGCAGCGCGCCGGCCAGCCGCCCTTGTCGGTGCTCACGCTCAACCTGGACCGCTTCAAGCACGTCAACGAGGTCATGGGCTACGCCTTTGGCGACGAGCTGTTGCGCGCCGTCGCGCAGCGCCTGAGCGAGGCGGTGGGCAAAGGGCACCTGCTGGCGCGGCTGGGTGGCGATGAGTTTGGTTTCCTGCTCACGGGTTTGTCGGCGGATCAGGCGCTGACGCAGGCGCGCCTGGTTCTGGCGCAACTGGCGGCCGGGGTGGTGCTCGGCGGCCAGCGCATCGATGTGCGCGCCAGCGCCGGGCTGGCCGAAGGCCCGCGCGATGGCAGCGACGCCGACGCCCTGATCAACCACGCCGAAATGGCCATGCGCCAGGCCAAGCGGCGCACCGCCGGCGTGTTGTGCTTCATGCCCGAGCACGACCGCAGCCAGGTGGCCGATCTGTCTTTGCTCGGTGCCCTGCGCGACGGCATGGCACGCGGCGAGTTGCGCCTGTACCTGCAGCCCAAGCTGCCGCTGCATGGCGCACGGGCGCCGTCTGCCGAGGCGCTGCTGCGCTGGCAGCACCCGACCGAGGGCTTGATCGCCCCGGCGCGCTTCATTCCCTTTGCCGAACAGACCGGTTTCATCACCGAACTCACGACCTGGGTGATTGAAGCCGCCGCACAGGCTTGCGCCCAATGGCAGCGGCAGGGCTTTGCGTGCCCGATTGCCGTCAACGTCTCGACCCGCGACCTGCTCGACCCCGCCTTTGCCGAGCGCGTGGCGGCCTGCCTGCGGCGCCACGGCGTCGACAGCCGCCAGATCAGCCTCGAGATCACCGAAAGCGCGCTGATGGAGGACTCGGCGCGGGCTCTGGCCACGCTGCAGCAGCTGGCCGCGCTGGGGCTCGAATTGGCGATCGACGACTACGGCACCGGTTATTCGTCCCTGACCTACCTCAAGCAGCTGCCGGTGCAGACGCTCAAGATCGATCAGAGCTTCATCGCCCAGATGGCCAGCGACAGCCGCGACGCCGCCATCGTGCAATCCTCGCTCGAACTGGCGCACCAGCTCGGGCTGCGGGTGGTGGCCGAAGGGGTGGAGGACGCCGCCACGCTGCAGCGGCTGCAAGCCTGGGGGTGCGACTGGGCACAGGGCTACCACATCGCCAAGCCCATGCCGTGGGAGCAGCTGGCGCCCTGGTGGGCCAGGCAGCCGTCGGCCACCTGAGGGCTGCGAGGCCATCGAACGCCTACTGGCCCCGGCGCTGGACCTTGGCGGGCGCGCGCCCGTAGCGCAGTTTCATGGCCAGAATGCTGAGCGCCAGGCTGAGCGTGACGGCGTTGGCGACGATGATCGGCCACGCGCCCAACAGCCAGCCATAGACCAGCCACAGCGCCACCCCGAGCGTGAACGCGCTGTACATGGCGAGCGAGATGCCGCTCACGTCGCGCGTGCGCCAGGTGTGCCAGACCTGCGGCACGAAACTGAGGGTGGTGAGCAGGGCCGCCAGGCTGCCGATCAGCTCACCCCAAGCGGGCACGCTCACGCCTGCAGGCGGCTGGCATCGGTGGGGGCGCTGGGTTGGGCCGCTGCGCCCTGCTTGGCGCTGCCCGCCTGCCGTGCGCGGTTGTGCTGCACGATCAGCAGCGCCAGCAACGCCGAGGCCACGCGCGCGTGGGCCCCGTCGGCGCGGCTGGTGAGCGCGATCGGGATGCGCGCCCCGAGCACCAGCCCAGAGCCGGTGGCCCCGGCCAGGTATTCGAGTTGCTTGGCCAGCATGTTGCCGCTTTCCAGATCCGGCACCATCAGGATGTCGGCCTGCCCCGAGACCGGCGACTCGATCTGCTTGATCGCCGCCGCCTGCGCCGAGATGGCGTTGTCAAAGGCCAGCGGGCCGTCGAGCACGCCGCCCTTGATCTGGCCACGGTCGGCCATTTTGCACAGCGCCGCCGCCTCGATGGTCGAGGGGATGTTGGGATTCACGGTCTCGACCGCCGACAAAATGGCCACCCGCGGCTGCTCCACGCCCATGATGCGCGCAAAGTCGATGGCGTTCTGCACGATGTCCACTTTCTCGCTCAAGGCGGGGCGGATGTTGAGCGCGGCGTCGGTGATGAGCAGCGGCTTGCTGTAGAGCGGCACGTCGAAGCGAAACACGTGCGACATGCGCCGGCCGGTGCGCAGTTCGCGCCGCTGCAGCACGGCGGCGATGAGCTCGTCGGTGTGCAGGCTGCCTTTCATCAGGGCATCGACCTCGCCCTTGGCCGCCAGATCGGCGGCCAGCTCGGCGGCGGCGTGGCTGTGCGGCACGTGCAGGATCTGGCTGCTGCCCAAGTCCAGCTCGGCCTCGCGCGCCAGCGCCAGGATGCGCTCCTTGGGGCCGATCAGCAGCGGGATCATCAGGCCGTGGCGGGCGGCGTCGAGCGCGCCCGCCAGCGAGCCGGCGTCGCACGGGTGCACCACGGCGCAGCGCATCGGCTCCATGCCGTCGGCCAGCGACAGCAACTCACGAAACCGCGCCTGCGGATCGAACAGCTGGATGGTGGGGGCGTGGATCTTGGGCAGGCGCACCTTCTCGGTCGGGGCCAGCACCTTGGCCACGCCTTGCAGCACTTTCTCGTCTTTCTGGTTGGTCACGAGGCAGTCGAGCTGCACCGCCTTCTTGGCCTCGTCCTTGCTCAGCACCGTGGCGGTGACGGTGAGCGTGTCGCCGATGCGCACCGGGCGCACGAAGCGCAGCGCCTGCTCGAGGTAGATGGTGCCCGGCCCAGGGAACTGGGTGCCCAGCAGCGCCGAGATCAGGGCGCCGCTCCACATGCCGTGCCCGATGACGCCGTGAAACAGGGTGTCGTTGGCGTATTCGGGGTTCAGGTGCGCCGGGTTGGTGTCGCCGGACACGGCGGCAAAGGCCTGGATGTCTTGCAGCGTCAGGGTGCGCAGCAGGCGCGCGCTCTGGCCGATGTGCAGTTCGTCAAAGGTCAGGTTTTCGCTCCATTCGCTCGAAGTCGGGGGCTGGGTCATGGATCGGTTCCTAAAAATGCAGTGTCGTTGGCATGAACGTCAGGGGTGGTCGCGCAGGGCCTGCAGTCGGCGCTGCAGGTGCAGGTCGGGCACGTCCACCACCGCCAGTGCGCCAGCATAAACGATGCCTTGGTTGCCATCCAGAGTCAGGGCTTGCCCGACCGCGTAGGTGTGCGGCCCAAAGGCCACCGTCTGGCGCTGCGCGTCGATGCGCAGATCGTCACAGCCGACCAGACACACCTTGCCCAGTTGGCGCGCCACCACCGCCGCGTGGGCGGTGCGCGCGCCGCGCTGGGTCAGCAGACCCTGCACGCGCTGCAGGGCCTCGATGTCGTCGGTCTGCGCATCGCCACGCACCAGCAGCACCGGCACACCGGCGCGGGCGCGCTCGATGGCGCGCTCGGGGTCGAGCGCGATCTCGCCGCTGGCGATGCCGCTGCAGGCGCTGCTGGCGCGCGCCAGTTCGAGCGGCTGACCGCCATCTGCCGCGGCCACGCCGCTGCGCGGGGCGAGTTGCTGCAGCACCAGGTCTTTGGGCTTGAGGTGCGCGGTGCGTTCGCGCGCCGTCTGGCGGTCGATCAGGCCGGCCTCGTGCAGATCGAGCGCGATGCGCGCGGCGGCGCGCGGGGTGCGCTTGCCGCTGCGCGTTTGCAGCAGGTGCAGGTGGCCGTCCTGCACCGTGAATTCGAAGTCCTGCATGTCACCCAGCTCGTGCTCGAGCGTGCGCGCCGCGCTTTGCAGCGCCTCCCAGGCCTGTGGCAGGGTCTGCGCCAGGCTGGCGTGGCCGTGCGCGTTGCGCTGCCCGCTGACCACGTCTTCGCCTTGGGCGTTGGCCAGAAAATCGACCCACAGCGTCGGCTCGCCGCTGCTTGGGTCGCGCGTGAACCCGACGCCGGCGCCGGAATGGGTGCCGCTGTTGCCAAACACCATGCGCTGCACGATCACGGCGGTGCCGAGCTGCTCGTCGATGCCGTGCAGTTTGCGGTAGCTCTTGGCCTTGGGCGCGAACCAGGAACCATAGACCGCCTGCACCGCGGCGGCGAGCTGCTCGTGCGGGTCTTGCGGGAACGCCTTGCCGGCGTGGCTTTGGTACAGCGCCAGGTAGCTGCGGCACAGCGCGCGCAGGCCCTGGTAGTCGAGTTCGCGCTCGTCGCCCCCCTGGGTGGCGCGCTGCAGCTCGGCCTCGAACAGCGGTGCGGGCAGGCCCGCGACCAGCTGCGCGTAGCTGGCGATCAGGCGCCGGTAGGCGTCCCAGACCATGCGCGGGTTGCCGCTCAGGCGCAGCAGGCCGGGCAGGGTGGCCTCGCACAGCCCGACGTTGAGCAAGGTCTCCATCATCCCCGGCATCGACACCGGGGCGCCGGAGCGCACCGAGACCAGCAGCGGCGCGCGCGGGTCGCCCAGTTTCAGGGCACAGGCCGCCTCCAGGGCCGGCAAACCGCTGCCCAGCAAGGGCGGTAGGCTGGCGGCTGGGTCGCGCGTGTAGTGGGTGCCCAGCACCAGCGCCGCGGGCACCGGCAAACCCAGCTGCGCCATGCGCCAGAGGTGGTAGGCCTTGGCGCCGACCGCCTCCGGGGTCGGTGGCGGGGTCTTGCCTGCGGGCTCGGGGCCGATCAGGTGCAGGTGGCGCGGCCAGGCGGCGGCAGTCGCAGCGGATTTTTTCATGCCACCACTCCGGCGGGGCCGAGCACGATGCGGCGCAACACGTAGCCGGCTGTGAGCAGGTGGTCGGTGGCCGCTTCCAGCGCCCCCGCCAGTTCGTTGCCCAAGCCAAACAGCACCGGCTGCTGCGTCAGCTCTTGCACCAGTTGCACCCGCGTCTGGCGGTAGAGCTCGTCGCACTGGCGTTCGGCGCGCAGCGTGCGCCACAGGGCCTGCAAAAACGCCTCTTCATCGACCCGGTTCGCCTGCAGGCTCAGGTGGCGCGCGATTTCGATCGCCTTGATCTGGTCCTGGATCGCCGCCAAGGTGGTTTCGGCCAGGCGCAGCAGCGCCTCGACGATGCGCGCCGGCAGCCCGCGCAAGGGCTCGGTGTGCAGCAGCATCAGCAGGTAGGCCGCCTCTTCGAGCGTGTCGGCGGCGTCGTCCATGGCGTTGAGCAGCTCCAGCAGGGGGCGCCAGCGCTCGTGGCGGCGGGTGCGCTCGCGCGCCGTGGTCAGCAGCTGGTCGGCTTGGTGCTCCCAGGCTTTGCAGCGCTGCAGCGTGCGCTCCCAGTTTTGTGGCTCGCCGCGGCCGGCCTGCGCCAGCGCCTGGCACAGCTCGCTGGCCAAGGCGTGCTGCAGCGCCGCGTGTTCGGCCAGCAGGTCGAACTCGAAGCTGCGCTGGCGCATGGCGCGCGCCAGCAGCAGCCGGGCTTCGTCTTGCACCATGGCCAGTGGCAGTTGCTGGCGCAGCTTGAGGCTGGCCTCGGTGAGCAGGGCTTGCAAAAACTGCCGCGCCGCCGCCTCGCCCAGCACCAGGTCGAGCCGTTCGCCGACGCGAAAGGCGTGGCTGTCCACCGCCTGCATGGCTTCATAGACCAGTTGCTCGCCGCCCGCCAGCAGCCAGGCCATGTGCCCGACTTCGGTCTTGGCGCAGTGGCTCAGGACGTCGATGGCCAGCGCCTTGCCGACGAACAGTTGCAATCGCTTGCGGGCCCGGTTCCAGTCGATCAGAAACACGATGCGCGCGGCCGCCGCCTCCAGCCCCTGCAACAGCGCCGCCGGCTGGCGCACTTGCAGCGTGGCGTGGCCGAGCACGTAGGGCTGGCCTTGGTTGAGCCCATCGGCGCGTTGTGGCGCCAGCAGCTCCCAGCTGAAGCCGAGCGATTCCAGTTGCTGGCGGAAAAAATCGAAGCGCACCTGGTGCAGGTCGGAGTAGGTCAGGCGCACCGTCCTGGCGCTGACTTCGAGCACCAGCACGTGCGCGTCGTTGGTGCCGATGTCGTTTTGAATCAGCAGCTTCTTGCCGTGGCGCGTGACCGCCGTGGCCAGCCCGGGGTGCCCAAACTTGAGCGGCGCGGTGCGCTGCAGGCCGCGCATGAACGCCTGGATGAGCGGCCGGTCCTCGGGCTCGATCTGCCAGGCGTGGGCGCCGTCGATGTTCTCCGTGGCGATCTGCGCCGACAGGGCGTTGAGGCGCTTGTGCAGGTCCATGACCAGCAGGTGCAGGCTGTCGCCCGCCTTGCGCTCGCCGTGGGTGAGGGCGATCAGGTCGCCGGGGTGCAGCGCTTCCTGCTCTTTGAGCCGTTCCAGAAACGCCAGCCACTGCTCGCGGCGCTGACACAGCGCGGGCTCGGGCGCGCCGCCGGACTCGCAGACCGGCTTGGCCATGGTCTGCAAATCGTCGCCAATGGCCTGCGTCAGGGCATCGAGCTGCGGCAACACCAGCAGCGCATCCTGCACAAAGGCGTTGGCGGCGAGTTCGCCCAGCCAGAGCAAGTCGGCTTGGCCGTGCTGGCGCAGCTCGGCGCTCCAGTCGGGCAGCGGGGCCTGCGGGTCGGCCGCGTGCGCCGCCGCCGACTGCAGCACCGACAGATACAGCTTGAGGCGGTCGTTGGCCAGCAGGGCGGCGGTGATCCAGGCCGGCAAGAGCAACGAATTTTGGCCCAGCGTGGCGACGGCTTTTTGTTTGTCCATGGTGCAAATCTTGGCGGTAGCGCGCAGTTTGCCTTGGGTGTGTGTCAGGCTCGTGAAGCGCTGGCACTGCACCGCCGCCCGCGCCGGCGCCGGCGCGCTGGATCAAGCCATGTGGTGCAAGCCGGCATCGATGTAGATCACGTCGCCGGTGATGCCCGAGGCCGCGCCGCCGACCAGAAACGCCACCGCGCGCCCGACTTCGGCGATGTCCACCAGCCGCCGACCGGGGGCGCGCGTCACCGCCATCTCGATCAGCTCGTCGAAGTGCGCGATGCCCGAGGAGGCGCGGGTCTTGAGCGGCCCGGGCGAGACCGCATAGACGCGGATGTCCTTCTCGCCCAGCTCCTTGGCCAAGTAGCGCACCGCCGACTCCAGCGCCGCCTTCACCGGGCCCATCAGGTTGTAATTGTTCACCACCTTGTCGGCGCCGTAGTAGCTCATGGTCACCAGCGCGCCGCCTGGGCGCAGCAGCGGCTCGGCGTGGTGCGCCATTTCGATGAACGAATGGCACGACACCTGCATGGCCTGCAAGAAGCCGGCTTGCGTGCAGTCGATGATGCGCCCATGCAGATCCTCGCGCGGGGCAAAGGCGATCGAGTGGATGACGAAATCCAGGCTGCCCCAGTGCGCCTTGATCTGCTCAAACACCTGCTCCATCTGCCCCGGTTGGCTCACGTCCAGCGGCAACAGCAGCGTGGCGTCGATCTGCTCGGCCAGCGGTGCTACGAATTTTTTGGCTTTGTCGTTGAAGTAGGTGAGGGCGATCTCGGCCCCAAAGGCGCGCAGCTTGGCGGCGCAGCCAAAGGCGATGCTGTCGGCGTTGGCCACACCCACCACCAGGCCGCGCTTGCCCTTGAGCATGTCGCCGATGCGGGTGTTTTCGTCCCAAACCTTGGGCAGGGGGTCGCGTGAATGGGGGTCGATGAACATGAGCCTGCTCCGGTTTTGCCTAAAATTTCAGTCTGCCTGCTTGAGCCGGTTGGCTTTAGCCGGCTTGCCACAGCGCCAAGGCGTGTTCGGCCAGCATGCGCTCTTCGTCGGTGGGCAGCACCAGCACCGTGACGCGCGAGCCCGCGCGGCTGATCGGGCCACCGCGGCCGGCGCAGGCTTGGGCGTTGGCCTGCGCGTCGAAGTCGATCCCGATCCAGTCCAGCTCTTGCAGGATGCGCTCGCGGATGGGCACCGCGTTTTCACCGATGCCGCCGGTGAACACCAGCGCATCGAGCCCGCCCAGGCTGGCGCTCAGGGCGCCGATTTCGCGCTTGCAGCGCGCCACAAAGTAGTCCAGCGCCTGCGCCGCCTCGGGCTGGGCCGATTGCAGCAGCTCGCGCACGTCGTTGCTCAGGCCCGACATGCCCTTGAGCCCCGACTGCTGGTACAGCAGCTCGGTCAACTGGGCCGGGCTGTAGCCTTTTTCGGTCAGCAGATAGAGCAGCACGCCGGGGTCGATCTGGCCGCAGCGCGTGCCCATGGGCAGGCCATCGAGGGCGGTGAAGCCCATGCTCGAATCGATCGACACCCCCTGGCGCAGCGCGCACATCGAAGCCCCGTTGCCCAGGTGCGCCACGATCACCCGCCCTTGGTGCAGCGCCGGCCACTGCTGCTCGAGTGCGCGCGCGATGTACTCGTAGGACAAACCGTGAAAACCGTAGCGGCGCACACCGGCGTCGTAAAACGGGCGTGGCAGCGCAAAGGTGTCGGCCACAAAGGGGTGCTGGCGGTGAAAGGCGGTGTCGAAACACGCCACTTGCAGCGCCTGCCCAAAGGCCGCCATGGCCGAGCGGATGCCGGCCAGGTTGTGCGGTTGGTGCAGCGGCGCCAGCGGCGCCAGCGCCTCGAGCTGCGCCAGCACCGGCGCGTCGAGCCGCACCGGCTGGGTATGGTGCACGCCGCCGTGCACCACGCGGTGGCTCACCAGTTCCACTTTTTGCTCGGGCAGGTGGTGCTCCAGCCAGTGCAGCACGGCGGCCAGCGCCTGCTCGTGGCCGCTGCGCGTTGCATCCGCGCCGGGCAGGGCGTGCTGTTGCTTGCCGTGCGTGCTCGACTCGATGCTCAGCCGCGCCGCCGCACCACCGATGCCCGACACCTGCCCATGCGCCAGCGGCGCCGGCAAGCCGCCTTGCAGCGCCGGGCCAAGCGATCCTTCCGGCAAGGCGGTGAGCGAAAACTTGATCGACGACGATCCGGCGTTGAGCGTGAGCAGCAAAGGCATGGCGAGTGGCGCACAAAGGCGCAAGAAAGCGACCCGATCCAGTATAGGCAGGTAATTTGACAAAACACGCCGCCGAATGGCGGCGCACAGGCGCTCGCTTTCAGCGCTGTTTTTCGGGCAGCTCGATTTTTACTTCGAGCACGTCCAGGTTTTCCTGGCGCTCAAGGTTGACGCGGATGTCGCCCGGATTGACGTGCACGTACTTGCTGATGACGGCGATCAGCTCGCGCTGCAACTGCGGCAAGTAGTCGGGCTCGCTGGCGTTGCGCCCGCTGCGCTCGTGCGCCAAAATGATCTGCAGACGGTCTTTGGCGATCGACGCGGTCTGCTTTTTCTCGCCCAGGAAAAATGACAACCAGGACATGGCGCTCACCTCCCGAACAGGCGTTTGAGCAGGCTGGGCTTTTGCGCGTCCACAAAGCGCAGCGGCCGCTCCTGGCCCAAAAAGCGCTCGATCACGTCCTTGTACGCTTCCGACACTTCGCTGCCCTGCATGTGCACCGCTGGCAATCCCTGGTTCGAGGCCTGCAGCACCGTTTCGCTCTCGGGGATGACGCCGATGAGCGGAATGCGCAGAATGTCCTGTATGTCTTGCAGCGACAGCATCTGCCCCTCTTGCACCCGGTTCGGGTTGTAGCGCGTGATCAGCAGGTGCTCTTTGATGGCTTCGCGGCCCTCGATGGCGCGCCGCGTTTTGCTGCTGAGCATGCCCAGAATGCGGTCCGAGTCGCGCACGCTGGAGACCTCGGGGTTGGTCACCACCAGCGCCTCGTCGGCGTAGTGCATGGCCATCAAGGCGCCGGCCTCGATCCCGGCCGGCGAGTCGCAGACGATGTAATCAAAACCCATGCCAGCCAGATCGTTGAGCACGCGCTCCACGCCTTCTTCTGACAGGGCGTCTTTGTCGCGCGTCTGGCTGGCCGCCAGCACGTACAGGCCTTCGCACTGCTTGTCTTTGATCAAGGCCTGGTTCAGATTGGCTTCCTGGTGGATGACGTTGATGAAGTCGTAGACCACGCGGCGCTCGCAACCCATGATCAGGTCGAGGTTGCGCAAGCCGACGTCAAAGTCGATGACCACGGTTTTGAAGCCCTTGAGGGCCAAGCCGGCGGCGAAGCTGGCGCTGGTGGTGGTCTTGCCCACCCCGCCTTTACCGGATGTGACGACGACTATTTTGCTCATGTGGTCATGACTTTCTATACAAATTTTTTAAGCGATGGCTTCGATCAGCAGCCGCTCGGCATCGTTGTGGCGCTGCAGCCGCACCCGCGCGGCCTTGGAGCGCACCTCGGGCGGCAGCGGCACTTCGCTGGTGCGGTAGGTGCCGGCGATGGACAACAGCTCGGCCTCGAGGCAGGTGGCAAAAATGCACGCGTTTTCGTCGCCGCGCGCGCCGGCGATGGCCTTGCCACGCAGCGGCGCATAGATGTGGATGTGGCCATCGGCCACCACCTCGGCGCCAGGGTTGACCATGGCGGTGACGATCAGGTCGCGGCCGCGCGCATACACCTGCTGCCCCGAACGCAAGGGGCGGTCGATCAGCAGCGCGCCCACCGCAAGGCGCTCCGGGGCAGGGGTTGGGGTGGATGGGGTGGGCTCGAGCGTCGTGCTGGTCGCGCTGGCTGTGAGTGCCTGCACGGCATCCAAAGCATCGTCGGCGCGCGCCAGCCCAGCCGCCGCGGCCTGCTGACGCACGGCCGCCGATCCACCCCGGTACGCCACAGGTTGCAAGTGGGCCGCGCGCAACAGCGCCAGCAGCGCCGACAAATCGGCAAGGGCTGGTTCGCTGTCTGACAGCGCGCTGAAGTCGAGCAACAGCGCGTCTTGGTCGAAAAATCCCGCCGCGTCGCCGTAGCGCTGTTGCCAGTCTTGCATCAGCCGCTGGGTGTCGGCGCTGCGCAACGCCAAGGCCAACAAGGGCCAGTGGGTGCTTTTGAGCTCGAAACTCATAGAGGGGTCAGAGGCCGCAAGGGGGGATGGTGGGGAGAGCAGGAGGGGTTCAAGGGCAAATCTTAACAGCCCGGCCAAACCGGAAGGCCAAAGCGCGGCCGGACGGCAGACGGGCCGCGACAGATGAGGCGCCGCAACGAAGCCGCGGGGGTGGCCGGTATGTGTCTCTATCTTCAATATCTTGATTTAAAGCATAGTCGTAGTAGTAGGCCCATCCCGATTCACTGAACAACTCATTATTTCTTTTGGATTCAATCTGTTGCACCCATTTTTAGGTGTGCAGAGCGGGGCTGGACAAATTCTTGCAGCGCTGCATAAGTGGCCTTGGGCGGCGCAGCCTGTGGATAAACCCCACCTTGTGCGCGAGCTATCCACAGACTTGTGCAGCGATCCTGCCCGGCACGGATCGGTAAACTTTGGTGCGCGTCGGTGCGCGCCCTTGTGCGGCGGCAGATCCTGTTTTAAACCGGGTCGGAATCGCCGGCCTCGGGCGGAACCTCGGGGTAGCCGGCGTCGTCGAGCGCGCTGGCCAGCGCACCGCGGGAGATGCTGCTGCGCACCGTCACGCGGCCGCTGCTGCGCTCGATCTGCACCTCGGCCTGCGCGTCGAGGCGGCGGATGGCTTGGCGCACCGCCTGATCGCAGTGGCCGCAGCTCATGCCCTGAACCGTGAAGTGGTGGGTGTCCATGGTAGAGTCCTTTACTGGTTAAAGTCCGTAGTATGTGAGTTTTACTGGAAGCTTGAGTGAACCCTGCCGCGCCGCCGTTTGAGAGCCAGTTCAAAATCGTGGGCATGACCTGCGCCTCGTGCGTGTCGCGGGTCGAGCGCGCCTTGGCCAAGGTGCCTGGGGTGCAGGAGGTGAGCGTCAACCTGGCCACCGAAACGGTGCGCGTGCGCGCGGCCGCCCCGGTGCAGGGCGCAGCCGATGGCGCCGGTGCCCCAGCCCAAAGTGCCCCAGCCCAGGGTGCCGCAGCAATGGGTGCGGACGTGGGCACGGGGGCAGACGAGGCCACGCTCTGGCACGCGCGGCTGCAGCGCGCGGTGCGCGACGCCGGTTACGAACCGGTGCCCCTGGCGCAGGCCACAGACGCCGACCCGGCCCTGGATCGCCTGTGGGGGGTGCGGCGCGATTTTTGGCCGGTGCTGCTGGCCATCGTGCTCACGCTGCCGCTGGCGCTGCCCATGGTCGGCAAGCTCTGGGGCGAGCACTGGATGCTGGGGCCGCTGTGGCAGTTTCTGTTGGCCACACCGGTGCAGTTTGTCCTTGGGGCGCGGTTTTACCGCGCCGGTTGGCACGCCATCCGCGCCGGCAGCGGCAACATGGAGTTGTTGGTGGCCATCGGCACCACGGCCGCTTGGGGCATGAGCACCTGGTTGTGGTGGCGCGCCGAGCCCGGCACCATGGTGCCGCTGTACTACGAGGCAGCGGCGGTGATCATCACCCTGGTGTTGCTGGGCAAATGGCTGGAGGCGCGCGCCAAGCGCCAGACCACCAGCGCCATTCGCGCCCTGCAGGCCTTGCGCCCCGAGGTGGCGCACCTGCTGCCCGACGGCGTGCGGCGCGAGCAGCTGCAGGACGTGCCGGTGGCCGAATTGCTGCCGGGCGACCGGCTGCTGGTGCGCCCGGGCGAGCGCCTGCCTGCCGACGGCGTGATCGAGCAGGGGCAGACGCAGATCGACGAATCCATGCTCACCGGCGAGCCGCTGCCGGTGTTGCGGCGGGTGGGCGATGTGGTCACCGGCGGCAGCCTGAATGGCGACGGCGCCATCGAGCTGCGCGTGACGGCGGTGGGCACGCAGTCGGTGCTGCAGCGCATCATCGCGCTGGTGCAAGACGCGCAAGCGGTCAAACCGCCGGTGCAGCGCCAGGTGGACCGGGTGGCAGCGGTGTTCGTGCCGGTGGTGTTGCTGATCGCACTGGCAACCTTTGCGCTCTGGTGGGGCTGGCAGCAGGTCGCGTTTGAACAGGCCCTGCTGGCGGCGGTGGCGGTGCTGGTGATCGCCTGTCCGTGCGCGCTCGGGCTGGCCACGCCGACGGCGATCATGGCCGGCACCGGGGTGGCGGCGCAGCACGGCATCCTGATCAAGGACCCAGAGGCGCTCGAAGCCGCGCGCCGCGTGGACACGGTGGCCTTCGACAAGACCGGCACCCTCACCCTGGGGCAGCCGGTGTTGCGGCACCTGTTGCCGGCGGCGGGTGTGGATGGGGCGGCAGCGCTGCAGGCGGCGGCGGCCTTGCAGCGCCACAGCGAGCACCCGCTGGCGCGCGCGGTACTGCAGGCGGCGCAGGCGCAACAGGAACTTCAAGGGCACGGGGCGCAGCAGGCGCAGCAGGTGCAGGCGGTGCCGGGGCGCGGCTGCCATGGCGAGGTGCAGGGCACGGCGCTGTACTTGGGCAGTTGGGACTGGCTGCAGGAGCTCGGGGCCGATTTGCGGGGCTGGCAGGAGCAGGCCGAGGCTTGGGCCAGCCAGGGCTGCAGCGTGTCGGTGCTGGCGCAGCAGCAAGGGTGGCAGCCGCTGGCCTTGCTGGCGTTTGCCGACCAGCCCAAACCCGGATCGGCCCAAGCCATCGCCGAGTTGCGTGCGCTGGGTTTGCGCGTGCTGATGATTTCGGGCGACAACCAGCGCGCCGCCGAGGCCATGGCGCGCCGTTTGGGCCTGGAGGCGGCCGGCGAGGTGCGCGCCCAGGTGCTGCCGGGCGACAAGGCGCGGCTGGTGGCCGAACTCAAAGCCCAGGGCCGGGTGGTGGCGATGGTGGGCGACGGCGTCAACGATGCCCCGGCGCTGGCAGCGGCCGACGTTGGGCTGGCGATGAGCCACGCCCAAGGCGGCTCTGATGTGGCGCTGCATGCCGCCGGCATCACCCTGATGCGCGGCGAGCCGCTGCTGGTGGCGGCGGCGCTCGACATATCGCGCCGCACGGTGGCCAAAATCCGGCAAAACCTGTTTTGGGCCTTCATCTACAACACCGTCGGCATCCCGCTGGCGGCGCTGGGCCTGCTCAGCCCGGTGCTGGCCGGGGCGGCGATGGCGTTGAGTTCGGTGAGCGTGGTGAGCAACACCTTGCTGCTCAAGCGCTGGCGGCCGCCGGCGCGCAGCCTGTAGGCTGAGAGACCCTCTTGCGCGTGCGCCTTCCCACCAGCCGGTTCGCTATCCGACGCCCCGTGCCAGCCTGGTGGCGCGGGGTGCTGCTGGCGCTGTGGCTGTCGCTGGCGGCGGCGGTGGCGCTGGGCATCACGCGCTTTGCCTACGGTTTGCTGCTGCCGCCCATGCGCGCCGACCTCGGCTGGACCTACGCCCTGGCCGGGGCCATGAACACCTTCAATGCCATCGGTTACCTCGTGGGTGCGTTGTCGGCCCCGTGGCTGCTGCGCCGTTTGGGGGCCGGGCCCCTGCTGCTGGCCGGGGCCCTGCTGGCCAGCGTATTCATGGCCAGCAGCGGTTTTTTCAGCGCCAGCGCGCCGCTGCTGGCGCAGCGGCTGGCGGCGGGCGTGTTCAGCGCCTGGGTGTTTGTCGCCGGGGGCTTGTTGGCGGCGCGCCTGGGCACCGTTTGGCCGGCGCACAGCGGTTGGTTGCTGGGCTTGTATTACGGCGGCGTGGGCTGGGGCATCGTGCTGTCGGCGCTGGCGGTGCCGCCGGTGCTGGGCTGGGCCGCCAGCGTGCCGCACGGCTGGGCCTGGGCTTGGTGGGTGCTGGCGCTGGTCTGTTTGCTCACCACGGCGTCGCTGTGGAGGCTGCTGCGGGCGCTGCGCCAGCTGGGGCTGGAGGTCGATGCCGCGCCCGTGCAGCGCGCAGGCCCCGGTGCGCTGCCCAGCCCGGCTTTGGGTTGGGAGGCGCTGGTGCAAAGCCTGGGTTGGGCGCTGGCCGCGTACACCCTGTTTGGTCTGGGTTACATCGGCTACATGACGTTCGTCATCGCGCTGCTGCACGAGCAGGGGCACGCCAGCGGGGCGATCACGCTTTTTTACACCCTGTTGGGCTTGGGGGTGGTGGCTTCGGCGCGGCTATGGGCCGCTTGGCTGGATCGCTTTCGCGGCGGGCAGGCGCTGGCGCGCCTCAGCGCCCTGCTCGGCTTGGCCACGCTGGTGCCGGCGCTCACGGCGGCCTGGCCGGCATTGTTGGCCTCGGGGCTGCTGTTCGGGGCGGTCTTTTTGTCGGTGGTGGCCTCGACCACGGCGCTCGTGCGCCACAATCTGCCTGCGGCGCAGTGGGCCGGCGGCATCAGCGCCTTCACGATCGTGTTTGCGGTCGGGCAGATCGTGGGCCCCACGGCGGTGGGCTGGATCGCCGACGGCCCCGGCGGGCTGGAGCGCGGCTTGTTTTACTCGGCGCTGGCGTTGTGGCTGGGCGCCGCGCTGGCGTGGCGCCAGCGGCCGCTGCAGAACACCGAGCGCTCGACGCACTGAACTTGGTACACCGCAGGAGCACCCCATGGCCATCGGAGACTTTGCTTACGCCAACAACGGCAACCGTTTTTTGGGTTGCGCGCCGCTGACCGCCCAGCCCTTTGCGCTGGTCGGGGTGCCTTTCGATGGCGCCGTCAGCAACCGCCCCGGCGCACGCTTTGGCCCGCAAGCCATCCGCGCCGCCAGCCTGATGCTGTGCGACGGCGAGCACCCGCACTTCAACTGCAGCCCGATCGAGCACTTGGGGGATGCGCTCGACATGCGCCTGCCCAACACTGCCGCGCTGCCCGATTTGCAGGCCTGCATCGAGCAGCAGGCGCAGGCCCTGATGGGCCAGCACCGCTGCGTGTTCCTGGGCGGCGACCACTCCATCACCCTGCCGCTGCTGCGCGCCGCGCGCCGCGTCCATGGCCGGGGCGAACCGCTGGCGCTGGTGCACTTCGACGCCCATTGCGACACCTGGAGCGATCACTGCGGCGAACCCTCGGGCCACGGCACCTGGACCTATGAGGCGCTGCAAGAGGGCCTGGTCAGCCCGGCGCACACGGTGCAGATCGGGCTGCGCTCCAGCGGCGCGCGCGCGGCGCGCGAGTACGTGCGCGACCAAGGCGGCCTGATCTACACCGCGCGCGACTTGCGTGGCCTCGACGGCGCGGCGCTGCAGCCGCTGCTGCGCGAAATCCGCCAGCGCATGGGCCAGCGGCCCTGCTACCTGACGCTCGACATCGACTGCCTCGACCCCGCCTTCGCCCCCGGCACCGGCACCCCCGAGCCCGGTGGCCTGAGCAGCAGCCAAGTGCTCACCGTGGTCGAAGAACTGGCTGACCTGAACTGGGTCGGCATGGACTGCGTCGAAGTGGCCCCAGCCTACGACCACGCCGAACTCACCAGCAACGCCGCCGCCACCCTGGTCTGGACCTGGCTGGCTGGGCAGGTGGCGCTGGGGCGCGGCAGCGCGCCTGTGGGTTTGGGCTGATGCAGGATCGGCCGGGAGGCAAGGTCCGATGAGCGGCTTCGGGCCTGTGCTACGCTTGCTGCATGGCATCCCACCTGCTGCAATCCGACACCCTGTTGAACCAGCGCAGCTACTACGAGGCGTCGGTGCAGCGCGCGCCGGCCTTGCCGCCGCTGCAGGGCCAGCAGCGCGCCGATGTGCTGGTCGTCGGGGGCGGGCTGGCGGGTTTGAGCGCGGCGCTGGAGCTGGCCGAGCGTGGCCTGCAGGTCTGCCTGCTCGAGGCGCAGCGCATCGGTTGGGGGGCCAGTGGGCGCAACGGCGGCCAGGCCCTGGTGGGCTATGCCTGCGGGCAGGGGCAGCTGGAGCAGCAGCTCGGGCGCGCCGACGCGCGCCGGCTCTGGGACTGGACGCTGGAGGGCATCGAGCTCATCGGGCAGCGCATCGCGCAGCAGGGCATCGACTGCGACTGGCAGCGCGGCTACCTGACGGTAGCCGATTCGGCGCGCCAGGCGCGGCGTTTGCTGGCCGACGTCGAGCAGCAGCAGCGCGACTACGGTCTGGCGTGCGAGGTGGCCACCGGGCCCGAGGTGCGCCGCTACATCGACAGCCCGCGCTACCAAGCCGCCGCCTTTGAGCAGATCAGCGGGCACCTGCACCCGCTCAAGTACACGCTGGGGCTGGCGCAGGCGGCGCAGCGCGCCGGGGTGGCGCTGCACGAGCACAGCGCCGTGCTGCGCCTGAGCCATGGCGCCGCCGGCGTCACGGCCCACGCGGCCCACGGCCAGGTGTCGGCGCGCTACGCGCTGCTGGCCGGCAACTGCCTGCTGCCCGAATACGCCCCGACACTGGCGCCGACGCTGGCGCGGCGCATCATGCCGGTGGGCACCTACCTGGTGGCCACCGCCCCG
Organism: Pseudomonadota bacterium; assembly: GCA_041694945.1. Taxonomy (GTDB): domain Bacteria; phylum Pseudomonadota; class Gammaproteobacteria; order Burkholderiales; family Burkholderiaceae_C; genus Serpentinimonas. The sequence goes on from JBGFRU010000003.1 coordinate 32,304, forward strand.
GTGGCCACCGCCCTGAGCCGGCGCCTGATTCCCAGCGCCGCCGCGGTGTGCGACAACAACCTGGTGCTCGACTACTTTCGCTTCAGCGCCGAGCAGCGGCTGCTGTTTGGCGGCCGCGTCAGCTACACCACCCGCACCCCGGCGCAGCTGCAGGCCCTCATGCGCCAGCGCCTGCTGGCGGTGTTCCCCGATCTGGCGCAGGTGCCGGTCGAATACCTGTGGGGCGGCTTTGTCGATATCAGCATGAACCGGGCCCCCGATTTTGGCCGGCTGTCGCCGCAGGTCTATTACCTGCAGGGCTTCAGCGGCCACGGCGTGGTGCTGGCCGGTTTGGCCGGGCGCTTGGTGGCCGAGGCCATCGGCGGCCAGGCCGGGCGCTTCGATGTCTATGCGCGGCTCAAGCACCACCCTTTTCCCGGCGGGCCGTGGCTGCGCACGCCGCTGCTGGCGCTGGGCATGGCGTGGCAGCGCTTGCGCGAGGCGCTGGGGTGAGGTGGATCAAGGGGCGGGGGCGAGCAATTGCGATGTATCGCTTTCGTGGCCATGGCGCTGCCACCTCAAGGTTTTTTCTTCTCGAGCTTTTTCTTCGCAGATTCGATCTGCTGAATGCTGGCGTTGGGTTTGGGCAGGTTTTCGGGCAAGGTGCCGCCAAGTTCTCGAATCGTCTGGCGCACCTTGCGACCCACTTCGTAGTGCGTTTTGTTGGCCTGCAACTTGCCCTGCACCTCATCGCGGCGCAGCTTTTCTTCGGTTTGCGTGGCGCGGAACAAGTTGGCCGCCAACTCGGTGCTGCCCATGTGGTCCAGAATCTTCTGGCTTTTCTTCAGGCCCTTGCGCGCGTGGATTTCCCTGTTGCCCAAGCCTCCATAGAGCCCTTTGTAGCCGTGGTCCTGAAAGATGGCGTAGTCCAGCGTGGTCTCGACGCCCGCGCCCTTGGCCGCTGCCGCCAAAAGCCTGTTGTGGCTTGCCAGTTCGTTGCGGATGGCGAGGCGCTTCTCGTCCTCGCTGAGCAGGGCAAATTGGGCATCGTCGGCCAGCTCCTGGCGGCGCGTCTGGAGCGCAAAGTAGGTTTGACCGTTGGCGATGACGGGCTTGCCCGGGTCACCGTTCTGGACGATCAGGTAACAGGCGTAGCGCGAGAGGCTCACGTCGGGCAGCGCGCGCTTGGCGCCCGAGCCGATCTCGACCATTTCGAGGATGTCCTCGAAATGGTCAGCCACCGGGTGGCCACTGTTGCGGCAAGCTTCTCGGGCCCGCCCTACCACGGGCAGAAAGTGGCGGTACTCGGAGTAGTCCAGTACCTTGGCCAGCGGGCGGGCCAGCCAAAACTCGTTGCCGTCCTCGTCAACGTGGCGGATGCCTTCGAAGGTGGCGTGGTGTTGCTGGGCGATGGATGGGTCAGGCATGGTCGGCCTCCTCCTGGACTGGCTGTTTCCAAACCCCTGACTGTGCAGCCAGTCCAAGACCCATACGGATCGGTTCGCGGGCACTGCGACTAGGGGTGCAACATGGCACTGTTAATCTAACACATGCTTGTCATGCATTTTTCACCTCATGCAGAGCCTCAGCCCCGCCCCTGCCCAAGCGCGCCCGCCTGGCATCTGCCACAATGGTTTGCCTTGAGCTTTATGCCTCGCCTCCTTGCCCCGCTTAGTCAAGCCCACCCATGAACGCCCCCGCCGCCCCTTTCTCTGGCCGCGCCCCCGCTGCGTCGCTGGCATCTTGTGCGCCCGCGCAGCTCCCGCCGCAGGCCTCCACCCCGCCCCTGGTCTGGCTGCCCGCCGACCACCGCCGGCTGGGCCCCAACGCCATGCCCTACCTGCTGCTGGGCGACAAGTACGCGCGTGCAGTCAAGGTCGGTGCGCAGGCGCAGGCGGTGCTGTTCCCGCTGGCCGAGGCGGCGCAGGTGGACGAGTTGCTGGCGCAAGTCGATGGCGTGCTGCTCACCGGCTCGCCCTCCAACGTGCACCCGGCGCACTTCGATGAAGACGTGCACGACCCCACGCTGCCGCTGGACCCCGAGCGCGACGCGCTCACGCTGGCGCTGGTGCGCGCCTGTCTGGCGCAGGAGGTGCCGCTGCTGGGCATCTGCCGCGGTTTCCAGGAGATCAACGTGGCCCTGGGGGGCAGCCTGCACCAGACCGTGCACGCCGTGCCGGGGCTGATGGACCACCGCGACTCCGACGGCCTGCCGCTGGAGCAGCAGTACGGCCCCAGCCACCCGGTGCGGCTGGCCGAGGGCTCGGCGCTGGCGCAGTGGGCCGGCGGCACGCTGGCCATGGTCAACTCGCTGCACGGGCAGGGCATCGGCCGCCTGGCGCCCGGTGTGCGGGCGCTGGCGTGGGCCGAAGACGGCTTGGTCGAGGCCATCGAGGTGCAGGGCGCGGCCGAGTTTGCCTACGCGGTGCAGTGGCACCCCGAGTGGCGCTGCGACCAGAACCCCTTTTACGCCGCCACCTTTAGCGCCTTTGGCCGGGCGCTGCGGCGGCGCCAGCAGCGCCGCTGGCAAGCGGGTCTGGCGCAGCCCACAATCGGCGCCGCCAGCGCCACCGGAGCATGAGATGAAAAGCACCCCACCGCAGAGCTTCAACGAACTCGAACAGTGGCTCAACCAGCGCCGCGTGACCGAAATCGAGTGTCTGGTGCCCGACCTCACCGGCGTGGCGCGGGGCAAGATCTTGCCCCGCGGCAAATTCACCGAAGACCGTGGCATGCGCCTGCCCCAGGCGGTGGTGGCCATGGGGGTGACCGGCGTGTTCCCCGACAGCGGGCCCTACTATGATGTGATCGACCCCACCGACCGCGACATGCAGTTGCGCCCCGATCCGTCCACGGTGCGCATCGTCCCCTGGGCCACCGACCCCACGGCGCAAGTCATCCACGATTGCTTCGATCACACCGGCAAGCGCGTGCCCTTTGCCCCGCGCAGCGTGCTGCGCCACGTCTGCACCCTGTACGAGGAGATGGGCCTGTCGCCGGTGGTGGCGCCCGAGCTCGAGTTTTATCTCACGGCGCGCAACACCGACCCCAACACCCTGCTCAAGCCGCCCATCGGCCGCAGCGGCCGCGCCGAAACCTCGCGCCAGGCCTACAGCATCGACGCCGTGAACGAGTTCGACCCCTTGTTCGAGGAAATCTACGACTACTGCGACCAGATGGAGCTCAACGTCGATACCCTGATCCACGAAGTCGGGGCCGGCCAGATGGAGATCAACTTCTTCCACGGCGACCCACTGGCGCTGGCCGACGAGGTGTTCTTCTTCAAGCGCACGGTGCGCGAGGCGGCGCTGCGCCACGACATGTACGCCACCTTCATGGCCAAACCCATTGCCGGCGAGCCCGGCAGCGCCATGCACGTGCACCAGAGCATCGTCGAGCAGGAAAGCGGGCGCAACCTGTTCAGCCAGCTCGACGGCACGCCCAGCGAGGCCTTCTACCACTACATCGGCGGCTTGCAGCGCTACATCCCGGCGGCGATGGCGCTGGTGGCCCCCTATGTGAACAGCTACCGGCGCCTGAGCCGCCACACCGCCGCCCCGATCAACATCGAGTGGGGGCACGACAACCGCACCGTCGGCATCCGCTCGCCGATTGCGGTGCCGCAGTCGCGGCGGCTGGAAAACCGCGTCATCGGCGCCGACGCCAACCCCTACGTGGCGCTGGCCATGACGCTGGCCTGTGGCTACCTGGGGCTGAAAAACAAGATCGCGCCCAAGCCCGAGATGAAGTCCGACGCCTACCTGTCGGCCTACGCGCTGCCGCGCACGCTGGGTGAGGCGCTGGACTGGCTGCGCCGCGAGAGCGATCTGCACGAGGTGCTGGGGCGCGAGTTCATCACCATCTACACCGAAATCAAAGAGCTCGAGTTCGAGGAATTCATGAAAGTCATTTCGCCCTGGGAGCGCGAACACCTGTTGCTGCACGTCTGATTTGCCGTGCCACACCCCGGAACCACCATGCCCCCCACCCACCACACCGCCGAGCTGCAGGCGCTCGATGCCGCGCACTACCTGCACCCCTTCACCGACCACCGGGCGCTGGCGGCCAAGGGCGCGCGCGTCATCACCCGTGGCGAGGGCATCTACGTCTGGGACAGCGAGGGCCAGCGGCTGCTCGACGCCATGAGCGGGCTGTGGTGCGTCAACGCCGGCTATGGGCGGCGCGAGCTGGCCGACGCCGCGCACGCGCAGATGCTCAAGCTGCCCTACTACAACAGCTTTTTCCAGACCACGCACGAGCCGGCGGTGCGGCTGGCGGCGCGCCTGGCCGAGCTGGCGCCGCCGGTGGCCGGGCGGCGCTTCGAGCACGTGTTCTATTCCAGTTCCGGCTCCGAGGCCAACGACACCAACCTGCGGCTGGTGCGCCGCTACTGGGATTTGCTCGAGCAACCGCAGCGCAAAACCGTGATCAGCCGCCGCAACGCCTACCACGGCTCGACGGTGGCGGCGGCCTCGCTCAGCGGCATGGGCGCCATGCACGCCCAGGGCGATCTGCCCATCCCCGGCATCGTGCACATCGAGCAGCCGCATTTCTTGCAGCATGGCCTGGCGGGCGAGAGCGAGCACGATTTTGGCCTGCGCGCAGCGCGCTGGCTGGAAGCCAAAATCCTCGAGCTCGGACCCGAGCGCGTGGCGGCCTTCATCGGTGAGCCGGTGCAGGGCGCGGGCGGCGTCATCATCCCGCCAGACAGCTACTGGCCCGAGGTGCAGCGCATCGTCGATCGGTACGGCATCCTGCTCATTTCCGACGAAGTGATCTGCGCCTTTGGCCGCCTCGGGCACTGGTTTGCCTACGAAAAATTCGGCCTGCGCCCCGATCTGGTGACCTTTGCCAAGGGCATCACCAGCGGCTACGTGCCCTTGGGCGGCACCTTGGTGGGGCCGCGCGTGGCCCAGGTGCTGATCGAGCGCGGCGGCGAGTTCAACCACGGTTACACCTACAGCGGGCACCCGGTGGCGTGCGCGGTGGCGCTGGCCAACCTCGATCTGCTCGAGCGCGAAGACCTGCCGGGCCGGGTGCGGCGCGACACCGGCCCCTACCTGGCGCAGCGCCTGGCCGAGCTGGAGGCGCACCCGCTGGTGGGCCGCGCCCAGAGCTGCGGCTTCGTCGCCGCCCTCACTCTGGTGCGCGACAAGGCGCGCGGCCTGCCCTTCCCCGAGGAGCAGGCGGTGGGCATGCTGTGCCGCGCGCACTGTTTTGGGGGCGGACTGGTCATGCGGGCGGTGGGTGAGCGCATGATCATCGCCCCGCCCTTGATCACCACGCGGGCGCAGATCGACGAAATGATGGGCCTGATCGAGCGCGCGCTCGACGCCACGCTGGCGGAACTTCGGGCCAAAGCTTGGTTCTGAAACCCTGGCCTTGTGGCTAAAATAGCGCTTGGCACGCGGTTTGCATAGGCAGTGCAGGCCGTGGCCCGTGTGTGCGGCTGTCCCCATCCCTTTTTTGCTCTTTACTTGCTGGAGTGAAACCATGTTGAAGACCTTGCTGGCGGCCGCACTGGCGGCCTCTTTTCTGGTGGCTTGCGGACCGCGTGAGCAGCCCGCCGCAGTGGCCCCGGCCGCCCCGCCGGCCGAGCCCAAGGTGCTCAACATCTACAACTGGCCCGACTACGTGCCGACCGGCCTGATCGAAGCCTTCGAGCAGGAAACCGGCATCGACGTCACCTACGACACCTTTGCCTCCAACGAGGTCTTGCACGCGCGCCTGGTGGCGGGCAACACCGGCTACGACATCGTGGTGCCGGGCAGCGTGTTTGCGGCGCAGCAGATCGCGGCCGGCCTGTTCCAGCCGCTGGACAAGAGCAAGATCCCGAATCTGGCCAACATGGACCCGGCGCTGATGGCCACCCTGACCAAGGCCGACCCCGAAAACCGCCACTTGGTGCCGTGGGCCTGGGGCTTTACCACCGTGGGCATCAACCGCACCCGGCTCGAGCGCGCGCTGGGCAACACGCCCATGCCCGAAAACGCCTGGGAGCTGGTGTTCAACCCCAAATACACCGCGCTGGCGCAGCGCTGCGGCATCGCCTTCCTCGACGCGCCGTCCGAGATCATCCCGCCGGCGCTGCACTTCATCGGCCGCGACGCCTACTCCAACAACCCGGCCGACTACCAGGCCGCGCTCGAGATGCTGCTCAAGGTGCGTCCGCACATCCGCATCTTCACCTCGACCATGATCGACACCTTTGCCGGCGGTCAGGCGTGCGTGGTGCTGGGCTGGTCGGGCGACATCAACATCGCCGCCAACCGGGCGCGCGAAATGGGCAACACCGACGTGCTCGAAGCCCTGCTGCCCAGCACCGGCGGCCTGATCTTCGTCGATACCATGGCCATCACCCGCGACGCGCGCCACCCCAACAACGCGCACACCTTCATCAACTTCTTCCTGCGCCCGGAAAACGCCGCGCGCATGGCCAACGAGATGAACTTCCCCACCGGCAACCTGGCCGCCATGCCGCAGATTCGGCCCGAGATCGCCGGCAACAAGACCATCATGGTGCCGGCCGACTACATGCCGCGCATGATCCAGCCCGGCAGCCTCTCCAACGAGGCGCGCGAAGCCATGGCGACGGCCTACAATAGCTTCAAGCAAGGCCGTTGAGTGGGGGGGCTCGAGCGCCCCAAGCCAGCCGGGCGCGCAGCGCCGCTGCACCGCTCGCACCTTTCACAGGCCGCTGCCACCCCGATCGGGGGTGCGGCGGCCTTCCATCTTGCACAGGGCAGACCAAGGCGCGCACATGCTCCAAGACGTAGGCAAAGAAGGTTTTCTGGTGACCGAAAAGGTGGTCAAGCGCTTTGACGAGGCGCTGGCCGTCGATGAAGTCTCGCTGTCGATCGCCCAGGGCGAGATCTTTGCCCTGCTGGGCAGTTCCGGCTGCGGCAAATCGACCCTGCTGCGCATGCTGGCCGGGTTCGAGAAACCCACTTCGGGCCGCATCCTGCTCGGCGGCCAGAACGTGGCCCTGATGCCGCCCTACGAGCGCCCGATCAACATGATGTTCCAGAGCTACGCGCTGTTCCCGCACCTGGACATCTGGGAGAACGTGGCTTTTGGCCTCAAGCGCGAGGGCTGCCCCAAGGACGAGCTCAAGCGCCGGGTGGGCGAGATGCTGGACCTGGTGCAACTGAGCGACTACGCCCGGCGCAAGCCGCACCAGCTCTCGGGCGGGCAGCAGCAGCGCGTGGCGCTGGCGCGCAGCCTGGCCAAGCGGCCCAAGCTGCTGCTGCTCGACGAACCGCTGGGGGCGCTGGACAAAAAACTGCGCGAGCAGACCCAGTTCGAACTCGTCAACATCATCGAAAAGGTGGGCGTGACCTGCGTCATGGTCACCCACGATCAGGAAGAGGCCATGATCATGGCCCAGCGCATCGCCGTCATGAGCAAGGGCCGGGTGCTGCAGGTCGGGGCGCCGCAAGACATCTACGAATTTCCCGTGAACCGCTTCGTCGCCGACTTCATCGGCAGCGTCAACCTGTTCGACGGCCGTCTGAGCGTCGATGAGATCGACCACTGCGCGGTGCAGACCGAGATCGGCGAGATCCAGATCGGGCACGGCGTCAGTGGCTCGCTGAACATGCCGGTGGCGGTGGCGGTGCGTCCCGAGAAGATCGAAATCGCCAAAACCCGCCCCGCCGGGGTGAGCTGCAACCTGTACAGCGGCCGGGTCAAGGAAATCGCCTATTTCGGCTCGTACAACACCTTTCTGGTGCAGGCCAGCAACGGCCAGAAGGTCAAGATCACCGAGCCCAACACGGCGCGCCACGACCTGTCCGACATCACCTGGGAAGACGAGGTCTTTTTCTGGTGGAGCAACCGCGCCGGCGTGGTGCTGCGCGACTGAGCGCCCCTGCCAACGCGAAACCCAAGCGAAACACCGTGGCCAAACCCCTGCAACTGTCCATGCCAGGCCGGCGCTTCGTCATCGGCGTGCCCTATGCCTGGCTGCTGATTTTCTTCTTTTTGCCTTTTTTGATATTGCTGTACATCAGCTTTGTCGATATGGGCAACGAGATTCACCCCTTCCAGCCGCTCTGGGACCCGCAGCAAGGCGTGCTGCTGCTCAAGTTCGAGAACTACTGGAGCATTTTCCGCACCGGCCCCGACGGCGCCCTGTTCCAGACCCTGTACGTCGAATCGTATGTGCGCTCGATCGCCTACGCGCTCATCACGGCGCTGCTGTGCCTGATCATCGGCTACCCCTTCGCCTACTTCATCGCCCGCAGCGCGCCCGAGATGCGCCTGATCTTGCTGATGTTGCTGATGCTGCCGTTTTGGACCTCGTTCATGCTGCGCGTCTTTGCCTGGAAGGGCATTTTGAGCGATTTTGGCGTGGTCAACCAGTTTTTGATCTTCATCGGCCTCACCGACGAGCCGCTGCGCCTGATCTACACCGATTTTTCCATGCTCATCGGCATGGTCTATGTCTATCTGCCCTTCATGGTGCTGCCGCTCTACGCCAACTTGGTGAAGATGGATTTCCGTCTGCTCGAGGCCGCCTACGACCTCGGGGCCTCGCCCTTCAAGGCGTTCTGGCTGATCACGGTGCCGCTGTCCAAGCCCGGCATCATCGCCGGCCTGATGCTGGTTTTCATCCCCTCGATGGGGGAATTCGTGGTGCCTTCGCTGCTGGGCGGGGCCGACAACATCATGATCGGGCGCGTGGTCTGGGACGAGATGTTCATCGCCAACAACTGGCCCCGGGCATCGGCCTTGGCGGTGTTGATGATCCTGCTGGTGATCATTCCCATGATGCTGTATTTCCGCTACGGCATGCGCGACAGCGCCGACGGGCGCTGACACCGACGGAGCCCAAACCATGAAATCGAATTGGCTCAACAAGCACCTCGGCAAAGTCTGGCTGGCGCTGGTGTTCTTGTTTTTGTACGCCCCGCTGGCGTTCATGATCCTGTTTTCCTTCAACAGCACGCGCCAGCACGCCGTGTTCACCGGCTTTTCGCTGCGCTGGTACGAAGCGCTGCTGGCCGATACGCGCATCGTCGAGGGCTTTATCGTCTCCTTGCAAGTGGCCTTTGTCACCGGCTTGCTGGCGGCGGTGCTGGGCACCTTTGCTGCCTTTGTGTTGGTGCGCTACAAGCATTTTTGGGGCCGCACCGTGTTTTCGGGCATGGCGGTGGCACCCATGGTGATGCCCGAGGTCATCATCGGGCTGTCGCTGCTGCTGCTGATGGTGGGCTCGTTCAACCTGTTTGGCGGCCCCGAGCGCGGCCTGATCACGATCATCATCGGCCACACCCTGCTCGGCATGGCTTTTGCCATGGTGGTGGTGCAGTCGCGCCTGCAAGAGGTGGACCGCAGCATCGAGGAAGCGGCGATGGACTTGGGCGCGCGCCCGCACCAAGTGTTTTTTCTGGTCACGCTGCCCAACATCGCGCCGGCCATTTTGGCGGCTTTTCTGCTCGCCTTCACGCTCTCGTTCGACGACGTGGTGATCACCCTGTTCCTCTCGGGTCCGGGCGTGAGCACGCTGCCGCAAGTGATCTTCAACTACGCCGTGCGCGGCATCAACCCGACCATCTACGCCGCCGCCACCTTGCTGATTCTGACCGTCACCACCTTTGTCGTCACCTATGCCTTCTGGGTGCTGCACTCGACGCGCAAACGCCAGCGCGAAATGGCCGAGGCGCTGCGCGGTGCTTGATTTAGGAGACCCGCCATGACCGCTATCGACGAATCCACCCTGCGTCTCGACGGCCGCGCCTTCATCGACGGCCAGCGCGTGGGCGCGCGCGATGGCGCCACATTCACCAAGGCCTCCCCGATCGACGGTCGCGCCCTGCCCGAGGTGGCGCGTTGCGCCAGCGCCGACGTGGATCTGGCCGTGGCGGCGGCGCGCCGCGCCTTCAACGACCGGCGCTGGGCCAGTCAGGCCCCAGCCAAGCGCAAGCGGGTGCTGCTGCGCTGGGCCGAGCTGCTGCTGCAACACGCCGACGAACTGGCCCTGACCGAAGCGCTGGATATGGGCAAGCCGCTGCAATACGCCAAGAGCGTCGATGTGGCCGGGGCCGCCAACTGCCTGCGCTGGTTCGGCGAAGCCACCGACAAGGTCTATGACCAGATCGCGCCCACGGCCGACCATGCGCTGGCGCTGATCCAGCGCGAGCCGGTGGGCGTGGTGGGCGTGATCGTGCCCTGGAATTACCCGCTGCTGATGGCGGTCTGGAAGATTGCGCCGGCGCTGGCGGCGGGCAACGCGGTGGTGCTCAAGCCCAGCGAAAAATCGCCCTTCAGCGCCCTGCGCTTGGCCGATCTGGGGTTGCAAGCCGGCCTGCCGCCGGGGGTGCTCAACGTGCTGCCGGGCTTTGGCCCTGAAGCCGGCAGCCCGCTGGCGCTGCACCCGGATGTGGACTGCATCGCCTTTACCGGCAGCACGCGGGTCGGCAAGCAGATCCACGTCATGGCCGGGCAGAGCAACCTCAAGCGCGCCTGGACCGAGCTCGGCGGCAAGTCGCCGTTCATCGTCTTTGACGACTGCCCCGACCTCGAGCGCGCGGTGCAGGCGGCCTTGGGCAGCGTGTTTTTCAACTGCGGCCAGAGCTGCAACGCCCCCACGCGGCTGCTGCTGCACCACGCCATCCACGCGCCCTTCATGGCGCGCGCGCTCGAGCTGCTGCCGCAGTTTCAGCCGGCGCACCCGCTGCTGCCGCAAACGGTGCAGGGGGCGCTGGTCGATGAGGCCCAAACCGCCACCGTGCTGCGCTACATCGAGGCCGGCCAGCGCGAGGGCGCGCAGCTGCTCGCCGGTGGCCAGCGCGTGCACCCGGTGGCGGGCGGCTGCTACCTGCAACCCACCATCTTCGACGGCGTGCACAACCAGATGCAGATCGCGCGCGAAGAGATCTTTGGCCCGGTGCTGGCGGTGCTGCGCTTTGCCGACGCCGCCGAAGCGGTGCAGATCGCCAACGACAGCATCTACGGCCTGCAAGCCTCGGTCTGGAGCCGCGACCTGAACCGCGCCCACGGCGTGGCCCGGGCCTTGCGCGCCGGCACCATCCACGTCAATCAGTACGACGAAGACGACATCACCGTGCCCTTCGGCGGCTACCGGCAAAGCGGCGTCGGGCGCGACAAATCGCTGCACGCCTTCGACAAATACACCGAACTCAAAACCACCTGGCTGCGCATCGACAGCCCGGTCTGAACGGCTGCGCTGCGCCTTTTGGGTGCAGGCCTTGGCACCCCGAGCACCCCATCGCATGAACCCTGACCGCGCATCCGACCCACCGGGGCCGCTGTGGCTGCGCCTGCTGGCGCGCCTGCCGCTGCCGCTTTGGCGGCTGCTAGGGGCGCTGCTGGGGGCGCTGCTGTGCCTGTTGGCCCGGCGCCGGCGCCACATCGCCCAGCGCAACCTCGAGCTCTGCTTTCCCGAGGCCACGCCGGCGCAGCGGCGGCGCTGGTTGTGGCAGACCTTCAGGCACTTCGGCCAGTCGGCCCTAGACCGGGTCTGGCTCTGGCACGCCAGCCCGGCGCGCATCCGCCAGCGGGTGCCGCTCATCGATCCGGCGCAGGCGCTGCAACTGCGCGGCCCGGTGGTGTTTTTTGCCCCGCACCTGAGCGGTCTCGACGCCTGCTGGACGCGCATCACGCTCGAAGTCGAGCGGCCTTGGATCACCGTCTATTCGCCGCAAAAGCGCCCTTGGATGGAGCGCTGGGTGAATCAGGGCCGGGCGCGCTTCGGGGCACCGCTGCTGCACTCGCGCCGCGAAAACATCCGCCCGGTGCTGCGCGGCCTGCACCAGGGCGCGGCCCTGATGCTGCTGCCCGATATGGACTTGGGGCCACAAAACGCCGTGTTCGTGCCCTTTTTCGGCGTCCCGGCGGCCACCGTGACCGCCCTGTCGCGCTACGCCAGCGCCGCGCAAGCGCCGGTGGTCAGCCTGTTTTGCCGCATGACGGCGAGCGGCTACCAGCTCGAGGTCTCGCCGCCATGGCCCGATTTCCCCAGTGGCGACGACAGCGCCGACGCCCAGCGCATGAACGCCGCGCTCGAACAAGCGGTGCGCATCAGCCCGGGCCAGTACCACTGGCTGCACCGCCGCTTCAAGAGCCGGCCCGAGGGCGAGCCGGGGCTGTACTAGAGCCGGGCCCGGTGCTTGGCCCAAGTTTCACGTGGAACGTGGGCAGCAGGCGTTACGCCACCCCACCCCCCAAGTCAGAATACTTTCCCCTGGCACTTGGCTGTATCGGTGACCCGGATTGTTCGCGTTGATCAGGCGTGCAGCGTTTTGAGCGCCACCTCTGGCGCGGAGCGCATGATTTTGAGCAAGGCGGCCGCCGGGCCCGTCGGGTTGCGGCGATGCTGCTCCCAGTTTTGCAGCGTTTTGACGCTGACCTGCATCAACTGAGCAAATTCGCTTTGCGACAGCCCGATTTGTTCACGCACCGCCTTGGCGTCCGGCGTTGTCACCTTGAACCGGCGCGAGGCGCTCGCTTGGTCGCGAGCAATCGCCTTGGCTTCTTTTAGGCTTTGCACCAGGTCATCAAACAATGCTTGTTCCATTTCATAGGCCCTTCACAAATTCGCGTAACAAGGCGGTTTCCCGGTCGCTCAGATCGTCTTTTTTGACTTCTGGTAGATCAGCAGCATGTAAATTTGCCCATCGTCCCGAAGCCAGTAGTAGATGACCCGAACTCCGCCGCTCTTGCCGCGCCCCGGCAGCGCGTGGCGCAACTTACGGATTCCACCGCCACCCTTGAGGATGTCGCCCCGCTCCGGGTTCTCCACCAAGACCTTCTGCAGATCCGCGTACTCGTCGTCCGACAACAGGTCGGCCAGCAAGCGAGTGAAGGTCTGGGTTTCGATGAATTCCATGCGGCGAATTGTATGCGTCATTGGCGGATAGTGGGGCGCTGGGTTGTTCCGAGCACGATTCCTGTGGGCCTTGTGCGCCCCCAGTGTCAGAACACTTGGCTGGCACATTGCAAGCAATGCTCAGAGCACGATTCTCAGCCGTAAGCGTCCCGCCAACCCACCTTGCCCGATCTACGCAGCCATGCCAAGATAGCAGCAAGCCCCGCGCTCACGCCCGCAGCCCCGCCGCCCTCATGAAACCCACTTCAGCCCGTTGCCGCAGGCCGCCACTTGTGCGGCAGCAACTCCTCGATCGCACTGGCCTTGTGCGTGGGCAGGCGCTCGAGCACGTCCTTGAGGTAGGCGTAGGGATCGAGCCCATTGAGGCGGGCAGACTGGATCAGCGACTGAATCGCCGCCGCCCGCTTGCCGGCGCGCTCCGAGCCGGCAAAGAGCCAATTGTTGCGCCCCAGCGTGATCGGCCGGATCAGGTTCTCGAGGTGGTTGTTGTCAATCGGCACTGCGCCGTCGTGCAGAAAGCGACTCAAGCCCTGCCAGCGCCGCAGGCTGTAATCCAGCGCCCGGGCGCTGGCCGAGTTGGCGGTGAGCTTGCTGCGCTGCAAAATCATCCACTGGTGCCAAGCATCCATGATCGCTTGGCTGCTGCCTTGCCGCACCCGCAGCCGCTCCTCGGGGCTGGCCTCCTTGAGCAGCCGCTCCACCTCATAGAGCTTGCCAATAAACTCCAGCGCCGTCGCCGCCAGTGGGCTGTTGTTGGCCGCTTGCAGATCAAAGAACTTGCGCCGCGCGTGCGCCATGCAGCCCGCTTCGGTCACGCCGTGCGCAAACAACGCCTTGTAGGCCGAATAATCGTCACAGACCAGCGTGCCGCGCCAATCTCCCAGAAAGGCCTGCACATGCTGCCCGGCGCGGCTGGTGCAAAAGTCATAGACCACCGCCTGGATGGGGGCACACTGCCCGGTGGCATAAGCCCACAGGTACGAGCGGTGCGTCTTGCCCGCGCCGGGGTCGAGCATCTGCACCGGAGTCTCATCGGCGTGCACCACCGCGCTGCCCTTGATCAATTGCGCCAGCGCCTCGGCCAGCGGCTGCAGCGCCACGCCACAGCGCCCCACCCAAGCCGACAGCGTCGAGCGTGGGATGGCCACACCGGCGCGGGCATAAATGTCCTCTTGGCGGTACAGCGGCAAGTGATCGGCGTACTTGCCCACCAGCACATCGGCCAGCAAGGCGGCGGTGGGGATGCCCTTGTCGATCACGTGCGCCGGCACCGGGGCAAGGGTCAGCGTCTGGCAGCAGCGGCAAGCCCACTTGCCGCGCACATGGCGCTGCACGCTAAAGACGCCGGGCGTGTAGTCCAGCTTCTCCGACACCTCTTCGCCCACGCGCTGCAGCGGCGCACCGCAGCCACAGGCGGTGGAGGCCGGTTCGTGGTGGATCACGGTGCGTGGCAACTCGGGCGGTAGTGCAGCGCGCTTGGGGCGCTGGCGCTCGGGCTCAACCGCCGCTGCATCGGGCGCAGCCGGTGCGCTGCGCAGCGCTTCGAGCTCGGCCTCGATGGCCGCCAGATCGGCGTCGAGCTCTGCGCTCCAGAGGCTGGCTTGCTCGGGGCCGCCTTCGCGCGCCAGCCGCTCGCTGGTGGCACCAAACTTCAGGCGCCGCAGCAGCGCGATCTCGTGCGTGAGCTGCTCAATGCGGGCTTGGCGCCAAGTCAATTCTTGGTCTTTGGCGGCAAGCAATTGCTGTGCCGAATGAATGGCGGCGTCGCGGTCATGCAATTGCGCACTCTGCTTGCTCAATTGCGCATCCCGATCCTGTAACTGTGTCAGCAATGAAGCGGCCAGCGCTTGCAATTCGGCGTGACTCATTTGCGGCAATTGTGCAGTGCTTGGCATGGGCTGAATTATATCCCAAGGCGCATTCAATTCTGGGATTTTGAGCAATCTTTTGCAAATAATTTCAGCCGCGTGCAGCAAGCACCGCCTCAATTCAAATGAATCACACCGGCGTCTTGCATTGATTGCCACGGCAGCCCGAGCACCAGTGCCTGCCATTGCGCAGGGTTCAATTCCAGCCGCTCGGCGGCGCTGCGCTGCCAGTGAAAGCTGCCTTGGTGCAGGCGCCGCGCAGCGAGCCACAGCCCGATGCCGTCGTGCACCAGCACTTTCAAGCGATTGGCGCGCTTGTTGGCAAACACGTAGGCGTGGTGGGGCCGTGCAGCACCAAAGACGCTGATGACTTGGGATAGCGCAGTGTCGGGGCCGGCGCGCATGTCCAGCGGCTGCACGCAGAGCCAGATGGCGTCGATGCGGATCATGACAGCACCAGCTTGAGCAGGGCCGCGCACTGGGTGTGCTGGTGCGCGGGCAGGTTCAGACTGATGTGCAAATCACCACGGCTAAAGTGCAGCTGCAGGTGTTGGGTTGCTGGCGTGCACGGTGCAGCGGTGCGCGCAGCAAATGGAGCGCAGTTCGAGGCTGGGCCTGCTGCTGCAGTGGGTAGAGCAGCGGCAAGCTGGACAAAGCCTGTGGCGGTGTGCGTGCTGTTGGCGCTGCTGGCGCTGCTGGCGCTGCTTTGTTTCTGGCGCTGCTCACTCACCCAACGGTAGAGCAGCTTGGCGTTGAGGCCGTGGGCCAAAGCGATGGCTGCGACGCTCGCGCCCGGCTCGCTGCAAGCCGCCACCAAGCGGGCTTTGAGGGCTAGGGGGTAGCGGCCGCGCTTGGGAGCGGCGGCTGGGGCTTGGGGTTGGTCTGATGTGTGCATGTGTCCACCTGTGTTGAAGTGGACTGGATCGTCTCAGCCTTGAAGGCGGGCAGCAAGATGGGTTGGCGGGACGCTTACTCTCAGCCTAGCCCCCGGCATGGAGAACTGCGCCTAGAGGCCACCTACGCCGACGTCTATGCAGGGCTGGTGCTAGAGGGCGCTGGGGGCAGTCGGCCTCATGCCGTCCGCTGCGCGGCCAAAAATCGGCCAACAGCCCCCAGCGCCCCAGCTCCACGTAAATCGTTGCTTGACCTCGATTTCCATGTTTTTAGCTTAACCGAGTGCCATGATGCTCCGATCCCGATTTTCTCCTCGATTTTCTCCGCGCACCGAATGCATCAGGCTCGGGCGCAGCCAAGCCGCGCTGGCCGCTTCGTCGATGCGCTCGAGCGCTCGACGCAGGGCGTCTTCGCTGACGACCTTGTTCATGCCCAAAGCTTGTGCGGCCATCGCATCGCCGCGCAGCGCGGTGATGTGGGCGTAGCGCCGGTGCCCGGCCAAGAGCCCCAGCATCAAGGAGCCCAGCACGTCACGCTTGTCCGGCACGTTGCCACTGCGGTACGCCAATGGACAACTCGACACCCAGCGCTGCTCGAACACGCCGGTGGCAGCCAAGAACTCAGCGAAGAACACCAGTTGGCCGTGCGGCGTGGCCGTCGCACCCGTGTCCCAGCATGTGCATGCGCCCGCCCGGCGTGTCCACGACCTACGGCTCGGCAGCCACTTGGCCTTACCCCTAGGCGCGCCGCCAGCGCCTTGCGTCTTGATTCACCCATCGGGTGAGTATGCCAAAATCAAGAAACTCCCTGCCAGTCATGGCTCTGCGAGCAGTCTCGGGGCGGTAACTGCAGGATTTAGCATGACTCTTTCATTCACAACATCTCGCTGGTTTTGACCGGCGAACGGAGATCCCATGAAGACACAGACCCTCAGTCCCGCGCAGGCCGCCAAGCTCTTCCTGAGCCCACAGCGCAAGGCCGATGCGCCCAGCACACCGCCGTTCCCGGATGCCGAGCGCGTGGAGCTCGAGTTCGAAGGCGGCAAGCTGGTGTACTGGCAGGCAGGCAAGGGCCTCACGGTCCTGGTGCTGCACGGCTGGGAAGGCACGGCCGCCGACATGGTGCCCTTCATCCCCAGCCTGCTGAACTCAGGCTTTCGCGTCGTCGCGCTGGAATTCCCGGCGCACGGCGGCTCGGACGGCAAGATTACCTCGCTGTTCCAGTGCACGCGCGCGGTCACGCATGCCGCCACGCAGATCGGCGCCATCGATGCGGTGCTTGCGCACTCGGTCGGCTGCGCCGTGGCGGTGGAGGCGATGAAGGCCGGCATCCACCCCAAGGCGGCCGTGCTGATCGCCACGCCCGCGCGCTACAAGGACTACGCGTTGCAGTTCGGCATGCTGGCTGGGCTGGACAAGGAAGGCATCCAGCAGATGATCGAGGACCTGCGCGCACTGGGCGTGGACGTGACCGCGATCAACACGCCCGAGGCCGTCAAGACCCTGGATGTGCCGGCGCTGCTGGTGCACTCGGACGACGACCGCGTCATCCTGCAGGCGATCGGGCAGGAAGTGGCCAATGCTTGGCAGGGCGCGAAGTTCATGCCCGTCAGCGGGCTGGGCCACCGCAAGATCCTGTCGGCGCCTGCGGTCGTGGACGCGGCCGTGTCCTTCATCCAGGCCAAGGCCCGCTAGACGCCGCGCGCCAAGGAGGTGCACCTGTGGTTCCACAAGCCCGCCTCGATCATCCAGCCTCGCAGGGTCTCGGCGCTGATGCGCTGGTTGTGCTGGCTGAGCAGATGCTCGCTGGTCAACTGCGGGCCAAAATCAGCATAGTGCTCGTGCACCAAGCTCATGATGGCGTCTTTGCGCTCAAGACCTATGCGCCGCTTGCTGGGCTGGCCGCGCAGCTTGTTGACCACGGCCTGCGCGCCCTGGCTGCGCACGCCTCGACACAAGCGCTTGACCTGGCGCACCGATAAACCCAGCTGCTGCGCAGCCAAGCCCTGCGTCAGCTCTCGCGCCAATACCCGCCGTATCACCAGCAACCGTTCGGCTTCCTGCACACTCATCAGCACCCTCGCTTGCCCCACCATCCATTGCCCCTTCACACATGAAAGGGGACATTCTTATCTGGGGCAAAGGGGTCATTACTACTTTTGACTGACACGGATAGTGGGTGCGCTGGGTTGAGTCTGTGCTCGTTTCTCAAGGCCCTTGTGCGCCCCCCCAGCGTCAGAACGCTACGCCGTGGCCCGATTTCCCCGTCGGTGATGACAGCGCCAAAGCCCAGGCCAGTACCACTGGCTGCACCGGCGCTTCAAGAGCCGGCCCGAGGGCGAGCCGGGCCCGGTGCTTGGCCCAGGTTTCACGTGGAACGTGGGCTGTGTCTATCCGGGTGCAATCAGCCCGGTGCAGGTGTTTGGGCGAGTTGTCTCAACACGGCCCTGAGCTGGCGCTTTTCAGCATCTGCTAGGCTGCGCTTGGCCACCGCTCTGCCAGTGCTCAACAAACGCCCATCGATGCCGGGTGGCAGCTGCCCCTTTGCGGGGATGGAGCGCTTTTCCTCATCGGATAGCGCAGCAAAAGTGCTTTGGGCGACGTGGGCGCAATCGAGCTCTAGCGCCGGCGCTGGGTTGGATAGTGGTGCCGCAGCCGTGCTCTGTGGCACGCTGCCATTTGCAGCGCTGGCGAAACGCTGCACGGCGGCATCTTCCCAGTGGGTTTTGCAGTCGGCCTCGGCGCGCAAAAACGGGGAGGTGGCTTCTGCCGGCCCCATCGTCAGCAGGTGCACCCGAATGCCCATGCTTTGCGCAGCCAGCACACCGGGCGTCAAATCTGCATCCCCAGAAAGCAGCAGCGCGTCGGTGATCGATTTGTTCTGGGCCAAGCTGATGAGGTCTGCGATGATCAGTCCATCTACCGCCTTTTGATCCCCGACGCCGTTGCGCGTACCCAGTCGGAGCTTGAAGTCGTCAAGCGCTTCGATCGCTTGGTGGCCGAGGGTCTTGCCATAGGTCCCTGGGCCGTCGTACCAATAAACCCGAAGCAAGTCAGCGTTGGGAAATTGCGCTTGCGCCTCGTTGATGAGCTCTGCGCGCAACTGCGGGTAATCGATCGTGACGCTCTCACGCCCGGTGCGTTGACGATGGACGATGTAGGTGGACTGCACCCAAAAATAGCCCGCATCGACGAAGACGGCAAACCTGCGCATACCAGCTCCATACAGCAAGAAGGGCGCCATAGCGCCCTTCTTAAGTAGGATGCCTTTGGGGCATCGACGTAGCGAGGCCCCTTTGGGAGGCCAAGTAGTGCTGGGATTCTATCCTAAAAAGAGCGGCGATACACGGCTGCGATACGCGGTACACGGCCATACACAATGGCACTGCACCATCGTTCACGTGAAACCGCCCCCGACTCGTACAATCACCAGCCTGCAGCCCAGCCCCGGATGGGTGGCTGCGCATGTGCAACCCTAGGCCCTAGATTGTGAGCCCCATGTGGTACCCGGAAGAATTTGATGTGATCGTGGTCGGTGGCGGGCACGCCGGCACCGAGGCCGCGCTGGCGGCGGCGCGCATGGGTTGCGCCACCTTGCTGCTCACGCACAACATCGAGACCTTGGGCCAGATGAGCTGCAACCCCAGCATCGGCGGCATCGGCAAGGGGCATCTGGTGCGCGAAGTCGATGCGCTCGGCGGTGCCATGGCGCTGGCCACCGACGCCGCCGGGATCCAGTTTCGCATCCTCAACTCCAGCAAGGGGCCGGCGGTGCGCGCCACCCGCGCCCAAGCCGATCGGGTGCTGTACAAGGCGGCGATCCGCCAGCGGCTGGAAAACCAGCCCCATTTGCAGCTCTTTCAGCAAGCGGTCGATGACCTGCTGCTGGACGGCGACGGCAGCGGCGCGCGCGTGGCCGGCGTGGTGACGCAGACCGGCATCCGCTTTCGCGCCCGCGCCGTGGTGCTGACCGCCGGCACTTTTCTGGACGGCAAAATCCACATCGGGCTGGACAACCACCCCGGTGGCCGCGCTGGCGAGGCGCCGGCGCAGCGCCTGTCAGCACGGCTCAAAGAACTGCAGCTGCCGCAAGGGCGGCTCAAAACCGGCACGCCGCCGCGGCTCGATGGCCGCAGCATCGACTTTGCGCGCTGCATCGAGCAGCCCGGCGACGGCATGCCGGGCTCCGACAGCGCCGGGCGGCCGCTGCCGGTGTTCAGCTTCATGGGCCGCCCCGAGATGCACCCGCGCCAGCTGCCGTGCTGGGTCACGCACACCAACGAGCGCACGCACGCCATCATCCGCTCCGGCTTTGACCGCAGCCCCATGTACAGCGGCCAGATCGAGGGCGTGGGGCCGCGCTACTGCCCGAGCGTCGAAGACAAGGTCAAGCGCTTTGCCGACAAGGGCAGCCACCAGATCTTCCTCGAGCCCGAGGGCCTGAACACGCATGAGTTCTACCCCAACGGCATCTCCACCAGCCTGCCCTTCGACATCCAGCTCGCGCTGGTGCGCAGCATCGAGGGCCTAGAGCGCGCGCACATCCTGCGCCCCGGCTACGCCATCGAGTACGACTATTTTGACCCGCGCGCGCTGCGCAGCAGCTTCGAGACGCGCCAGATCGGCGGCCTGTTTTTTGCCGGGCAGATCAACGGCACCACCGGCTACGAGGAAGCGGCGGCGCAGGGCCTCTACGCCGGGCTCAACGCCGGTTTGCAGGTGCGCGCTCTGCCGCCGTGGTTGCCGGGGCGCGATCAGGCCTATCTGGGTGTGCTGGTCGATGACCTGGTGACCCAAGGCGTGAGCGAGCCCTACCGGATGTTCACCAGCCGCGCCGAATACCGGCTGCAACTGCGCGAAGACAACGCCGATCTGCGCCTGAGCGCAATCGGGCGTGAACTGGGATTGGTGGACGACGCCCGCTGGAGCGCCTTCAGCCGCAAACGCGACGCGCTGGCGCGCGAGAGCGAGCGCCTGAAATCGACCTGGGTCAATCCGCGCACGCTGTCGGCGCCCGAGGCCGAGCGCGTGCTGGGCAAGGCGATCGAGCGCGAGTACCCCCTGTTCGAGCTGTTGCGCCGCCCCGGTGTGGCCTACGAGGCGCTGCTGAGCCTAGAAGGCGGGCGCTGGCGGCCTTCTTCAGCTGTGGACGCTACCGATGACCCGCGCCCGGTGGTTTCACGTGAAACTTTGGGTGCCGACTACGAGGCCGTGGTCGAGCAGCTCGAAATCGCCGCCCAGTACGCCGGCTACATCGAGCGCCAGCGCGACGAGGTCGAGCGCAGCGCCGCTTACGAAAACCTGCGCCTGCCGGCAGACTTGGACTACCACCAGGTGACGGCTTTGAGCATCGAGGTGCGGCAAAAACTCTCAAAGCAGCGCCCCGAGACGCTGGGCCAAGCGGCGCGCATTTCGGGCGTCACGCCGGCGGCGATTTCGCTGCTGCTGATCCACCTCAAGCGCAGCCGCAGCCGCGACTTTGCTGCCACCGGCGCCGCATGAGCCACCCGCTCGCCGCAGGCCTGCGCGACGGCTTGGACGCCTTGCAGCTGCGCTTGAGCGCAGCGCAGCAGCAAACCCTGCTCGACTACGCCGACTGGCTGGCCAAGTGGAACCGGGTCTATAACCTGACGGCGCTGCGCCAGCCGCAGCAGTTGCTCACCCACCACCTGCTCGACAGCCTGGCGGTCTGCGCGCCGGTGCAGCGCCAGCTGAGCGCGCTCGGGCTGGCGCACACGCCACGGCTGCTCGATGTCGGGTCGGGCGGTGGTCTGCCGGGTGTGGTGCTGGCCATTGCTTGCCCGGCGCTGGCGGTGCGCTGCGTCGATGCGGTGGCCAAAAAAGCGCTGTTCATCAGCCAAGTGGCGGCGGCGCTGCGCCTGCCCAACCTGCAGGGGCAGCACGCGCGCGTCGAGCACATCCAGCAGCCGCACGATCTGGTGCTGTCGCGCGCCTTCGCTTCGCTGGCCGATTTCACCCGGCTGTCGCAGGGCGCACTGGCACCGCATGGGCTGTGGCTGGCGCTCAAGGGCAAGGTGCCGCACGATGAAATCGCAGCGCTGCCGCCCGAAATCGAGGTGTTTCACGTGGAACCGGTGCGCGTGCCCGGCCTAGACGCCGAGCGCTGCCTGGTCTGGATGCGGCTGCGCGGCGGCCTCTGAACCCTTGGCCGCCAGCCGGGCTGTGCACAGCGCATCGATGACATCGAACACCCGCTCAGGCACACAGCCAGCCGGACCTCTCTGGCACCGAGCAAGGAGGGTAGATGCAGTCGATCCCGCACCTAGGCGTAACCGACAAATCCGGTGTTTCTTTGTGGCATGTTCATGGATCGCGGGATTTTCTATAGATTCTCGCATTACGGCAATGTTTTTTATAAGGCGTGCTGGGCGGCCGGAGATCGATGGCGCCTGCGCGCCGTTGGCCGGCAGCCACAGGCACGGGTGTTTGCGCGGTCCAAGGCTTACACTCAACCCCACGGCAATGCACCGCTAGCCGCATCCCTAGCCAGTCCCAGCCCCAACCGTACCCTCACCCGCTCGCCCTCCACGTTCCATGGCCAAAACCTTCTGTGTCGCCAACCAAAAAGGCGGTGTAGGCAAGACCACCACCGCCGTCAACTTGGCTGCGGGCTTGGCGCAGGTCGGGCAGCGCGTGTTGCTGATCGACCTCGATCCGCAAGGCAACGCCACCATGGGTTCGGGCGTGGACAAGCGCGCGCTCGAGCGCACGGTCTATGACGTGCTGCTGGGCAGCGCCGCGCTGGCGCAGGCGGTGGTGCCGGCCGGGCCCGGTTGCGGCTACCAGATGCTGGGCGCCAACCGCGAGCTGGCCGGGGCCGAGATCGAACTGGTCGAGCTGCCGCAGCGCGAGCAGCGGCTCAAGTTGGCGCTGGCGGCGGTCGATGCCGAGTACGATTTCGTGCTCATCGACTGCCCACCGGCGCTGAGCCTGCTCACGCTCAACGGCCTGTGCGCCGCACACGGGGTGGTGGTGCCGATGCAGTGCGAGTACTTTGCGCTCGAGGGTTTGTCGGATTTGGTCAACACCATCAAGCAGGTGCACGCCAACCTGAACCGCGAGCTCAAGCTGATCGGGCTGCTGCGCGTGATGTTCGACCCGCGCATCACCTTGCAGCAGCAGGTGAGCGAGCAGTTGAAGGCGCATTTTGGCGACAAGGTGTTCGACAGCGTGATCCCGCGCAACGTGCGCCTGGCCGAAGCCCCGAGCTATGGCCAGCCAGGCGTGGTGTTCGACCCCAGCGCCCGCGGCAGCAAAGCCTTCGTCGAGTTTGCGCACGAAATGGTGGCGCGCATCGGGCAGCTGTGAGGCGCTCCAGCCACCACGCCCCATTCAGACAAAATCACCCTATGCCAACCAAACCCCGCATGAAAAGCCATCCATCGCTCGCTGCCCCCCAAGGGGACGTGCCAGTGGCTTCGGACGGCCGGGCGCCACTGTCATGCTGAGCAAAAAAACCAAAGGACTGGGCCGTGGGCTCGAAGCGCTGCTGGGGCCGCGGCTCGACGAGGGCCACGAGGGGCTGGACCCGGCGCAGCGCGACCAGCCGCACCAGCTGGCGCTGATCGACTTGGTGCCCGGCACCTACCAGCCGCGCACGCGCATGGACGAAGGCGCACTGTACGAGCTGGCCGAAAGCATCAAGGCGCAGGGGATCATGCAGCCGATCTTGGTGCGCCGGCTCGAGCAGGCCGAGGGCGAGCGCCGGCTGGCCGCTTGGCAGATGCAGCAGGGGCAGGCTGAGGCGGTGCGCGGCGCGCGCCCGGTGTACGAAATCATCGCCGGCGAGCGGCGCTTTCGGGCGGCACGGCTGGCCGGCCTAGACACCGTGCCGGTGCTGGTGCGCGATGTGCCCGACGAGGCCGCCGCCGCCATGGCCCTGATCGAAAACATCCAGCGCGAAGACCTCAACCCGCTCGAAGAGGCGCAGGGTTTGCAGCGCCTGCTGCGCGAGTTTGGCCTCACGCACGAGCAGGCCGCGCAGGCCGTGGGGCGCTCGCGCAGCGCCACCAGCAACCTGCTGCGCCTGCTCAACCTGAGCGAACCGGTGCAGGCCCTGCTGCTGGCCGGCGACATCGAAATGGGCCACGCCCGCGCCCTGCTGGGGTTGGAGGGCGCGACGCAGATCACGGCCGCGCACCAGATCAGCGCCAAGGCGCTGTCGGTGCGCGAAGCCGAGCGGCTGGTGAAAAAGCTCTCGGCCGAGTTCCGCCTCACCCCCGTGTCGCCGGCGGCAGACAAGCCGCGCGAGCTGCTGCGGCTGGAAGAGGAATTGTCAGACCGTTTTACGGCGCGGGTGGAGTTGCGGCTCAAGAACCGCAGCAGGCGCAGTGGTCGCAGTGGCGGCAGCCCCGCACAGGGCGAGCTGGCGATTGCCTTTGCCTCACTCGACGAGCTCAACGGCCTGATCGAGCGCCTGCGCGCGGCCTAAACCCCGGCCCAGCGCGCCAGCCATCTAAACGCCAGCTTCCAAGCCTATGGCGCATACTTGGCCGGGAGGCCTAGGCAGCGGGCGCGCTCAAGCCCGCATCCGGGGCGTCCGAGGCATCTGTGGCCGCCGTCTCGGCCAGCCAGCGCCCGATCAGTTCCTCGGCCGGCTCCGGGCGGCCAAACAGGTAGCCTTGCATCAGCGCCCCGGGGTGGTGCCTAAACAGCAGCGACTGCTCCTCGGTCTCCACGCCTTCGGCCACCACCTGCAGCTTCATCAGGCTGGCCACGGCCAGCATGGCCGACACCAGCGCGGCATCGCTCGGGCTGTGCGGCGCGTCTTGGACGAAACTGCGGTCGATCTTGAGCTCGTGGATCGGCAGGTTCTTCAGGTACGACAGGCTCGAGTAGCCGGTGCCGAAGTCGTCGATGGAAAAGCGCAGCCCCAAGCGCGCCAGCGCGGCCATGCGCTCGATCACGCGCTCGAGGTCGTGCAGCACCACGTTTTCGGTGAATTCCAGCATCAGGTCGCTGGGCCGGGCTTGGCTGCGCTGCAACAGCTCTTGCAGCCGCTCGCCAAAATCGCTCTGCTGGAACTGGCGCGGGCTGATGTTGACCGAAATCGGCAGCCGCCGCCCCTGCGCCTGCAGCCGCCCGAGCCAGCCGCACACCTGCTCCAGCACCCAGCGCCCGAGCGGTTCGATCAGCCCCGACTCTTCGGCCAGCGGGATGAACAGCGCCGGGCTGAGCAGGCCGCGCTGCGGATGTTGCCAGCGCACCAGCGCTTCGGCGCTCACGGTCTGGCCCTGGGTATCGACTTGCGGCTGCAGATAGAGCCGTAGCTCGCCCTTCTCGATGCCTAGGCGCAACTCTTGTTCCAGCGCAAAGCGCTCCGCCGCCCACTGCCCCATGCGCAGGTCGAAGAAAACGGTCTGGTTGCCGCCCGCGTCTTTGGCCTGGTGCAAGGCGGTGTCGGCGCGGCGCAAGGCTTCGCTCGGGTGCTCGGCGGCCAAACCCCCAAGCAACGTGGCGCCGATGCTCAGCGTGATGCGCAGCCGGTCGCCGCCGGCCTCGATCGGTTGCTCCAGCATTTGGTGCCAGCGGGCGGCGCGGCGCAGCAAGCTGCTGGCGGCGGCTGGGGCCTCGTGGCCCAAGTGCGGCAGCAGCAGTGCAAACTCGTCGCCGCTCAGGTGTGCCAGCACCTCGCCCGGGTCCAGTTGCTGGCGCAGTCGGTCGGCCAGAGCCAGCAGCACCGCGTCGCCTAGGTTGCGCCCGCGCGCGTCGTTGATGGCCTTGAAGCGGTCCACGTTCACGATCAGCAAGCCCGCCTGCTCGCCGTTGCCGGGGCGTTGGCGCAAGATCTGGGGCAGCTCGGCCAGCAGGCGCTGGCGGTTGGGCAGGCCGGTGAGCGGGTCGAACCAAGCCAGCAGTTCGACTTGTTGTTCGGCGGCGCGCTGTGCGCTCAAGTCCATCTGCACCGACACATATTGCACCACGCCCTGCGCGGCGTCGCGCAACGGCGCGACGGTCACCGCTTGGTGGTAATGGCTGCCGTCTTTGCGCGTGTTGATGAACTCGCCCTGCCAGGTCTGGCCGCTGCGCAAGGCGTCCCACATCTGGACAAAGGTGCTGCGCGGGGTGCGCTGCGAGCCCAGCAGGCTCGGGTTGCGCCCCAGCACCTCGGCCGCGCGGTAGCCGCTGATGCGCTCAAAAGCCGGGTTCACGTATTCGATCTGGCTCTGGGCGTTGGTGACGACCACCGCCACCGGGCTTTGTTCGGTGGCTTGCGACAGCAGCCGCAGTTGCTGTTCGGCCGCCACGCGCGCGCGGATGTCGCGCGTCACGCCTTGGATTTGTGCCGGCTGACCCTCGGCGTCGAGCAGCAGCCGGGCCGAAATTTCAACCGGCACCGCTGAGCCGTTGCGGTGCCGGTGCTGCAGTTCGATCACCAGCGCCTCCGCCGTGGCATCGCCGCTGCCAAAGCGCTGCACATGGCTGCTGATCAACTGCTGCGCCTGTGCGGCTAGGGCCGGCTCGAACAGTTGCTCGATCTCGAGTTGTTCGCGCTCTTCGGGTGGGTAGCCGAGCAGGCGCTCGACCGAGGGGCTGATGTAGTTAAAGCGCTGCTGCTTCAGGTCGTAGAGCCAGACCACGTCGTTGGCGTTTTCAGCCAGCAGCCGGTAGCGCGCTTCGCTGCCGGCCAGATCGGCCTGCGCCCGTTCCAAGTCCGCCATGGCTCGTTGCAGCCCTGCCAGCTGGTTGCGCTGCAGCAGCAGGCGCGCGCCCCCGAGGGCCAGCAGCAGAGTCAACAGACCCACCAGACCGATGCCAAACAGGCTGTAGTTCACCCTAGCCAGCAATTCGATGCGATCCACCTCGATTTGCACCCACCAGTCGGTACCGGGTACGGGGTGCAACAGCCCCAGCGCTGGGTTGCCCAAATCGTCCTGGCCTGAAGTGAAACCAGACTCCACGACTCATTCAAGCCGGCGTTATCTGCACGTTGTAGCCTATGCTCTGCAGCCGTTTGAGCAGGCGGTTGGCTACTTTCTGGGTGTTGGCTTGGTCAA
>JBGFRU010000020.1:0-222928 GCA_041694945.1 Pseudomonadota bacterium
TCAAGTTAGCGATCGCGGTCAGATGCCATCAAAGAATTGACCGACCTCTACCAGCACTGGCCCGCACACCCATAGTGTCTTCCATCATCCTGGGTGAACCACCAGGATCATGAAAGTTAGCTGGTTGAGCATCTGCCACCAGGCTTGGGGGGCGCGGCTCGGGGGCGATGCGCCCACGCGCTCGCGCATTGTCGCTTGGCGCGAAGGGGCTGGGCTGTGCGGGGTGGTCACGGCATCGGTGTTGCCCACGTTGCTCGGTCTGCCGGTGATGGTGGCGGTGTTTGCCGTGGCGCTGGCGCTGGCTTGGTGCGCCTGGACGCTGGCGCCGCGCCCGGCCTTGGGCTGGTTGCGCCACAGCGTGGGTGCGTCCGAGCTCTGGCAGCCGTGGCGCCAGCCGGGCTTCAGGCGCCTGATGACGGTGTTCATCTTCAACGGCATCGCCAGCGCCATTCCGGCCACGCTGCTGCTGTTTTTCATCCAGGACCGCTTGCAGCTCAGCGATGCCATGCAGCCCCTGTTTTTGGGCAGCTACTTTGTGGCCGCGGCGCTGGGGTTGCCGTTGTGGGTGCGGCTGGTGCGGCGCTGGGGGCTGGTGCGCACGTGGCTGGGCGCGATGGTCATGGCGGTGGCGGTGTTTGGCTGGGCAGCCACCCTGGGGGCGGGCGATTGGCAGGCCTTTATGCTCATCTGCATCCTGTCTGGGGTGGCGCTGGGGGCCGACCTGACACTGCCGCACGCCCTGCTCGCCGGACTGATCCAACGCCAAGGCGACCACGGCGCCCGCGAAGGGGCCTATTTTGGTTGGTGGAGCTTTGCCGCCAAGCTCAACCTGGCGCTGGCCGCCGGCTTGGCGCTGCCGCTGCTGGGTTGGTGGGGCTACGAGCCGGGCGACGGCAGCGCTCAGGGTTTGCAAGCCCTGTCGTGGGCCTACGCGCTGCTGCCGTGCGCGCTCAAGCTGATGGCGGCGGCCCTGCTGTGGTTTTTTTGGCGCCGCGACCCCCTGCTGATGCAGGCCTGAACCCACCAATCCGACACATGCAGCCCATGAACCCAAAAATCACCGACTGGCACGGCCGCACCGTGTGGCTCGTGGGGGCCTCCAGCGGCATCGGGCGTGCGCTGGCCAGCGCCTTGCATGCGCGCGGCGCGCGCGTGGTGCTGTCGGCGCGCCAGCTCCCGGCGCTGCAAGAATTTGTTGCGCAACACCCCGGCAGCGTGGCCTTGCCGTTGGATGTGTGCCAGCCCAAGCAGGTGCAGGAGGCGGCCCAGAGCCTGCTGCAATCCGGCACCGTCGATCTGGTGTGCTACCTGGCCGGCCACTACCTGCCCATGCGCGCCCACGAGCTCGACCTGGCCCAAGTGCTGCGCCACCAAGAGGTGAACCTGAGCGGCGTCTGGCACCTGCTCGACGCGCTGCTGCCGGCCCTGCTGGCGCGCCGCGCCGGACACATCAGCTTGGTGAGCAGCGTGGCTGGCTTTCGTGGCCTGCCCAAGAGCCTGGCCTACGGCCCGACCAAGGCGGCCCTGATCAACCTCGCCGAAACCCTGTACCTCGACTTGCAGCCCCAAGGGCTGGGCGTGAGCCTGATTAACCCCGGCTTTGTCGCCACCCGCCTGACGGCGCAAAACGATTTCAGAATGCCCGCGCTGATCGAGCCCGAGCAGGCCGCAGCGGCGATCTTGCACGGCTGGGCAGCGGGCGATTTTCACATCCACTTCCCCAAACGCTTCACGCGCCTGATGCTGCTGCTGCGCCTGCTGCCCTACCGCTGCTACTTTGCCGCGGTGCGCCGGGGCACGGGTCTGTAGATGGCGCCTGCGCTTTGCCCGACCATGAACCCCCACCAACACGCCGTCGCCGAACTGGTGCGCTTTTATGAGCAGCTCAGCCCCGTCAGTCTAGGGCAACTGGGCCGCCACTACGCCCCCGATGCGCGCTTCAAAGACCCCTTCCACGAGGTGCAGGGCGTGCCCGCCATCGAGGCCATCTTTGGCCGCATGTTTGCGCGCTTGCAGCAGCCGCGCTTTGTCGTGGGCAGCTGCGTGGTGCAGGGCGAGCAGGCTTTTTTGCTCTGGGATTTTGAGTTTCGCTTGGCCGCGCGCGGCCAAGCCGCCAGCGCCGGCGCGCTGCACACCATTCGCGGCTGCAGCCACCTGCTGCTGGGCCCAGACGGCCGTGTGCGCCTGCACCGCGATTACTGGGACGCCGCCGAAGAGCTGTACGAAAAGCTGCCGCTGCTGGGCACGCTGATGCGCTGGCTCAAGCGCCGTGCCGGGGCTTGAGCGGCTGCGCTGGTATCGAGTCCCCCCGGTTGGTGCATCCAGCCCGCCCCAGATTGGAGTACCCCATGCCACAGCCCGTCTGCGCTCCCAAGTCCGCCCCCACTCCCGTCCCCGCGCACACGCTGCGGCTGATCCTGGGCGATCAACTCAACCCCGACCATGCGTGGTTTGGCCGCGTCGATGCGGGCGTGGTCTATGTGCTGCTCGAGCTGCGCCAAGAAACCGATTACGTGCTGCACCACGCGCGCCTCAGCCTCGTCTATCGCAATCTGCAGCGCATGGCGCCCGAGGCGCGGTCGGCGCTGCGCGCGCAGGCTGCGCTCACCCTCGAGCAGATCGAAAGCTTGTGAGCGCGGCCCCCGTGCCAACCCCAGCTACCACGGAATCGGCGCGCCCCGGTGATCGATGAAGTGCGCCCGGCTCGAGGCCGGCAGACCATCGAGGGCGCGCAGCAGGCGCGCAGCCGCGTCCGAGGCCTCGATGCTGTGCTCGGGCGCGGCAAAATCCATCGACAGCTTGGAGCGCACGGTGCCCGGCTGCAACGCCGCAAATACTGCCTGCGGGCGCAGACGGCTGGCCTCGATGGCGCTGGTTTGCAGCAGTTGGTTGAGCGCCGCCTTGGAAGCGCGGTAGCTCCACCAGCCGCCCTTGTGGTTGTCTTCGATGCTGCCCACGCGTGCCGACAGCAGGCCCACGATCGCACGCTCACCCTTGGCCAGCAAGGGCACAAAGTGCTTGAGCAGCAGCGCCGGCCCAATGGCATTGACCTCAAAGGCGCGTCGCAAGCTCTCGGGGCTGAGCGCAGCCAGGCGCTTTTCTGGGCCGCGGCCGTCGATGCTCAGCGCGCCCGTGGCCACCAGCAGCAGGTGCACTGGGCCCGCGCCCGTCACCTCAGCCGCGCAACGTTCGATGCTGGCTTCGTCTTCCAGCACCAGCGCCGGGGCGCTGCTGCGCGCCAGCGCATGCACCGCCGCACAGCGCACATCGCGCTGCAAGGCGGCCACAAAAGCCTGCCCAATGGCCCCGCTGGCCCCGCACACCACGGCGCGGTAGGGTGTGGGCAAGGAGTGCATCGAAGGGTTGCTTGCATCGATTTCCTCCATTGATTTTCCCACCCATCGAATCATCGTCAAAGTGGCTTTCGGGCGGCGGTCAGGTTGGCCGGCGTTCGCTGGAGGGCCAGGTTCTGGGTCGGCTGCGTGTCAGCACCTGCAGCAGGCCGTGCCATCGGCCCCGAAGCGTGGTCACATTATCGTCCGGCCCCGAGAGGCTTGAGCGGCCACGGGTGGGACAGTCTGGGCTGGCCAGAGGGCGCCTGCTGCATGCGACAATGAACCCACCATGCCCACCACCCTCGACGGCCAGCTCGTGGTCGCCATCTCGTCGCGTGCGTTGTTTGATTTTGAAGCCGAAAACCGGGTCTTCGAGCAAAACGATGACCGCGCCTACATGCAGCTGCAGCTCGAGCGGCTGCAGTTGCCCGCTGCGGCCGGGGTGGCGTTTTCGCTGGTGCAAAAGCTGATGCGTTTCAACAGCGCCGAGCAGCCGCGGGTGGAAGTGGTGATTTTGTCGCGCAATGACCCGGTTTCGGGCATGCGCGTGTTTCGCTCGGCACAGCACTACGGTTTGTCGATCGAGCGCGGCGTGTTCACGCGCGGCCAGCCACCGTGGCGCTACCTGCGGCCGCTGCGCGCGAATCTGTTTTTATCGGCGCACTTGAGCGACGTGCGCGCGGCGCTCGAGGCCGGGGTGCCGGCGGCGCAGGTCTATCCGCAGTCGGTGCACGCCAGCGACGCGCACCCGAACGAGGTTCGTATCGCCTTCGACGGCGACGCGGTGCTGTTTTCCGACGAGGCCGAGCGCGTCTATCAGGCCCAGGGGCTGAACGCCTTTCAGCAGCACGAGGTGAGCAAGGCCAGCCTGCCGCTGCCGGGCGGGCCGTTCAAGCCGCTGCTCGAGGCGCTGCACCGGCTGCAAAGCGCGGGCACCGAACAGATGCGCATCCGCACCGCGCTGGTGACGGCGCGCAGCGCCCCGGCGCACGAACGCGCCATCCGCACCCTGATGGACTGGAACATCGAGGTCGATGAGGCGCTGTTTCTGGGCGGCCTGCCCAAGGGCGAGTTCTTGCGCGAGTTCGAGCCCGACTTCTTTTTCGACGACCAGACCGGCCACATCGAGCACGCCGCGCGCCACGTGCCCTCGGGGCATGTGGCCAGTGGGGTCGCCAATGCGCCCGGCGGCGCGGCTTGCAACGCCATCCATAGCCCTCTACAGCCGCCTGGGACGCCGGCTCACAGCGCCCAGTCGTAGTCCAGCGTCAGCGGCGCGTGGTCCGAAAAGCGCTGCGCCTTGTGCACCTGTGCGCTGCGCGCCGCCGCCGCCAGCG
Source organism: Pseudomonadota bacterium (assembly GCA_041694945.1). Lineage (GTDB taxonomy): Bacteria > Pseudomonadota > Gammaproteobacteria > Burkholderiales > Burkholderiaceae_C > Serpentinimonas. The sequence continues at coordinate 4,673 of JBGFRU010000020.1, forward strand.
CCGCGGTGGCGAGGTGGTAGTCGATGCGCCAGCCCACGTTGTTGGCCCAGGCCTGGCCGCGGTTGCTCCACCAGGTGTAGGCGGCCTCCTGTTCGGTGGGGTGCAGTTGCCGGTAAACGTCGATCAGGCCGCCGCTGCCCAGCAGTTGCGTCATCCAGGCGCGCTCTTCGGGCAGGAAGCCGGAGTTTTTCAGGTTGCCCTTCCAGTTTTTGAGGTCGATTTCGTGGTGCGCGATGTTCACGTCGGCGCACAACACGAATTCGCGCTCGGCGCGCAGCGCCTGCAGGTGCGGCGCGATGGCCTCGAGGAAGCGGTATTTGGCCAGTTGGCGTTCGGGGCCGCTGGAGCCGCTGGGAAAGTAGCCGCTGATGACCGAGAAGCGCCGCGCCGGGGTGTCAAAGCGCAGCTCGATCCAGCGCCCTTCGGCATCGAACTCGGGCACACCGATGCCGCAGCGCACCGCGCTGGGCTCGTGGCGGCTGTAGATGCCCACGCCGGAGTAGCCTTTTTTCTCGGCGCAATGAAAGTGCCCGCGCAAGCCCGCCAGATCGGCCAGGCCAGGGCCGAGCTCGCTGCTTTGGGCGCGCAGCTCTTGCACGCAAATACAATCGGGCGCGGCGGCGCGCACCCAATCGGCCAAGCCCTTGCGGGTGGCAGAGCGGATGCCGTTCAGGTTCAGGCTGGTCAAACGAAACAAGGATGGTTCTCCATGGCAGAGGCGACTACAGGGGCAAAAGTGGGCTGTGGGGTTGAGGTGGGCCAAGGGGCTCAGGGCGGCCAGGTGTCGGGCCAGGCTGCGGCGCAGCCAAACGAGCCGGTGCACGACCAGCTGGCGCAGGAATTCGTGCGATTTTCGGTCGAATCGGGGGTGCTGCGTTGGGGCGAGTTCCAGACCAAGGCCGGGCGCATCAGCCCGTATTTTTTCAATGCCGGTGGCTTTGACGACGGCGCCAGGCTCGGGCGGCTGGCGCAATGTTACGCGCAGCGCATCGTGGCCTCGGGCATCGAGTTTGACATGCTGTTTGGCCCGGCTTACAAGGGCATCCCGCTGGTGGCGGCGCTGGCGGTGGAGCTGGCGCGGCTGGGCCACAACCACGCCTTTGCCTACAACCGCAAAGAGGCCAAGGCGCACGGCGAAGGCGGCACGCTGGTGGGCGCGCCGCTGCGCGGCCGCGTGCTGATCGTCGATGACGTGATGAGCGCGGGCACGGCGGTGCGCGAGTCCATCGGCCTGATTCGGGCCGCTGGTGCGACGCCGCATGCGGTGGCGATCGCGCTCGATCGGCAAGAGCGCGCCACCGAAACCGGCCCCGATGGCGCCTTGCACGACCTGCCACACAGCGCGGTGCAATACGTGCGCGAGCAGCTCGGGCTGCAGGTGTGCGCGATTGCGCGCCTGAGCGACCTGCTCGATTACCTGCAAGGGCAGCACAGCCCCGAAATGGCCGGTCACCGCGAGCGCGTACAGGCCTACCGGGCGCGCTACGGGGTGGCTTAGGCTTTGCGCGCACCCGCAGCGCGGCGCTGAATCAGGCGCCCAACAGCTGCTTGAGCAGCGCGTTGACGCGCGCCGGGTCGGCCTTGCCCTGGCTGGCCTTCATCACTTGGCCCACCAGGGCGTTGAAGGCTTTTTCCTTGCCGGCGCGGTATTCGGCCACGTTCCTGGCGTTCGCGGCCAGCACCTGCTCGGCGATGGCTTGCAGCGCGCCGCTGTCGCTCATCTGCCCGAGGCCCTTGGCGGCGATCACACGGTCCACTTCGGCCAGGCAGGCCGCAGCATCCGCCGCTTCGGCCGCGGGCGGCTGGCTCCACAGCGCATCGAACACCTGCTTGGCGGCGTTGTTGCTCACCGTTTGGTCGCCGATGCGGGTGAGCAAGGCCGCCAGCAGCGCCGCGCTCACCGGCGCTCGAGCGATGTCGCGTTCTTCGGCGTTGAGGCGGCGCGAGACCTCGCCCATGATCCAGTTGCTGGCCGATTTGGCCAACGCTTTGCCGGCCCCTGCCACCACGGCCTCGAAGTAAGCCGCCATCTGTGGCGATTGCGTGAGCGTGGCGGCGTCGTATTCGGGCAGGCCGTACTGGGCCACGAAGCGCTCGGCCATGGCGCGCGGCAGCTCGGGCAGCTCGGTGCGCAGCTGCTCGATCCACTGCGCTGCGATGCACAGCGGCGGCAGGTCGGGGTCGGGGAAGTAGCGGTAGTCGGCGGCGTCCTCTTTGCTGCGCATGGCGCGCGTTTCGCCCGTGTCCGGGTCGAACAGCACTGTGGCCTGTTCGATCGCGTAGCCGTCTTGCAGCCGCTCGATCTGCCAGCGCACCTCGTAGTCGATGGCCTGCTGCATGAACTTGAAGCTGTTGAGGTTCTTGATCTCGCGCCGGGTGCCCAACGGTGCTCCGGGCAGGCGCACGCTGACGTTGGCGTCGCAGCGAAACGAGCCCTCTTGCATGTTGCCGTCGCAGATGCCGATCCAGGTCACGAGCTGGTGCAGGGCCTTGGCGTAGGCTACTGCCTCGGCGCTGGAGCGCAGATCGGGTTCGGTGACGATCTCGAGCAGCGGCGTGCCGGCGCGGTTGAGGTCGATGCCGCTCATGCCGTGAAAGTCTTGGTGCAGGCTCTTGCCCGCGTCTTCCTCGAGGTGCGCGCGCACCAGCCGCACCGAGTGGGCGGCGCCGGCGAGCTCAAACGCCACGCTGCCACCTTGCACCACCGGGATTTCGTACTGGCTGATCTGGTAGCCCTTGGGCAAGTCGGGGTAAAAATAATTCTTGCGCGCAAACACGCTGCGCGGGGCGATGCGCGCCCCCACCGCGAGCCCGAACCGGATGGCGCAGGCGACGGCTTCGCGGTTCATCACCGGCAGCGTACCGGGCAGCGCCAGATCCACAGCGCAAGCCTGGGTGTTGGGTTCGGCGCCAAAGGCGGTGGGTGCGCGGCTGAAGATTTTGCTGCGCGTGGCCAGCTGCGCGTGGGTCTCGAAGCCGATCACGACTTCGTAGCCTTGGACCAATTTGGATGTAGAACTGGATAAGATCATGATTGCCAAAGCGATTTGGCTTTTGAGTTCAGAGCCACGAGCTTGTCCCAATCGATGGACGCATCGGGGCGACAAAAATCTTGGGTGAATTGCATAGTGAACCGAGTATGAAGACGACCAAAAGCCTCTTCAAATTCGTTATTGCGCTGTCGGGCTTCATGCCCCAGAGGGCAGATGATTTCCTGATACAACAAAGGCTCGCCGGAAACCAGATACCAGAAGTCCTGACCGCAAAGCTTCAAGTAGTTCCCACTTTTGGCGGGCCTGGCATCTTTGCCGTAGCAGCAGCCATTGACGGCAATCACATGCGTTTTTGGTCCAGCTATACGGCGAGCTTTGTCAAAATTTTGTTGCATCTTTGCAATTTGCGAGGCATTGCCCCAGTTCGGCCCGCTCTTGATCGAAACGATATAGCGCGTCGAAGCACGCGTAAATTCCAAATCGATGCCTTCAGCAGCCGATTTTTGTCCACCGCAGGCATGGTGACAGATATGGATGGCCAGTCCTTCCAGAAACGCCCCGAACAGTGTTTCCTCTTGTGATGAAAGATGAGCAATAAGCAGTTGTTTCACCAAATCCGGAGCGCTGGCAATCGCCTTGGCTTTGAACAGGTAGGGATTTTTTCGTTTCAGTACTGCTTCCAGTCTTAATCTCTCCAGGCTCGCCAGCCGTTTGTCATGGAAATCAGGCGCGATTCGATTTTTGACGAACTGTCTTGCTGTTTCTAGCAGGGACATAGGGTTTCCTTGGTTCGAGCAGACGATTTTGAGAAGGCGCGATGATGGCTTGGAACATGTCGACGAATTCCTGCGAAATATCGATCCCGATGGCTTCACGATTGAGTTCTATGGCGGCCTCCAGCGTCGTTCCAGAACCAGCGAATGGATCCAGCACCACATCACCCTCGTCGGTGAAAAGTTTGATAAACCATTGCGGCAAACCCAGCGGATAGGCAGCACTGTGCTGCTTGTTGCTGCATTCGGTGGCCAGGTGGAGGACATTGGTGGGGTAAGCCATGTCACGCCCCTGCCAATTGGCAATGTTCTTGGCAAAAGCGTTGCCTACCTGGGAATCGTAGCGCACAACGTCATTCTTGCCCAGGGATTTGAGACGGGTCTGCGCCCAATCACCCATGGGCACCATCACCGCCTCTTGGTTCATTTTGAACTGGCGCTGCTTGGTAAAGTGCAGGCACCGCTCCCAGGCATCTCGAAAACGATTGGGCCATTTGCCTGGAAAACAGTTTTTTTTGTGCCAGACATATTCTTCGGTCCAGAGCCATCCTTGCTTGCGCAACGCGATGATGAGTTCCAACACATAGGTGTGACGCTCGCCATTGATCGCTTTTTCCTTGATGTTGAGCACAAAAGAGCCACTTGGCTTGAGTACGCGTAGAAACTGTTCAGACTTCGGTAGAAACCATTCCACGTAGTCATTGGGTTTGACGCCGCCATACGTGTTGGCTCGCTGGTCGGCGTAGGGGGGCGAGGTCACGATGAGGTCGATGCACTCGCCCGGATAACGTTTGAGTACGCTGGCACAATCACCAAGATGGGCTTCGCTCCTGATCGCAGGGGTTGGGCACAAAAACTCGGGTGCATTCATCTCAAAACCCTTGCGGCGATTGGTGATGAAAATCCGTTACCCGCTGCAACTGGTGCGCCACCTGCAGCAGCCGGGCTTCGCTGAGGTAGTTGCCGATCAGTTGCAGGCCCACGGGCAGTGGGTCGGCGCCAAAGCCGGCGGGCACGCTCATGCCGGGCAGGCCGGCGAGCGAGGCCGGCAGGGTGTAGATGTCGGCCAAGTAGGCGGCGAGCGGGTCGGCGGTTTTGGCGCCGATGGCCCAGGCCACGCTGGGAGCCACCGGGCCGGCGATGAGGTCGCACTGGCCGAAGGCGGTCTGGAAATCTTGCGCGATCAGGCGCCGGATCTGCTGCGCCTTGATGTAGTAGGCGTCGTAGTAGCCGTGGCTTAGCACATAGGTGCCCAGCAAAATGCGGCGCTGCACCTCGGGCCCGAAGGCCTCGCTGCGCGAGCGCTGGTACAGGTCGAGCAAGTCGCTGGGCTGCGCGGCGCGGTGGCCGTAGCGCACGCCGTCGTAGCGGCTGAGGTTGGAGCTGGCCTCGGCGGGGGCGATGATGTAGTAGGCCGGGATCGCCAGTTCGGTGCGCGGCAGGGCGATGTCGAGCAAGGTGGCGCCAAGGCGCTCGAGCTCGCTCAGGGCGGCGCGCACGGCTTGCAGCACGTCACTGGCGCAGCCGGGGCCAAAGAACTCGCGCGGCAGGCCGATGCGCAGCCCCTGCAGCGGCCGGCTGGCGCTGGCCCCCGGCCACGGCTGGGCCAGATAGCGGCTGTAGTCTTCGGGCGGCTGCTCGAGGCTGGTCGAGTCGCGCTCGACATCGGGTCCGGCCATGGCGCTGAGCAGCAGCGCGCAGTCGTGAGCGCTGCGCGCCATCGGGCCGGCTTGATCGAGGCTGGAGGCGTAGGCCACCAGCCCGTAGCGCGAGCAGCGGCCGTAGGTGGGCTTGATGCCGGTGACGCCGCAGAAGCTGGCGGGCTGGCGGATCGAGCCGCCGGTGTCGGTGCCGGTGGCCGCCGGGGCTAGGCGCGCCGCCACCGCCACCGCCGAGCCGCCCGATGAACCGCCGGGTACGCGCGTGCGGTCCCAGGGGTTGTGCGCCGGGCCAAAGGCGGACTGGTCGTTGCCCGAGCCCATGGCGAACTCGTCGCAGTTGAGTTTGCCTAGGCTGACGGCGCCGGCAACCGCCAAGCGCTGCACCACGGTGGCATCGAAGGGGCTGCGGTAGCCTTGCAGCATTTTCGAGCCGGCGGTGGTGGGGAAATCGCGCGTCACGAGCACGTCTTTGTGCGCCAGCGGCACCCCCAGCAAGGGGCCGCGTTCGCCAGCGCTCAGGCGCGCATCGGCGGCGGCGGCCTGCGCTAGTGTGGCCGCTTCATTTAGGGCCAGATAAGCCCCTAGGCCGCTGTGGGCGTGGGCGCGCGCCAGCAAATGCTGCGCCACCTCGGTGGCCGAGGTCTGGCGGGCGTGCAGGGCGGCGCCGAGTTCGGCCACGCCCATCTGGTGCAGGTCAAGGGTGGCGGCGCTCATTCGATCACCCGGGGCACGAGGTAGAGGCCGTCTTCCACGGCCGGGGCGCTGGCTTGGTTGGCTTCGCGCTGGTTGGGCTCGCTGACCACATCGGGGCGCAAGCGCAGTTGCACCGCTTGCATGACGGCGGTTGGGTGCGCCAAGGGCTCGACGCCGCTGGTGTCCACGGCCTGCATCTGCTCGACCAAGCCCAAAAAACCATTCAGGCGCTGCTGAGCATCCAGCGCCTGCTCGGGCGTGAGTTGCAGCCGCGCCAACTGCGCGAGGCGTTCGATTTCTTGCAAAGTCAATGACATGGGGCAATATGTAAGAAAGCTTAAGCGCCTCCCAAAGCGGCGTCGATCGGGTATTATCCCCGGTTTGTGCCCGCGCTTAAACCAGTCGGCATCCGTGTCCGGCGGTGCAGGGCAACCCTCATCATGTTTGAATCCATACGCCAGCATTTCTCCACCGATTTGGCCATCGACCTCGGTACCGCCAACACCCTGATCTACGTGCGCGGCAAGGGCATCGTGCTCGACGAGCCGTCGGTGGTTTCGATCCGCCACGAAGGCGGCCCGCAAGGCAAGAAATCCATCCAGGCGGTGGGCAAGGATGCCAAGGCGATGCTGGGCAAGGTGCCCGGCAACATCGAGGCCATCCGGCCCATGAAAGACGGCGTCATCGCCGATTTCACCGTCACCGAGCAGATGCTCAAGCAGTTCATCAAGATGGTGCACCCGCGCTCGCTGTTCAGGCCCAGCCCGCGCATCATCATCTGCGTGCCCTGCGGCAGCACCCAGGTCGAACGCCGTGCCATCCGCGAGTCGGCGCTCGGGGCCGGGGCCTCGCAGGTCTATCTGATCGAAGAACCGATGGCTGCGGCCATCGGCGCCGGGCTGCCGGTGTCTGACGCGCGCGGCTCGATGGTGGTGGACGTAGGCGGCGGCACCACCGAAGTCGGCGTCATCAGCTTGGGCGGCATGGTCTATAAGGGCAGCGTGCGCGTGGGCGGCGACAAGTTCGATGAGGCCATCATCAGCTACATCCGGCGCAACTATGGCATGCTGATCGGCGAGCCGACCGCCGAGACCATCAAGAAATCCATCGGTTCGGCCTTCCCGGGCTCCGAGGTCAAGGAGATGGAGGTCAAGGGCCGCAACCTGGCCGAAGGGGTGCCGCGCAGCTTCACGATTTCGAGCAACGAGGTGCTCGAGGCCCTGACCGACCCGATCAACCAGATCGTGCAGGCGGTCAAGACGGCGCTGGAGCAAACGCCGCCCGAGCTCGGGGCCGACATTGCCGAGCGCGGCATGATGCTCACCGGCGGCGGCGCCCTGCTGCGCGACCTCGACCGCCTGCTGGCCGAAGAAACCGGACTGCCGGTGCTGGTGGCCGAGCAGCCGCTGCTGTGCGTGGTGCTGGGCTGTGGCATGGCGCTGGACCAGATGGACCGCCTGGGCGGCAGCATTTTCACCGCCGAGTAGATTTTTCGCTCCATCCGGCCATGTCGCTGGGTACCATCGACCCCTCCCCACCGCCCTTTTTCAGGCAGGGTACGCCGGCTTTGTCCAAGTTGCTGGTGCTGGGAGCGCTGGCGGTGTTGCTGATGGTGCTCGACGCCCGTTTGCAGTGGGCAGCGCCGGTGCGCCAGGCCGTGGCTGTGGCCCTCAGCCCGCTGCAATGGCTGGCCTTGCAGCCGCTGCAAGCGGCGCGCTGGTCGGGCCAATACCTGGGCAGCTTGCAAGCCGCCCAGGACGAGGCGGCGCTGGCGCGCGCCGAGCTGATGCGCCAGGCCGAGCGCGCCGCCATCGTCGAGCACCTGGCCCAAGAGAACCGCGAGTTGCGCGACTTGTTGGGCATGCGCGCCCGGTTGCCGGCCGCGACCCGAGGCGCGCAGATCTTGTACCAGTTGGCCGACCCGTACACGCTGGCGGTGGTGATCGACCGCGGGCAGCAGGATGGCGTGCAGCCTGGGTCGGCCGTGATGGACGGCTTTGGCGTGCTGGGGCAGGTGACGCGGGTGCATTGGGCCACGGCGCAAGTGCGCCTGTTGGTGGATCCCCGGCAGGCGATGGCGGTCATCAACACCCGCACCGGGCAACGCAGTCTGGCTTTTGGCCTGCCGGTGCAGTGGGGTGCAGACGCACACATCGAGTTGCGCTTCGAGCCCATCAACACCCAAGCCATGGTGGGCGATGTGCTCACCACCAGCGGCATCGACGGGGTCTATCCGGCCGGTTTGCCGGTGGCGCAGATCGTTCAGGTGACGGCCTCGGGTGCCGACGGATTTGCCCAGGTGCACGCCCGGCCGCTGGCCCGCATCCAGCATGCCCTGCATGTGCTGGTGATCGACCCGGTGGGTCGTCCGGCGGCCAACGAAGCGCCCGCCGCTGCGGCGGCCAGTGCGCCGCGGAGGGCTGGGCCATGATCATGCGCCCTGGGCAGACCCTGCTGCTGCCCGCCAACCCTTGGTTTGTCTGGGGTACCCTGATGGGTGCGTTGCTGCTCGAAATGGCGCTGCAGGTGGCGCTGCTGGGAAGCGCGGCGTGGGCCCCCGACCTGCTGGCCTTGACGCTGGCGTTTTGGGTCGTGCACCAGCCGCGGCGCGTCGGTGTCGGGGTCGGGTTTGTGCTGGGCTTGTTGATCGACGTGCACCAAGGCGCGCTGCTGGGCCAGCACGCCTTGGCCTACAGCGTGATGTGTTATTTGGCGGTCGTGATTCATCGGCGGCTGCTGTGGTTTGACTGGAAGCGCCAGGCTTTGCACGTGCTGATGCTGTTTGTGCTGGCGCACGCGCTGCAGTGGCTGGTGCGGGCGCTGGCGGGCGACGGTGGGCCCGATCTCTGGATGCTCATGGCGCCCTTGTGGCAGGCCGCCTTGTGGCCACTGGCCACTGCGTTGCTGCTGGCGCCGCAGCGGCGCGCGCACGACCCCGACGCCGACCGGCCCCTTTGAGTCAGCGCCAAAGCCAGCGCCCACCTGCCATGCACGACAATGAACTTCAGTTGGTGCGGTTTCGACGCCGGGCGCAGATCGCGCTCATGGTGGTGCTGCTGGCTTTGAGCCTGCTGGCCGTGCGCATGTACGTGCTGCAAATCCAGCGCCACAGCGATTTGCAGACCCGCGCCGAGAGCAACCGCACCGCCGTGCAGCCGCTGCCGCCGTTGCGCGGCCAAATCGTGGACCGCAACGGCGTGCTGCTGGCCGACAACCTGGCGGTGTTCACGCTCGAAATCACGCCCGGCTTGGTGGGTAACATGAACCAGACGCTGGAGGCGCTGGCTGAGTTGGTGCCGATCACGCCGGGCGAGTTGCGGCGCTTTCAGCGACTGCGCGCCGAGTCGCACCGCTTTGCCTCCTTGCCGCTGCGCAACCGCCTGACGCCTGAAGAAATGTCGGTGCTGGCGGCGCAACTGTTTCGCCTGCCCGGGGTCTCGATCCAGGCGCGCCAGTTGCGCTACTACCCGCTGGGTGCGTCGGCGGCTCATGTGGTCGGACATGTGGGGCGCATCAACCAGCGCGACCGCGAGCGCATGGCCGAGTGGCCGCCCGAACGGCAAGCCAACTACCGTGGCACCGACCACATCGGCAAACTGGGGGTGGAGCAAAGCCACGAAGCGCTGCTGCACGGCACCACCGGGTTTCGCCGGGTCGAGATCAACTCGCACGGCCAGGTGCTGCGCACGCTCGAGACCGTGCCCGCCCGCACCGGCCAGACGCTGCGCCTGACGCTGGATGCGCGCTTGCAGCACCTGGTGGAGCAACTGTTTGGCGCACGCCGGGGTGCGTTGGTGGCCATCGATGTGCGCAATGGCGAGGTGCTGGCTTTCGTGAGCATGCCCAGTTTTGACCCCAATGCCTTTGTCGATGGCATCGGCGTGGAAGAATGGCGTGCCCTGAACGAGTCGATCGAGCGCCCGCTGCTCAACCGGGCTTTGCGCGGCACCTATCCGCCGGGCTCGACCTTCAAGCCCTTCATGGCCTTGGCCGGGCTGGAGCTGGGCCTGCGCCGCCCGGAAACCACGGTCTATGACCCGGGCTTCTGGTTGCTGGGCAACCAGCGTTTTCGCAGCGTGGGCGAGCGCCATCTGGGACACGTGGACTTGCGCCGTGGCATGGCGGTGTCGAGCAACGTGTACTACTACACGCTGGCGCACGAGATGGGCATCGAGGCCCTGCACGACTTCATGCACCCCCAAGGCTTTGGCCAGCGCACCGGCATCGATCTGGTGGGCGAGGGGCGCGGCCTGCTGCCCAACCAAGCCTGGAAGCGCAGCGCCTACAGCCACCCGGCGCAGCAGCGCTGGTTTCAAGGCGACACCGTGGCCGTGGGCATCGGGCAGGGCTACAGCGCCTTTACCATGCTGCAACTGGCCCATGCCACCGCCACCTTGGTCAATGGGGGGGTGCGCCAGCAGCCGCATCTGGGGCTGCGCGCCTACGCCGTGGGTGAGCCCCGGGGGCGCGAGCTGGCCACGCACCAAGGCGTGCCGATGGGCTGGCAGAGCCAGAACCTGCAAGCGGTGCTCGAGGCCATGGAGGCGGTGAACCTGCCCGGCGGCACGGCGGCAAGCGTATTTGCCGGCGCACCCTACCGCAGTGGCGGCAAGACCGGTACCGCCCAAGCGGTGCGCATTGCCCAAGGGGCACGCTACGATGCCGCGCAGCTCGAAGAACACCAGCGCAGCCACTCGCTCTACATCGGCTTTGCGCCGCTGGAGGCGCCCACGGTGGCGTTGGCGGTGATCGTGGAGAACGCGGGTTTTGGCTCGGTCGCCGCAGCCCCGATCGCGCGCCGGGTGTTCGACTACCTGCTGCTGGGCCTGTACCCGAGCGAGGCCGACATCGCCGCCACCGCTCTGGGCCAAAGCCGGGCGCCCATAGGTGCGCAGCGGCTGGCGCGCGAAGTCGCTTGGCCGGGGCGTACAACGCCACCGGTGCCGCAGCCAGCGCATGCCGTGCGGCCAGCGCCGGTAGCGCAACCCGCCCCGGCGACTCAAGCGGTCGTTGCGCCCCGGTAGGGGTCGGCAAAGCCCAGACCGGCCAAGATCTGCGTTTCGCGCGCTTCCATGGCCTCGGCGTCGGCTGGGCTGCCTTCATGGTCCCAGCCTTGGGCGTGCAAGCAGCCATGCACCAGCAGGTGCGCGTAGTGCTGTTGCAGGGTCTTGCCCTGCTCGGCGGCCTCGCGCTCCAGCACCGGGGCGCACAGCACCAGATCGGCCTGCACCACCGGTTCTGCCGCGTAGTCGAAGGTCAGCACGTTGGTGGCGCGGTCTTTGCCGCGGTAGTCGCGGTTCAGGGCCCGGCCTTCCTCTGTGCCGACGATGCGCACCGTGATCTCCCCTGGGGCTTCCAGCGCGTGGCGCAGCCAGCGCCGCACCAGGTGCCGAGGCAGGGCGGCGCGGTGCGCGGCCAGGCTCAGACCCGCCTGGGCGTCGGCCGCCTCGGGGCGCGCGAATTGCAGCGACAGTGTGAGCGCAGGCCGTTTCATGGGGCGGGATCGGCAGCGGTGGGGGCGGGGCGGCGGTTGCGCCGGCTGGCGGCTGCGGCGCTGTGGTCGCTGGCGGGAGCCAAGCCAGCGCGGTCGTAGGCGTCGACGATGCGCGCCACCAGCGGGTGGCGGACCACGTCGGCGCTGGAAAAGCGGCTGAAGGCGATGCCCTGGGTGCGCTTGAGGATGCGCTCGGCGTCGATCAGGCCGCTCAACTGGGTGCGCGGCAGGTCGATCTGGCTCACGTCGCCGGTGACCACGGCCTTGGAGCCAAAGCCGATGCGCGTCAGGAACATCTTCATCTGCTCGGGCGTGGTGTTTTGCGCCTCGTCGAGGATGACGAAAGCGTGGTTCAGGGTGCGCCCGCGCATGAAAGCCAGCGGCGCGATCTCGATTTGCTGGCGCTCAAAGGCCCGGTGCACCTGCTCGAGCCCCATCAGGTCGTAGAGCGCGTCGTAGAGCGGGCGCAGATAGGGGTCCACCTTTTGCGCCAGATCGCCGGGCAGAAACCCGAGCCGTTCGCCGGCCTCGACCGCCGGCCGCGTGAGCACGATGCGCTGCACCGCGCTGCGCTCGAGCGCATCGACGGCGCAGGCGACCGCAAGGTAGGTCTTGCCGGTGCCGGCCGGCCCGATGCCGAAGGTGATGTCGTGCGTGGCCATGTGTGTGAGGTAGCGGCGCTGGTTGGGGCTGCGGCCGCGCAGTTCGCCACGTCGCGTCTGCAGCGCCGGGGCCTCGTCGGTGCCGGCGGCAGCGGCCAGGGCGGTGTCGCCGCTGAGCATGAGCTGGACTTTTTCGGCGGGGATGGGCGCGCGCGCCTGCTCGTACAGCGCCTGCAGGACCTCGAGCGCCTGCTGCGCCCGCGCCTTGGGGCCTTCGATGCGGAACTGCTCGAAGCGGTGCGCCAGCTTGACCTGGAGCGCGGCCTCGATCTGGCGCAGATGGGCATCGAGCGGGCCGCACAGGTGCGCCATGCGCAGGTTGTCGGGCGGGGTGAAGGTGTGGCGCAGAATCAAACCGATAATCCGCAAAAAAGGAATACCCCAATGATAGGCAAATTGAGCGGCACCCTGCTGGAAAAAGCGCCACCGCAGATCGTGATCGACTGCCACGGCGTCGGCTACGAAGTCGAGGTGCCGATGAGCACCTACTACGGCCTGCCGGCCCTGGGCGCGCCCGTGGCCTTGCTGACGCAGCACGTGGTGCGCGAAGACGCGCAGCTGCTGTACGGCTTTGCCACGGCGGCCGAGCGCAGCGCCTTCAGGCACCTGATCAAGATCAGCGGCGTCGGGCCGCGCACCGCCCTGGCGCTGCTGTCGGGCCTGAGCGTGACCGAGCTGGCGCAGGCCGTGGTGGCGCAGGAAGCGCGCCGGCTGCTCAAGGTGCCGGGCATCGGCAGCAAAACCGCCGAGCGCTTGCTGCTCGAGCTGCGCGGCAAGCTCGGGCCCGAGCTCGGTCTGTCCAGCGCGCAAGCCGGTGCGGCAGCGCCGCCGGCCAACGCCGAGCAGGCCGACATCGAACAGGCCTTGCTGGCGCTGGGTTACAGCGAGCGCGAAGCCGCTGCCGCCCTCAAGGCGCTGCCGCCGGCGGTGGGGGTGAGCGAGGGCATCCGGCTGGCGCTCAAGGCGCTGGCGCGCTAGGAAAGACCCGGCATGAGCATCCAGACCGACGATTTCGCCCCCGCCGCGCCCCGGCGTTCCGTGTCGGCGCAGCCCGAGAGCCCGCGCGAGGAAGCGCTCGAGCGCGCGCTGCGCCCCAAGGGCCTGGCCGAGTACGTGGGGCAGGCCAAGGCGCGCGAGCAGCTGGAGATCTTCATCGGTGCGGCCAGGAAACGGCGCGAGGCGCTCGATCACGTGCTGCTGTTTGGCCCGCCGGGGTTGGGCAAAACCACGCTGTCGCACATCATCGCGCACGAACTTGGGGTCAACTTGCGCCAAACCAGCGGCCCGGTGCTGGAAAAACCCAAAGACCTGGCGGCCCTGCTGACCAACCTCGAGCCCAACGATGTGCTGTTCATCGACGAAATCCACCGCCTGTCGCCGGTGGTGGAAGAAATCCTCTATCCGGCGCTCGAGGACTACCAGATCGACATCATGATCGGCGAAGGGCCGGCGGCGCGTTCGATCAAGCTCGATCTGCAGCCCTTCACGCTGGTGGGCGCGACCACGCGCGCCGGCATGCTCACCAACCCGCTGCGCGACCGCTTTGGCATCGTGGCGCGGCTGGAGTTCTACAGCGCGCAAGAGCTGGAGCTGATCGTGCGCCGCAGCGCCAGCTTGTTGCAGGTGCCGCTGGATGCCGCCGGGGGCTTTGAGATCGCGCGCCGCTCGCGCGGCACGCCGCGCATCGCCAACCGGTTGCTGCGCCGCGTGCGCGACTACGCCGAAGTCAAGGGCAGTGGCCGCATCACCGAGGAGGCGGCGCAACGCGCGCTGGCCATGCTCGACGTCGATGCGCTCGGTTTTGACCTGATGGACCGCAAGCTGCTCGAGGCGCTGATCCACAAGTTCGACGGCGGCCCGGTGGGGCTGGACAACATCGCCGCCAGCATCGGCGAGGAGCCGGGCACGATCGAAGACGTGATCGAACCCTACCTGATCCAGCAAGGCTACCTGCAGCGCACGCCGCGCGGGCGCATCGCCACCCAGGCCGCCTACCGGCACCTGGGGCTGGCCGCGCCCAGCGCCGCCCACGACCTGTTTGCCGCCGAGTAAAAAGGCCCGCTGCGCATCCCCCCAGCAGGCGTGGCGGCCCCTCTGCCCCCTTAGCTCAGCGGTTCGTCGCTGGGCGCGGTGTCGAGGTGCAGGGTGTCGGACCAGCCCACCAGCCGCAGCCCCTGCGGGCTCCAGAGCAGGCGGTTGATGGCGGCGTTGCCCAACTGCCAGGTGCGCGGTGCCTGCAGATCGACCCCGGTGGCCAGGCGGTACAGGGTGTCGAGCACGCCGCCGTGGGTGACAATCACGATCTGCTGCCCCAGGTGCGCGGCCGCCACTTCTTCCAACGCCAGCAGCACGCGCTGGCGCAGCATGAGCAGCGATTCGCCGCCCGGCGGGGCAAAGTCGGGCACGCGACGGCGCCAGAGCGCGGTGAGTTCGGGCTGCGTGGTTTCGAGCTCGCTCCAGCGGCTGCCTTGGCAGACGCCAAAGTGGCGCTCGCGCAAGCCCAGGTGCAGCTGCGTGCTCAGGCCCTGGGCGCGGGCGATGGCTGCGGCGGTGTCGGCAGCGCGCGACAGGTCGCTGCTGTAGACCGCGCCCAGCGCCTCGCCGCGCAGCGCCTCGGCGGTGCGTTCGGCCTGCCAGCGACCGGTCATGTTGAGCTCGATGTCGAGCTGGCCTTGGATGCGGTTGTCGCGGTTCCAGGCGGTCTCGCCGTGTCGGATCGCCAAAATGCGGGTGCAATGCACGCTCTTGTCCCCTAAAAAACAACCGATGGTTCATCGGCAAGCCCTAGAATGGTAACGAGGATGGCACGGCGCCGTCGCTTCGAGGAACATTTATGCCCACTGCAGCCCAAAAAGAGATCGACGAGCGCACCAGCCTGACCGGCTCCAACAAGTTCGAGATGTTGCTGTTTCGCCTCGGCAACGCCGCCGGCACCGAGCGCTCCGAGCTGTTTGGCATCAACGTCTTCAAGATCCGCGAGATCGTCGCCATGCCGGCGGTCACCGCCATGGCCGGCGCGCCGCAGCACGTGCTCGGGGTGGTGAACCTGCGCGGCCAGGTGATTCCGGTGATCGACCTGCCGGCGGTGGTGGGTTGCGTGCCCAAGAGCGGCCTGAACATCATGCTGGTGACCGAGTACGCGCGCACCACGCAGGCTTTTGCGGCCGAGGCGGTCGAAGACATCGTGCGCCTGGATTGGCAGCAGATCCTGTCGGCCGACGAAGCCATGGCGCGCGGCTATGTCACCAGCATCGCACGCCTGGACGGCGACCAGAACAGCACCCGACTGGCGCAAATCCTCGATGTGGAATCGATACTGCAGCGCATTTTGCCTGCCGACCAAGCCGACCTGAAGGCCAACTCCAACGGCCCGGCGCTCAAGCTGCGCCCCGGTGCGATCATTCTGGCCGCTGACGATTCCTTTGTGGCGCGCGCCATGATCGAGCAAGAGCTCAAGGCGCTCCAACTGCCCTACGAGATGACCAAGACCGGCCTGGAGGCCTGGAACCGGCTGCAAGCCATCGCCGCCGAATGCCAGGCCCAGGGGCGGGAATTGCGCGAGCGCGTGGCGCTGGTGCTCACCGACCTCGAAATGCCCGAAATGGATGGCTTTACGCTCACGCGCAACATCAAGAAAGACCCGGCCATGCGCGGCCTGCCGGTGGTGATCCATTCGTCGCTCACTGGCGACACCAACGAGCAGCACGTGCGCAGCGCCGGGGCCGACGCCTACGTGGCCAAGTTTGCTGCGCGCGAGCTCGACGTGGCGCTGCGCGACGCGCTGGCGCGCTACGAAGCCGTGGTGGCCTGAGAGCGGCCTGTCAGGTCGGCTGGTGGCAGCTTCCTGCGGCGCTGGCCCCTGGGCCAGTCGGTGTGTGCGCGGGCCGCGCCACCGGTTGCAGCATGTGGGTTGCCGGCCCCACAGGGGGCTCGGGGGCGTCAAAAACGGTGTCGCCGTCGCCAACGGGCTGGCCCGTGGTCTGCAAGGTCTGGAACGGGAACAGCTCGCGGTCCATCAGGTGGCTGGGCACCACGCTTTGCAGCGCCTTGAGCATGTTGTCAAGCCGCCCGGGGTACTGGCGTTCCCAATCGCGCAGCATCTGGCCGACCTGCACCCGTTGCAGGTTGTCCTGACTGCCACACAGGTTGCAGGGAATGATCGGGAACTGGCGCACCTGGGCCCAGCGCACCAGGTCGGGCTCGGCCACGTAGGCCAGCGGCCGCAGCACCATGAATTCGCCGTTGTCGCTCACCAGCTTGGCCGGCATGCCCTTGAGCCTGGCGCCAAAAAACATGTTGAGCAGCAGCGTTTGCAGGATGTCGTCGCGGTGGTGCCCGAGCGCGATCTTGTTGCAGCCCAGTTCGCGCGCCACGCGGTACAGAATGCCGCGGCGCAAGCGGCTGCACAGGCTGCAGGTGGTCTTGCCTTCGGGGATGATTTTTTTCACCACGCTGTAGGTGTCTTGGGTCTCGATGTGAAACGGCACCCCGAGCTGCGTCAGGTAAGCCGGCAGCACCTCGGCCGGGAAGCCGGGCTGTTTTTGGTCCAGATTGACGGCGATGAGCTCGAACCCGATCGGCGCGCGCTGACGCAGCCTGAGCAAGATGTCGAGCAGCGTGTAGCTGTCTTTGCCGCCCGAGAGGCAGACCATGACCCGGTCCCCGCCCTCGATCATGCGGTAGTCGCCTATGGCCTGGCCGACCAGGCGGCAGAGGCGTTTTTCGAGCTTGTGGTTTTCGCGTTCGATTTTGTCGGGGTTCATGGGGCAGCTCAACCGGGTTGGCCCGGCGCCAAGGCCGGGCTGCATTCTATGCCGCCACCGCTGGCGCGCCGGCGGGTACGCAAGCGCGGCGGCAGGGCTTGGGCCAAGGGCCAGGCGGGGTTGGCCTGACCGCACTTCACCACTGCCCGCTCTCGATGCGGATGGCGACCTCGCAGTCGTCGAAGATCTCGAGCTTGGCGATGCGCACCCGCACCCCGACCACGCCCGGCAGCCGCAGCAGCCGCTGCGCCAGCTTGCCGATCAGGCTCTCGAGCAGGTTCACGTGTTCGGCCGTGCACTCGTCGATGATGATCTGGCGCACCTTGCGGTAATCGAGCACGTGGCTGATGTCGTCGTCGTGCGGCTGCAGCGGCTGCGGCCCTTGGTTGAGCTCGGCATCGACCTGGATCGGCTGCGGCGCGTTGCGCTCGTGATCGAGGATGCCGAGGTTGGCGTCGAAGCGCAGGCCGGTCAGCGTCAGGACTTGGGTGCCGTGGGTGGGGGCGCTGGCGGGCGGGGGTAGGCTCATGGGGGTGTGAAAATGCGACTTGAAGGGCGCCGCCAGAGGGGGTTGGGAACAAGGGGCGGTTGACAAGGACTGCTGGCTGGCCCGCTGTGCGCGGAGCGTGCTTTCTACATGAGCGAAAAGTCGCGCTCGAAGCGCTGCAGATGCTGGCCGCCATCGACCAGCAAGGTGCTGCCGGTGACCGAGCGGTTGTCGAGCGCAAAGCGCACCGCGGTGGCCACGTCTTCGGGGCTGGAGGAACGGCCCAGTGGCGACTGGCGGTGCAGTTGCGCAAACCTGGCCTCGTCGAGCAGGTGGCTGGTGAGTGTCAGGCCCGGGGCCACGCCGACCACGCGCACCAAGGGCGCCAGCGCCAACGCCAGCATGGTGGTGGCGCAGTGCAGCGCGGCCTTGGACAGGGTGTAGCTGAAAAAATCCGGGTTCAAGTTCCACAGCTTCTGATCGAGCAGGTTGACCACCACGCCCGCGGCGCTGGTGGCGGGCGTGCGCGAGCTCAGGTGCTGGTGCAGGGCCTGCGCCAGCAGCACCGCCGGCGCCGTGTTGCTGCGCAGGTGCTGCTCCAGGCTGGCGTAGCTGAAGCTGGCGGCGCTGTCGTATTCAAAGGTGGAGGCGTTGTTGATCACGGCGTCGAGGCGGCCGAACCGCTGCAGCACCTGCGGCACCAGGGCGCGGCAGGCCGCCTCGTCGGCCAGATCGGCGCCAAAAACAGCGGCCTGCACGCCCAGCAGGCGGCAGTCGGCGGCGCATTGTTCGGCCTCGAGCGCCGATTGGCGGTAGTGCAGTGCCAGGTTCCAGCCGGCGGCGGCCAGGTCGAGCGCGATGTTGCGCCCAAGCCGTTTGGCAGCGCCGGTGACGAGCACGCAGCGCGCTTGGCCAGCGGTGGGGGTGGAGAGCGACATGGGGGACAATCCGATCCGTGGACAGCAGACAAAGGCCCATTTTATCGATGCCCCCCGGGTTGGCGCCGGCCCCCAACGGGGCGGCTTGGCCATTGCACCAGCGCATCGTGGCCGCGCTGGCCGAAGCCGGCGGCTGGTTGCCCTTTGACCGTTTCATGGCGCTGGCGCTGTACAGCCCGGGCTGGGGTTACTACGCCAGCTCTGGCCCGAAGTTTGGCGCCATGCCCGCCAGCGGCAGCGATTTCGTCACCGCGCCCGAGCTCTGTCCGGCCTTTGGCCGCACCCTGGCGCGCCAGGTCGCGCAGGCGCTGGCGGCCAGCGGCACGCAGGAGGTGTGGGAGTTTGGTGGTGGCAGCGGGGCGCTGGCGCAGCAGGTGCTGCAGCAATTGCAGGCTGACGGGGTGGCGCTGGCGCGCTACACCCTGGTCGAGTTGTCGGCCGAGCTGCGCTGGCGCCAGCAGCAGCGGCTGGCGGCCTTTGTCCCGCGCGTGTTCTGGGCCGAGGTCTTGCCGCCGCAGATGCAAGGGGTGATTTTGGGCAACGAAGTGCTCGACGCCATGCCGGTGCAGCTGCTGCTGCGCCGCAGCGGCGTCTGGTACGAGCGTGGGGTGGAGCTGGCGCGGGCGGGGGCGGTGGATCAGGGAGCGGAAGAGGCGGCCCCGGCGTTTGCCTGGGCCGATCGCGCCACCGACCTGCGCCCCCCATTGGAAATCGCCGGCACACACGACTACCTGTGCGAAATCCACCCGCAGGCCGAGGCCTTCATCGCTACCTTGGCCGAGCGCTGGCAGCGCGGGGTGGCGTTTTTCATCGATTACGGCTTCCCCGAGGCCGAGTACTACCACCCGCAGCGCAGCAGCGGCACCTTGATGTGCCACCGCGCCCACCGCGCCGACGCCGACCCGCTGGCCGATGTGGGCCGCAAAGACCTCACGGCGCACGTCAACTTCACCGGCATCGCCGTGGCGGCGCAGCAGGCCGGCCTGCAGGTGCTGGGTTACACCAGCCAGGGCCGGTTTTTGCTCAACGCCGGGCTGCTGGACGGCGCCGACGGCTGGCCGCTGGCCGAGCGCGCCGCCGCCGCCCGGCTGGTGAATGAGCACGAGATGGGCGAGCTGTTCAAGGTGCTGGCGCTGGCGCCGGCAACGCTGCCCGCGGGGTGGCTGCCCACGGGGCTGCTGACCGGGGACCGCACGCACAGGCTTTGAGCGCTGGCCCGAGCCGATCAAGCCTAGGAATCGGCTGGCCGGCCTGCCGGCAGGGCCGCCGCGATGGCGGCCTCGCGCAGCGCCTCGATGGCGCGCCCGATCTGCAGGCCGCTGGTGCGCGGGTTGGCTCCGGGCTGCGCCTGCACGGCCGCGGCCACGCCGGCGGTGTCGGCGGCCAGCGCCGCTTGCAGGGCCAGGCGCAGCCGCTGTGCTTGCGGGTAGGGCGCGTCGTGGTGGCCCAGCCGGCCGCGGGCGTCGGCTTCGCAGGCCAGCAGCACCTGCTCGAAACGCTCAGGCCGGCGCAGCGCATCGCAGCGCTGCAGCAAGCGCAGCGTGGCCCCGGCGCTTAAGTTCAGGCTGGCGTGGATGTGGCCGTGCTCGCGCGCCACCACGTCGGCCAGTTCGCGGCAGTCGCGCGGCACGCGCCAGCGCTGCCCGATGGCCTGCGCCAGCCGGGCGCTGCGCTGCTCGTGCCCGTGGTGGCGCGGCAGCAGCTCGGCCGGGGTCGTGCCCTTGCCCAAATCGTGGCACAGGCAGGCGTAGCGCACCTCGAGCCCGGCGCCCAGCTGCGCCGCCATGTCGAGCACCATTTCGAGGTGCGTGCCGGTGTCGATTTCGGGGTGGTATTCGGCGCGCTGCGGCACGCCCCAGAGCGCATCGACTTCGGGCAGCAGCACGCGCAGCGCGCCGCACTGGCGCAGCACCGCCAGCATGCGCGAGGGCCGGGGCTCTTGCAGGCCGCGCGCCAGCTCTTGCCAGACGCGCTCGGGCACCAGGTGGTCGGCCTCGCCGTGCGCCACCATCTGCTGCATCAGGCTCAGGGTTTCGGGGGCAATGCCAAAGTCGCTCCAGCGCGCCGCGAAGCGCGCCATGCGCAACAGGCGCACCGGGTCTTCGGCAAAGGCGTGCGTGACGTGGCGCAGCACCTTGGCCTGCAAGTCGGCGCGGCCGCCGTAGGGGTCGATCAAGGCCGGGCTGTGCGGGTCGAAGCGCCCGTCGGCGTCGAGCGCCGCTGCCGGCAGCGCCATGGCGTTGATGCTCAGGTCGCGCCGCCCCAGGTCTTGTTCGATGGTGACCGTGGGGTCGGCGTAAAAATCGAAGCCATGGTAGCCGCGCGCGGTCTTGCGCTCGGTGCGCGCCAGCGCGTATTCCTCGTGGGTGTGCGGGTGCAAGAACACCGGAAAGTCACGCCCCACGGGCACAAAGCCCTGCGCTCGCATCTGCTCAGGCGTCGCCCCGACCACGACCCAGTCGCGGTCGGCGTGCACGCTGCCGTCGGGGCGGCGGTGGGCCAGGTGGTAGTGGCCGAGCAGGCCGTCGCGCACGGCGCCGCCGACGAGGTAGATCTGCATCAAATGGGCGGCACTCGCGTGCTCAGGGGCTCAGGCGTATTTTTCGAGGATGCGGGTGGAGCGCTCGAGGTCGTGGGTGGCGTCGGGGCTGCCGGCGGCTTCCATCATCGAGCAGGCCATCATGCGGTAGAAGGCCTTGTCGAGCGCCTTGCGGGCAGCGGCCATCTGCTGGGCGATATCTTCACAGGGGCGGCCGTCTTCGATCATCTGCACCAAGGCGCGCACTTGGCCTTCGATGCGGCGCAGCCGGTTGCTGACGTCGCGCTGGTGCTGGGCGCGGTGGGCCGAGATCGGCTCGGGCGCGGCCGCGACAGCCGGTGCCTGCGCGGTGTGCTCCAGGGGGGGAGTGGCGCACGCGGGTGGGGCAGCTTGGGCGGACGGCTTGGGTGTGCTCTTGCTCATGGTGGTTGGGGGGATGGTGGCTTGTGGCCGGTTAGTTGCGATGGACGGCGTGTTTGCGCAGGGCCAGCAGCGGGTCGGCGCGGCCGGTTTGATCGAGGTAGCGCGCCGCCAGCGGCTCCAGCGCCTGGGGTTCGATGCCCAGTGCGCGCAGGCCCGGCAGTTGGCCGCTGGCCACATTGTCCACTTCGAGCGAGCGCAGGTTGTCGGCGCTGAGCAGCGGCTCACCGGGGAGCAACTGCATCAGCAGCGCCTGCGCGTAGCCCAGCGCGCGCGGCAAGGGCAGCACGGGCCGTGGGTGGCCCGACAGGCGGCCCGCCAGTCGCACCAGGTCGGCCAGGCTAAAGGTCTCGGGGCCGGCGCACTCGATGATCTGGCCGCTGGTGGCGGGGTGCAGCAGGCAGTGCAGCAGCGCCTGCGCCACGTCACCCACCCAGACCGGCTGCAGCCGCGCCTGCGATCCGGCCAGCGGCATGAGCGCAAACACCTTTTGCAGCGAGGCAAACAGGTTGAGGAAGCGGTCTTCGGCGCCGAAGATCACGCTCGGGCGCAGGATGGTGAGCTCGAGCCCGGCGGCTTGCAGCACGGCCTCGCCAGCGGCTTTGCTGCGCTGATAGTCCGACGGCCCGCTGGCGCTGGCCCCGAGCGCGCTCACGTGCACCAAGCGGCGCACGCCGCTGGCTTGCATGGCGGCGGCGAGCCGGCGCGGCAATTCCACGTGCACCTGCTCGAAGCGCGCCCGGCTGCCGTGCAGCACCGCGATCAGGTTGACCACGGCGTCGTGGCCGGGCAGCAGCCGCGCCAGCGTGGCCGCATCGTGCACATCGGCCTGCAGCGGTTGCACCAGGGGCAGCAGTTGCACCGCTTGGGCGTTGTGCAGGCGGCGCGTGGGCACGGTGGCGCGGATGCCGGCGCGGTTGAGGTGTTCGCACAGGTGGCGGCCGACAAAGCCGGTGCCGCCCAGAACCAAGACATTTTTCATGGGGTACAGGTGCAGTGAAGGTGGGGGGTGTGTAAAGAGGAGTTTGGTTTATCAGGGCCGCTGGGCGATGGGTATCGAGCCGCTGGCGGCGCTGGCGGCTGTGGCGGGGTTGGCGCGCGGTCCGATGGGCTGCAAATGCGCGCGCAAGCTCTGTGGCTGGCCGCTGATCAGGGCGGCGTAGTTGGTGGCATTGGCCAGCACGCGCTGCACGTAGTCGCGCGTTTCGGCAAAGGGGATGTTCTCGATCCAGATTGCGGCTTCGAGCACCGGGCCGTTGCGCCACTGCTGCGGGCGCCCGATGCCGGCGTTGTAGGCGGCGGCGGCGAGCACGCGCGAGCCGTCGAGCTGCTCCAGGCGCCACTGCAGGTAGGCGGTGCCCAAGGCGATGTTGACGTCGAGCTGGTTGACCTGATCGGGCCGGAAATCTTGCAGCCCGATGCGCCGCGCCACCAGACGCGCGGTGGCGGGCATGAGCTGCATCAGCCCCGAGGCACCGACGTGCGAGCGCGCGTCCATGACGAAGCGGCTTTCCTGGCGGATCAGGCCAAAGACGTAGGCCGGGTCGAGCCCAATGGAGCGCGACTGGGCCAGCACCTGGTCGCGAAACGGCATCGGGAAGCGCTGCAGGTGGTCGATCTCGGTGCGGGTGCGCTCGCTGGTGTTGATGCAGCGGTCCCAGACCTGGCGGCTGCAGGCGAAGTCGGCGGCGGCCAGCAGCTCGCGCTCGCTCAGGCCACCGCTGCGGTGCACGATGATGTGGTAGTTCCACTCGCGCACGCCGTCGTTGCGCAGCCCGATGGCAATGGCGTGCAGGGCACGCTGCAGACCTGGGTGCTGGCGCGCAGCGGCGATCTCGGCCGCCGTCAGGGGCGCGGGGGCCGGCGGGGTGGTGATGCGCTGGCCCAGCGCTTCGAGCGCCAACTGCTCGTAAAAACCGCCCACGCCGGCGATGCGGCGCTGGATCTGTTGCGCCTGTTCGCGCCATTGCTGTGCCTGTGCCGCCTGACGGGCCGGCAGGCTGGCGGCGCGCTCGGTCAGTGCGCGCGCCAACCAGTAGCTCCAGACCGCTTCGTCGCGCTGCGCGCTGCCCATGGCCATGATGGCGTCGTGCACCCGGTTCCAGTCGCCGGCACGCAAGGCGGCGCGCGTGGCCCAGATCAGGTGCGAGTCGTGCAACAGGTCGAGTTGGGCGTGGCCAAAGGCGGCGTGGGCCTCGGGCTGCAGGCGCTGGGCTTGGCGGCGCCCGATCACGGCCCAGACCCAGCTCTGCGCTTCGGCGCTCAGGTGCAGGCGCCAGCGCGCCTGGTTCATGGCGTCGGTGGCGGCTTGGGGGTCTTGCATGGCCAGCCGGATCAGAGCCAGCGTGGCCAGCTCGGGCGCCGGCAGGCGCTCGGCGCGGGCGGCGGCGTCGATGAAGCGCTGCGGCTGGCTGACGAGGCCCGCCACTTGCTGCGCCCACTGCGGGTTGATCAGCCCCACGGCCTGCGCCGCCGTGCCGGGCAGATTGCCCTCGGTGGCCAGGCGCGCGCGCTGCCAGACCACGGCCGCCGGCAGGTCGCCACTGGCCAGCAGGCTCTGCGCGGCGTGGGCGCAGCCGTCGTCGGCGCGGTTTTGTGCCAGCCAGAGCGCGGGCAGGGCGGCGGCGCGCTCGGCTGCTGGGCGCTCGCGCTGGGCAACCAAGGCGTAGCAGCGGATTTCGCGGTCGGCGGTGAGGCGGAACTGGGCAAACTCCTGGTTGAAGGTGTCCCAATCGCGCGCCCGCCCGAGCAGCAGCAGCCAGTCGGCGCGCAGGCGGTTTTCGTAAAACGTGCCGCTCCAGCGGCGCAGAAAGGCGCGGATTTCGTCGGCGCTGGCGCTCTCGAGGCGCGCCGCCAGCGCCCAGTACTGGGCCAGCGGCTCGAGCGGGTGCCCGGCCACTTGCGGCAGCAGGGCGGCCAGGCGCGCCTGGTGGCGGCGCTCGAAAGCCTGCTCCATCTCGAGCAGCGCCTGCTCGGCCCGGCTCAGGGGCGGCGTGGGCGCGGGGGTTGCGGCTGCGGCTGGCGCGTTCAAGGCCGCTGCGCTGGGGTTGGCCGCTGCGGCAGGCAGTAAGATGCACGCCAGCAGTGTGGCCATCCAGCGCAGCCGCCGCCCAGACTGGGTGGGTGCGCTCGGACGCAGTGACGCCTTGGGTTGAGCAACAAACAATCTGAACATAGGCCGATTATGAACAACAACCGCCCGCCTGACCAAATGGCGCGCAAAGCCCAGTGGCGCCAGCGCCTGATCGAGCAGCGCCTGCGCCTGGGCGACCGGCTGGCGCGCAACGAAGCGCTGCAGCGCGTGCTGCGGGTCTGGCTGGTGGACCGGCCCGACAGCGCCATCGGCGCCTACTGGCCGATCAAGGGCGAGTTCGACCCGCTGCCGGCGCTGTTTCGCTGGCAGGAGGCCGGGCGCGAGGCCGACGCGCTGGGGGCCAGCCGCGAGCGCAAGCTCGGCCTGCCGGTGATCGACAAGGCCAGCAAAACGCTGAGCTTTCACCGCTGGTACCCGGGCTGCCCGATGGAGCCCGACGCCTACGACATCCCCAAGCCCAGCGGCACCGAGCGCATCGCGCCCACGCTGCTGTTCGTGCCCTGCGTGGGCTACGGGCCGGGCGGCTACCGGCTGGGCTACGGCGGCGGCTTTTACGACCGCACGCTGGCGCAGCTCCAGCCCCGCCCTTACACCGTCGGGCTGGCTTATACGCACGGGTTCTTGCCCGAGCTCGAACCCGAACCGCACGACTGGCCGCTGGACGCGATCCTGAACGACAACGGCGTGGTCTGGCCGCTCTGAGCTACATGCTGCGCCGGTACTGCCCCCCGACCTCGAACAGCGCCTGCGTGATCTGCCCCAGCGAGCAGCAGCGCACGGCCTCCATCAGCACCTCAAAGACGTTGCGCTCTTCGATCACCGCCTGCTGCAAGCGCTTGAGCATGGCCGGGGCCGCAGCCGCGTGGCGCGCGTGAAAGGCCTGCAGGCGCTGCAGTTGCGACTGTTTTTCGGCCTCGGATGAGCGCGCCAGCTCGATCTGCGCCGGCACCGGGTCGCCGTGCGGGTTGCGAAAGGTGTTGACGCCGATGATTGGGTACGCGCCGCTGTGCTTGAGCTGCTCGTAGTGCATCGACTCGTCCTGGATGCGCCCGCGCTGGTAGCCGGTTTCCATCGCGCCCAGCACGCCACCGCGCTCGCTGATGCGCTCAAATTCGGCCAGCACCGCCTCTTCCACCAGTTCGGTCAGTTCGTCGATGATGAACGCGCCCTGGTTCGGGTTTTCGTTTTTCGCCAGGCCCCACTCGCGGTTGATCACCAGTTGGATCGCCATG
The DNA here is from genome assembly GCA_041694945.1 of Pseudomonadota bacterium. GTDB lineage: Bacteria > Pseudomonadota > Gammaproteobacteria > Burkholderiales > Burkholderiaceae_C > Serpentinimonas. The sequence goes on from JBGFRU010000020.1 coordinate 30,422, forward strand.
GCGCGGCGCACCGATTCTTCGGTCGGCGTGGTGATGGCCTCGTCGTAGGCGTTGGTGTGCAGGCTGTTGCAGTTGTCGTAGACGGCGATCAGCGCCTGCAGCGTGGTGCGGATGTCGTTGAAGGCGATCTCTTGCGCGTGCAGGCTGCGGCCGCTGGTCTGCACGTGGTACTTGAGCTTTTGGCTGCGCTCGTTGGCGCCGTATTTGTCGCGCATGGCCACGGCCCAGATGCGCCGCGCCACCCGACCGAGCACGGTGTATTCCGGGTCCATGCCGTTGCTGAAAAAGAACGACAGGTTGGGCGCAAAGTCGTCGATGTGCATGCCACGCGCCAGGTAGGCCTCGACGAAGGTAAAGCCGTTGCTCAGCGTGAACGCCAGTTGGCTGATGGGGTTGGCGCCGGCCTCGGCGATGTGGTAGCCGCTGATGCTCACCGAATAAAAGTTGCGCACGTCGTGGTGCACGAACCATGCGGCGATGTCGCCCATCACCTTCAGGCTGAACTCGGTGCTGAAGATGCAGGTGTTCTGGCCCTGGTCCTCTTTGAGGATGTCGGCCTGCACCGTGCCGCGCACGTTGGCCAGCACCCAGGCGCGGATCTTGGCGGCCTCGGTGTCGGTGGGCTCGCGGCCGTTGTCGGCTTTGAACCTGTCGAGCTGCTGGTCGATGGCGGTGTTCATGAACATCGCCAGAATGGTGGGCGCCGGGCCGTTGATGGTCATCGACACGCTGGTGCTGGGGTGGCACAGCTCAAAGCCGTCGTAGAGCACTTTCAGGTCGTCGAGCGTGGCGATGCTCACGCCACTGTTGCCCACTTTGCCGTAGATGTCGGGCCGCGGATCGGGGTTGGCGCCGTAGAGCGTGACCGAATCGAAAGCCGTGGACAGCCGTTTGGCCGCCATGCCAGACGACAGCAACTTGAAGCGCCGGTTGGTGCGAAAGGCGTCGCCCTCGCCGGCGAACATGCGCGTCGGGTCTTCGTTTTCGCGCTTGAAGGCGAACACGCCGGCGGTGTAGGGAAAGCTGCCGGGCACGTTGTCGAGCAGCAACCATTGCAGGATTTCGCCCTCGTCCTCGTAGCGCGGCAGCGCCACTTTGCGGATCTTGCTGCCCGAGAGCGTGGTGTGCACCAGCGCGGTGCGGATTTCGCGGTCGCGGATTTTCACCACATACTCGTCGCCGGCGTAGGCCTGCTGCATCGCCGGCCACTGCGCCAGCAGCTTGCGCGCCGCCGGGTCCAGCCGCTGCTCGCGCTGCTCGGCCAGGGCGAGCGCGGCCGCGGCGGCTTTGGGGCGGTGGGTGCCGTCGGCGCGCAGCATGGCGCTGGCGGCGCGCAGTTGCTGGATCTCGCGCGCCAGCCGCGCCTGCGCGCGCGCCTGCTGCTTGTAGCCGCGCACCGTGGCGGCGATTTCGGCCAGGTAGCGGTTGCGCGCCGGCGGCAGCACCGGGCTTTGATTGGAGCTGTGGCGCACCGCCACCGGGGGCAGGCGGCCGTCTTGGGTGGCGAGTGCCAGGCCCAGCGCTGCCAGCCGCGGTTTGAGCGCCTGGTAGAGGGCGCTCACGCCGTCGTCGTTGAAGCGGCTGGCGGTGGTGCCAAAGACCGGCATCTGCTCCGGGCTCTGGTTCCAGGCTTGGCGGTTGCGCTGCACCTGTTTGCAGACGTCGCGCAGCGCGTCGAGCGCGCCCTTGCGGTCGAACTTGTTGATGGCGACAAACTCGGCGAAGTCGAGCATGTCGATTTTTTCGAGCTGGCTGGAAGCGCCAAACTCGGGCGTCATCACATACAGCGGCACGTCCACGTGCGGCACGATGGCCGCGTCGCCCTGCCCGATGCCCGAGGTCTCGACGATGATCAGATCAAAGCCCGCCACCTTGCACGCCGCCAGCACATCGGGCAGGGCGGCGCTGATTTCGCTGCCGAAGTCGCGCGTGGCGAGCGAGCGCATGAACACCTTGTCGGCGCTGCCTCCCGAGGGGGCGCTCGCCAGCTTGGGGCGGCCCGGCGCTGGCTCGGGCGCAGCAGCCGGAGCCGTTTGCCACGGTCCGATGGCATTCATGCGAATGCGATCGCCCAGCAGCGCGCCGCCGCTCTTGCGCCGCGAGGGGTCGATGCTGATCAGGGCCACGCGCAGCGCGTCGTCCTGGTCCAGGCGCAGGCGGCGGATGAGCTCGTCGGTGAGCGACGATTTGCCCGCGCCGCCGGTGCCGGTGATGCCCAGCACCGGCACCCGGCGGCCCTGGGCGCCCGCGTGCAACTGCTGCACCAGCGCGGCCGGGGCGGCGCCGTTTTCCAGCGCCGTGATCAGCTGCGCCAGCGCGCGCCAGGCGGCGTCGGTGTGGCCCTCGATCGCTGCCGGCGTCTGCGGCGCATAGGGCGTCAGGTCCAGGTCGCAGCGCATCAGCATCTCGCCGATCATGCCGGCCAGGCCCATGCGCTGGCCGTCTTCGGGGCTGAAGATGCGCGCCACGCCGTAGTCCATCAGGGTGCGGATTTCACCCGGCACGATCACGCCGCCGCCGCCGCCAAACACCTGCACGTGCGCGCCGCCGCGCTGGCGCAACAGATCGACCATGTACTGAAAATACTCCACGTGCCCGCCCTGATACGAGCTGATGGCGATGCCCTGCACGTCCTCTTGCAGGGCGGCCGTCACCACTTCTTCGACCGAACGGTTGTGCCCCAGGTGGATGACCTCGGCCCCCATGCTCTGCAGCAGGCGGCGCATGATGTTGATGGCCGCGTCGTGGCCGTCGAACAGGCTGGCGGCGGTGACGAAACGCACCTTGTGGCGCGGGCGGTACTCGGCCAGGGCTTTGAAATCGGCGTGCAGGTCGGTCATGGGCGGCGGTCTCCGGTGTGTGGCCGCATGGCCGTGCGGGCAGGGCGACACGGGGCGGCTGGGCTCTGGTGGGCTGTGACAGGCGATTGTCGATGCGCGCACTTTAATTGACGTTTACGTAAACGTCAATAGGGGGTTTGTGGTGCACGTGGCTGAGCCGATTGCATAAGAGCCACCCGAGGTGTCATTACGCCTTCTTCAGTCCGCCAACGCCTTCAACAGCGCATCACGCCCGTCCTGATAGAACTCGATGTCCAGCTTTGTCGCCATCTCGTCCGACAGGTCGAACAACTGGCGCCTGCAGGACACAGGCAACAGCAGCGCTTTGGCGCCCTTCTCCACGGCGATTTCGGCCAGCGTCACCGCGTTGTGAATCGGCTCGATGGAGCCGCCCAGCGTCACCTCGCCTACGACCACCAGGCCTCCGCGGACTGACTGCTTCAACAGCGCGCTGGACAGCGCAATCAGCGCCCCGATGCCGGTCTTGGCACCAGCCTTGGCGGCATCAAAACCCCGCAACTGCACCGAGAACTCGTGGCAGCGCGGGTCCCGGTCACCAACCAATTGCTGGGCCCGGGCGTACAGGTTTTGCTCCGCACAGCGGATGGATTCCTTGAACGCCGCCGGTACCGGGTTGTTCAGCACCCGCACGCCGCTCCCAGGCCCCTCGTTGACCTCGAGCCGGAACAGGCCCGGATGCTCTTCATCGCCGCCGGGGCTCAACACCCAGACCTGGCCGCACTCCAGCGGCTCGTCGACAATGCCGCCCTGGCTCTGCAGCTCCGGCGTGCTGACGAACTTCTCGACGCCCTCGGCGCCCAGGGTGTAGCTGAAGTGGGTGTTGCGGAACTCGGCGGCGCCGATGCGCTTCTGCTGCTCCTTGACCCGGCGGCGCACTTCCAGCGCCAGGCGCACGGCCCACTCGAGGTCTTCCTCGCCGACCGCTGCGTCCGAGCCGGGATGCAACAGCTTCAGCAACCCGCTCACGGTCTTGTTGACGCCGTTGAGGTCTCGACCCGACAGCGCACCGCCCCAACGCACACGACCTTGCAGGGTCGAGACCCGGCTCTGATTGCGCAGCTGGGTGAAGCACTCCGAGAGGAAGTCGCTCACCAGGCCGAAATGCGCGGTGAACAGCGTGGGGTTCAGCTTCGGCACATCCCAGCCTGGCAAAAAACAGTGGATGCGGTCCATGAAAGCGGTGTCGTCGCGCATCTCGGGAGGCAGCGGCCCGAAGAGGTGGCCGATGCGCTGCTGATGCTCCACGTCGACGTCGAAGTTGCCCACCAGCACGATGGATCCGTCCGCCCGGATGCTTTCTTTGCCCCGGGAGAACTCGCCGCTTTCCATGTAGCCCTTCATGATGTTGACGCCGTCCTTCTGGTCGAAGGACACGCCAGACACCTCGTCAAAGCACACCACGTCGTACTGGCAGACCAGACCGCGCTGGCCGCTGGCGTTGTTGACGAACATGCGCGCCACGGTCGCCTTGCCACCGGAGATGAGGTGGGCGTACGGTGACACCTGCTGAAACAGGTGCGACTTACCCGTGCCCCTGGGCCCTAGCTCCACCAGGTTGTAGTTGCGCTCCACGAACGGCACCATGCGCAGCAGCAGCGCGTCCTTGGCGCGCTCCGACAGGGTCTCGGGCTCGAAGCCGACGCTGCGCAGCAGCAGGTCGCGCCACTCGGCGCTGGAGAACTGCTCCCGCCCCTTGGTCAGAACGTCCAGCGTCTCGCGCTTTGAGAGCTGGATGGCCCGCAGCGCCTCGACACCGAATGGCCGCCCGCCCTTTTCTTGTGCGATGGACGCGTCGTAGCCCAGGGTTACCTCGGCGTAGAAGCCGCCGGTGAGCATTCGCTCGTTGTCCTTGACCATTTCGGGCGTGAGCCGCACGTCCGTCAGGCGCAGGCTGGGCAAGGTGGCGATGTAGGAGTCGGTCTTGGAGTCCAGGCGCGCCGTGACGATATCGATAACCTTCACGGAGCCGGCCTCGCGCGCACGGGCCTTGAAGAGCTCCTCTTCACCGGCTTTCACCGTCCGCGACGCCAACTGACGCTGGACGATATCCAGACCCTCCTGGATTTCTGCCTCGTCGGTGGTGGCGCAGTAGCGGCCCAGCAGGAACTCGACCACGTAGGTCGGCACCGGGAACTGGCGGCTGAACGTCCGCACCAAGTCCTTGCGTACCACGTAGCCTTCGAAGGCAGCGCTTGCCTTCCTGTCCAAGTCGTCGAGCTGCATCTCAGCTTCCTCCCACCGTCGTCGCCTGCTTTTGCAGCACCTGACCATCGGCCGCCAGGACGACGACCACGGCCGCTGCGCCCAGGTTGTCATCGTCGGCCACCGCCACGCTGGCCTTGCCGCCCTCGACGGGCTTCACGCTGGCCACCAGGCTGGACGTCGCCAGCGCGGGCTTGGTTCGCACGTCCACCGTCAGGCCGGCCGTCGAGCTGTCCACCTCGACCACGCAGCGCAGGCCCTTCCATGTCACCGCCTTGATGGTGACCTGTGCCGCTGCCGCAGGCGCAGCCACCACCAGTTCCAGCACCGGCACCAGGCACTCTTGCAGGCTCAGGCCACCGTGCGCGTAGTCGGCTCCAGCAATGAAGGATGACACGCCTGGCGCATACGCCACCTGGACATCTTTACACCAATCCCAGCCGAAGGTTAGCGGGGTGCCGTGTGCCGTGTCCTTGAGGACGGCGCAGCGTCCCCAGCGGGTCTCGGCCTGGTGTTTGGGCAGTTCCGTCTTCGGCAAGCTACCGGGAACCAGCAGCCAGCCGTGGTCGGTAACGATGCGCACCCGGCGCCACCCCGCAGCGCGCAGTGCCTGCACCCGTTCGACCACCGCAGCCAACTGTGCATCCACGTCTCGCGCAAGACGAACGCCGTGCGCGTGGCCGTAGTGGTCCAAGTCGCCCGACTCCGTCCAGGCGCGTCCGCTCGGGTCACCGGTCTCGTGCTGGTCCAGTGGCTGCACGCCGTTATCGGTCAGCAGCTTCCTGAAGTTGTGGCCGGAGAGTGGCTTGCCGTCAGCCGCAACACGGGGCTCGAACTCCACGTCTTCCGCCGTGCCAGACACCAGCCCCGCCACTGGCGAGCACCAAGCCTTACCGGATGCGGTTACCGACGGCATGCTGGTCCAACGGGCGGCCAACGTCGTGGTGCCCAACCCTTCCAGCTTGGCACGCAGCCGCTGGGCGACGTCGTACCGCAGGCCATCCACGAACACCGTGCAGGTGCCCGAATCAGCTGCTGCGTCCGAAGCCGCATGCAGCGCTGGCATGCCCCCGACTTTCATCACCGCGTCCTGCAGTCGCTTGGCCGCTTCTTCCAGCCAAGGCAGGTAAACGGCGCGCACTGCCGCACCCACGGCGTCGGTGTCTGCCTTGGACTGCACGGCACCCATGGCCAGCGTCGCCGCCTCGTCCACACGCCAGCCGGACTGCTGGTAGCTTGCAGCCAGCTCCGCAGGCGTGGCGCCGATGGGTGCCGCTGCGCTGAGCTCGGCTAACCGAGCCAGTTGCTCCAGCGCTTGAGCCAAGGGCGACTGCCCCATGCGCGACCACAACCACCCCCGGCGCACGCCGTGCTCCTCCTCGGCGCTGCCGATGGCGGTGCGAGCCTGGGCGGCCTCCAGGGCCGCACAGGCAGACAGCGCGTAACGCAGGCTCGCCTCGCCTTGCTCATTGGCTTGCGGGTAGCCGCAAAGCTGCCCCATGTCCGGGAACAGCCCCATCTGCGGCGCAGGCACGTTGCGCAGCAGCGTCAGCACATCGGGAAAGCTCGGGTACGAATCCTGGTACAGCTCAGCCACAGCCGCCCACTTGCCCTCACGCCGAGCCAGCTTCTCGGCAGCCACCAGGGGCCCGTCGCTGACCGGGTCGAAGCCGAAGTCCGACTTGGCGCGCTTGCAGAACACGTCCCACCTCACGCCGGCCCAGTCCTTCTGCGTGGCCTGGGGCGCGTTCATCCACAGCAGCACATCCCGCAGCGGGTTCGGTGCCAGCAGGCTCAGCAGCCACTCGGCGTTGATTTGCCGGCCCTGCAGCTCGTCCAGCGGCCGCTCGAGCAACACACCAGCAGACAGCGCCTGGGCCAAGGCCTCCTGTGTGGCATGGTCCTGCGCCAGGTCCAGCCCCAGGCCGCCGTTTTTTGACGACAGGAAGGCGCTGACCGTCCAGTCCTTGCCGTTGGACTGGCTCCAGAACACGCCCCGGTACTGCAGCTCGGCCAGCGGCTGCAGCTCCCGCGGGCAGCTCTCGATGGCACGCAACTCGGCGCGGCTTACCCCAGGCAGGTAGACCACCGGCACGCCCTTGAACTGGACTTCGGACAACACGCCGGCAATCGCGCACTTGAGCCAGACGGCCGGGCCGCTTCGCGCTGCGGGGTCATAAGCGCCGAGCTCAAGCAGCCCAGGCAGCATCTGCTTCAGGGCCGCAAGGGCCGCCGCCCACTGGCGCTCTTTGTCGGGCCAGAGCACGGCTGCTGCCGGTGCCGAAGTTTGCGTATTGCCTGCGGCGGCAAGCCCCAGGGCCTCCACGACTGCAGCCGAAACCGTCATGTTAGATTGTCCGGTTCCCGAAATGGCGTTCTTCATCTTGCAAAGTTCTGGAGAGCAGCCGGCAGCACAACGCGGACAAAGTCCTCAGTAGCCTCAAAAACGGCATCCTGGCCCGTGAAGTCGCGCGTAAGCGGCACGATCTTGCGGCGCACGCCCATACCGCGCTGCTCGACGTAGCCATAGTCGCGCATCACTTCCATGATGACCGGGTTGCGTGCCGAGCGTTGCCCAGCCAGCATCTTCTCGATCGTCATCGAGTTCTGCAGCGCTCCCGGGCTCGTGACTTCCAGCCGGTCGGCGTAGTTGACGATCTCCACCTCCACCGGGCGCGTCCAGTCGCGGTGAACCAAGGCGTTGACCATGGCCTCGCGCACGGCTTCAGCAGCAAAGCGCAGACCAGTCTTACGCCGCAGCCCCTCCTGCAAGGTATCTGAGTGCTGTTCGATGCAGGGCTTCATGCGACTGGACAGGCTTTCGATCAGTCCGTCAGCAATGGGCGGCTGGTTGTGATCTCCCGTCCACAGTGCGACCAACGGGCCATCGATCACGCTGTCGTCCTGAGCCTGGTAGCTCATGTCGATGCCGCTGAACGACATCCACCGCACCCCGGCATATCGCATCTTTTGCCGCGGGCTGTGGCCAAATAGCACCAGCCCGGCGATCGAGCAAACGGGCTCCCCATCGTCACGCGCCACCATGAACCCCAGCCCAATGAGGCGCTGTTGCCAAGCGCCATCGTCCGCAGGTGCTTTGGGATCGCCCACCACGCGCAGGAGGTAGTCCTCCAGGCGGCTGCGATCCAAGTCGGCCAAGGCCGTGCCTGACACCGGCATCAGCTCGGCATGAAGCATCCCGCCGCTCTCGAACAGCCGCGCGAGCTGCTCTCGTGTCGCGCGGCGGGATGTGCTGCCCACGCGCACGTAGACCTCCTCGCGGTCGTTGTGACGAACCGCATAAGGCTTCGCGCTGCCTTCGGTGAGCGTGACCACCCCGACTCGCTTGCCATCGTCCAGGGTCACGACTTCGAAGTACGGCAGGATCATCGGGTGTACATACCGGCCGAAGACGGTGTCCATCACCCAGTGCTCCAGATCGTTCCGCTGGATGCCGCTGATGCTGCCGTCGTCCTCCACGCCCAGAAGTACCTTGCCACCTTTCAGGTTGGCCAGGGCAACGATCTCCTTGGCCAACTGCTCGGGGCGCAGGTCATCGCGCTTGAACTCGACACCGGAGTTCTCGCCGTTTGCGATCAGTTGCAGCAGGTCGCTTTTGAGCATGGACACTCCAAGTGCGCTTTCGCGCAGTTATCAAAACTCATACTTCGCCTTGCGCTGCATGAACGCAGCGCGGCCACCCTCCAGGATGGTGGCGACACTGTCTCGGATCGCCGCAACGTCGATCGAGCCCTGCGCATCCGCTGCCAGGCTGCCGTGGGCATCCGTTGCGGAGAACACACCGATCCACTCGGCATCGCCGAACACGGGAATGTTGGCGTTGTGCGTAGCAAAGATGAACTGGCGCCGCGTCTTGGCCTGTCGAAGCTCACGCACGATGCGCTCGGCGATGAAGGCGTTGTCGAGGTTGTCTTCGGGCTGGTCCATCACCAGCGGGTCGCGGTTATCCAACAGCAGCAGGTGCAGGATGGCGGTGCACTGTTGACCCGTGGAGAGCCGCTCCAGTGACCGGTAGACGGGCGCTCCTTCATCCGCGTTCACGTTCAGCTCGATCTTCACGCCATGGCTGAGCTCCAGCGACTCCAGCGCCATCAGCTTCGTGCGCGGCAGCTTGCTCAACGCTTCGGCCACAACCGGTGTTAGCTTCCAATCGACGCTCAACCCTGCTTTGCCTTCCCGTATGCTTTGCGCCAATTTGATCGTCGACATGTGGCTATCCTCGTCGATCCATGCCAAGCGCCGTTCTCCAACTCCCTCCAATTCACACTTCAACAGGAAGTCTTTGAGCGGGCGACGGTCGCCCTCAGGCTGAATCTCGACGCGCAACCGCCCTTGCAGCCGATGATTCAGCGTCTTTGCAGCAGACTGCAGGGCCTGAAGCCGCACGTGTCGCCGATCAGACAGTTCGGCCAGAAGATTCCTCCGCTCCTGTTCCAAGCTGTCGGTGAGCTGCTTGTAAGTCGCCATCCTCGACTGCAGTGGGCGGATGCGTTCGATCTCCTGTTGCAGCTTCTGGTACTCCACGCCGATCTGCTGACCGGTGCGCCCCGCCGCTGAGGGCAGGCTGCGCAGAGCGCCATCGATCTCGGCCTGCGCCGCCGCCTGCGCCGCCTGCCACGCCTGGCGGGCGGCTTGCATGTCGGTCGCACCCTGGTTGAGCAGCCCTTGTCCCTGCGCGATCAAGGCGGCCATGGACTGGCGGAGTCCCTCGAGCACCTCGCGCATCGCCACCAGTTGCGTGGCGTGGGGAAGCCCTTCCAGGGCCTTGTCGCTGATGAAGGTGGTGTCGGGCAAGGCATCCTCAAAGGTAGCCAGCGCGGTCTCAAGCGCCTTTAGCTCCTCCTGAGCACGGACATCGATCTGGCGTTCGCGTTCCAGTAGCGGAACGCGCGCGAGCTTGGCCTTGAGGCCCAGCGCTTCGTAACGCTGCAGATGTTCTTGCAGTTTCGGCAACCGGTTCACTTGCTCGTGCAGCGTGTCGGCATCGTCGAAAGCCTTGGTGAGCTTTTCGGCGTTGTCTCGCAGGCGCTTTTGCACCTGGTCCAATTGAGCCTTGCCGTCCTGGTCTTGCGGCAGGAACTTCTCCAGCAGCCGCAGGCGGCTGCCTTCGTCCTGGGCCAGTTCGTAGATCTCGTTCTGGCCGTAGATGTCCAGATCGGGCAGTAGATCGCGTGGCAGCAACGTGGAGACCTGGCCTTCTGCATCGCGCACGATCGGGGCTTCGCCAACCTTGCGCGTGACCGTGTAGCGCTTGCCGTGCTGCGCGAACGAGGTGAGCTGCACCTCTACCCGGCCCAAGTCCTTGCCCAGGTTCTCCTTGATGATTTCGTGGTGCTGCTTGCGGGCTTGCGTGCCCTTGGGCAGCACATCCAGAGCGAACCGCAGGCACTCGATCAAGGTCGACTTGCCGGTTCCGCGCCCGCCGATCACCGTGTCCAGGTGGCCGGAGAGCACCGCTTCCAGGCCGTCGAGGTAGCCACCGCTGACCTTGACGCTGTGGATCGCGCTGGGCTTTTCTTCGGGTTGCCCGGAGTTCAGGCGCACGCGCGACTCCGGGTCAAGAAATGCGACCTTGAACGCGGTGAACGTCGGTCGGGTCATCTTGATCCAGCACGTGGCGCCCGGGTGCGCCAAATCCTCAGGCCTGGCCACGTCTTTAGCGTTGATGGCGACCATGGAGTGTTCTCGCCGGTAGGCCTGATTTGTGTTCAGGAAAACCTTGCGGTAGAAGTCGTCGTCGATGCCCTTCAAATCCTCGATACCCTTCGGAATTTGGGCGGCGCGCAGCTTCGGCAACTGCCACACATGGTTCTGACGCAGCTTCAGCAGGCCCTTGTCCTCGGTGCAGTGGGCTGCGTAGATGAAGCCCTCCAGCTCGTCGACGACGATGTCGATCAGTTGCTCTGCGCTCAGGCGTGAAGGCCGTACGCCGTCCTCGGGGTCCAGCAGTTGTAGCCTTCCCAGATACCGCTCCAAGGACTGGCTCGAGGTCTCCTCGCCGAAAAGACAGACGAAATGCGTCTTGTCGTTCGATGCGATCTCGAACCCCGGAAACACCACGATGCCGGCCGGTGCCAGCACCCGACGTGCAGCGTCGATGCTGGAGACGCTGCCATGGTCGGCCATGCCGACGACGCGAATATCGAAGGCCTGGCATTGCTGAAGCAAGGCTTGGTTGTAGGCCGCTTCGGTAAGCCCATGGTCAGCGCCCCGGTAGGTGGCGTGATAGCCAGCGGGGTTGACTTGCAGCGCGCAGCGCCAGAACTTGGCGAACGGGTAGGATTCGGTCATTGATGGCTCCGGGCAGCGAACTTCTCAGCCAAAGTCAGATGGTGGTCATTGATGCGGTCGCCCTTGAAGACCTTGAACCAAGGCGCGCTCTCGACGTCCTTGCCACGGTCCTTGTCCCAGGTGATGTTGAGCTTGGGCTTCTTGTTGTGGCGCAGGACCTCGGCGGTCATGAAGGGGCGGATGTTGAGCCGCACGCCGTCGTTGAGGTCTGGGTTCCAGCCGATGGGCTGTTCGGAGAGCTTCTTCCAGCGGACAAAAATGTCGTAGGGCGGCTCGCCTTCCAGGATGAGTTCCAGCCGGCGCTTCAGGTCTTGCGCGGCGGCCAGGCGGGTGGGGGCACCGTCCACGCCCGAGCGAACGCCGGCCTCCTGCTGGCGAATCCAGTCGCCCAGGTAGGTGTGGATGAGGCGCTCCAGCTTCTTGTGGTCGAGCTGGTGGTAGTTCACCAGCGCGGCGAAGCCGTCCTTCAGGCCGTCCCACACGTGCCAGATGAAGGGGCGGTGGTGGAAGCGCTTGGCGTGCTGCTCGAAGAACTTCTCGCGCAGCCAGACGTCCAGGCCCTTGCCAGCGCACTCGGCATCGGCCAACAGCTTGTCGAGCACGGCGGGCTTCCAGCTGCCGGGCTGCACGGTCTCCCAGGCGGCAATCAGCAGCTTGAGCAGTCGGTCGTGCGCAGGCGCCTCGCCGCGCACCGAAGGCAGGCAAACGATACCGTCGTCGTCGGTGTGTTCGGCCAGTTCCTTGCAGCGGGCAATCCAGGTGCGGGCCTCGTCGGCCAGTTCCATCGCCGTGTCAGTTTCGGCCGGCCAGCGGTAGCCGGCCAGGCGGGCGACGACGACTTGAAGCGGGTCAGTGGCGGGCTGCGGGTGGCCGTGGAACAGCCATTGCGTGGGGTCGTCGGAGTAGGGCTTGGGCAGGCCGTTGGGGTAGCGCTCGCCTGCGACCCGTTGCCAGTGCTCGAGGTCGAAGGGAACCTTCACCAGGGTCGCATTCGTGACGTTGAGCTTCTGGTCGATGCGGCGAACGGCGTCGGAGTACTCAGGAGCTGAGCAAAACGCCCAGATTGCCGGCAGGTGCCTCTCGTCCTTTGGAACCACTACGGCGACGTTCTGATGGAAGCGCTCCTTCGCATAAACGTAGGGGTAAAGCTGCCGCATTCTGTGAATTGCGACACCGTGCTTCCCCATGGCTTTGAGGCCCTTCGTTGGGTATGCAGTGGGCAGCGAAAGCAATAGCCCCTCACCCTTCTCCCACCGAACGAGCCAAGACGCACCAGCGTCAGCTTTAAGCTCCTCAGGAGTGCCTTGCATCAACTCCCAAACGTCTCTATTGACCCCAGACTGCTCCCAGAACCCGCACACGAACATGGGGTCATCGCTCGTTTGCAATCCCACCAAGCCATCGGCGTACTGGCTTAGGAGCGGCAAGTCCTCCGCTTCCTCAAACGAGATGCGTGCATCCGGGTTGCTTAACTGTCGCTTCTGGTTCGCCGCTAGTACTTCGCTCTTGCGGAGCAGCTCCGCCTTTTCCGACGGAACCTTTGGCGCGCTTGCATCCACGCCACGCAGCTGAAACCCCTCTGCCGCTTTGGCGTTGGTCTGGGTGAGCAGGATGATGAATGCACCCGCAGCTTGGGAGCTGTCAAAGCCGCCTTCGCCGAGGCGGGCCAGCAAGTTCCACTGCACCGTAGTTAACAGCGATTCCCGCTGTTTCTTGTAGCTGGTGAGGAACAGCCAGTTCTGCGGCATCACGATTTGCACCACGCCCGCGCCCTGGTCACGGCTCAGTTCTACGCATCGCTCCAGGAAGACGTTGGCCAGGTCGTTCTTGGCCTCTGGGTAGTGCGTCTCGCAGTGGTCCTTTAGCGTGTCGTGCTGCTTGCCGCGCGCCAGGTAGGGCACGTTGGTCACGACTAGGTGGTAGCGCCCATCCAGCAGTCGGGCCGCGTCCAGCAGGCCCTTGGCGGTGAGCGCCAATTCCCAGCTGTCGTCCTGAAGCTCGCTGGCCTGCCCCCATAGCGTGGCCGGGCGCTCAGTGGCCAGCGCACGGCCCAGCAGGTCGCGCAGGGTGTCGAAGCTGGATGTGGCCAAGTCGTTCTTCAGGCTGCGCGCCGGGTCCAGCAGGCTGCCCAGCAGCGGCGCCTGTGCGAAGCTGGCGTGCAGCAGGCGCAGTTCCTGGCGCAGGTAGGCGGCGTTGGCAGCGTCGTCTGGCACCAGGGCCATCCAGTCCTCGGGCTTGGCGGCCACCTTCAGGCCGCAGCAGGCCACCTGCGGCGCGGGCATGTCGGCACGCACTCCCAGCGGGTCGCCGTTCTCGTCTGGGAAGCGCCAGGCCGCCAGGGCCAGCGCGAACACGGCGATTTCCACGCAGCGGGCATCTAGCTCCAGGCCGTGCAAGTTGTCGGCGAGCACGGCATCCACCGCGTCCATCGCGCTCAGGCCTTCGGCCGCCATGCGCATGGGCACCAGCAACAGGAACGCTGCCACGAGGAAGTGGCCCGAGCCGCAACAGGGGTCCAGCAGCTTGAAGTCGCTCAAGCGGTCGGGCCAGCCTTCGAAGCGGCCTGCGGCGGGAACTTGGCCCCCACCCCCGGCCCCGCCCCCCGAGGGTGCGGGGAGGCCATCGTCCACCATGCGCAGATAAGTCAGCGGCACGGGGCAGGCCTTGCCCGGCTGGCGTGTCACCCACCAGGCGCCCAGCGAGTTGTGCAGCAGGAAGTCCACCATGTAGGGCTCGGTGAAGAGCTGGGTGACGGCGGGCAGTTCGTCGGCGCCAATCTTCACCTCCGAGGCGTTGACCTCGTCCTTGCGCTTGGCCTGCCAGAACTGGTAAACCCAGCCCAGGCTGTCGCTGGCCAGGAACACCTCGGTTGGCAGCCCGGCGAGCAGGCGTTCCAGCTCGCGCTGGTGTTCGGGCGCGAAGACGAGCTCAAACACGGGGCTCTGCGGCTTGAACACCTGGGGCAGCATGCGGGCGGCCAGCTTGGCCGCAAGCTCCCAGTGCGTCTTGGCATGCAGCGCCCCCTGCAGCATCTCGGGGTGGTGGTCGACGATGTTGCGGCAGTCTTCCAGCGACACCGGCGCGCCGGGCTCCCACAGCAGCAGCCCGTTCTCGGCCAGGAAGCGCGCGAACAGCATGCGGTGCCAGTGCTCGTAAGCCACTTCCCACACCAGGCGCTGCGTGTCTTGCTGGCCGTTGCCCTTGCGTTCGTCGCCCAGTGCCTTGGCGTGCGCGCGCAGGCGGCGGCGCAGCGAGCGCAGGGTCTCGTCCGTCAGGTAGTCGGGCAGCTTGGCGTCGGCCACGGCCAGTTGAGCCAGCGCCGCGCCGGCCGCCTTCTCGGCCACGTCGCGGGCGGCCTTGACGGTGGCCTCCAGCTGGCTGCGCAGGGGTTTGGGCAGGGGGGTGTTGGTCGATGTCACGGCTGGGGGTTGATCAGAGTTCGGGTTCGCGGTCGTAAGCGGCCAAATGCTCGTCGAGTGACCAGATGTAGACGCGGCGCGCCCGGTTCTGATGGCACAAGCGCTGCCAGTCATGGACGATGGACAAGTCTCCCAGACCGCTGCCGCGCCCGGCATGGTCGGGAAACTCGCTGAGCCAGGCGCGCAGATCGTGCGTTTCAAGAAAGTTCACCGGCATCAGAGGCAACTTGCCGTCCAGCGCTTCGGACACCATCTGTACGAAGCGCTGGGCACAGGCCCGACGTTCCGTCCCATCGCCGTTTTGTCCGATGTGGTTGCCAGTCTCAAGAATCGTGGCCATCGGCAGGAACAGCGATTCCCTCGCCTGCACACGCTGCGAGAGTGCAGCGACGATGGCTGTGTGCTGGGTGGCCTTGACGGGCACGTTCAGCACTTCCACGAAGATCGTCGTGTCGAGGAGGCAAACTGCGGTCATAGCTCTTCCGGGTCGTCCGCTGGTGCTTGCAAGGTCGCCAACCACTGCATGGCCTTGGCCTGCCGCTCCTGCGGTGTGCTGGTGTCCTTCACGTACCGGTCCAGCACCCGCCGCGTCATCAACTGGCCCAGCGGGCCTTGCGCCACCAACTCGGGGTAGCGGTCCATGTCTCCCAATCTGACCAGCCGGCTGTCGCCTTGCTGCGGGGCGCGGTAGCAGCACACCACGTCGGCCAGTGATTCATCGGGCAGTGCGTCGAGCAAGGCGGGGTTGTGCGAGGTCAGCAGCACCCTCAGCTTGCGACCGGTGGCGATCTTGCGGATCTGCTGCACCAAAAGCTCGGCGCGGCTGGGGTGCACGCCGTTGTCGATCTCTTCGATTACGACCAAAGCCCCTTCGGGGGCAGTCAGCAGCGTGGCGCCGACTGCCAGCACGCGCAGAGTGCCGTCCGACAGCAGCGGGGCGTCCACAGTGCGCTTTTGCTCGCCGAAGGACTCGACCAAGCGGACCATCACGTCCTGTCGCTCGGTCTTGATGAACTGAATGGCTGTGATGTCCTGCTCGGGCAACGAACGGATGAACCCGAGCAGTTGTTGCCTGCCTGATCCCGTCTGCGCCACGCTGTAGAGAACCGCCGAGAGGTTGCTTCCGTCTTCCTTGATGGCGTCGTCCTTGGCATAGACGTAGTCGCGCATCAAGGCGGGGCGGGGGTCCAGGAAGACGATTTGCCGGAGAGCCTCGCGCAGCGCCTTTGTCACTGCGGGAATGATTTGCTGCGAGTCGGTGTGCTTGGCTTCAAAGCGCCCCGGCGTTTCGAGCTGGAAAAAGATCGCCTGCCGATTCGAGCACGGGATATGGGGCTTGTTGCGGCCTTGCTTGAAGTTGTTGTACGCAACGCTGATCTCGTCGGTGTGCGGATTGGGCTGTGAATCGACGATGTAGAGCGGAACCTTCTCTGTCCGCTGTGTCACCCTTTCGCCGGTGATCACCAGTTGATCCGCCTGCAATCCAATGCTGACTTCAAAGTCTTCCCAACCGTGGGGCGCACCTGCGAGGTGTAGGCCCAGCGTGAGGGGCTGAGCCGTATCGCGGAACAGGTCGCGCGACTGTCCACGCACGATGGCATCGCCGCCCTGAATCGCCCTGGCGATGTCTTCCAGTCGGCTGCCCTTGGCCAGCCAGCTGAGCAGTCGCATAGCCTCGAGCATGTTGCTCTTGCCAGAAGCGTTGGCACCGATCAGGAAGGTCAACGGCGCCAGGGGTAGCCGGGCATCCCGACAGCTCTTGAAATTGCTGAGCGAGAGTTGGGTCAGCATGCAGACCTCCTCGTGTGTCGACAGTCAGTGCCGGGAGCGATCACAGCGCCACCGGCCCTTGCTTGAGCTTCTCCGCCACGAGCTGCTCAACATCCGCCAGCCAGGCCTTCAGCTCTTCGGCGTTGTTTAGCGTGCGTTTGGGCAGGCTCAGGTGCACGACGTTGGGCTTGAGCAGTTGCACCGCGGCCATGCGCGCGGCCTCGAAGCGGCTGGGCAGGGCATCGGCCTTGGAGACCCAGTGGTCGAGGTCGCAGTCGTCCAGGGCATCCTGCAGTTGCTCGGGCGTGCCCAAAGGCGGGTCGGCCTGGGGCTTCAGGTGGTGCCGCCCGGTCAGGTCAGTCCTCTGGGCATCGCTGAGCTTGTTCCACTCGGTGTCGCCATGAAGCTGTTGCTGCTGTTGGGCGAATGCTTGCTTATAGGTGGCCAGCTTGGCGTTGAGCGCCTGGCGCAGCAGGTCCACCACCTTGTCGAGCAGCGGGCGTACCGGGTCAGGCTCGGCCAGCAGCGCGCGCTGGGTCTCGATGGCCTGGGCCTCGGTCTTCAGCGCCTGGTACGGGACTAGAGTCTTGGCGTGGCGCAGCAGGTCTTGCAGTTGGTGCCAGGCCGGCAGCCGCTTGGTGATGCCTTCGGCGGTGTGGACCCAGGCCTTGGACAGCGCGGCGATCTCGTCGGACCGGGTGTAGACCTCCAGCAGCTGAGCGTTGCCGGACTGGCCTTCGATGGATTCCAGCACGCCGAGCTTGGGCGCCTCAGGGGCGGGTGCGGCGCCTCCGGCCCTGCTGGCCTGATCCCGCAGCTTGGCCAGCAGTGCCGGCAGCTTGGCTTGCTCTTCCTTGGGCTGGCAGGGGACGCCGACGGACCCGAACAGCTGCCGGATCTTGATCAGCTGCATCGGTGTGATGTGGATGGATTCGCGCTGGAAGCTGGCTTGGCTGAGCTTGGCGCGGTCCAGGCTCTTGGCATCCACCGGCTTGGCCGCCGCGTCGCTGGCCTTCAGGTGGCCGGCAGCCAGCAGCGCGTACAGCGCACCGTCGATGGCGTCGCGCGGCCAGCCGTAGGGCGGGGCCTCGAAGTTCTCGCGAATCTCCGAGCCCTTCTTGCCGGGGCCGATGAAGCCCAGCAGCTTCTGGCAGACCGGGTGCTTGTCGGCCTCTTGGGTGTGGCCGACGGCCTTCAAAGCCTCCAGGTTGCCCTTGCGGGCTTCATCCAGCACCTTGCCCCACTGCTCGTGGTCGGCCGCATCGAACTGGCTGTAGAGGCGGATGGCCGAAGACTTGGCCGCACGGTTGATGCGGTCGGCCAGGTCATTGCCGTCGGTAGCCTCCTGCCCGCCGGCCTGGAACACGCGCACAGCGGCGAACAGTTGGTCGAGTAGGTCTTGAAGCGCCCTTTCGGCGTTGCGCTGGCGGCTCTCCATCGAGCGCTGCGCGTCGCGGCCTTCTTCGGTAGCCGGGTAGCCCTTCTTCTGCAAAGTGGTGCGCGCGGCCTCCAGCGCGACGATGGCGTTGCTCAACTCGGTTTTGTGCTGGGCCGGCAGGAAGGCGAACAGCGTGGGGTTGTCGGAGCGCTTGGCCTTGGCCTCGGCAATGACCGACTTCTCTTCGGTCTGCCAGCCGTCCTGAGTCCACAGGTACAGGCTGCGGTCATGGTCCTTGGGCAGGGTGTCGTCGTAGCTGGGGCTGAGCGTGCGCACTTCGTTGCCCTTGCCCTGCGTGACGCGCACTTTCTTCAGCACCTCAACAAAGCGGGCCTTGAGCAGTTCGACGCGCTTGTGTTCCACGCGCTGCGGTGCGGCCTTGAGCTCGGACTCATGGGCGCGAAACTCCTCGTACCAGGCGCTGGATTCGCGCGTTTGCAGTCGGTATTCGGTGCCGTTGCCACCCGCCAGGGCCATGACCACGCGGTCTTGGTTCTGCAGCTCATCGAGCAGGGCCGGCAGCGACTTGCGCAGCTCGGACGAGCCGGCAGACAGGTCGGTGACCAGCAGGTCGGCCAGGGCCTCTTCGGTGGCCTTCAGGCCCAGGTCCAGCGCCGCATCGGCGGGCAGTTTGTTGATGAGGTAGATGAGCTTGAGCAGCTTGGCCTTGAGCTGGGCGTTCGCATCTCCAGCGGCGAAGCGCTGCACGTTCTCGAACACTTCTTTGGGCAGCTGCGCCGTGGAGAGCAGGTTGGCGGCAATTTGGTCGTAAAGAAAGTCGCCGCAAACCACATGCCCCAGCGGCGCCTCGGCCGTGGCCAGCACCGCTTCATGCACCACGCGCAACTGGCTGCGCAGTTGCGAGACGGTGCCGGTGGTGTCGATCGTGCGCAGCACCCGCTCCCAGAAGCGGCGGCGCACCGGCAGCAGCGGGTAGTCGGACGTCATGAGGCTTTCGTCAGCGGTGACGTGCTCGAGCTTGGTGCCGCGCAGGTGGCGCGAGATTTCCCCCAGGTTGCTGCGCCAGACCTTCTCGAGCTCGGGCTGCACCGAGGGCTTTTTGGCCAGGATGATTTGGCGCGTGACGTTCTCGACATCCCAGTCACCCAGCATCACTTGCACCGGGAACCGGCCCGTCAGCTTGGTGAGGGCCGGGGTGCCAGTCAGGGCCGACTGGCCCGTGCCCACGAAGAGCAGCTTGCCGTTGAAGTGCTTGCTCAGCGTCTCGGTAAGCTCTTGCACCTGGAACGCCTTTTCGGCGTCGGTGCCAATGTACTGCTGCACCTCGTCCAGCACCACGAGCGTGAGCGGGAGCTTGCCGTTGTGCACCAGGGCGGCTTCGATGGCCGCCACCAGCTGGTTGCTGCTGATGTCGGTCACCTCGGGAAACTGGTGCTTCAGGATGGTTCGCAGCTCTTTCTGGCTGGCTGCGAGGTCGGGGCGGTGTTTCAGCAGCGACTGCGCGAGCGGCTGCGAGACGTACATCTCGGGCAGCGTCTTTTGTAGCGTGCGGCCTTCGGTGTGCAGATCGGCGCGCACCGCGTCGAGTATGCCCTCGCGCTGCAGCCACATCTGCAACTGCGCCTGGTTGTATGGCTCGGGCAAGCCCTTGGACTTGAACAGAATACCCAGCAGCGCGAGCCGCACTCTGTCGTTGGCACCGGCCCCCAACTTGCCGGCTGCGGCGTGCAGCCCGCCGTGGCGCTTGCCCTGGGTGCTGAGTTCCTTGAGCTGGGCCAGGATGCCTTGCGGCAGACGCGCGATGCTGCGTGCCGTGGCACCATCGGCAAAGGAGTAGTCGGTCCACAGCGTGCGCAACATCTTGGCCAGGTGCGACTTGCCGCTGCCGTAGAAGCCGGAAATCCACACCCCTGGCTGCTCGGTCTTGGAGCCAAGGTTGAGCAGGAACTTGTCGAGGATGGTCTCCAGCCCCTTGGCGTACTGGCCGTCGCAGACGAAGGTCTCGAGCTCGTAGCGCAGGATGGCCTGCGCAGCCTCGGAGTGGTCTTCAGAGACCTCGGCCACACCATGGTTGACAAGGCGGTTCTGTTGCGGCGGTTTGAGGTAAATGTCCCTGTTCAGCATAGCGTTCCTTGCTTGCCCTGGTGTCGCGTGCAGCGGGCGGTTCAGTCCTTGGCCATCAGGGGAACGGCCAGGTAGTTCCAGCCGTCGCGTGCGTCCAGCAGCCGGTAGGTGTGGTTCTCGGGGTGGTGTTCGCCCGGAAAGAACACCAGCAGGCGGCCCGGTATGGCATCCTTGATGCGTTCTACCACGGCTGAGACGCGAGCCAGACCAAACAACGCCCCCACACCCAGCAGGGCGACGACCGTATCTGGGCCCGCTTGTGCTGAGATTTGCGTCTTGATCTGCTCGATCAGCGCGTCGCGAAACATTATGACCTCGCCCGTTTGGTAGCCGGCCAGGTCTTCGGGGCATTCGAAATAGGCGTCGCGGTTCTCCTGCGCCGCCATCCACAGTGGGAAGGCATGGGTCAGGTCCAACAGCAGCCACTGCTTGCCAGCCTGCTGGGTGGCGAGCTCGAACTCACCGACATGGGCGCGCAGGCGCAGTTCGTCGGCCTTGTCGTAGACCGCGAAGATAACGCGTTGGACAGCGGCCAGCCCGGTCTGCCATGGCACCGATAGATGCTGACGGTAGCTTGCAGCCAGCTTGGCGACTCTAGACGACATGCAGCACCTCCAGACGAGTGCGTTCTTCTTCGGGCGTGAGGTAGCCAGGGAAGCGAACCTCTTTGACGCCGCCTGCATTCATGAACACGAGAAGGCCCCGGTGCGCAGCGGAGTTTGCAAGCAACTCCAGCTCATCAGTTGAGCCGCCCAGCAGATTCGTCCATTCGGATGAGAAGAGGCGTTGCCCGGTGCGCCCCCCGAGGTAAGCCAGGAAGAGCAGCAGGGTCGCGGCTTCGGGGTGTGCCGGCGGCTGCGCGCGGGTCTTGTTGCGGTGACCGCAAAGAAGGCCGGCAGCCGTCCAACTGCCCGCCACGTTCTGAGCAAACGACTTGAGCGACGCAGGGCTGAAGCGGTCTGGGTAGGACTGCGCCAAGAAGCGCTCGACCGCTTCGCGAGACACCGCAGCGCCGATAGCGTGGCCAAGAATGAAAGCCTGGGTGCTGCGCAAAAGGGGGTCGCGCGCCAGTGCCAGCGCCAAAGCGAGCTGCGGTTGTGCGGCCTCGTTCAGCGGCCAGAGGCGGCGCAGTGCACGGAAAATGGGATTGGTGGCGCCAAGGCTGTAAAGTGCGCTCATGTGGCGCAGCGTCAGTACCCGCGCCTTAAGGGTCGGCTTGCCCAAGACGTTCTCATCCACAATGGCCGTCGCGTAGTCGGCGCGGCCGGCCTGGGGCTGCGTGTGGCCAAGCAGCAGGCGCAGTTCGTCCAGCATCATCGTCCGAGCAGCATGAGGGCCATTGATGCCGAAGCGGAAACCGAGCGCCTGGAGCGCTGCTTTTTGGGCATCCGTCACGAACCGATCTTTCGGGCTTTCAAGTTGGCCAGGCTTCGCATCTCCCGCTCTGCAGCCTCCAGCATGGCAGACTTGATGTGCGGCTCAACGCGAACACTGACGACTTCCGACTTGCTGGCGGCCATAGGCACGCTCCTGTAAGCAGTAAGCTGGCAAAACGCTAGCTTACTCGATTCCTTTGGCGGAACGTCCAAGAGCAAGGGTTATCACGAAATCATCACGACATGACAAACGCGGCCACCCCAACGCCTGCTGGCACTGCACCAGTCATATCCTGTAACTCCCATCATCGCCCCGACCGGCCGCGCGCGTACCAGGAATCGTGCCGGTATGACGGGAACAAAACGGAGGCACTTGGACGCGAAAAAGGGCCTCGGCGGGCCCTTGCTGCGAAAACCAACCTGATGTAACCTGTTAATTTTAAATTGTTTGGCGGAGAGAGAGGGATTCGAACCCTCGATACGGTACAACCGTATACCGGATTTCGAGTCCGGCGCATTCGACCACTCTGCCATCTCTCCGCGTGTCGAGCCGCGCATTGTAGCAGGCTCAAAACCGGGCCATCGCGCGCTGCCGGGGAGAGCGCTAACCGGCTTCGCGCAGTGCGGCCAGGGCGGCGTCGGCGGCTTGGGCTGCACCCGCACCCGCATTCTGCGCGCCCAGTTGCAGCAGCGGGTGCAGTTCGGGGCTGGCGCTGTAGCCGGCGGCCTTGAGGCGGGCGATGGCTTGCCCTGCTTCCTGGGGGGTGGCAAAGCCCAGGCTTTGCAGCAGCAGCTGGCCGCGCGCGTCGGCGAGCTTGAAGGCGAAGCGGCCGTCGGGCTCGCGGTACTGCTTGAAGACGGGCAGGGCGGCCTTGGCGGCCGGGGCGCTGCCCGCCGTGGGCGCCGCCGTGCCGCCGCCTCCAGCAAGGGCCGCCGCCGCACCATTCGCCCGCGCCGCCGCACCGGCACCCGCCGCCACCAGCGGCCGCAGCCCCACCGCATGGCGCAGGCGCTGGGTGAACGGGGTGGCGCTGCGCCGCGCCTTGGCGGCGCCGGCTTGCAGCAGCGCTTCGACATCTTGCGGGCGCGCCATGAGCTCGAGGTAGCGCGCACGCAGCGGCGCGATTTCGGCCTCGATGCGCTCGTACAGCAGCTGCTTGGCCTGCGCCCAGGCGATGCCTTGTGCGTAGGCGCGCGCCAGCGCGGCGGTTTCGTCGGCGCTGGCAAAGGCTTGGTAGAGCTGGAACAGCGCCGAGCCCTCGGTCTGCTTGGGCTGACCCGGTGCCAGCGAGTCGGTGACGATGCCGAAGATCAGTTTCTTGAGCTGCTCGGGTGGCGCAAACAGTGGGATGGTGTTGTCGTAGCTCTTGCTCATCTTGCGCCCGTCCAGCCCGGGCAGGGTGGCCACTTGGGCCTCGACCACGGCTTCGGGCAGGGTGAAGTGCGTGCCGTAGAGGTGGTTGAAGCTGGAACCGAGGTCGCGCGCCATTTCGATGTGCTGCACCTGGTCGCGCCCCACCGGCACCTGGTGCGCGTTGAAGAGCAGGATGTCGGCCGCCATCAGCACCGGGTACATGAACAGGCCGGCGCTCACGCCGTCGTCGGCATCGAGCCCGGCGGCCGCGTTTTTGTCCAGCGCCGCTTTGTAGGCGTGGGCGCGGTTGAGCAGCCCCTTGCCGCAGACGCAGGTGAGCAGCCAGGTGAGTTCGGTGGTTTCGGGGATGTCGGACTGGCGGTAAAACGTGACGCGCTCCGGGTCGAGCCCGCAAGCCAGCCAGGTGGCGGCGATTTCGAGCGTCGAGCGCTGCACGCGCTCGGGTTCGTGCGTGGAAATGAGGGCGTGGTAGTCGGCCAGAAAGTAAAAGGCATCGACGCTGCCCAGCGCGCTCGAGCGCAGCGCCGGCCGGATGGCGCCCACATAATTGCCCAGGTGCGGGGTGCCAGAGGGTTTGATGCCAGTGAGGACGCGCAGGGTGTGCATGAAGGGATCGAGAGAGGGGGGGTAAATTTAAAGCAGCAACCAGCGCAGCGGCGTGAGCACGGTTTGGATCAGGTCGGCTGAAAGCGTCATCAGTGGGCGCAGCCAGTAGGTGCCCAGCAAACCGGTGAACAGCAGCACCAGCACGATGATGAAGCCAAAGGGTTCGATGCGCGCGACCGCCTGCGCCGGTTGCGCGGGCAGCAGCCCGACCAGGATGCGCCCGCCATCCAGCGGCGGCAGCGGCAGCATATTGAGCACGAACAGCACCAGATTGACCAGCAGCCCGGCCTGCGACATTTCAAGCAAAAACGGCTCGTGCAGGCCCAGCGCCAGCAGCAGATAGCCAAAGATCACCCACAGCAGCGCCTGCACCACGTTGGACGCCGGGCCGGCCAGCGCCACCCAGACCATATCGGTCTTGGGCCGGCGCAGGCGCGCGGCGTTCACTGGCACCGGCTTGGCGTAGCCAAACAAAAAAGCGCCGCTGGTGGCAAACAGCAGCAGCAGCGGCAGCGCGATCGTGCCCAGCGGGTCGATGTGCTTGGCCGGGTTGAGCGTGATGCGCCCCAGCATCCAGGCCGTGGGGTCGCCGAAGTGGCGCGCCGCGTAGCCGTGCGCGGCCTCGTGGATGGTGATGGCAAACAGCACCGGCAACGCAAAGACGGCGATGGTTTGCAGCAGGGCGGCGATGTCCATGGGGTGTATTGTCTCAGCAGCGCAGCGGTGTGGCGTATGGGCTCGGTGGCGCTTACAACCCGAGCGCGGCCAGGCTGCCCTGGCCTTGGCGCAGCAGCTGCGGCGCCTCGCCTTGGGCCATGGGCGTGAGGTCGAGTACGGTGGTGGGCGCCAGCGCGCAGGCGCCGGCGTCGATCACGGCGGCCAGGCTGTGCTCGAGGCGCTGACGGATTTCGTGCGCGTCGTTGAGGGGCTCGCTGGCGCCGGGCTCGATCAGGGTGGTGCCCAGCAGCGGCGCGCCGTGCAGTTCCAGCAGTGCCTGCAGCACCTTGTGTGCCGGAACGCGCAGCCCGATGGTCTTGCGCGCCGGGTGGCTCAGACGCCGCGGCACCTCTTTGCTGGCCTCGAGCACGAAGGTGTAGGGGCCGGGGGTGCCGAGCTTGAGCAGGCGAAACTGGGCGTTGCTCACGCGCGCGTAGCTGGCCAGTTCGCTCAGGTCGCGGCACAGCAGCGTGAGCGGGTGCCTGGCATCGAAGCCACGGATGCGGCGCAGCCGCTCGACCGCGTCTTTGTCGTCGAGGTGGCAGACCAGCGCGTAGCTGGAGTCGGTGGGCAGCGCCAGCACGCCGCCTTGCTGCAGCGCCTGCACCGCCTGTTTGAGCAGGCGCGGTTGCGGGTTGTCGGGGTGGAGTTGAAAATACTGCGACATGGGTAGAGGGTGAGAATCAGTCGATTTTGGGTTGACGCGCCGTGAGCCAGACCAAGGTCGCGCCGCAGAGCACAATCAGGCCCATGCCCACCCAGGCCCACAGCCCTGGCAGGTGACCAAACAGCAACCAGCCCAGCAGCAGCGCAAGGCCCACTTGCAGATACATGTAGGGTGCCAGGGTGGAGGCCGGCGCGCGCGCAAACGCCTGGATGAACAAAAAATGGCCCACGGTGCCGCACAGCCCCGCCAGGCACAGCAGCGCCAGCGTGCGCAAATCAGGGATGGTCTGCCAGACCCAGGGCAGCGCCAGCGTCATCAGCGCCGCCCCGGTCCAGCCGGTATAGCAGTGCATGGTCATGGCGTCTTCGCTGCGCGCCATGCGGCTGGTCAGAATCTGGAACGTGGCGTACAGCAGCACCATGAGCAGCGGCACCAGCACAAACCAGCCCAGCGCGGCCCCGGTGGGCTGGATGATGAGCAAGGCCCCGGCAAAACCGCCCCAGACCAGCAGCCAGCGCAGGCGGCTCACGGTTTCGCGCAAAAACACGGCCGCCAGCAGCGTCACCACCAGCGGCGTGAGCATGATCATGGCGGTGAACTCACCCAGCGGCATGTGTTGCACGCTGACAAAGCTCAAGGTACTGACTGCCAGCAGCAGCAGCCCGCGCAGCGCGTGCAGCAGCGGCTGGCGTGTGGCCAACGAACGCCAGCCGCGGGTGGGCAGCACCACCGCGGCCATGACCAGCGCCTGAAAGGTGTAGCGAAACCACACCACCATCAGCACCGAAATGCTGGCGCCCAGCAGCTTGACGGTGGCATCCAGCGCCGCAAAACAGGCCACCGCCAGCACCACAAAGGCAATACCCAGCAGCGCGCGTGGCTGCACCAAGCGCGCGCTTTCAGTGGACACGGTGTGCCAGCAAATCCCACACCGGCTGCAAGCGGGCGTCGAGCAAGGGCAGGGCGCCGAGCTCGCAGTGGCTCTCGCCGGGGCTGTGGAAATCGGAGCCGCGCGAGGCCGCAAGGCCAAACTCGAGCGCCATCTCGGCGTACTGGGCCGCTTCGGCGCTGCTGTGGCTGCCGGTGAGCACCTCCACCGCTTGCCCGCCGTGGGCCTTGAATTCGCTGAACAGGGCGTATTCCTGGGTGGCGTTGGGATGGTTGTAGCGCGCTGGATGCGCGATCACCGCCACGCCGCCGGCCTCGACGATCCAGCGCACCGCGTCGCCCAGGCTGGCCCAGCGGTGCGGCACGAAGCCGGGTTTGCCGTCGGTGAGGTATTTGCGAAACACCTCTTGCACGTCTTTGCACACCCCGACCTCGACCAGGTAGCGGGCAAAATGGGCGCGCGAAATCAGCTCTGGGTTGCTGACGTATTTGAGCGCCCCCTCGAAGACACCGGGGATGCCGACCAGGCGCAACTGCTGCGCCATTTCCTGGGCGCGCGCGCTGCGGCCGCTGCGCGTGCGCTCCAGGCCCTGCAACAGCGCCGGGTGGGTGTGGTCAAAACCCAGCCCGACGATGTGCACCGTGAGCTCGCAAAAGCTGACCGAAATCTCGGTGCCGGTGAGGTAGGGCAGCGCCAGGGCGCGCGCGGCGTCGATGGCGCGCTGCTGGCCGCTCACTTCGTCGTGGTCGGTCAGGGCCCAGAGCTCGACCCCGTTGGCCTTGGCGCGTGCCGCCAGCGCCTCGGGCGTGAGGGTGCCGTCGGAGACGGTGGAGTGGCAGTGCAGGTCGGCGTTGAAAATCGGCATAAGAATCATTTTATTGGCGCCCGAGCGCCTGCAGCCACCCGCGCATCCCCTGGAGAGGTGGCGAGCGCAGCAATCGTGGGCGCGAACCATTCTAGTGCCAAGGCTACACTCGCGCTGTGTCGCTCTTTAAATCCGCCTCTGTCGTCTCGCTGCTCACCCTGCTGTCGCGCATCAGCGGCCTGGTGCGCGATCTGCTCATCGCCGCCACCTTTGGCGTGAGCGCCATGACCGACGCCTTCAACGTCGCGTTTCGCATCCCCAACCTGCTGCGGCGCCTGTTTGCCGAAGGCGCGTTCAGCCAGGCTTTTGTGCCGGTGCTGGCGGCCACGCGCACCCAAGAGGGCGACGCCGCCACCCAAGACCTGATCGACCGCGTGGCCACGGTGCTGGCCTGGGCGCTCACACTCACCTGCATCGTGGGCGTGCTGGCGGCACCACTGCTGGTATGGGCCATGGCATCTGGGCTGGCGCGCGACCCGTACACCTTTGACGTGACGGTGGCGCTGACGCGCTGGATGTTCCCCTACATCGGCTTCATGTCGCTGGTGGCGCTGGCGGCCGGCATCCTCAACACCTGGAAGCGCTTTGCCGTGCCGGCGGCCACACCGGTGCTGCTCAACGTCGGCTTGATCGTGGCGGCGGCTTGGGGGGCGCCGTGGTTTGAGTCGATGGGCATCGAGCCGATCATGGCGCTGGCCGGAGGCGTGTTGCTCGGCGGCAGCCTGCAACTGGCGGTTCAACTGGCGGCCCTCAAGCGCCTGGGGCTGCTGCCGCGGGTGGGCTTGCGCTGGTCCAAGGTGCGCGCGGCCTGGCAGCACCCGGGCACGCAGCGCATCCTCACGCTCATGCTGCCGGCGCTGCTGGGGGTGAGTGTGGCGCAGTTGTCGCTGCTCATCAACACCCAGATCGCCTCGCACCTGGCCACCGGCAGCGTGAGCTGGCTCACCTTCGCCGACCGCCTGATGGAGTTTCCGACCGCGCTGCTCGGTGTGGCGCTGGGCGTGGTGCTGCTGCCCGCGCTGGCCAGCGCCCATGCCGCCGCCGACGCCGCGCGCTACAGCGGCTTGCTCGACTGGGGCTTGCGCCTGATGCTGCTGCTGGCACTGCCCTGCGCGCTGGCGCTGCTGCTGATCGCCGAGCCGCTGGTGGCGGTGCTGTTCCACTACGGTGCCTTCAGCGCGCACGACGTGCAGCAAACCGCGGCGGCGCTCATGGGCTACGGTGTCGGGCTGCTGGGCCTGGTGGCGATCAAGATTCTGGCCCCGGCTTTTTATGCCAAGCAAGACATCCGCACGCCGGTCAAAATTGCCATTGCGGTGCTGGTGCTGACGCAGTTGCTCAACCTGCTGCTGGTGCCGCACTTGGCCCACGCCGGGCTGGCGCTGGCCATAGGCCTGGGGGCGCTGATCAATGCCGGCCTGCTGCTGGCGGGCCTGCTGCGGCGCGGCGCCTACCAGGCGCGGCCGGGCTGGCTGCTGTTTGCGCTGCGCGTGCTGCTGGCGTGTGCGCTGCTGGGCGCTTTTCTGTGGTGGGCCGCTGGCCAATTTGCCTGGGTGGCGGTCGATGTGAGCGTCTGGCAGCGCCTGCTGGCCATGGCCGCGCTGCTGGTCGGCGCCGCGCTGGTGTACTTCGGCGCGCTGCTGCTCAGCGGCATGAAGCTGCGCGCGTTGTTGCGGCCTTGAGCCGGCTTGCGCCCGTTGCCGCGCTGCTGGTCATCTACCTGTCCCACCCCGGGCGATTGTCAGACCTGCGACGCCAGCGCCCGCCGCCAGCTTGGCCGTGCCGAGCGCTCGAGGCCCCAGGTTGCCGAGAGGGGTTTCAGGCCGTGCCGCCCACCGTCAGCCCGTCGATGCGCAGCGTCGGTTGGCCCACACCCACCGGCAGGCTCTGGCCTTCTTTGCCGCAGGTGCCCACGCCGCTGTCGAGCGCGAGGTCGTTGCCGATCAGGCTCACTTTTTTCAGCGCTTCGGGGCCGCTGCCCACCAAGGTGGCGCCCTTGACCGGGTATTGCAGCTTGCCGTCTTCGACCCACCACGCTTGGCTGGCGCTAAAGACGAACTTGCCGCTGGTGATATCCACTTGGCCGCCGCCAAAGTTGCTGGCGTACAGGCCGCGCTTGATGCTGGCGATGATTTCTTGCGGCTCTTTGTCGCCCGCCAGCATGTAGGTGTTGGTCATGCGCGGCATGGGCAGGTGGGCGTAGCTCTCGCGCCGGGCGTTGCCGGTGGGCCTGACGCCCATGAGGCGCGCGTTCAGGCTGTCTTGCAGGTAGCCGCGCAAAATGCCGTCTTCGATCAGCACGTTGCGCTGGCTGGCGCAGCCTTCGTCGTCGATGTTGAGCGAGCCGCGCCGGTCTGCTAGGGTGCCATCGTCAAGCACGGTCACGCCCTTGGCCGCCACGCGCTTGCCGATGCGGCCGGCAAAGGCGCTCGAGCCTTTGCGGTTGAAGTCGCCCTCGAGCCCGTGCCCCACGGCCTCGTGCAACAGCACGCCCGGCCAGCCGGGGCCGAGCACCACCGTCATCTCACCAGCGGGCGCGGGGAGGCTCTCGAGGTTGGTCAGGGCCGATTGCACGGCCTCGCTCACATACCGCGCGATCTGCGCTTCGTCAAAGCGCGCCAGCCCAAAGCGGCCGCCGCCGCCAGAGGAGCCCGATTCGCGCCGCCCGCCCTGTTCGGCGATCACGGTCAGCGACAGGCGCACCAGCGGGCGCACGTCGGCGGCCAGGGTGCCGTCGGCGCGCGCCACCAGCACCACGTCGTACTCGCTGGCCAGGCTGGCCATGACCTGCACGATGCGCGGGTCGTGCGCCTTGGCCAGCGCCTCGACGCGCTCGAGCAGCGCCACCTTGGCGGCGCTGTCGAGGCTGGCGATCGGGTCGTGCTCGGGGTAGAGCGAGCGCGCCTTGGCGACCTTGCGCGCGCCCACCTTGGTGCGGCCCTGCTGGCCTTGGGCGCCGATGCTGCGCACGTTTTGCGCCGCGTCGTGCAGGGCGGCCCACGACAGGTCGTCGGAGTAGGCGAAGGCGGTTTTGTCGCCGCTCACGGCGCGCACGCCCACGCCTTGGTCGATGCTGAAGCTGCCGCTCTTGACGATGCCTTCTTCGAGGCTCCAGCCCTCGGAGCGGGTGTACTGGAAGTAGAGGTCGGCGTCATCGACCCCGGGGGCCATGAGCAGGCTCAGGGTGCGGCGCAGGTGGGTTTCGTCGAGCCCGTAGGGTTCGAGCAACAGGCTGTGGGCAGTGGCCAGCCGGGCCAGGGTGGGTTCGTGTGCGATCATGGGCCCCATTGTAGGAACTTGCGCCCGCCGCTGCAGCGCGCGCGTAAGGTCTAGGACTGCAGCAGCCGCTTGGAGCGCCCGATGGCGAGCAAAATCCCCAAGCTGGCGCCGAGCGTGAGCATGGCCGTGCCGCCAAAGCTCATGAACGGCAGCGGCAGCCCGACCACCGGCAAAATGCCGCTGACCATGCCGATGTTCACAAAGGCATAGACAAAATGCACCAGCGTCAGCGCGCCGGCCAGCAGGCGCGTGAACAGGGTCGGGGCTTCGAGGGCGATTTTGAGGCCGCGCCAGACCAGATAAAAATAGGCCCCCAGCAGCAGCAGCACACCCAAAAAGCCAAATTCCTCGGCGTAGGCGGCAAAAATGAAGT
Organism: Pseudomonadota bacterium; assembly: GCA_041694945.1. Classification (GTDB taxonomy): domain Bacteria; phylum Pseudomonadota; class Gammaproteobacteria; order Burkholderiales; family Burkholderiaceae_C; genus Serpentinimonas. The sequence continues at coordinate 60,656 of JBGFRU010000020.1, forward strand.
CGGTGGTGCGCTCGAGCACGAAGTCGAGCTGGGTCTGGGTGCCTTGCAGCAGCCCTTGGCCCCAGAGCCCACCCGAGCCGATGGCGATCATGCTCTGAATGATGTGAAAGCCGCTGCCCAGCGGGTCGGCGGTGGGGTTGAGCAGGGTGCAGACGCGCACCTTTTGGTAGTCTTGCAGCAGCACCCAATCGACCCCGCGCTGGCACCAGTGCGGCTCCATCACCACCAGGGTCACGATGCCCGCCAACCCCAGCAGCACCGGCGGGACGATCAGCTTCCAGCTCAAGCCAGCAAAGTAGATCACGAACAGGCCCGAGGCGGCGATGAGCAGGCTGGTGCCGAGGTCGGGCTGGTTCATGATCAGCGCCGTGGGTGCGGCCACGATCACTGCGGCCACCAAAAAATCGGGCCATTGCAACCGGCCCTCGCGCTTGTGAAACCACCAAGCCAGCATCATCGGCATGGCCAGCTTCATGATCTCGCTCGGTTGCATGACGATGAAGCCGAGGTCGAGCCAGCGCTGCGAGCCATTGCGCTCGATCCCCACCCACTCCACCGCCAGCAGCAGCAGCAGGCCGCCCACGTACATGGGGGCGGCCAGCGCCAGCCAGCGCTGCGGCGGAATCTGCGCCACCACGAACAACACCCCGGCGGCGATCAGCAGGTTGCGCACGTGCAACTCGAAGCGGCCCGGCATTTCGAAGGCGGCCGAATACATGGCCAGCAGCCCGAGCGCGCTCAGGAGCGCAATCGCCAGCAGCAGCGGGCCATCGAAGCCCTGCACCAGCGGCAAGGCCCGACGCCACAAAGGAGGGTTTTGGATCACGACGGCCATGACCGCGCATTATCCTCTGCGCTGGCGCTGTTACATTGCGCCCCATGGCCAAAGACAAGTCCCACTACAGCTGCCAGCAATGCGGCGGCACGACCCCGCGCTGGCTCGGCAAATGCCCGCACTGTGGGGCCTGGAACAGCCTGCTCGAAACCGCGCCCGAGCCGCAGGCCGCGGGCAAAAACCGGCTCAGCACCGCGGGTGCTGCAGGGCTGGTGGCGGCGGCCGAACTGGCGCCGCTGTGCGATATCGAGGCCAGCGAGGTGGCGCGCACCCCCACCGGGCAAGAGGAACTGGACCGCGTGCTCGGCGGCGGCATCGTCGCCGGGGGCGTGGTGCTGATCGGCGGCGACCCCGGCATCGGCAAATCGACCCTGCTGCTGCAAGCGCTGGACGCCATGCAGCGCCAAGGTCTGCCCACGCTGTACGTGAGCGGCGAGGAAAGCGCGGCCCAGCTGGCGCTGCGCGCGCGCCGCCTTGGGCTGGCGGCGAGCCCGGTGCCGGTGCTGGTCGAGATCGGGCTCGAGGCCATATTGGCCACGCTGGCGCGCGAGCGCCCGGCGGTGGCGGTGATCGACTCGATCCAGACCCTGTACTCGGACCAGCTCAGCTCCGCGCCCGGCTCCGTGGCCCAAGTGCGCGAGTGCGCCGCCTACCTGACGCGCGCCGCCAAGGCCAGCGGCAGCGCCATCGTGCTGGTCGGGCACGTGACCAAAGAGGGCACGCTGGCCGGGCCGCGCGTGCTCGAGCACATGGTTGACACAGTGCTGTATTTCGAGGGCGACAGCCACGGCCCCTACCGGCTGATTCGGGCGATCAAAAACCGCTTTGGCGCGGTCAATGAGATCGGCGTCTTTGCCATGACCGAGCGCGGGCTCAAGGGCGTGAGCAACCCGAGCGCGATTTTTTTGAGCCAGCACAGCCAGCCGGTGCCCGGCAGTTGCGTGCTGGTGACGCTCGAGGGCACGCGGCCGCTGCTGGTCGAGATTCAGGCGCTGGTGGACAGCGGCGGCCCGAGCCCACGGCGTCTGAGCGTGGGGCTGGAGCGCGAGCGCCTGGCGATGCTGCTGGCGGTGCTGCACCGCCACGCCGGGGTGTCGTGCAGCGACCAAGACGTGTTCGTCAACGCCGTGGGCGGGGTGCGCATCAGCGAGCCAGCGGCCGATCTGGCGGTGCTGCTGGCGATCGCGTCGTCGCTGCGCAACCGCGCCTTGCCGCAGGGCTTCTTGGCCTTTGGCGAGGTCGGGCTGGCGGGCGAGGTGCGCCCGGCGCCGCGCGGGCAAGAGCGGCTGCGCGAAGCGGCCAAGCTGGGTTTTACGGCCGCTCTGTTGCCCAAGGCCAACATGCCCAAAAAGTCGGATCTGGCGCAGCACAAGGCGCTGGCCGGCATGACGCTGTACCCGGTCGAGCGCATCGAAGAGGCGCTGGATTTGGCGCGCGGCTTTTGAATCCAAGTTGAACCCGGCCCGCAATGCCCGTGCTTGCGTTGGCTTGCTGCTGTGCAGCATAATGCCCGCATGAATCAACGCCCAAGCCCCACCAAGCCCCTGCCCATCGACCTCGCCTTGCAAGGCGGCGGCGCGCACGGCGCCTTCACTTGGGGCGTGCTGGACCGGCTGCTGCAAGACGAAAGCCTCGAAATCGCGGCCATCAGCGGCACCAGCGCCGGGGCCATGAACGCGGTGGCGCTGGCCGCCGGGCTGATGGAGGGCGGCCGCGAGGGCGCGCGCAAAACCCTGCGCGCGTTTTGGACCCAAGTGGGGGCGCAATCGCCCTTTGCGCTGCTGCAGCCGGCCATGGGTGGCTTCAGTGCGTGGACGGCGCGCCTGCCCGGCCTGCAAGCTTGGCAGCAGGCCAGCCAAGAGTCGATGCGCTGGTGGAGCAAGGCCATCGGCCAGCCCTTTTCGCCGTATCAGTTCAACCCGCTGGATCTGAATCCGCTGCGCGGCATCTTGGAGCGCACGGTCGATTTCGAGCGCGTGCGCGCCTGCACCAAAACGCAGCTGTTCATCGCCGCCACGCACGTGCACACCGGCGCCTTGCGCGTGTTTCGCCAGCACGAGCTCAGCGCCGAGGTGGCGTTGGCTTCGGCTTGCTTGCCGACGCTGTTTCAGGCCGTGGAGATCGACGGCGAACCCTACTGGGACGGTGGCTACGCCGGCAACCCCTCGCTCATGCCACTGATCGACGAGAGCCCGGCCGACGACTTGCTGCTGGTGCAGATCAACCCGATGCTGCGCAGCCAGGTGCCGCAGCAGGTGGCCGACATCATGGACCGGGTGGGCGAGATCACTTTCAACGCCAGCCTGCTCAAAGAGCTGCGCACGATCCAGCTGCTCAAAAACCTGATCGAACAAGACGGCCCGGCGGCCACGCACCCCGGGCGCGACCCGCTCATGGTGCGCATCGCCGCGCTGCGCACGCACCGCATCGACGGCGGCGCGGCGCTGGTCGAACTGGGGGCGGCATCCAAACTGCGCACCGACCCGCCCTTCTTGCTCGACCTGTTTGCGCGCGGCCACGCCAGCGCCGACGCTTGGCTGCAAGCCCACCGCGCCGACCTGGGGCAGCGCGCCACGCTCGATTTGCGCCACGAGTGCGGGCTCGAGGGTGGCTGCTAAAGCTTCTGAATAAGGGCAGGGCGCCCAAGCAGCCAAAGGGCGCCCTTGTGGGCGCCACTTGGGCGCTCGCTGCGGCTTCAATGCCCGCCGGTGGCGCGGTACAGGGCAACCCGGTTTTGCAGCAGGGCAAAGCGCAGCTGCACCAGCTGCTGTTCGGCGGCAAAGGCGCTGCGCTGGGCGTCGAGCAGTTCCAGTTGGCTGGCGCTGCCCAGCGCCAGCAGCCGCGCGCTCAGGTGGGCGCGCTGGCTTTCGGCCTGCCACAGCGCCTGTTGCGCGGCGTGTTCGGCCTGCATCAAGCTTTGGCTGGCGAGCGCGTCGCGCACCTCCTTGAATGCGCTTTGTATGGCTTGCTCGTACTGCAGCAGGGCGATGTCGCGTTCGGCCTGCGCCGCTGCCAAGCCGGCCCGGTTGGCGCCGTAGTCGAACAGTGGCAGCAGGGCTTGCGGGGCCAGCGTCCAGCCCCAGCTGCCGCCGGCAAACAGGCCAGCCAGTTCGGTGCTGGCGCTGCCGAGCTGGGCGGTGAGCGCGATGCGCGGAAAGAAGGCCGCGCGCGCCGCCCCGATCTGCGCTTGGGCGGCAGCCAGCCGCTGCTCGGCGGCGCGCACATCGGGGCGCTGCAGCAGCACCTCGGAGGGCAGGCCGACGGCCACCGGCTGCAGCAGCGCCAGCGTTTGGCTGTCGCTGGTGTCGTTGGGTAGGGGAGCCGGTGTGCTGGCGGCCGGGTCGTGCAGCGGCCCCACCAGCTGCTGCAACTGGTGCAAGGCCAGCTGCAGCTGGCGCTGCTGGCGCGCCTGCGCCACCCGCGCGGCTTGCACCAGCGCCTCGCTGTGCTGGCGCTGCAGGGCCGAGGCGGTGCCGTGTTGCAAGCGCAGCTGCACCAGCCGCAAGCTGGCCTCATGGTTGGCCAGGGTGCGCTGCGACACCTCGAGCAAGGCGTGCGCGCTTTGCACCTCCAGCCATGCCGACACCACCCCAGACACCAAGCTCACGCGCACCCAGCGCTCGGCTTCGGCCGATGCCAGGTATTGCGCCCGAGCGGCCTCCGATAGGCTTTCCAGTCGGCCAAAAAAGTCGATTTCCCAGTTGGAAACCAGCAGCCCGGCGCGGTACAGGTTGCCCGTGGCGCTGTCGCCGCCTGTGCGTTGGCCGTCGGCGGCAGCGGCCAGCGTAGGGCCTTGGGCGGCGCGGCGCTGCTGCCATTGGGCTTGCAGTTGCGCCATTTGGCGCTGGGCGATGCGGGCATCGAGGTTGTGCTCCAGCGCTTGCTCGATCAGCGTTTGCAGCGGCGCATGGTTGACAAAGCTGCGCCACGGCAGTGGTGCCGCAGCCGGCTCGGTGGCGATGCGGGTGGCCTCGGTGTTTGCAGTGGCCCAGTGGCTGGGCAGGGCGATGTCGGCGCGCTGGTAGGGCTGGAACTGTGAGCAGCCGCTTAACAACCCAAAGGCCAGAGCGCTCGCGCCCCACAGGCGCAGCCGCAGCGTTGCAGTCAAGCGTTTAGTCATGTCGCACCCCGATCTGTTGTGCGTCGTCTTGATGCACGAAATGTTGGCGCAGACTGCCTTGGAAGACGGTGCGCACCACCAGGAAGAAAACCGGCACGAAGGCGATCGCCAGCACGGTGCCCGTGATCATGCCGCCGATCACCCCCGTGCCTATCGCCTGCTGGCTTTGCGCCCCTGCACCGGTGGCAATGGCCAGTGGCACCACCCCGGCGGTAAAGGCCAGCGAAGTCATGATGATGGGCCGCAGCCGCAGTCGCGCCGCCTCCCGCGCTGCGTCGCGCACACTGCGGCCTTGGGCTTGCAAATCTTTGGCAAACTCCACGATCAAAATGGCATTTTTGGCCGATAGCCCGATGATGGTGATGAGCCCGATCTGAAAATACACGTCGGCATCGAGCCCGCGCAACATCACCGCCAGCAAGACCCCGAGCACGCCCAGCGGCACCACCAAAATCACCGCCAGCGGGATCGTCCAGCTCTCGTACAAAGCGGCCAGGCACAGGAACACCGCCAGAATTGCCAGCGCATAGACGATGTACGCTTGAGCACCCGCGCGTTGCTCTTCAAACGATTGCCCGGTCCACTCGAAGCCAAATCCGGGTGGCAACTGGCTGACCAGACGCTCCATTTCGGCCATCGCGGCGCCGCTGCTAAAGCCCGGCGCCGCCTCGCCATTGATGCGCATCGCGGGGAAGCCGTTGTAGCGCACCGACTGCATCGGCCCCAGCACCCAGTGCGTGCGCGCAAAGGCCGACAAGGGCACCGCCTGGCCTTGCTGGTTGGGCACCGTCAGGCGCAGCAGGTCTTCGGGCTGCATGCGCGCCGGCGCATCGGCTTGCACCAGCACCCGCTGCAGCCGCCCGGCATTGGGGAAGTCGTTCACGTAGGCCGAGCCCAAAGCCACCGAGAGCGTGTGTGCGATTTGTTCAAAGCCCACGCCCAGCGCCGCTGCGCGCTCGCGGTCGATGTCGAGTTGCAATTGCGGTGCGGGCTCCAGTCCGTCGGGGCGCACCTGGGCCAACACCGGGCTTTGCGCGGCCAGCCCGAGCAACTGGTTGCGCGCCGCGTACAGCGCGTCATGGCCTTGGCCCGCCCGGTCTTGCAGCCTAAAGCTAAAGCCCGATGCGCTCCCCAGCTCTGGGATGGGCGGCGGACTCAAGGGGAAGATGATGGCATCGCGCACGCCCGACAAGGCCATGAAGGCGCGGCCGGCCAGCGCCTGAGCGCTGTTTTCGGGTGCGCTGCGCTCGCTCCAGTCGGTCAGGGTCACGAAGGCCAGCGCGGCGTTTTGCCCCTGGCCAGAAAAACTAAATCCCAGCACCCCGACCATGCTCTCGACCTCGGGTTGTGCGAGCATGAATTGCTCGACTTGCTCCATCACCGCCTGGGTGCGCTCTTGGGTTGCACCCGGAGGCAGCTGCACGTTGATGAGCAGGTTGCCTTGGTCTTCGTTGGGTAAAAACGAGGTGGGCAGGCGCTGATAGACCACCAGCGCGGCCGCAATCACCGCCACATAGACCACCAAGGTGCGCCCTGGCCGCCCCAGCAAAACCCCCACCAACCCCTGATAGCGCTGCGTGGTGCGATCAAAGCCGCGGTTGAACCAGCCAAAAAACCCTGTTTGCTGTGCATGGCCAGCCGGTGCATGCTTGAGCAAAGTGGCGCACAGCGCCGGGGTGAGGGTGAGGGCAAAGAAGCCAGAAAAGGCGATCGACAGGCCCATGACGGCGGCAAATTGGCGAAAGATGTTGCCAATCGCGCCATCGAAAAACGCCAAGGGTACAAACACCGACACCAGCACCACCGTGATGCCCACGATCGCTCCGGAAATCTGCCGCATCGCTTTGTAGGTGGCTTCGCGTGCCGCCAAGCCTTCCTCGCGCATGATGCGCTCGACGTTTTCGACCACCACGATCGCGTCATCGACCACGATGCCGATCACCAGCACCATGCCAAAGAGCGTCAGCACATTGATCGAAAAACCCAGTGCCAGCAGGCTGGCCAGCGTGCCCAGCAGGGCAATGGGCACCACGATGGTGGGAATCAGGGTGTAGCGCCAGTTCTGCAAAAACAGAAACATGACCAAAAACACCAGCACCACCGCTTCGGCCAGCGTCAGCGCCACCTGCTGGATCGAAATCTCGACAAAGCGCGAGCTGTCATAGGGAATCGACCACTGCATCCCGGCCGGAAAGTGGCGTTCGAGCTGCTGCAGCTGATCGCGCACCGCTTGCGCGGTGGCCAATGCGTTGCCATCGGTGGCGAGCTGGATGCCGATGCCCACCGCCGGCTGGCCGTTGAGGCGCGCACTGGTGGCGTAGAGTTGCCCGCCGAGTTCGATTCGCGCCACATCGCCCAGCCGCACCGTGGAGCCATCGGGGTTGGCACGCAGCAGCAAGCGCTCGAAATCGGCGACGCTGCGCAACTGCCCTTCGACCACCACGGTGGCCACGATGCCTTGACCGGCCAGGTTCGGCAAGGCCCCGATCTCGCCTGCTGGGATCTGGATGTTTTGGTTGCGAATGGCGTTGAGCACTTCGGCACTGCTGAGGCCCAGGCCTTGCAGTCGGGCCGGATCGAACCAGATGCGCATCGCCTGCTCGGTGCCAAACAGCATCGCCTGGCCCACACCGGGCACGCGCTGCAACACCGGTACCACGCTGCGGGCGGCGTAATCGCCCAGCACCACGGTGTCGGTGCTGCCTTCGGTGGACGAGAGCATCACGAACAGCAGGAAGTTGTTGTTGGCCTGTTCGACGCGCACCCCCTGTTGCGCCACGGCGGCGGGCAGGCGCGGCGTGGCGCGGTTGAGGCGGTTTTGCACATCCACCTGGGCCAGTTGCGCGTCGGTGCCTTGCTCGAAGCTCAGCGTCAGGGTGCCGGTGCCGTCGGCTTGCGCCACCGACTCCATGTACATCAGCCCCGGCGCGCCGTTCATCTCGCGCTCGATGATCGACAGCACGCTGTCGTCGAGCGTCTGCGCCGATGCGCCCGGGTAGGCGACGGCGATCTGGATGGCCGGTGGGGCCACTGCCGGGTACTGCGTCACGGGCAGTTGGGTGAGGGATAGCGCGCCAGCGATCATCACGAACAGCGCGATGACCCAGGCAAAAATGGGGCGGTCGATGAAGAAGCGGCTCATGTCGTGTCACCCGGTCAGCGGTTGGGGGCCGCGCCAGCGGGAGCTTGCCATGGCACTGGGCGCACGGTTGCGCCCACGCCTATGCGCTGGAAGCCGTCCACCACCACCTGCTCACCGGCGTTCAGGCCGGCCAGCACCAGCACCTGCCCATCGCGGGGCGGCCCCAGCTTGACCGGCCGTGCGCTCACCACCCCGGCGGCATCGACCAGCAGAACCTGATCGCCTTGCGGGCCGCGTTGAATGGCCTGGGCGGGCAGGCGCACCGCCGCTGGGGCTTGGGTTTGCGCCAGCCGCACCCGCACGTACAGACCCGGCAACAGCAGTCCATCTGGGTTCGGGATGGCGGCGCGCAGCGTCACCTGCCCGGTGCTGGGATCCACATTGAGGTCGGTAAACAACAGGCGGCCTGGGTGCGCGTATAGGCTGCCGTCAGGCAGCAGCAGCGACACCGCCAGCGCCGCGCCGCCGCCTGCGCGCTGCAACTGGCCGGCGCGCAGGGCCTGCTGCATTTGGAGCACCTCGTTGGCGCTGCGGGTGAAGTTGACGTAGAGCGAGTCGGTCTGCTGAATCAGCGCCATGGGGGTGGCGTCGCCTTGGCCCACCAGCGCCCCTTCGCTCACCAAGGCACGGCCCACGCGGCCCGCGATCGGGGCCGTTACGTCGGCATGGCTGCGCTGGATGCGCGCCGTTTGCACCGCCGCCTGGGCTTGCTCGAGCTCGGCCTGGGCCAGCTTGAGCCCGATTTCGGCGTTGACCAATTCCTGCTGGCTGACGGCTTGCTCGGCCGCTAGGGGGCGGTAGCGCTCCAGCACCGAGCGCGCTTGACTGAGCTGGGCTTCGGCCCGGCTGTGCTGGGCGCGGGCGCTGGCCAAAGCGGCGTCGGCGCTGGCAGGGTCGATGCGAAACAGCACTTGGCCGGCGCGCACTTGGCTGCCTTCGGTAAATAGCCGCTGCTGCACGATGCCGCTGGTGCGCGCCCGCACCTGGGCCACCCGCGACGCCTCCAGCCGGCCGGGCAGATCCAGTTCCAGCGCTGCTTGGGCGGGTTGCACTTGCAGCACCCCGACTTCGGGTGCGGGTGGGGCCGCAGCCGCACCGGCCAAGGGGGCGGCGCCTGAGCCGCCGCAGGCCGCCAGGGTCAGCGACAGCAGGCCGAGGGCCACCAGCCCCCAGCGGGTGGTGAGACGGCCCTGTGCGGTCGGGTGGTGCGGGGTGTAGGCATGGGCTGGCATAACTTTGGGTGTGTAGAAGTGTGGGGCGATAGGCAGGAACGGTCTGCGCAGCTTGGGGGAAATGCAGCAAGCACACCGAAAGCGCAGAGGCCGACGCCGGATTATACATGCAACCATGAATGTATGTTAAACTTGCTGCGCTTAGGGAGATTCCAAGCCTCTTTCCTGCCTCCAGCACGCAACATGCCCCGCAAAACCAAAGCCGAAGCCGAACTCACCCGCCAGCGCTTGCTCGACGCGGCCGAGCTGCTGTTTCTCGAGCGCGGCGTGTCGCGCACTTCGCTGCACGACATCGCGGCGGCAGCCGGCGCCACCCGGGGGGCGATTTACTGGCACTTCAAAGACAAGGCCGAGCTCTTCAACGCCATGATGGAGCGCGCCACGCTGCCGCTGGAGCAGGCCTTTGCCGACCTCGACCGGCAAGGGGTGGACGCGCTGCTGCGCTTGCGCGACCTGTATGCGGCCCTGTTGGGCGCCCTGAGCGCGACGGTGCACGATGCGCGCACACAGCGCGTGTTTGCCATTGCCACCCTGAAGATCGAGTTCGTTTCCGAGCTCGCTGCGGTGTTTGAGCGCCGCCGCGAGTGCCTGCAGCAGGCCGTTGCGCAGACGCAGCAGGTGCTGGAGGCGGTGTGCGCCGCCACCGGCCGCGCCTTGCCGATGCCCGCCGATCAGGCCGCCGAAGCCCTGTTTGTGGTGTTCGACGGGCTGATATCCAACTGGCTGATCGACCGCAGCCGCTTCGATTTGCAGCAATTGGGAGAGCAGACGCTGCGCGTGTTTTTCCGCGGCCTTGGGCTCGACGATTTGCTCAGCCCTTGAGCAACTTGAACACGGCGGTGCTGGCGCGCCAGTTGGGGGCCCAGCGCAGTTCGCGCCCCTCGTGCAGGCCAAAGCAGTCGCTCACGTGCAGCCCCAGGCGCTGCGCCAGCACCTCGAAGTCGGTGTAGGTGCCGACGCGGATGTTGGGCGTGTCGTACCACTGGTAGGGCAAGCGCTTGGTCACTGGCATGCGGCCTTGCAGCACGCGCAGGCGGTTGGGCCAGTGGGCAAAGTTGGGAAAGGCGACGATGGCGGCGCGACCCACGCGCGCGGTTTCGCGCAGCATGACTTCGGTGTTGCGCAGGTGCTGCAGGGTGTCGATCTGCAGCACCAGGTCGAAGCTGTCGTCTTCGAACATCGCCAGCCCGTCTTCGAGGTTGAGCTGCAGCACGTTGATGCCGCGGCGCAGGCACTGCTGCACCTTGGTGTCGTCGATCTCGACGCCGTAGCCGCTGCAACCCCGGTGCTGGCGCAGGTGCGCGAGCAAGGCGCCGTCGCCACAGCCCAGATCGAGCACGCGCGCCCCCGTGGGCACCAGGCGGGCGATGGATTCCAGCAGCAGGCGGTCGCTCATGGGGTGGCCCGCCCGCTGTGCAGCCCCAGCCCGGCCCCCGCCAGCCCCAGGGTGGGGGCGATCTGCTGCTCGAAGTAGCTGCGCACGGCGGCGTGGTAGCGCGGGTCGTCAAGCAAAAAGGCGTCGTGGCCGTGCGGCGCGTCGATTTCGGCGTAGCTCACATCGCGCTTGTTGTCCAGCAGCGCCTTGACGATTTCGCGCGAGCGCGCCGGGGCAAAGCGCCAGTCGGTGCTGAAGCTGATGAGCAAAAAGCGCGCCTCGGTGCGCGCCAGCGCTGCGCTCAAGTGCCCGTCGTAGTCGCGCGCCGGGTCGAAATAGTCGAGCGCCCGGGTGATGAGCAGGTAGGTGTTGGCGTCGAAGTAGTCGCTGAACTTGTTGCCTTGGTGGCGCAGGTAGCTCTCGATCTGGAACTCGACCTCTTGCGTGCTGTAGCGGTAGGCCAGGCGCTCGAGCGCATCGAGCGTGGCGGGGTCGGGGGCGTCGGCGGGTTTGGAGGCGCCGGCGGCATGGGTGAGATCGGCCAAGGCCTGCAGGCGGCGGCCAAACTTCTCGTTCATCACATCGTCGCTCAGGTAGGTGATGTGCCCGATCATGCGCGCGATGCGCAGGCCCCGGCGCGGTTTGGTGCCGTGGCGCAGGTAGTGGCCGCCGTGGAAGTCGGGGTCGGTGACGATGGCGCGCCGCGCCACTTCGTTGAAGGCGATGTTCTCGGCCGTGAGGTTGGGCGCGCTGGCAATGATCACGGCGTGGCGCACGCGCTTAGGGTATTGCAGCGTCCACGACAGCGCCTGCATGCCGCCCAGGCTGCCGCCGATCACGGCCGCGAGCTGCTCGATGCCCAGCGCGTCGAGCAGGCGCGCTTGCGCGTGGACCCAGTCCTCGACCGTGACCACCGGGAAGTCGGCGCCCCAGGGCTGGCCGCTGGCCGGGTTGAGGTGCGTGGGGCCGGTGCTGCCAAAGCAGGAACCGAGGTTGTTGACGCCGATGACGAACCAGCGCTCGGTGTCGATCGGTTTGCCGGGGCCGATCAGGTTGTCCCACCAGCCTTCGCTTTTGGGGATGGGGGCGCCGCTGGCGTCGGCGTGGCGGCCGGCCACGTGGTGGCTGGCGTTTAGGGCGTGGCAGACCAGCACGGCGTTGGAGCGCGCGGCGTTGAGCTGGCCGTAGCATTCATAGACCAGATCGAAGGCGGGCAGCACGGCACCGCTGCTCAAGGGCAGCGCCTGACTGGAGTGCAGCGTTTGCGGGGTGGCGATCACGGGCGGTAGGGGTGCGCTGGCAAGGGGCCCAAAGGGGGAAAAAGCTTGGAGCGCAGTATAGGGGATGGGGGGCGACTGTTGTGGCTTCGCAACGAAAGCGGGGCACCAGCCACCCAATCTGCGCCCGCAGATTAGGGCTTTCCCGATTTTGCGGCGTTTGGGCCAAAACTTCTTGGTCTTTTGGAGCGGCAGGCGCATAATGTGGCCTCGCAGAGCACCCGTGGGTGGGCTGCGCTTTTCAGGTGATCGGTTTTTTCGCGTGCCACTGCAGCCAGCCAAGTGCTTTCTTCGTGCCAACGGGGTGCCAATCGCTATTGTTTCTTTGTGTTTTCAGGAGTCCCGGTTCAATGGGCAACAAACTGTACGTCGGCAATCTTCCCTACACGGTGCGCGACGAGGATCTGCAAAAGGCTTTTGGCGAGTTCGGCCAAGTGAGCAGCGCCAAGGTCATGATGGAGCGCGACACCGGTCGCTCCAAGGGCTTTGGCTTCGTGGAAATGGGCAGCGACGCTGACGCCCAGTCGGCGATCGAAGGCATGAACGGCCAGTCGCTCGGCGGCCGCAGCCTGGTGGTCAACGAAGCGCGTCCGATGGAGTCGCGTCCGCCCCGCAGCGGTGGCGGCGGCTTTGGCGGCGGCGGTGGTGGTGGCTACGGTGGTGGCGGCGGCGAAGGCCAGTTCCGCAGCCCCTACGGCGGCGGTGGCCGGCGCGAAGGTGGCGGCGGCGGTGGTCGCGGCTACTGATCACCCCCTGAGCGCCAGAACCGCTGCGGCGGGTCGTTCACGACCGGCCTGAGCGCTTCATCAGCCCCGCAAGCCTGCATGGTTTGCGGGGTTTGGTGTTTCTGGCGCCTGGTATGTTGGCCCGCCCTATTGCGCGGGGGGCGCCAGGGTGGCGCGCACCTGGCCCCGCAGTTCGAGCTGGCCAGTGCCTTGGTCGTAGCGCATGCGCTGCGCCCGAAGCAGCTGCGTGCCACGGCGGATTTCCACTGGCTGATCCGACTCGATCCGGTTGGCCTGGGTGTAGAGCGTCAGCGCCTGGCTGCGAAATTCCTGCTCGGGCATGGCGGCTTGGGTGGCGGTGGCGGCGCGCGCCGGACGCAGCAGCACCACGTTGCCGCTGAGGCGGTGCACGGTGCGGTCGGTGGTGCTCTCCAAACGGTCTGCCTGTGCGAAGCTCAGATGGCCCTGGGCGTCGCGCTGTTGCAGGCGCACTTGCTCGACCACCAGCCGCGCCGCGCCCGGATAGTGGTGCAGCTGCACGCCTTCGATTTTGAGCAGCAGCTGCCCGTCGGGGCCGAAGTCGCGCAGCAAAAAATCCTGCATCACGGCACCGGGGCCTGGATCCGGAGCGCGCGCTGCGGGGGGCTCGGCCGGCGCGGGGCTCTGGGCGATGATCCAGTAACTGCCCAGCGCCAGCAGGCCCATGAGGATCACGGGCAGGTACAGCGAGGCGTGGTCCCAGGCGCGCTTGAGCCGCCGCGCCGGATCGCGCCCCAGCGCACGGGCGGGCACGCTGGCGAGCGCAGGCGCGGGCCCCAGGCCAGGGCGGGGGTTCAAGCACCGGCCTCCTGCAGCAGGCGGGCGTAGTGGCCGCTGGCCACCAGCAGCAGGTCGCAGAGCTCGCGCGCGGCGCCGTGGCCGCCTGCCGCCAGCGTGGTGTGGTGCGCCACCCGCCGCACTTCGGGGTGGGCCTGCGGCGGCGCCACCGCCAGCGCGCAGCGGCGCAACAGGGGCAGGTCGGGCCAGTCGTCGCCCATGGCGGCGGCCTCGTGCCAGCCCAGACCCAGCGCATGCAACAGCTCCTGGGCGGCGGGCCGCTTGGTTTCGCAGCCCAGCCGGGTGTGCGTCACGCCCAGCGCCTGCAGGCGGGTGCGCAAGGGGGCCGAGTCGCGGCCGCTGACCACCGCCACCGCGATGCCGGCGCGCTGCAGCAGCTTGATGCCGTGGCCGTCGAGGCTGTTGAAGCGCTTGAGGGTCTCGCCCGCGTCGCTGAAGTACAGGCCGCCGTCGGTGAGCACGCCGTCGATGTCGAAAAACACCACCCGCACGCCCTGGGCGCGCAGCAACACGGTGGGGTCGAACTGCAGGCTGGGGCGCAGCTCGGGCAGAGCGGGTGCGCTCGGGGGGGCCGGCGGCGCGGCGTCTGGATGGGGTGCGAGGGGCATGGGCTTGGCGGTGGGTGCAGGAATCAAATCACCTTGGCGCGCATCAGGTCGTGGCTGTTGAGGGCGCCGCACAGGCGGCCGGCGTCATCGACCACCAGCACGCTGGTGATGCGGTGCGTTTCCATGCGCTCGGCGGCCTCGACCGCCAGCGCCTGCGGGCGCACGGTGTGCGGGGCCGGGTGCATCACGTGCTCGGCGCGCAGGGATTGCAGGTCGGCGCCGCGCTCGATCAGGCGGCGCAAGTCGCCGTCGGTGAAGATGCCCACCGGCACGCCGTCGGCGTCCACCACGGCGGTGGCGCCCAGCCCCTTGGCGCTGATCTCGCGCATGATCTCGGGCAGGCGCGCCTGCAGGCCCACGCGCGGGGCTTGTTCGGCCGGGCGCATCACGTCGGCCACCAGGGTGAGCAGCTTGCGCCCGAGCGCCCCGCCGGGGTGCGAGCGGGCAAAGTCTTCGGCCTTGAAGCCGCGCGCATCCAGCAAGGCCACGGCGAGCGCGTCGCCCATCGCCAACTGGGCGGTGGTGCTGGCGGTGGGGGCCAGGTTGTGCGGGCAGGCTTCCTTGGCCACGCTGGTGTCGAGCAGCACGTCGGCGTGGCGGCCCAGGTTCGAGTCGGGGCGGCCGGTCATGGCCAGCAGCGGCACGCCCATGCGCTTGATGAGCGGCAAGATGGCGCTCAGCTCCTCGCTCTCGCCGCTGTTGCTGATGGCCAGCAGCACGTCGGCGCCGGTGATCATGCCCAGATCGCCGTGGCTGGCTTCGCCGGGGTGCATGAACAGCGCCGGGGTGCCGGTGGAGGCCAGGGTGGCGGCGATCTTGCGCCCCACGTGGCCGCTCTTGCCCATGCCGCTGACCACCACGCGGCCGCGGCAGGCCAGAATGCGCTCGACCGCTTGCACGAAGCGGGTGTCGAGCCGTTGGGCCATGTCGTGCAGCGCCTGCGCTTCGATGGCCAGCGTGTCACGCGCCAGCTGCAGCAGCCGCTGCACGGACGCCGGGGCGCTGGCGAGCGCGGCGGGGTCGGAGTGGGGCAGCCAAGCGGGGGCGGCGTGGGGTTGCGTCAGGGCCATGTCCGGATTATCAACCAGCGCCAATCCAGAGGCGCGGGCGCACCGGCCGGGCTGCGGTTTTCGCTTCATAATGGCCGCATGGACACTTCCGCTTACCTCAAGGCCCAGATCCGCACCGTGCCTGACTGGCCGGCCCCCGGGGTGCAGTTTCGCGACATCACGCCGCTGCTGCAAGACCCCAAGGTATTTCGGGTCTTGATCGACGTTTTCGTGCACCGCTACATGGCGCGCGGCCAGCGCCCCGACGTGGTGGCGGGGCTGGATGCACGCGGTTTCATCATCGGCGCGGTGCTGGCCTACGAGCTGGGGATTGGTTTCGTGCCCATACGCAAAAAGGGCAAGCTGCCCTACACCACCGTGCAGGAGAGCTACGAGCTCGAATACGGCAGCGCCACCGTGGAACTGCACACCGACGCGGTGCAAAAGGGCGAGCGCGTGCTGCTGATCGACGACCTGATCGCCACCGGCGGCACCATGCTGGCGGGCAAGCGCCTGCTGGAAAAACTCGGTGCCCAGGTGCTCGAGGGCGCGGCGATCGTGGCGCTGCCCGGGCTGGGGGGCGTGCAGCGCTTGCGCGACAGCGGCCTGGCCCTGCACACCCTGGTCGAGTTCGACGACGCCTGAGCGGATTTTCCACATATCCGTCCTGAAGCCCGGTAACTGACCAAAACTTTTGCTATATTGGCACCATTTTATGGAGTTTGCATGAACACCTTTGAGCAATCCCCGTCCCAGGCCAAGACCGGTTCGGCCGCCGCTGCCGGCGGCAGCGCCGAATACCTGAGTTTCCGGCTCGGGGCCGAGGAATACGGCATCGACATCCTGCGCGTGCAGGAAATCCGCTCGTTCGAGGAGCCGACGCGCATTGCCAACTCGCCGCCGCACCTCAAGGGCGTGGTCAACCTGCGCGGCGTGATTGTGCCGGTGGTCGATCTGCGCATCAAGCTCGGCTGCGAGAAGATCGAATACAACAGCTTTACGGTGGTGATCGTGCTCAACGTCAAGGGCCGGGTGGTGGGCGCGGTGGTCGATTCGGTTTCCGATGTGCTGGAACTGGCGCACGACCAGATCCGCCCGGCGCCCGAGATGGCCAACGCTGCGGTGGACACCACCTTCATCACCGGCATTGCCAGCGTGGGCGAGCGCATGCTGATTTTGATGGACATCGAAGCCCTGATGGCCAGCGCCGACATGGGGCTGATCGACAGCCGGGCCTGACCATGGACGGCACCGCCCTGATGCGCCTGTTTTCCATCCGCTTGCGCATGATCGGCGCGATCGGGGTCGTTTTTGCTTTGCTCATGCTGCTGGGGGCGGCTGGTTGGTGGGGTATTCAGAGCCTGATCGGCGTGCAAAACGAGCTGCTGCAACTGGCTCAGCAAGGCGCGCAGACCGAGCAGGCACGCGCGGCGCTCGAGCTGCTTGCGGCCGAGGCGGCCAGCAGCGCCAGCTGGGCGCTGTGGTTGTTTTTGGGTGTTTTGTGCTTGGCCGTGCTGGTGGTCGTGCCCTCGACCCTGCTCAATATGGTGAGCATCACGCGGCCGCTGGAGCAGGCGCAGGGGCTGGCGGTGGCGATTGCCCGCGGCGACCTGAGCACCACACCCGACCTGAACGGGCGCGACGAAATCGCCGAGCTCATGCGCAACCTCGCCGACATGCAGGCCTCGCTGGCGCGCACGGTGGGCGAGGTGCGCCAGGCGGCCGAGAGCATCCACCAAGCCAGCAGCGAGATCGCCAGCGGCAACCAGGACCTGAGCCAGCGCACCGAGCAGACGGCCAGCAACCTGCAGCAAACCGCCAGCAGCATGGATCAGATCACAGTAGCTGGGCAGCAATCGAGCCAGGCGGCGCAGTCGGCCCTGGGTTTGGCGCAGGACAATGCCAGCGTGGCCGAACGGGGCGGAGAGGTGGTGGGCCAGGTGGTGCGCACCATGGATGCAATCAACCAAAGCAGCCAGAAGATACACGACATCATCGGCGTGATCGACGGCATTGCCTTCCAGACCAACATCTTGGCCCTGAATGCGGCAGTAGAGGCGGCACGCGCTGGCGAGGCTGGCCGTGGTTTTGCCGTGGTGGCCACCGAGGTGCGCTCGCTGGCCGGGCGCAGCGCGGCAGCAGCGCGCGAGATCAAGCAGCTCATAGGAGCCAGCGTCGAAACCGTTGCAGCCGGCTCCAAGCTGGTGCACCAAGCCGGCACCAACATCCGCGAAATCGTGGCCAACGCGCACAAGGTCTCGGCTTTCATCACCGAGATCAGCAGCGCCAGCGGCGAGCAGGCCAGCGGCCTGTCGTCGGTCAATGGCGCAGTGGCCCAGCTCGACCAGATGACACAGCAAAACGCCGCTTTGGTCGAGCAAAGCGCCGCAGCCGCCCAAGCCTTGAGCGACCAGGCGCAGCGCTTGAGCGAGCTGGTGGCGGTATTTCGTTTGCAAGACGCCGCGCACCCCGGCCACCCGCCGCTGCAGCGCACCGCGACCCGCGGGCATGGAAAAGCCTCGGGCTACCAGGGCGCAGAGCGGCGCTTGACCATGCCTGGGCGGTGAGCTAGGGCGGAGTTGCTATCTATTTATAACGTCGAGGATTTTTAGATGTCTCAAAACGCTTACGCAGCCGAGCTGCAATCCCGCGGCCTGTTGGGCACGGTGCAGCGGCGCCTGAATGGTGCTTTTGCTGGTATTTTGCTGCTGTTTGCAGTGGTTTTGGCTGCTACGGTCTGGAAGGCAGAGCATGTGCGTGACTTGAGCCAGCAAATGCGGGTCAAAGCCAGCAAGCTGGAGCTGGCCAGTGAATGGCTGGCCCACATACGCCAAGATTCAGAACGCTCGCAGGCGGTGGCGGTGTCGCCGGGCACCGAGGTGCTCGAGTATTTTCGCGCTGCCATGGCCCAAACCTCGCGCGACACCACCGCCACCCAAACGGAATTCTTGGCACTGGCTGAGGGAGACGCCGACTCGCTGCAGCGCGCCGGCGTGGTGGGCGAAGTGCGCACGCAGTGGCTGGCTGCCCGCGATGCCGTCAACCAGCTCAAGGCCGCCGGCGACGATGCCGCCGCACGGGCGCTGATCGAGAGCCAGTTTTTGCCCGTCACCAACCGCTACGTGGAGGTCACGCAGGCGCTGGTCGATGGTCAGTTGGCGTCGATGGCGGCGTTGCAGGCGCAGATTCAGGCCGAATTCCGAGCCCTGTACCTGTTGGTTGGGGTGCTTTTTGTGGCGGCTCTGCTCATTTCTGTGCTGTTGGCGTGGCGCATCGGGCGCTCGATCGGCGCCCCGATTCAACAAGCGGTGGAGTTGGCGCAAGCGGTGGCCCAAGGGGATTTGACGCGCAGCGTAACCAGCAACCGCACCGATGAGCTGGGCGATTTGTTGCGGGCATTGGCAGCCATGAAGGTGTCTTTGCTCGACATCGTTGGCAAAGTGCGCCAGGCCAACGACAGCATTGGAACCGCATCCGAAGAAATCGCCAACGGCAACCTAGACTTGAGCCGGCGCACCGAGCAAGCCGCCAGCAACCTCGAAGAAACCGCCTCCAGCATGGAGCAGCTCACGGCCACGGTCAAGCAGACAGCGGATTCGGCGCGCCAAGCCAACCAGTTGGCAGCCAGCGCGGCGCAAGTGGCACAAAAAGGCGGCGCGGTGGTGGGGCAGGTGGTGCACACCATGAACGACATCAGCTCCAGTAGCCAGAAAATCTCTGACATCATCGGCGTCATCGATGGCATCGCGTTCCAGACCAACATTTTGGCGCTCAATGCCGCAGTGGAAGCGGCGCGGGCGGGCGAGCAAGGGCGCGGCTTTGCCGTGGTGGCCTCTGAAGTGCGCAGCCTGGCTGGACGCAGCGCCGAAGCCGCCAAAGAGATCAAGGCCCTGATTGGTGCCAGCGTCGAAAAGGTGGACAGCGGCAGCCGCCTGGTGCAGGAGGCGGGTGCTACCATGAACGAAATCGTCACCAGCGTGCAGCGCGTGAGCGACATCATCGGCGAAATCACGGCCGCAGCGGCCGAGCAGAGCGAGGGCATCGGTCAAGTGAACGTGGCGGTGAACCAGCTCGACCAGATGACGCAGCAAAACGCCGCGCTGGTCGAGCAAAGCGCAGCCGCCGCCGAGAGCCTGCGCGACCAGGCCGGGCGCTTGGCTGAGGCGATCGGCACCTTCCGCACCGGCGCCGAGGGCGGCTCTGCGGCGCAGGCCGGCGCGTTAGCGCTGCGCGCGCGCCCAGCCGCCACGGCGACAGCGGTCGAAGGGAGTGCTTTGGCTGCAACATCCGGCCGAGCGCAGCCCCCCGCTAGGCAGTCCGCAGGACGCAGCGCTTTTGCGTCCGGGCCCGCCGCCGCCCCACTGCCCAAGCCGCAAGCGCACCCGAGCGCCTCGGCCAAGGCGCTGCCCGCAGCTGCGCCGGCCGCTGCCAAAGCCCAGGCCTCAGCGCCGGCCCGCAGCCCAGCCCAACCTGCCCCGTTGGCCCCCAAGGCCTTGCCCAACCGCAACAGCGCCAAAGCCAGCCCCAAAGCGGCCAACAACACCGAGGGCGAGTGGGAGAGTTTTTGAAGCCTTGATGGGTTAAAGTCGGGCCATGGTTCCTCATCTAGTCACTGCCCTGACCGGCCCCATCAACGAGCTCGAGCAGCGCGTGCTCGAGTCCACCCCCGTGATCGAGCGCTGGTTCCGGCTCGAGTGGATGGAGCACACGCCGCCGTTTTACAGTTCGGTCGATATCCGCAACGCCGGCTTCAAACTGGCACCGGTGGACACCAACCTGTTCCCGGGCGGCTGGAACAACCTCACGCCCGAGATGCTGCCGCTGGCGGTGCAGGCGGCGATGGCGGCGATCGAAAAAATCTGCCCCGAGGCCAAAAACCTGCTGCTGGTGCCCGAAAACCACACGCGCAACATGTTCTACCTGATGAACGTGGCGCAGCTGCAGAAAATCTTTTATCAGGCCGGCCTCAATGTGCGTCTGGGTTCGCTCAGCCCCGAGCTCAAAGCGCCCGTGACCATCGACCTGCCCAACGGCGAGCAGGTGCGCATCGAGCCGCTGCTGCGCCAGGGAAAGCGTGTCGGGCTCAAGCACTTCGACCCCTGCACGGTGCTGCTCAACAACGACCTGAGCGCCGGCGTGCCCGGCATTTTGGAAGACTTGCACGAGCAGTACCTGTTGCCGCCGCTGCACGCCGGCTGGCATGTGCGCAAAAAAAGCCAGCACTTTGCCGCCTACGAAGCGGTGGCCAAGCGCTTTGGCAAGCTGCTGGGCATGGACCCGTGGCTCATCAACCCGCTCTTCAACCACTGCGGGCAGGTCAATTTTGCCGAAGGCACCGGGATGGAGTGCCTGCAGAGCAACGTCGATGCGCTGCTGGGCAAAATCAAAAAGAAGTTCAAAGAATACGGCATCCGCGAGAAGCCCTTCGTCATCGTCAAGGCCGACAACGGCACCTACGGCATGGGCGTGATGACGGTGCGCGACGCCTCTGATCTGTCCGACCTCAACCGCAAGACCAAGAACAAGATGGCGGTGATCAAAGACGGCCAGCCGGTCTCGGATGTGATCATTCAAGAAGGCGTGCTGACGCACGAGCGCGTCAACGACGCCGTGGCCGAGCCGGTGGTCTATATGATGGACCGCTACGTGGTGGGCGGTTTTTACCGCGTGCACGCCGAGCGCGGCACCGACGAAAACCTCAACGCTCCCGGTTCCAGCTTTGCACCGCTGGCCTTCGAGAAAAGCGCGCAGCAGCCCCAGCCGGGGCAAAAGCCGGGGGCCAGCGTGCCCAATCGCTTCTACCTCTATGGCGTGATCGCCCGGCTGGCGATGCTGGCGGCGAGTTACGAGCTCGAAGCCACCGACCCCATGGCCGAGGAGCTCGACTGATGCGTGCGCAGCCCCGGCGGCTGCTGTGCGTGGCCGACGCGCTGGCCGGCTTCAAGATCGCCAAGGACAGCACCTTTGCCATGCTGCGCGAATGCCAGCGCCGCGGGCACGAGTTGGCGGTGTGCACAGCGGCCGATCTGCACTGGCAAAGCGGCGGCCCGGTGCAGGCGTGGGCGCAAGCCCTCGAGCTCACCGGCCACCCGAGCGACTGGTACCGGGTGGGTGCCCGCAGCGCGCTGGCGCTGCGCGACTTCGACGCCGTGCTGATGCGCGCCGACCCGCCCTTTGACAGCGAGTACTTCTACGCCACGCACCTGCTGCAGCAAGCCGAGCGCGAGGGCGCGCGCGTGTTCAACCGGCCGCAGGCGCTGCGCGAACACCCAGAAAAGCTGGCGCTGCTGGAGTTTGCCCAGTACGCCCCGCCCACGCTGGTGACGCGCTCTGCCGCGGCCATCCGCGCCTTTCACGCCGAGCAGCGCGACATCATCTTGAAGCCGCTCGACGGCATGGGCGGCATGGGGATTTTCCGCGTCGGCCCCGACGGGCTCAACCTCGGTGTCATCATCGAAACCCTGAACCGCCACGGCCAGTGCACGGTGATGGTGCAGCGCTTTTTGCCCGAAATCGCCCAGGGCGACAAGCGCGTGCTGCTGATCGGCGGCGAGGCGGTGCCCTTTTGTTTGGCGCGCATCCCACAAGGCGGCGAGGTGCGCGGCAACCTGGCCGCCGGCGGCAAAGGCGTGGCGCAGCCCCTGAGCGAGCGCGACTGGGCGCTGGCCCGCGCCATCGGCCCGCAGCTGGCGGCGCGCGGCTTGTTGCTGGTGGGCCTGGATGTGATCGGCGAGCGCGTGACCGAAATCAACGTCACCAGCCCGACCTGCTTTCAGGAAATCACCGATCAAACCGGCTTCGACGTGGCGGCGCGCTTTGTCGATGCGCTCGAGCAGGCGCTGGGGTAGGGCCGGCGCTGGCGTAGAGCGAGCGGTTGGCACATGGGCAGGTAGCGTAGCACGGCGCGCCTACAATCGAAGGCATGAACTTCGTCGAGATGCTGCATGCGGCCGAGCGCCGCCACCAGTCGCTGCTGTGCGTGGGCCTGGACCCCGACCCGGCGCGTTTTCCGCACGTCTGGCGCGACGACCCGGCGCGCATCTACGACTTTTGCGCTGCCATCGTCGATGCCACCGCCGACCTGGCGCTGGCCTTCAAGCCGCAGATCGCCCATTTTGCCGCGCACCGCGCCGAAGACCAGCTCGAGCACCTGTTGGCGCACATCCGCGTGGCGGCGCCGCACGTGCCCATCATCCTCGATGCCAAGCGCGGCGACATCGGCAGCACCGCCGAGCAGTACGCGCGCGAAGCCTTCGAGCGCTATGGCGCCGACGCCGTGACGCTGTCGCCCTTCATGGGCTTCGACTCCATCCAGCCCTACCTGCACTACCCCGGCAAGGGCGTGTTTCTGCTCTGCCGCACCAGCAACCCCGGTGGCGACGAACTGCAGAACCAGCGCCTGGCCGATCTGCCCGGGCAGCCGCTGCTCTACGAGCACATCGCCCGTCTGGCGCAGGGGCCGTGGAACCTCAGTGGCCAGCTCGGGCTGGTGGTGGGCGCGACCTACCCGCATGAGATCGAGCGCGTGCGCGCGCTCGCGCCGACGCTGCCGCTGCTCATTCCCGGTGTGGGCGCGCAGGGCGGCGACGCCGCCGCCACGGTGCGCGCCGGCTGGCGTGGCGACAGCGGCCGCAGCCAGGCGCTGATCGCCGTCAATTCATCGCGTGCCATTCTGTACGCCAGCGCCGGCGACGATTTTGCGCAGGCTGCGCGGCGCGAGGCCGAGCGCACGCGCGCGCTGCTGCAGGCCGCCCGGCCGCTGCAGCGGCCGCCGAGCGATGCTTCCAGCAGGCCCCAAGACGCGCACCCCTGAGGGCTCCAGGCTGGGCGCCGCCTCCAGTGCGGCGACACGCCCATGCGCGCAACGAGCGCCACCCATCAATCGAGCAAAAACTCCATCTCGATGCCGGCGATGCGCAGGCGGTCGTGGTGCGCGAGCGCCTTGGCCTGCCGCTGGCTCAAGGTGTGGCCGTTGAGCACGGCGGGCGCGCCATCGATCCAGTGGATGGCAAAGCCCGAATCGGCCAAGCGGCTGATGGCGGCCACCGCCAGCCCCGGTTTGCCCAAGGTGGTGCTGGCTTTTTCGAGCGCCATTTCTTTGCCGACAGCAGGGCCGCTGAGCACGCGCAAGCACGCCCGCTGGGCATGCGCTGGCGCCGCCTGGACTTCAAGCCCCAAGCGCATCTGGCAGCGGCCGATTTCGATCAGGTCTTCGGGCCCCAAGCGCACGCTGTCGATCGCGTGGCCGTTGACGTAGGTGCCGTTGGTGCTGTGCAGGTCGATCAGTTCGACACCATCGGGGTGCAACACGAACACGGCGTGCTCGCCGCTCACGGCGAGGCTATCGACGACGATGTCGTTGTAGGGGCGGCGGCCCAGCGTGGTGCGGGGCTGCTCGAGCCGAAGCACTTGGGGTGCGGCACCGTCTAGGCTGATGCTCAGGGTGGGCATGGTGGGGTTGTGTCTGGCATGTCAACCCCCCATGCTACGCCAAATCAGAGCAGGCGCTTGAGCAGGCGCGCCATTTCGGAGGGGTTGCGCGTGATGGTGAAGCCGCATTCTTCCATGATCGCCAGCTTGGCGTCGGCGGTGTCGGCGCCACCCGCGATCAGCGCGCCGGCGTGGCCCATGCGCTTGCCTGCGGGCGCGGTGACGCCGGCGATAAAGCCCACCACCGGCTTTTTCATGTGCTGCTTGCACCACAGCGCCGCCTCGGCCTCATCGGGGCCGCCGATCTCGCCGATCATGATCACGGCGTCGGTGTCGGGGTCGTCGTTAAAGAGGCGCATGACGTCGATGTGCTTGAGGCCGTTGATCGGGTCGCCGCCGATGCCCACGGCGCTGCTCTGGCCCAGGCCGATTTCGGTCAGCTGCGCCACCGCTTCGTAGGTCAGGGTGCCCGAACGGCTGACGACGCCGATGCGCCCCTTGCGGTGGATGTGACCGGGCATGATGCCGATCTTGATTTCGTCGGGCGTGATCAGGCCTGGGCAGTTGGGGCCCAGCAGCAGCGTTTCTTTGCCGCCGGCGGCCACTTTGGCCTTCATTTTGTTGCGCACCATCAGCATGTCGCGCACCGGAATGCCTTCGGTGATGCAGATCGCCAGATCGAGGTCGGCCTCGACCGCTTCCCAGATGGCGTCGGCCGCGCCGGCGGGCGGCACGTAGATCACCGACACGGTGGCGCCGGTTTGGGCGGCGGCCTCTTTGACGCTGGCGTAGATCGGGATGTCAAAAATGCGCTCGCCGGCCTTTTTGGGGTTCACGCCGGCGACGAAGCACTGCTTGCCGTTGGCGTATTCTTGGCACTTTTCGGTGTGGAATTGACCGGTCTTGCCGGTAATGCCTTGGGTGATGACCTTGGTGTCTTGGTTGATCAGGATAGACATGGTGCGTTTCCTTGTGCGCGCTGCAATGGTTGAGGCGCTCAGGCCTGGACGGCAGCAACCACCTTTTGGGCGGCTTCGGCCATGGTGTCGGCGCTGATGATGGGCAGGCCCGATTCGGCCAGCATCTTCTTGCCCAGTTCTTCGTTGGTGCCCTTCATGCGCACCACCAGCGGCACGCTCAGGTTCACGGCGCGGCAGGCGGTGATGACGCCGGTGGCGATGGTGTCGCACTTCATGATGCCGCCAAAGATGTTGACCAAGATCGCCTTGACGCGGTCGTTCTTGAGCATGATCTTGAAGGCCTCGGTGACCTTCTCGGGCGTGGCGCCGCCGCCGACGTCGAGGAAGTTGGCCGGCTCGGCACCAAAGAGCTTGATCGTGTCCATGGTGGACATGGCCAGCCCGGCGCCGTTGACCAAGCAGCCGATGTTGCCGTCGAGGCTGATGTAGGCCAAGTCAAACTTCGAGGCTTCGATTTCTGCCGGGTCTTCTTCGTCGAGGTCGCGCAGGGCGACGATCTCGGGGTGCCTAAAGAGCGCGTTGGCGTCGAAGTTGAACTTGGCGTCGAGCGCGATCAGTTGGCCGTTGCTGCTGCGGTTGAGCGGGTTGATCTCGACCAGCGAGGCGTCGGTCTCCATGTAGCAGCGGTACAGGTTCTGGCAGATCTCGACGAACTGCGCCTGCGAACCCGCCGGCATACCGATGCCTTGTGCCAGTTGCGCGCCTTGCTCGGGCGTGAGGCCAACGAGCGGATCGACAAAGACCTTGACGATTTTCTCGGGCGTGGCGTGGGCGACTTCTTCGATGTCCATGCCGCCTTCGCTGGAGGCGATGAAGGCCACCTTTTGCGTGCCGCGGTCGGTCACGAGCGAGAGGTAGTATTCCTTTTGGATGTCGGCACCGTCTTCGATGTAGAGCCGGCGCACCTTTTGGCCGCCGGGGCCGGTTTGGTGCGTGACCAGTTGCATGCCCAGAATGTCGGTTGCACGGGCCTTGAGGTCGTCGAGGTTTTTGGCGACCTTGACGCCGCCGCCTTTGCCGCGGCCCCCGGCATGAATCTGGGCTTTGACCACCCAAACCGGGCCGCCCAGTTTTTGCGCCGCTTCCACGGCTTCTTGCACCGTGAAAGCGGGGATGCCGCGCGGCACTGGAATGCCGAATTGCCGCAAGACATCCTTGGCTTGATACTCGTGAATTTTCATGAAAAGCGCTCTCTGTAAGAGTCAAACACAACACGTCCGCCCAGAGAGGCTGAGCAGCAATCGGTCGTGCCCGCCTTGACGCACCAAAACACCGCCAGCAGCGTTGCAAATACGCGCCGCAGCATGGGCTGCGGCTGTGCTTTGCGCCTTGCCGGCGGCGCTTTAGTGCGCCCTTTCGGACACGCCCAATCGCCTCTCAGCCTCTGAGTGCAAGGTAGCGTGGGCATGTAAATCGGCCACGGTTACGGTGCAACAGGCCATAGGACACACGAAAGCCGCACTGTATCATGCGCCTGTGCCGCCAGCCTGATGCGAAACTGACGCCATGGCGGGTTGGTGCCCCTAAAGTTCCTCCTTTGTCCCTCGTTCGGCCCTCTTTTTTAATCCGCTCATGTCCCACATTTTTATAGACGGCGAGGCCGGCACCACCGGTTTGCAAATCCGCCAGCGCTTGGCCGGCCTGCCGGCGGTGCAGCTGCTGAGCATTGCGCCCGAGCGGCGCAAAGACCCGGCCGCCAAGCGCGAGCTGATGGCGCAGGCCGATCTGGTGATTTTGTGCCTGCACGACGACGACGCGCGTGCCTCGGTGGCCCTGCTCGACGCGCTCAAGGCCGAGGGCGGCGCCGCCCCACGGGTGATCGACGCCTCGAGCGCGCACCGGGTGGCGCCGGGTTGGGTCTATGGCTTTGCCGAACTGTGCGCGGGCCAAGCCGAGGCGATCCGGCGCGCCGAGCGCGTGAGCAACCCGGGCTGTTACGCCACCGGCGCCATCGCGCTGCTGCGGCCGCTGCTCGACGCCGGCTTGATTGCGCCCGATGCGGCGCTGTGCCTGCCCAGCGTGAGCGGCTACAGCGGCGGTGGGCGCACCCTGATCGAAGCCTACGAGTCCGGCCAAGCGCCCGCTTTTGAGCTCTATGCGCTGGGCTTGCAGCACAAGCACCTGCCCGAGATCATGGCCCACAGCGGCTTGCGGCGCGCGCCGTTGTTCGTGCCGGCGGTGGGCAACTTTGCCCAAGGCATGCTGGTGCAGCTGCCGCTGCACCTCGACGCCTTGCCTGGCCAAGTGCGCGCCGCCGACCTCGAGCAGGCGCTGCGCGCGCACTATGCGGGCTGCGACTGGGTGCGCGTGGGCACGCCCAGCCCCAGCGCCAAGCTCGACGCCGTGGCGCTGGCCGGCAGCGATGCGCTTGAGCTGTTCGTGTTTGCCAACGAGGCCCAGCGCCAAGCGCTGCTGGTGGCGCGGCTGGACAACCTGGGCAAAGGCGCCAGCGGCGCGGCGGTGCAAAACTTGCGCCTGATGCTAGGCGTTTGAGGCGTTAAGACGCGATTTGTTGCGTGTTATTGCGTGTTCAGGCGTCGAACAACCGTGGGCCGTCGGGGCCGAGTTCCAGCCTTGCCGCTTGGCTGCGCACCAGTTCGTCGATGCGCTGCTGCACCCACGGGCGCAAATGCTGCCCCGCGCCGTGGCGCCGGTGCAAGTGCTGCAGATAGGGCGTGCCTTCGGCCCAAGCCAAAAAATCGGCCAGCGCGGCGCTCTGCCACTCGATCAGCCTGAACTTGAGCAGCACCTTGATCGCATACTCGCGGTGCCGCTCGGGTTGGGTGGCAAACTGCGCCAGCCGGCTGCGCGCGCGCTCCAGCGCCAGCGCCACGGCGGGCGCGCCGGCAATCAAGGCCCCGTGGCCGGGAATCACGAGCAGCGGCTGCAAGGCCTCGATGGCATCGAGCGTGGCCGCCACTTCGGCAAAGCCGGGCTCGCCGTCGAGCTCCGGGAACACCACGCCAAAGCCATTGGGCCACAGCGCGTCGCCGCTGATCAGCAGCCGCTGCTGCGGCTCGAACAGCAGCACCGCGTGCGGGTCGTGCCCCGGCGCGGCGTGGATCTGCCATGCGTGCCCGCCCAGCGCCAGCGCTTGGCCGGGTTGCAGCAGGGCATCAAAGGCAAAGCGCGGGCAGCGCTGACCGGTGGCACGAAAGCTCAGGGCCGCTTCGTCCCAAGCGCGGGCGGCTTCGGCTTGGCCGGGCGGGATCCACGTCTGCACCGCAGCAAAGCGCGCCTGCAAGGCGGCGTTGCCGCCGCAGTGGTCGCTGTGCAAGTGGGTGTTGAGCAGGCGGCACAGCGGGCGGCCCTGCAGCGCCTGCTCGACCAGCGCCACGGTCTGGGCGGCGTGGCTGGCGTAGCCGCTATCGACCAGCGTGGCGCCCTCGGGGCCGTCGATCAGCACGTTGTTGGACGAGAGCCAGCCGCGCTCGAACACGCGCACGCCCGGGGGCAGGGCGTTGGCGGGCAGGGCAGTAGGAATCGGGGCGGTGGGAGTCGGGGCAGTGGACACGGTGGCGCTGGGGCTCATTTCTGGCGCAGTTCGCGGCGCAAGATCTTGCCCACGTTGCTCTTGGGCAGTTCGTCGCGGAACTCGATGTATTTGGGGCGCTTGTAGCCGGTGAGCTGCTCGTGGCAAAAGCGCAGCAGCGCTTCTTCGGTCAGGGTCGGGTCGCTGCGCACCACATAGGCCTTGATGGCCTCGCCGGTGCGCTCGTCGGGCACACCCACGCAGGCGCATTCGAGCACCCCCGGGCACAGGGCGATCACCTGGTCGAGCTCGGCCGGATAGACGTTGAAGCCCGAAACGATCACCATGTCCTTCTTGCGATCGACGATGCGGATGAAGCCGCGCGCATCCATGATGCCGACGTCGCCGGTGCGCATGAAGCCGTCAGTGGTAAACACCTTGGCGTTCTCTTCTGGCTTTTGGTAGTAGCCCGGCGTCACGTTGGGGCCGCGGATGCAGATCTCGCCCGGGCTGCCCAGCGCCTGGTCGCGGCCTTCGTCGTCTTTGATGGCGATGTCGATGCTGGGCAGTGGCAGCCCGATGCTGCCGGTGAATTCGGTGCTGGTGACCGGGTTGTTGGTGCCGATGGCGCAGGTTTCACTCATGCCCCAGCCCTCGATCATGGGGCTTTTGGTGACCGCTTTCCACTGGCGCGCCGTGGCTTCCAAGGCCGCCATGCCGCCAGCCTGCGACAGCACCAGGTGCGAGCAATCGACCTGCTTGAAGCGCGGGTGGTTGAGCAGGCCGTTGAACAGCGTGTTGACGGCGGGCAGGAAGTGGAACGGACGGCTCTTGAGCACCTCGATGAACTTGCCGATGTCACGCGGGTTGGGGATCAGGGTGGCGTGCGAACCGTGGCGCAGCACCAGCAGCATCAGGGTGAGGGCAAAGATGTGGTACAGCGGCAGCGCCATGATGTGGTTGGCGCGGCCGACGTCGCCGAGCTTGGTCAGGGCCGGGGTGAACCAGGCCTCGGCCTGCAAGGTGGCGGCGATCACGTTGCCGTGCGTCAGGATGGCGCCCTTGGACAGCCCGGTGGTGCCGCCGGTGTATTGCAAAAACGCGATCGAGTCGTGCGTGAGCGTGGGCCGCTGCAGGCGCAGGCTGCGGCCGCTTTTCAGCGCCTGTTTGAAGGGCACGATGGTGCGCCCTTCCAGCGGCAGGCGGTAGCGGGGCACCATTTTGGCCAGATGGCGCACGGCAAAGGTGAGCCAGCGCCCGTACCACCAGCCCAACAGTTCGCCCATGCTGGCCACGACCACGTGCTTGACCGGGGTGCGGCCGATCACCTCCTCGAGCACGTGGGCGAAGTTTTCCAGGATCACGATCGCTTCGGCGCCAGAATCCCGCAGCTGGTGCTCGAGCTCGCGCGCGGTGTAGAGCGGATTGACGTTGACGCAGGTGTAGCCGGCGCGCAACACCCCGGCCATGGTGATGGGAAACTGCGGCAGGTTGGGCAGCATGATGGCCACGCGCGCGTTTTCAGTCAGGCCAAGCGATTGCAGGTAAGCCCCCAGCGCCTGGCTCATCTGGTCGAGCTGAGCGTAGCTCATCCAGCGCTCCATGCAGACCGTGACCGGGCGCTGGGCGTGCTGGCGAAACGAATCCTCGAACAGCTCGTTGAGGCAGCGGTACTGCGACGCATCGATCGCGTGCGGCACGCCGGGAGGGTAGCTCTGAAGCCAGATTTTTTCCATGGGTCAAGCGGCAGGTGAGGAGGCGAGCTGGGCGCAAATTGGTGTTGCATTGTGTGCGCTGGAGCCAACAGCCGAATCAGGGCAAGCCCTTGGATGGTGTCGCGCCCGCAACAGTGGCGGGGCTCAATCCGTGGGCTCAGTGCACAAAATCAGGGAAAACCCTTATAGTTGAGCCATGTCAGTCACCGATCCAATCTTCAGCCCACCCCGCGCAAGGCCACGCGTGTGTGCTGCTTCGCGCCCAGCGGCGCCGATTGCGACCCTTGAGGCGGCGCAGCGGCCGGCGATTCTGCGCCACCTGCTGGCCTTGGACGAGCACGACCGTTATCTGCGCTTTGGTTATGCGGCCAGCGATGTGCACATCCGCCACTACGTTGAGGGTTTGCGCTTCGGCTGCGACGAAGTGTTTGGTATTTTTAACTGGCGCATGCGGCTGATCGCTATGGCCCATCTGGCTTACACGGTCCGCAGCCGCAGCGAACAATCGGCCGAGTTTGGTGTCAGTGTGGCTCCCCATGTGCGAGGGCGCGGTTACGGGGCGGTTCTGTTTGCACACGCCGTGCGTCATGCCCGCAACGAAGGCGTAGCGCAGCTGGTGATACACGCCCTGAGCGAAAACGCCCCCATGCTGGCGATTGCCCGCAATGCTGGCGCGAGCGTGCTGCGCGAGGGCAGTGAGAGCGAGGCGCGCTTGTTGTTGCCCCCGGCCGATTTCCACTCCAGCGCCAGTGAGTGGTGGCAAGATCGCCTAGCGGGCGGTGACTATGCCCTCAAAAACGCCCACTACCTACTGCGCCGCTGGGTGCGTCGTGGTCTCGGGCGTCAGCGTGCTGTTGTATCCTAGGGGCTGATCAACTACCAGGCACCCTTGTGTCCGAACCCTCTCCCAGTAGTTCGCCGCAGCGTCGGCTGCGGCACGTGGACCAGCGCGGTTTTTTTAAGCGGCTGGTGGAATTTCTCAACCCCGGCCCCGACTCCAAGGACGAACTGATCGAGACCTTGGCCGAGGCCGAGGACAACGCCATCATCAACGCCGAGTCGCGCGCCATGCTCGAAGGCGTGATCCGCATCGCCGACATGACGGCGGGCGATGTGATGGTGGCAGCCCCGCGCATGGACGTGCTCGACATCCACGCGCCTTTCAACGAGTTGCTCAACACCGTGATTTCCACCGCCCACTCGCGCTTTCCCGTCTTTGAGGGCGAGCGCGACCAGATCATCGGCATCCTCATGGCCAAGGATTTGCTCAAACTGCAGCGCGCCCCGGAGCTCAACCTGCGCGCCCTGCTGCGCCCGGCCACCTTCGTGCCCGAAAGCAAGGGCCTCAACGATTTGCTGCGCGAGTTTCGCGGCAACCGCAACCACCTGGCGATCGTGATCGACGAATTTGGCCGCGTCGCCGGACTGATCACCATCGAAGACGTGCTCGAAGAGATCGTGGGCGAGATCGAAGACGAGTTCGACGTAGAAGAAGACGAAGGCGACATCTTCACGCTGGCCGACGGCTCCTGGCGCATCAATGGCGACACCCCGATCGAGCGCCTCAACGAGCGCTTTGGCGTCGAGCTGCCGCGCAATGGCTTTGAAACCATCGGCGGTCTGGTGGCGCACGAGCTCGGCCACGTGCCCAAGCGCGGCGAAAGCCACGCCTTGGGCGGCTTGCTGTTTCGCTCCCAGCACACCCGCGGCGGCACGGTGGTCTGGTTCAAGGTCACGCGCCTCGAGGGAGCGCCTTGATGCGCGGCGCCTGGTCGGCGGCGCTGCTGCTGGCGGGTTGGGTGCAGGCGCTGGCCTTGGCGTGGCCGTTCCAGACGCTGGCGCTGGCCGGCTGGGGCCTGCACGCCGGCGAGCCGACGCCGCTGCTGCAGTGGCTGGCGCTGTGCGTGCTGGTGCTGGCCATCGTGCGCGCGCCCAGCCGGCGCCGGGCGGCGTGGCGCACCGGCCTGTTTGCGCTGGCGTGGCTGTGCGGCAGCTTTTGGTGGCTGTTCGTGTCCATGAACACCTACGGTGGCATGGCGGTGCCGCTGGCGGCGGGCGCGGTGTTTTTGCTGGCGGCCTTTCTGGCCTTGTACTACGCTGCCGCTGGGGCTCTGTTTTGGCGCTGGCGCGCGGCTGCGCCGCTGGTGCAGGCCGTGGTTTTTGCGGCCTTGTGGACGCTGGCCGAGGTGGCGCGCGGCACCTTGCTGACTGGGTTTCCTTGGGGGGCGATCGGTTACGCCCACGTCGATTCGCTGGCCGTCTTGGCCCCTTGGGTGGGGGTCTATGGCATGGGCGCGCTGGCGGCGGCGCTGGCGGCGGGCACGGTGGCTGCCTTGGTGCAACGCAGCGCCCCGGCTGTGCCTTGGGAGCGGACGGTCACGGTGCCCTCGGGGCGTGGCCTGAGCCACGGTCACATGGCGTCGCCGCTGTTGCCGCTGCTGGCCCTGTGGCTGCCGCTGCTGCTGTGGCCCCACTTGGGCAGCTGGCTGGCGCAGCGTGTGCCCACCCTGACCGCAAGCACCGGCACCCTGCCGGTGCAACTGCTGCAAGGCAATGTGGCGCAGGACAAAAAGTTTGAGCCCAAGGTCGGTATCCCCTTTGCGCTGCAATGGTACAAAGAGCAGACCGCGCTGGCGCTCGACCGGTTCGACGCCGCCGGCAAGCCCGGCTTGGTGGTGTTGCCTGAAACCGCTATTCCGCTGCTGCCACAAGAGATCGATCCGCTCTGGTGGGAGGCCTTCTTGGGCCGCATCGAGCGCAGCCAGTCGGCGGTGCTGATCGGCATTCCGGTCGGCAACTGGCGCGAGGGCTACACCAACTCGGTGCTGGGCTGGACGCCGTCGCTGCAGCCCTACCGCTACGACAAATACCACCTGGTGCCCTTTGGTGAGTTCGTGCCGCCGTTTTTCCAGTGGTTCATCGACATGATGCAGATCCCACTGGGCGCCTACCGCCCCGGCCCATTGGGGCAGGCGCCGTTTGCGTGGGCGGGCCAGCACCTTGGGCCCAACATCTGCTACGAAGACCTGTTCGGCGAAGAACTGGCAGCGGCCTTTCGCGGCCCCTGGCAGGCCCCCACGGTTCTGGTCAACGTGAGCAACATCGGCTGGTTTGGCAACACCGTGGCGATCGATCAGCACCGCCACATCGCCCGCCTGCGCGCCCTGGAGTTGCAACGCCCGATGGTGCGCGCCACCAACACCGGCTCCACCGTGGGCATCGACCACATGGGCCGTGTGCTGGCCGAGCTGCCGCGCCTGACGCGCGGTGTGCTGGGTGTCACGGTCGAGGGCCGCAGCGGCCTGACCCCGTTTGCGCGCTGGGCCGCGCGCTGGGACTTGTGGCCGGTGGTGCTGGCGGCGCTGGCGCTGCTGGCGCTGTGCTGGCGGCGTACCTGAGCTTTGCGGGCGCTTGGCTGGCGCTTGGGTGGCGCTCAGTGGGCGCTTCGTAGGCGCCTCCGGGGCACTAAAATCAGCGCTTTGCACGCGCTTTTGCGGCGCAGCGCTTGGGCACCCTAGTCCGCCACCATGACGTTCCAACAAATCATCCTCCAACTGCAAAGCTACTGGGCGGCCCAAGGCTGTGCGCTGCTGCAACCCTACGACATGGAAGTGGGCGCCGGTACCAGCCACACCGCCACTTTTTTGCGCGCCCTGGGGCCCGAGCCCTGGAAAGCGGCCTATGTGCAGCCGAGCCGGCGCCCCAAAGACGGGCGTTACGGCCAGAACCCCAACCGCCTGCAACACTACTACCAGTATCAGGTGGTGCTCAAGCCGGCGCCGGCCAACATCCTCGAGCTCTACCTGGGCTCGCTGCAGGCGCTGGGCTTTGACCTGAAGCAAAACGACGTGCGCTTTGTCGAAGACGACTGGGAAAACCCGACGCTGGGTGCTTGGGGCTTGGGCTGGGAGGTCTGGCTCAATGGCATGGAGGTGACGCAGTTCACCTACTTCCAGCAAGTGGGCGGCATCGACTGCCGGCCGATCACCGGCGAGATCACCTACGGCCTCGAGCGCTTGGCGATGTACCTGCAAGGCGTGGAAAACGTCTACGACCTGGTCTGGACGCCGGGCCTGAGCTACGGCGACGTCTATCTGCAAAACGAGCAGGAGCAAAGCGCCTACAACTTTGAGCACGCCGACGCCGAGTTTTTGTTTGCCGCCTTTGCCGCCCACGAGCGCCAGGCGCAGCACCTGATCCGCAGCCAGCTCGCGCTGCCGGCCTACGAGCAGGTGCTCAAGTGCGCGCACAGCTTTAACCTGCTCGACGCGCGCGGCGCCATCAGCGTGACCGAGCGCGCGGCCTACATCGGGCGCATCCGCAACCTGGCGCGCAGCGTGGCGCAAAGCTACTTCGAGAGCCGGCAGCGGCTGGGCTTTCCCATGGCGCCGCGCCCTTGGGTGGCGCAGATGGAACCCCAAGCGGCCTGATGGGCACAACAACAGGCACAAGATTCATGCACAAGCACAACCTCCTGGTCGAACTGTTGGTCGAAGAACTGCCTCCCAAGGCGCTGAAAAAACTGGGCGAAGCCTTTGCCGGCGTGCTGGCCGAGCAGCTGCAAGCCCAAGGCTTGGCCGAAGCCGATGCGCGGCTCACCTCCTTTGCCTCGCCGCGGCGCTTGGCCGCGCACATCTGCGGCGTGGCTGCGCGCGCGCCGGATCGGCCGGTGGCGCACAAGCTCATGCCGGTGAGCGTGGGGCTCGATGCCAGCGGCGCACCCACGCAAGCGCTGCTCAAGCGCCTGGCGGCGCTGGGGGCCGACGCCACAGCCGTGCCCGGCCTGCGCCGCGCCGCCGATGGCAAGGCCGAGGCTTTGTATTTGGATAGCGTGCAGCCCGGCGTGAGCTTGGCGGTGGGGCTGCAAAAGGCGCTCGACGAGGCCCTGGCCCGGCTGCCCATCCCCAAGGTGATGAGCTACCAGCCCGAAAGCCACGGCAACAGCGACGGCGCCAGCGCGGCCTTTGTGCCCGGCTGGAGCAGCGTGCACTTCGTGCGCCCGGCGCATGGCTTGGTGGCGCTGCACGGCGCCGAGGTGGTGGCGGTGCACGCGCTGGGCCTGCGCGCCGGCCGCAGCACGCGCGGCCACCGCTTCGAGGCCGCGGTGGACCCGCTGCCGCTGCCCGATGCCGACAGCTACGCCGCCACGCTGCGCACCCAAGGTGCGGTGATCGCCAGCTACGCCGAGCGCAGCCTCGAGCTGGTGCGCCAGCTGCGCCAGGCGGCGGCCTCTTTGGGCGCGCGGCTCGAGGTCGAGCAGGGCTGCGCTGGCCTGAGCACCGAGGAAATCGAGCAGCGCCTGCTGGACGACGCGCTGGTGCAAGAAGTCACGGCGCTGGTCGAGCGGCCCACGGTGCTGGTGTGCGCCTTTGAGCGCCAGTTCCTCGAGGTGCCGCAAGAGTGCCTGATCCTGACCATGAAGGCCAACCAGAAGTACTTCCCGCTGCTCGATGCGCAGGGGCGCTTGAGCCACCAGTTTTTGGTGGTCAGCAACATCAACCCGGCCGACCCGAGCGCGGTGATCGCTGGCAACGAGCGCGTGGTGCGCCCGCGTTTGGCCGACGCCCGTTTTTTCTACGACCAGGACCGCAAGCGCTCGCTCGAATCGCGCCTGCTGGGGCTGGCCAAGGTGGTCTATCACAACCGGCTCGGCAGCCAAGGCGAGCGCGTGGAGCGCGTGCGCGCCATCGCTGGTGCCATCGCGCAGCGGCTGGGCGATGCGGCGCTGCAGCGCCAGGTCGAGCAGGCGGCGTTGCTGGCCAAGGCCGATTTACTCACCGACATGGTGGGCGAGTTCCCCGAGTTGCAAGGCATCATGGGGCGCACCTACGCCTTGCACGACGGGCTCGAACCGGTGGTGGCCGAGGCCATCGAAGACCACTACAAGCCGCGCTTTGCCGGCGATGCGCTGCCGCGCAGCCCGGTGGGGTTGTGCGTGGCGCTGGCCGACAAGCTCGAAACCCTGGTGGGCCTGTTTGGCATCGGCAGCCTGCCCAGCGGCGACAAAGACCCCTACGCCTTGCGCCGCCACGCGCTGGGCGTGCTGCGCATGTGGATCGAGCGCGATTTGCCGCTGGACTGGGCCGAGCTGCTGGCGCTGGCGCGGCCGGTGTTTGGCGACCTGATCACCGACCCCAGCGCCGCCCTGACCGAGTTCGTGTTTGAGCGCCTGGCCGGCAGCTTGCGCGAGCAGGGCTACGGCGCGCACGAGGTGGACGCGGTGCTGGCGCTGCGCCCCACGTGCTTGGCCGAGGTGCCGCGCCGGCTCGAGGCGGTGCGCGCCTTTGCCGCCTTGCCGCAAGTGGCGGCGCTGGCAGCGGCCAACAAGCGCATCGGCAACATCTTGAAGAAATCGGCCGCTGGCGCGCCCGCAGCGCCCTCTGCATCGGACGCTGGCGCGGCCCAGGTGCAGCCGCAGCTGCTGGCCGAGCCAGCCGAGCAAGCCCTGTACGCCGCGCTGCAAACCACGCTGCCGCAAACCCAGGCCCAGTTCGAGGCCGGCGACTACCGCGCCCATTTGCTGGGGCTGGCGGCGCTGCATGGGCCGGTGGATGCGTTTTTCGAGTCGGTGCTGGTCAACGCCGACGACCCGGCCGTGCGTGCCAACCGGCTGGCGCTGCTGCACACCCTGCACCAAGCCATGAACCGCGTGGCCGAGCTGGCGCGGCTGGCCTAAGCCTCTAGCGCACCGCACCACATGCCCCACACCCGCGACTCCAAGCTGATCGTCATCGACCGCGACGGCACCCTGAATCCCGACCCCGAAGACTACCTGCGCAGCCCCGACGACTGGCAACCCTTGCCGGGGGCGCTCGAGGCGGTGGCGCGGCTCAACCAGGCCGGCTGGCGCGTGGTGGTGGCGACCAACCAATCGGGCCTAGGCCGTGGGTTGTTCGACATCGCCACCCTCAACGACATCCACACCCGCATGCAAAAGGCGCTGGCGCAGGCCGGTGGGCGCGTGGAGGCGGTGTTTTTCTGCCCGCACGCGCCCGAAGACGGCTGCGACTGCCGCAAACCGGCGCCGGGGCTCTTTCTGCAGATCAGCCAGCGCTTTGGCGTCCCGGCGGCGCAGATGGTGGCAGTCGGCGATTCGGTGCGCGACGCCCAAGCGGCGCTGGCCGCCGGCTGCGAGGCGCACCTGGTCCTCAGCGGCCAGTCTGCGGCGCACCGCGACGGCACGCTGCCGCCCGGTTTGCCCGCCGGCGTGAACGTGCACCCCGATTTGAGCGCTTTTGCCGACGCCATCGTGGCGCGGACAAAGGCCGCAGTCACCGACAAAACAGGCCATCCATGACCGCCATTTACGCCCTGCGTTCGCTGCTGCATTTGTTGTTCATGGCCATTACGGTGGTGCCGTGGGCGCTGGTGGTGGTGCTGGCCGCGCCTTGGGTCAGCGGCGGCCGAACCTACCGCCTGTGTGTGGCCTGGCTGGCGACCTCGGTCTGGGCCGGTGGCTGGATTTTGGGCATCAGGAACCGCGTCACCGGCTGGGAGCACCTGCCCCAAGGGGAGCAGGACGCAGCGGTGCTGCTGGTCAAGCACCAGTCGGTCTGGGAGACCTTCAGCCTGCCGGCGCTGATGCCGCACCCGCTGGCTTTCGTGTTCAAAAAGGAGCTGCTGCGCATCCCGTTCTTTGGCTGGGCCATGGGGCGGCTGGACATGATCCACATCGACCGCCAGCAGCGCAACGCCGCTTTTGCCAAGGTGGTGCAGCAGGGCCAGCGCCTGCTCGGCAAGGGCACCTGGGTCATCATGTTTCCCGAAGGCACGCGCATCCCGCGCGGCCAGGTGGGCCAGTACAAGAGCGGGGGCGCGCGGCTGGCGGTGCAGACCGGGGTGCCGGTGATCCCGATCGCCGTCAATTCCGGCCGCTGCTGGCCGGCCAAGGCCTTCATCAAGCGCCCCGGGGTGGTCGAGCTGTCCATCGGCCCGCCCATACCCAGCGTCGGGCGCGACCCCGAGGAGCTGATGCGCGAGGTGCAGGATTGGATCGAGGCCGAGATGCGCCGCCTCGACCCCGAGGCCTACGCGGTACAGCCCTGAGTCCGGTGGCCAGCTTGCCCGCCTCGATGCGCCCGCGTTTCCCGTGAGCACGCAACCGGATCTGTGTGGCGTGCCGCCGCTGCGCCACCCCGACAGCAACCGCGAATGCCTGCTCAACGGCCAGCGCGTAGGCTACCGCTTCGAGCGCGCGGCGCGCAAGACGCTGGGCTTGCGCATCGGGCCCCAGGGGCTGACGGTGCGCGCGCCCAACCGCCTGGCGCAGGCCGAGGTGGAGCGTTTCTTGCACAGCAAGGCGCGCTGGATACTCGACAAGCTGCAGCAGGTGCAGGCGCATTCGGCCGCAGCGGCCGCGCCCACACCCGAGCAGCAGGCGGCGCAACTGGCCGCGCGCTGGCGCGCTGGGGCGAGCGTGGCCTACCTGGGCCAGCCCTTGCCCTTGCTGCTGGAGCCGGCAACGGGCATGGCCCCGGGCAGTGCGCGCCTGAGCGCGGACGGCCTGCAGCTGGCGCTGGCCCCCGGCTGCGCGCCCGAACGGGTGCGCAGCGCCGTGCACACCTGGCTGCAGCACAGCGCCTACGGCCTGTACGTGCAACGCCTGCAGCACTTTGCCCCGCAGCTGGGGGTGCGCTGGCGCAGCCTGAAGCTGAGCAACGCCGGCACGCGCTGGGGCAGCGCCAAGGCCGACGGCAGCCTGCGCCTGCACTGGCGCCTGATCCAGCTCGAGGCGCCGCTGATCGACTATGTGGTGGTGCACGAACTGGCGCACCTGATCGAGATGAACCACAGCCCGGCCTTTTGGCGGCTGGTGCAGGGCGTGCTGCCCGATCAGCTTGAGCGCCGGCGCGCGCTGGCGCGGGTGCGCATCGAGTCCGATTGAGATCCTACGCCGGGTGGCCCGAGCTGCCGCTGGCCGGCCCCGCTGGAGGCGCGTCCCACAGGTTGCGCTGCTGCGCCCAGGCCTGCAAGGCGTCGGCGGGCAGTGGGCGGCTGAGGAAATATCCCTGTGCCTGGTCGCAGCCGTGCGCGCGCAGCCAGGCCAGTTGCTCGGCCGTTTCCACCCCTTCGGCCACGGTGCGCATGCCCAGGTGGTCGGCCAGCCCGATGACGGCGCGCACGATGGCGCGGTCGTCCGGGTCGGCGTGCAGATCGCGCACAAAACTTTGGTCGATCTTGAGTTTGGCCACCTTGAAGCGCTTGAGGTAGCTCAGCGACGAGTAGCCGGTGCCAAAGTCGTCGATGGCAATCGGCACTTGCAGCCGCCGCAGGCTCTCCATGGTGGCGATGGCGCCTTGCGGATTGATCATGGCGCAGCTTTCGGTGAGTTCGATCTCCAGCCGGTGCGCCGGCAGGCCGTTGGCGCGCAATAGCTGCTCGATCCCTTCGGCCAGCCTGGCGTCGCGAAACTGCACCGCCGACAGGTTGACGGCCATCGTCAACGGCCCCAGCCCAGCGGCGTCCCAGCGCTGCAACTGCTGCAGCGCCTGCTGCAGCACCCATTCGCCGATCGGCAGGATCAGGCCCGAGGTTTCGGCCAGCGGGATGAACTCGGCCGGCGAGATCGGGCCCAGCTCGCCGTGCTGCCAGCGCAGCAGGGCTTCCACCCCCAGCAGGGCGGCATCGCCGAGCCGCATCTGGGGCTGATAGACCAGTGACAATTGCCCGCGCTCCAGCGCCAGCCGCAGGTCGGTTTGCAGGCGCAGCGTGCGGCTGCTGTGGGTGCGCAGTTCGGGCGCGTAAAAGCGGAAGGTGCTGCGCCCCTCGTGCTTGGCCTGGTACATCGCCAGGTCGGCGCTGCGGGCCAGTTCGTCCAGCGTCTCGCCATCGCGCATGAAGAGCGCAATCCCGATCGAGAGCGTGGCCGTGACCTCGTGCTCGCCAAGGGTGAAGCGGTGGCGCGCCTGTTCGGTCAGTTTCTCGGCCACGAGGCGGGCCGCGTCCGCATCGCAGCCGGGCAGCATCAGCACGAACTCGTCGCCGCCCTGGCGCGAGAGCGTGTCGCCGGCGCGCAACAGGGCGCTCAGGCGCTGCGCCATCTGCACCAGCAGCTGGTCGCCCACGTGGTGCCCCAGGATGTCGTTGATGTGCTTGAAGTTGTCGATGTCGATGTACATCAGCGCCAGGGGCTGGCCCTGGCGCCGCGCCACGATCGCCGCCTGGTGAAAGCGATCCTGCAGCAGCAGCCGGTTGGCCAGGCCGGTGAGCGCATCGAAGTAGGCCAGGCGCTCGATCTGCTGTTCGGCTTGCTTGCGCTCGGTGATGTCTTCTTTGATGCCCAGGTAGTGCGTGATGCGGCCGTTGGGCTGCACGATCGGGGCCAAGCGCGCCATTTCGATGTAAATGCTGCCGTCTTTGCGCCGGTTGATCAGCTCCCCGTTCCATGGTTGGCCAGCAGTGAGCCCTTCCCACATTTCCCGATAGACCGAGGGCGGGGTTTGGCCAGACTGCAAGAGGCGTGGGTTTTGGCCCAGCACTTCCTGCGGGCTGTAGCCGGTGGCGCGGAAAAAAGCGGCGTTGGCGTACTCGATTTCGGCCTTCAGGTTGGCGATCAGGATCGAAGACGGGCTCTGCTCGACCGCCTGCTGCAGTTTGATCAAGGCGTCGAGCGACTGGTGGCGTTCGATCGCCAACCCGGCCAGAAAAGCACCGCGCTCGAGGGCTTGCAGTTCGGCTGGCGTGGGGGTGCCGCTGCGCTGGCTGTAAACGGCCCAGGTGCCCAGCACCCGCCCGTGCGGCCCCTTGATCGGCAGCGACCAGCACGCCGCGAGGCCGTGCGCCAGCGCCAGGTGCCTGTAATCGGCCCACAGCGGGTCGGTGGCGATGTCGGCCACGTACACCGCTTGGCCATGGAAGGCGGCGCTGCCACAGGAGCCCGCCTGCGGGCCGATCGGCTGACCATCGATCGCCTGCCGGAAGGCGGGGGGCAGGTCGGGGCTGGCGCAGTCGTGCAGGGTCTGGTTTTTGGCGTCGAGCAGCAGCACACTGAACAGCTGCGTGGGGAACAGGGCCTGGTAGCCGCGCACCATGAACTCGAGCAAGGGCTGCAGCTCGGTCTGGCCCAGCAGCCGCTCCAGCGTCTGGCGCTCCAGCTCGGCCATCTGCTCCTGGTGTTTGCGCGCGCTGATGTCGAGCAGCACCCCATGCGCCCAGGTGATGGTGCCGGCGGCGTCGTACTCCATCCAGGTGCGGTCTTCGATCCAGACCCAGCGCCCGTCGGCGGTGCGCAAGCGATAATGCTGCACATAGTTCTCGATGCCCTGCAGCCGCTTGGCTTCGACCTCGGCGTTGAGTGCGTCCAGGTCGTGCGGGTGCACCAGGTCGAGGTAGCGCAGGTGCTGGCGCATCCAGTCGGCAGCGTGGTAGCCCCACTGGCTCACGTTTTCGCTCACGAACGCGACCGGGCAGCCCTCGGCCCCCACCCAAGTGATCGCCACCACGGGCGAGGCGTTGATGGCGGTGGTCAAGAACCCCGGGCCGGAATGACGCGGACCGGGGGCGTAGGGGGCAAAGGGATGCGGCGCTTCCATGGCAGGTGGCGATCACCAGATTTTCGCTTATGGCATTATGAACCCATTGTGAAACAAGGGTTCTGTTTACGCACCACATGGCAAAAACCAGCTACACCATCAGCGACCTCGCGCGCGAGTTCGACCTGACCACGCGCGCGATCCGCTTTTACGAAGACATGGGG
Source organism: Pseudomonadota bacterium (assembly GCA_041694945.1). GTDB lineage: Bacteria > Pseudomonadota > Gammaproteobacteria > Burkholderiales > Burkholderiaceae_C > Serpentinimonas. The sequence goes on from JBGFRU010000020.1 coordinate 102,148, forward strand.
CTGCTGCAGCCGCAGCGCAGTGGCGCGCTCGGTCGCAACCGCGTCTACAGCGCGCGCGACCGCACCCGGCTCAAGCTCGTGCTGCGCGCCAAGCGCCTCGGCCTGAGCCTGTCGCAAGCCAAAGAAATCATCGACATGTACGACACCCCGCGCGACAGCGGGCCGCAGTTGCGCAAGTTTCTGGCCGTGCTGGCGCTGCACCGGCGCCAGCTCGAAGAGCAGCTGGCCGACCTGCAAGCCAATCTGGAAGAGGTGAAAGTGCACGAAAAAGAAGCCAAGACCCTGCTGGCCAAGCTGGGGGGCTGAGCTTGACCCCTGCGGGTTTGGGCTGGGCAAGCGGCCCTGCCGAGCACGGCCTCGAGCACAGTGCCGCAGTTGCTTGACACGGTGCCTGCCCTGCTGCATGATGAACTGGCCATTCTTGAAAGAGCCTAGCCATGATCCATGTTTCGCTTGCGCAAGCCAAAAACCAGCTATCCGCACTCATCGACCGGGTAGAAGGGGGTGAAACCGTCGCCGTTACCCGCCGCGGCAAGCCGGCGGCCAGGCTGGTGCGGGTGCCCAGCAGTGGAACCGACGCACCCGAGGCGCAGCGCCTGCAAGTGCAAGAGGCCTTCGTTCGCCTGGGCAGCCTGCGCCAGGGCGTCGTCCTCGAGGGCGAGATCAAGGCGCTGGCGCGTCAAGGGCTGGACTGATGTCATTCGTCATCGATAACTCGGTGGTGTGCGGATGGCTGATCGAGAGCCAATCCAGCCCTTACGCCCAAGCCGTGGCCCAGCGCCTGCTGGATGAGCGAGCCATTGCGCCCGCCTTGCTGCCTCTGGAATACACCAACGTGTTGCGCACGGCCTGCAAGCGCCAGCGCCTGATTGCGTCCCAGGCGCAGGAGATGCTTGCCCTGTTGGCCACTTTGCCGATTGATATCGACAGCGCAAAACCCCATCCGGCCCAATTGCTCGACTTGGCCTTGCGCTACGACCTGAGCAGTTACGACGCCGTGTACCTGGATCTGGCTTTGCGCCGCCGCCTGCCGCTGGCCACCCAGGACCAGGCCTTGGCTCATGCCGCTGTGGTGGCGGGCGTGGGTGTGGTGTCGGCGTAGGTTTTTACCGTCATAATTGACGTTTACGTAAACGTAACTGGCCTCAAAAAACCGGAGACACCGACCATGAACGCACTGCCCAACCTGCCCGGCCTCGATTTCATGCTGGGCGACGACATCGATGCCCTGCGCGACGCGGTGCGCGATTTCGCCCAGGCCGAAATCGCCCCACGCGCGGCCGAGATCGACCGCAGCGACCAGTTCCCCATGGACCTGTGGCGCAAGCTGGGCGAGCTGGGCGTGCTGGGCATCACCGTGGACGAGGAATACGGCGGCGCCAACATGGGCTACCTGGCGCACATGATCGCGATGGAGGAAATCTCGCGCGCCAGCGCCAGCGTGGGCCTGAGCTACGGCGCGCACTCCAACCTGTGCGTGAACCAGATCAAGCGCAACGGCAGCGCGGCGCAGCGCGCCAAGTACCTGCCCAAGCTCATCAGCGGCGAGCATGTGGGCGCACTGGCCATGAGCGAGGCCGGCGCCGGCTCGGACGTGATGGGCATGAAGCTGCGGGCCGAAGAGCGCGGCGGCTGCTACCTGCTCAACGGCAGCAAGATGTGGATCACCAACGGCCCCGACGCCGACACGCTGGTGGTCTATGCCAAGACCGCGCCCGAACCCGACGACCCCCAGGCTGCGCCACCCCCCGAGGGGACTCACCGGCCTTCGGGCGGCCGGGCGGCCGGCGGGGGCGCACGCGCCATCACCGCCTTCATCGTCGAGAAGGGCATGAAGGGGTTTGCTGTGGCGCAAAAGCTCGACAAGCTGGGCATGCGCGGCAGCCACACCGGCGAGCTGGTGTTCAACAACGTCGAGGTGCCGGCCGACAACATCCTCGGCGGCCTGAACCAAGGCGCCAAGGTGCTGATGAGCGGCCTGGACTACGAGCGCGCCGTGCTGGCCGCCGGCCCCATCGGCATCATGCAGGCGGTGCTCGACAACGTGGTGCCCTACATCCACGAGCGCAAGCAGTTTGGCCAGAGCATCGGCGAGTTCCAGCTGGTGCAGGGCAAGGTGGCCGACATGTACACCGTGTTGCAGGCCGGCCGCGCCTTTTGCTACCAGATCGGCAAAAACCTGGATCAACTGGGCGCCGCGCACGTGCGCCAGGTGCGCAAAGACTGCGCCTCAGTGATTTTGTGGTGCGCCGAGCAGGCCACCAAAATGGCCGGCGACGGCATCCAGCTCTTTGGCGGCAACGGCTACATCAACGACTACCCGCTGGGCCGCCTGTGGCGCGACGCCAAGCTGTACGAGATCGGTGCCGGCACGAGCGAAATCCGGCGCATGCTGATTGGGCGCGAGCTGTACAACGAGACCCGCTGAAAGCGCAGCCGCGGCGGTTTTTTGTGCTAGTGTGCAAGGGTTTGGGAGCGGCCACGGGGTTTGCTCCGGTCGCCCCGTCCAATCCACCCAGATCGCCAATGGTCACCACCCTGCCGCAACGGCTCGACTCCACGCTGGCGCACGACATCGCGCGCGCCATGATCGACGGCTTTGACCGCCATTACCGCCTGTTCCGGGCCGAATCGGCGCGCGCCAAGCACCGCTTTGAAACCCAAGATTGGCACGGTCAGCAGCGCGCCCAGCGCGAGCGCATCGAGTTTTACGATCTGCGCGTCAAGGAATGCGTGACAAGGCTGGAGCGCGAGTACCACGCCGCGCAGTTGCCGATGGAGGTCTGGCAGCAGATCAAGCTGTTTTACGTCGGCATGCTGGTGGACCACCGCCAGCCCGAACTGGCCGAGACCTTTTTTAATTCGGTCAGCACCAAGATTCTGGATCGCTGCTATTTTCAGAACGATTTTATATTCGTGCGCCCGGCGGTGAGCACCGAATACCTGGAGCCGCAAGACCCGCAGACCCACACCAGCTACCGCAGCTACTACCCGCAGCGCGACAAATTGCTCGATGAATTGCGCCGCATGGTGCGCGATTTTGGCCTGCGCGCGCCGTTTGAAGATTTCGAGCGCGACACGTTGTCGGTGTATGAGGCGCTGCTGCCTTTGTTTGAGCACGACAAACTGCGCGCCAATTTCCAGATTCAGGTGCTGCACAGCCTGTTTTATCGCAACAAGGGCGCCTATGCGGTCGGCAAGCTGATCAACGGTTTTCAAGAGCTGCCCTTTGCGCTGCCGATTCTGCACAACGCACAGGGCCAGTTGGTGATCGACACCCTGTTGCACGGCGAAGACGATCTGCTGATGGTGTTCAGCTTTGCGCGTGCTTATTTCATGGTCGATATGGAGGTGCCCAGCGCCTACGTGCAGTTTTTGCGCAGCATGATGCCGCGCAAACCGCGGGCCGAGTTCTACAACGCGCTGGGGCTGGCCAAGCAGGGCAAGACGCTGTTTTACCGTGATTTTCTGTACCACATGCGGCACAGCACGGACCGCTTCCGGATTTCGCCCGGTATCAAGGGCATGGTGATGCTGGTCTTTGACCTGCCGAGCTTTCCCTTTGTGTTCAAGGTCATCAAGGATTTTTACCCGCCGCAAAAGGACACCACGCGCGAGCAGATCCGGGGCAAATACCAGCTCGTCAAGCAGCATGACCGGGTCGGGCGCATGGCCGATTCGCTCGAGTTCAGCGAAGTCGGGTTTCCGCGCGACCGCTTCGAGGACGAGTTGATCGAGGAAATCAAGAAGTTTGCCCCCAGCCAGATCGAAATCAGCGACCGCGACGGCGACGGCACCATCGAAGTCGTGATCAAGCACCTCTACATCGAGCGGCGCATGATCCCGCTCAACATCTACCTGCAAGAGGCTTTTGACGTGCTGCGCCACGACCGCAACCATGCCGGCGCGCGCCGGCAGCTCGAGCGCGCGGTGTTCGAATACGGCAATGCCATCAAAGACTTGGTGGCGGCCAACATCTTTCCCGGTGACATGCTGTGGAAGAACTTTGGCATCACACGCCACGGCAAGGTGGTGTTTTACGATTACGACGAAATCGAATACATCACCGATTGCAACTTTCGCCGCGTGCCACCAGCGCGCAACGACGACGACGAGATGAGCGGCGACGTCTGGTACAACGTGGCCAAGAACGACGTCTTCCCCGAAACCTTTGGCCCCTTCTTGCTCAGCAACCCGCTGGTGCGCGAGGTCTTCATGCGCCACCACGCCGATCTGCTGCAGGCCGAATTCTGGCAGGCGCACAAGGAGCGCATCCTGGCCGGCCACGTGCACGACGTGTTCCCCTACGAGCGCGAGCGCCGCTTCGTGGTGCAGCGCGCCCAGGCGGCTCTGGCGGCCGAGCGGGCGGCACAGGCAGCGGCGCTGGAGACGCAGGCGGCGCCGGCTGCGGCCTCTTGAGCTCGAGCACCCACACCCCTTGGAGCCCAGCGCTGCCGCCCCCATGACGATCGACGACGCCTTCATGTTGGCGGCCAACGCCGTGACGGTGATCGGCTTGCCCTTTGCCCTCTGGACTTATGTGCAGCAAGCGCGCAAAGAGCGCGAAAACGAGGACGAAGAAGCCTACCAGCACCTAAGCGACGCCTACAACCAGTTTTTACAGGTGGTGCTCTCCCATGCCGATTTGCAGCTGCGCAGCACGCGCGCGCTGTCCAATCCCACGCCTGAACAGCGCGAGCGCATGCTGGTGATCTTCGACATGCTCATCAGCCTGTTCGAGCGCGCCTACCTGGTGGCCTACAAAGATCAGATGAGCCCGACCGAGCAGCGGCGCTGGAACAGCTGGGACGACTACATGCGCGAGTGGTGCCGGCGCGAAGACTTTGCCGCAGCGCTCGGGCAACTGCTGCGCGGCGAAGACCCGGATTTTGTCGCCTACATCGAGCGCGTGGCGCAGCAAGAGCGCGAGGCGCTGCAGCGCGAGGCCGCCACCGCCTGAATTTTTCCGCACCCAGCCCACCCTTTCTACACCTGGAGCCCGATCATGAACCCAGCCGCCGATCCGATCGTCATCGTCTCCGCCGCCCGCACCCCGATGGGCAGTTTGCAGGGCGACTTTGCCGCGCTGGCGGCGCACGACCTGGGTGGCGTGGCGATCGCCGCCGCAGTAGCGCGCGCCGGCATTGCGCCCGAACTCGTCACCGAGGTGCTGATGGGCAACTGCTTGTTGGCCGGACAAGGCCAGGCGCCGGCGCGCCAGGCCGCTTTCAAGGGTGGCTTGCCCGACAGCGCCGGCGCCGTGACGCTGTCCAAAATGTGCGGCTCTGGCATGCGCGCGGCCATGTTCGCGCACGACATGCTGCTGGCCGGCAGCCACGAGGTGTTGCTCGCCGGCGGCATGGAGAGCATGAGCAGCGCCCCCTACCTGCTGGCCAAGGCGCGCGGCGGCTATCGGCTCGGCCACGACCGCCTCTACGACCACATGATGCTCGACGGGCTCGAGGACGCCTACGAACCGGGGCGCAGCATGGGCACCTTTGGCGAAGACTGCGCCGCCCACTACGGCTTCACCCGCGCCCAGCAGGACGCCTACGCCACCGCCAGCGTGCAGCGCGCCCAGCGCGCCATTCAGGATGGCAGCTTTGCGCAAGAAATCGCCCCGGTCACGCTGCAAGAGCGCAGCGGCGCGCGCGAGGTGCGCGTGGATGAAGGGCCGGGCCGCATCAGGCTCGACAAAATCCCCACACTCAAGCCGGCCTTCAAAAAAGACGGCACCGTTACCGCAGCCAGCAGCTCCAGCATCAACGACGGCGCCGCCGCGCTGCTGCTCATGCGCGCCAGCACGGCGCAGCGGCTCGGCTGCACGCCGCTGGTGCGCGTGTGCGCCCACGCCACCCACGCCCAAGCGCCGCAGTGGTTTGCTACCGCGCCGGTGGGCGCGAGCCAGAAGCTGCTGGCCAAGCTGGGCTGGACGGCGGCTGAGGTCGATCTGTGGGAAGTCAACGAGGCCTTTGCCGTGGTGGCGATGGCGCTGATGCACGACCTCGAGGTGCCGCACGAGATCGTCAACGTCAACGGCGGCGCCTGCGCCCTCGGGCACCCGATCGGGGCCAGCGGCGCGCGCATCCTGGTCACGCTCATCCACGCCATGCGCGCCCGCAACGCCCGGCGCGGCGTGGCCACGCTGTGCATCGGCGGCGGCGAGGCCACGGCGATGGCGCTGGAATTGCTTTGATCAAACAAAGGCCTGGCCGTGCTGCTCACCCCCGACCAACTGCAAATCCGCGACGCCGTGCGCGCCTTCGCCCTCGAGCAACTGTGGCCCAACGCCGCTGCGTGGGACCAAGGGCACATCTTTCCCAAAGCGGCGCACCAGGGCCTGGCGGCCTTGGGCTGCTACGGCATCTGCGTGCCCGAGGCGCTGGGTGGCGTCGGGCTCGACACCCTGACGCTGGCGCTGGTGCTGGAAGAAATCGCGGCCGGTGACGGTGGCGTGAGCACCACCATCAGCGTCACCAACTGCCCGGTCAACGCCATCTTGCTGCGCTACGGTAGCGCGGCGCAGCAGCAGCGCTGGCTGGTGCCGCTGGCGCGCGGCGAGCTGCTGGGCGGCTTTGCCCTCACCGAGCCGCAGGCTGGCTCCGATGCCTCCGAGCTGCGCACGCGCGCGCTGCGCGACGGCGACGGCTACGTGCTCGACGGCGTCAAGCAGTTCATCACCAGCGGCAAATACGGCGACTTGTTGATCGTCATCGCCGTCACCGACCCGGCGGCGGGAAAAAAGGGACTGAGCGCCTTTCTGGTGCCCACCACCACCCCCGGCTATCTGGTGGAACGGCTCGAGGACAAAATCGGTCAGCACAGCAGCGACACGGCCCAAATCCGCTTCGAGGGTTGCCGCATCGCGCTCGAGCAGCGCATCGGGGCCGAGGGCGAGGGCTACAAAATCGCCCTCGGTGCGCTCGAAGGCGGGCGCATCGGCATTGCGGCGCAGAGCGTGGGCATGGCGCGCAGCGCGCTCGACTTCGCCATCGGGTACGCCCGCGAGCGGCACAGCTTCGGCCGCGCCATCATCGAGCACCAGGGCGTGGGCTTCAAGCTCGCCGACTGCGCCACCCGGTTGGAGGCGGCGCGGCAACTGGTCTGGCACGCCGCCAGCCTGCGCGACGCCGGGCTGCCCTGCCTCAAGGAAGCCGCCATGGCCAAGCTCTTTGCCAGCGAAGTGGCCGAACAGGTCTGCTCGGCCGCCATCCAGACCCTGGGTGGCTACGGCGTGGTGCGCGATTTTCCGGTCGAGCGCATCTACCGCGACGTGCGCGTGTGCCAAATTTACGAGGGCACCAGCGAAGTGCAGAAAATCCTGATTCAACGCGCCTTGGCGGCTTCATGAACATCATCATTTTTGGCGCCGGCCGGGTCGGCGAGAGCGTGGCCGAGAGCCTGGTGTCGGAGCACAACGACATCACCGTCATCGACCAAGACCCGCTGCGCATCCGCGCCCTCGAAGATCGGCTCGATTTGCGCGGCCTGGTGGGCAACGGCATCCAGCCCTCGGTGCTGCGCGAGGCCGGGGCCAAGGACGCCGACATGGTGATCGCCTGCGCCGCCGCCGACGAGTCGAACCTGGTGGTGTGCAAGATCGCGCACGACGTCTTCAGCGTGCCCACCACCATCGCGCGCCTGCGCTCGCCCGAGTTCCTCGAGGGCGACGCGCTCATGAGCAAGGCCGGTTTTGCGGTCGATCGCGTGATCTGCCCCGAAGAGTCGGTGATGCGCTTCATCCACCAGCTCATCGAGTACCCGGAAGCGCTGCAGGTGCTGGAATTTGCTCAAGGGCGGGTGTCCCTGATCGCGGTGCGCGCCGAGCACGGCGGCACCTTGGTCGGGCGCACCATCGCCCAGTTCAAAGAGCTGCTGCCGCACGCCGACATGCGCGTGGTGGCGCTGTACCGGCTCGACACCGAGATGGAGGCCACGCGCGAAACCCGCATCCTGCCCGGCGACGAGCTGTTCGTGCTGGCGGCGGCCGACCAGATCCGACTCGTGCTGGCGGCCATTCACACCATCGACAAGCCGGTGCTGCGCGTGATGATCGCCGGCGGCGGCCGGGTCGGGCTGCGGCTGGCACGCAGCCTGAGCGGCCAGTACCAGGTCAAGGTGATCGAGCAAAACCCGCTGCGCTGCGAGTACCTGGCCAGCCAGTTGCCCTCGAGCACGCTGGTGCTGCAGGGCGACTGCACCGACGAGTCGCTGCTCGAGGAAGAAAACGTGGCCGACATGGACTTGTTCCTGTCGCTGACCAACGACGACGAAGACAACATCATGGCCGCCATGCTGGCCAAGCGCCTGGGGGCGCGGCGCGTGATGGCGCTCATCAACCGCCGCGCCTACGCCGACATGATGCAGGGCAGCGCGATCGACATCGCCATTTCGCCGGCGCAGACGGTGATCGGCGAGCTGCTCACGCACGTGCGCCGCGGCGACGTGGTGGCGGTGCACAGCCTGCGCCGTGGCGCCGCCGAGGCGCTGGAGGGGGTGGCGCGCGGCGACGTCAAAACCTCCAAGCTGGTCGGGCGCCGGGTCGAAGAGGTCGCGCTGCCCAAAGGGGCGCGCTTTGGCGCCATCGTGCGCGGCGAAGGACAAAATGCCCAGGTGCTGATGCCGCACCACGACACCTTGATCGAGGCCGAAGACCACGTGGTGATCTTCATCCCGCACAAGCGCCTAGTGCGCGAGGTGGAAAAACTGTTCCAGGTCACAGCCACTTTTTTTGGTTAAGCCCTTGTTTGCCATGCCGCTGCTGCGTGTCGCCTCGGTGCCGGGCTGGGTCGTGCGGGCTTTTCTGTTTTTGTTTACAAGGGTTTTTTGGCGCAAATGAACGGCTTGTCTGCCCTGTGGTTGATTTTTGGGCCCGTGCTGGCGCTGCTGGCGCGCATCATGATGGCCTTCGCCTTCGCCTTTCTGGTGCCCTTGACCTGGGGCTGGGCGCTGGATCTGAACTACCTGCGCGCCATCTGGGGTGTGGCTTTTGGGCTGACCTTCGGCTCCGGTCTGCTGCTGCTGTGGCTCACGCGCAACCAGTACCGTGAGCTGCTGCCGCGCGACGGTTTCTTGCTGGTGGTGCTGGTCTGGCTGGTGCTCACCGCCTACGCCGCCATTCCCTTGTACTGGCTGGTGCCCGACATCAGCTGGAACCACGCCTATTTCGAGGCCATGAGCGCGCTCACCGCCACCGGCGCCACCGCCCTGAGCGGCTTGGGCGACTTGCCGGTTTCGGTCAACGTCTGGCGCGCCTTTTTGCAGTACATCGGCGGCCTTGGGATCATGCTGCTGGTGGTGGCGGTGTTGCCGCTGCTGGGTTTGGGTGGCATGCAGCTCTACAAGGCCGAAACCCCCGGCCCGATGAAGGACACCAAGTTCACGCCGCGCATCGCCGAGACCGCGCGCGGCCTGTGGCTGGTGTATTTCGGTTTTTCGCTGGCCTGTCTGCTGGCCTACCGCTGGGCCGGCATGAGCTGGTCCGACGCCTTCATCCACATGTGCAGCACCATGAGCCTGGGTGGCTTTTCCTCGCAGGACGCGAGCCTCGGGCACTGGGATTCGGCGGCGGTGGAGCTGGTGGCGATTGTCTTCATGACGCTGGCTGGCATCAGTTTCTTGCGCTACTTTCTGGTGCTGCGCACGCTCACGCTGGGCCCGATCGCCAACGACCACGAGATCCGCAGCTACTTTTTGGTGCTGGCCGGCTCGGTGCTGCTGGTCACGGCCCTGCTCACGGCGCACCAGGTCGAAGCCGATTTCTGGACCGCCCTGCGCAGCAGCGCCTTTCACGTGCTGTCGCTGGCCACCACCACCGGCTATTCCGCTGCCGATTACGGGCAGTGGCCGGTGTTCATCGGCGTCTATTTGATGTTTCTCGGTTGCTTCGTCTCGTGCGCCGGCTCCACCGGTGGCGGGATCAAGATGGTGCGCATGGTGCTGCTGATCAAGCAGGCGCGGCGCGAGCTGGTGCGCATCGTGCACCCGCGCGTGGTCAATCCGATCACGCTCGGCGGGCAGCGCATCGCCGCGGCCACGCTCACCACGGTGCTCGGGTACATGCTGATCTACGGCGCCGCCACGCTGGGGCTGAGCTTCGTGCTGCTGCTCACCGGGCTCGACATCGTGACCGCCTTTGCAGCCGTGGTGGCCACGCTCAACAACATCGGTCCTGGGCTGGGACTGGTCGGGCCGGCGCACAACTATGGCTGGCTCAGCGGCTTTCAGCTCGGGGTGTTGAGCTTTGCCATGCTGCTCGGGCGGCTGGAGCTGCTCACGGTGCTGGTGTTGTTCACGCGCCACTATTGGCGGCGTTGAAGCGGGCTGGCTGCGGGCCGGTGCGGGCGCTTCAGGGTGCCCGTTGCAGCCGCGTGCAAACACCGCGCGCCGGGTGCGCAGGGGGTGTCCATGCTTACAAAAACTATCGATTTCTGCCTATGACAATATAAAATCAATCACACGGGCAACCAATAGGAACGATTCGCATTTACCATACGTCCATCGCACCCAACCCCAGGAGCAGCCATGGAACGTGAACCCGACTGGCCCGAAGCCGATACCTACCTGTTGCCCGCCTCAGAAGCCATGCTGGCGGCTGCCTTGGCGCTCATGACCGGCCACGCCCAGAGCGCTTGCGAGCGCCAGCGCGCCGCCTTGGCGCACAAAATCGGCGCCTTGTTGCTGGCACTCACCGAGCAGCCCAGCCTGAGCGCCTCCATGCGCGCCATGGTCTGGCGCTTGCATGCCCACTGGCAAGCGTTGCCCAAGGTGCCCGCCCGGCCAGCGCTGGTGTGCCCCCCGTGCGCCCCAGGTTGGAGCGGCCAAGCGCTGACGGCGGGCTTGCAATGAACACCGCCTTTGACTGCGTGCCCGGCGCGGCCGCCAATGCGATGCCCTTGGACGAACAGATGGTGTGGCTGCGCCACCACGCCCGCGTGCAGCAAAGAATGAGCGCAACCGTGCGCCAGATGGCCGCACGCATCGAGGCGCTGGAGGCCGATCTGTTGCGCCACCGGGCCCAGGCCGTTTTGGAGCGCACGGCCCAATGGTGGGCGATTCCGCTGCGCAGCCACCGCTCGTGGCGTGCGTGGCCCAGAGGGCAGGCCAGCGTGGCCCAAAAAGCGCTCGTGCGCCTGGTTTTTCACAGTCAACCCCTGGACCAGGCTGCGGCTTCCAATGTGGCTCCCGATGCATGGCGCGCATCCGATGAGGTGCTGTGCCAAACCGCTTGCGTCGGCCATGCCCACCATTGGCTGGGCGCAGATGGCCAGTGCCAGCGCAAGGGCGGGGACTGCGAGCGGGTGCAAACCGTAGGAGACGTTTATGTGTCTGGCACGTAAAGCCACGGCGGTGTGGTCGTCTGAATCGGGCGCCGACGGTCTGCGGCCACTGGTGTTCGAGGTGCCGTCGATGGACGGCGCCAGCAAAGCCGCCAAGCGCCGACGCTCCTTGTGGGAGCTGAGCGCCAGCGCCGCCTGCCCGGTGCTGGGGGTCTGTCTGCCGATGTGCGAGCAGCGTGCGCTGATGCACAAGTGTGGCATCGACGTACACGGACGCGGCGACTACGAGCTGCACCAGATCGGGGTTTCGGAGTGCCGGCGCCGCACGCCCTTGGCCGAGCGCTTGCAAAAGTGGCTCGACGCGCACTTCGCCCTCGAGTTGCGCCAAGTGGCCGATTTGCGCAGCGCCGACGAGCTGCGCCAGCACTGGCAGCAGGCAAGGGCAGAGCCGGCATGGGGCGGTGTGATGTGGGCCGTGCTCACTCACCCGGCCTGCCTGCTCACGCTGGAGCACGAGCTGCTGGGAGATGTGCACATGATGCAGCACCAAGTGGGCATGGTGACGCGCGTCGAGCAGCAGCAGTGGCAGCAGCAGCGCAGCCAAATGGCGCAACTGCGCGCCGAATTGGTCGAGCACAAAGGGCGTGCGCAGCGTCAGCAGCATGAGGCGCAGCAGCGCCAGAACGAGCTGCAAGCTGAGCTGCAGCGGCTGCGTCACAGCCTGCTGCAGGCCGTGGCCGAACAGGAGCGGCTGGCCACACGCTGCCAGCAGTTGCAGGTCGAGCGCCCCGACGCCGAGACCCTGGAGGCGCTGTGGCTGGAAAATGCCGATTTGCGCCAGCAGTGCCAGCAGGCCAACCGGGCCTTGCGTGCAGCGGTGCGTCCATGCGCGACCAGCCCCCAGGGGTCGATTCAGCCCTGCTTGGCCCCGGTGGTGGCAACGGTTGGTAGCAAGGTGCAAGCCCATGCGCAGCAGGCAAACCCGGAGTCGCAAGGGCACGCGGCGCAACCGGTGCCGGAATCGGGCTGCACCAGCGACTGCGCGGCCTTGACCGGCCGCGCAGTCCCGGGCACCAAGGTCGCGTGCGTGGGCGGCCGCACGGCACAATTGCCCGCTTTCCGCGAGGTGGTGGAAGCGCACGGTGCGCAACTGCTGCACCACGACGGCGGTGACGAACACCACCTGAGCCAGCTGCAAGCCACCCTGGCGGCCGCCGACTGGGTCATCTGCCAAGTGGGCTGTATCAGCCACAACGCCTACTGGCGCGTCAAAGAGCACTGCAAACGCACCGGCAAGCCCTGTCTGTACGTTGAGAGCACCAGCCGCAGCGCGCTCGAACGCGCCATGCAGCGCATCCATGCAGCGCAACAGGTTCCCGTTTGTCCCGCTGCAGCGGTGTGAATGGGGGATTGCAGGCGGCAAAAAATTTGGCACTCAAAATTTGCCACTCAGCCTGTCAAAAAAATTTGCCACTCAGCCGCGCTGATGGTTTAGAATAGCAGGCTGTCCAAGTTGGGTGGCGTGTTCAAGCCGCGCCATGCTTGCATTCAATGCAAGGCCCTTGGTCAACCTCCCTCGACCGCTCGCGAGCCGGAGCCGTCCTTGAAAAAGCCTGCAGGCATGGCTTGCAGGGCACCCAAGGCAGGCGGCGCAACACAGGACGCGAGCGAGGTGCGGCCTTCGGGCTGTTTTAATTTGATAGGAGTGCCCACATGGCACGGGTATGTGAAGTCACGGGCAAAAAGCCCATGGTGGGGAACAATGTGTCCCACGCCAACAACAAAACCAAGCGCCGCTTTCTGCCCAACCTGCAGTCGCGCCGCTTCTGGGTCGAGAGCGAAAAGCGCTGGGTGCGCCTGCGCATTTCGGGCGCCGCGCTGCGCCTGATCGACAAAAACGGTATCGAAGCGGTGCTCGCCGATCTGCGCGCCCGCGGTCAAGCCTGATCGCTTAAAGGAGCAGCACCATGGCAAGCAAAGGCGGACGCGAAAAAATCAAGCTGGAATCCACTGCAGGAACCGGCCACTTCTACACCACGACCAAGAACAAGAAGACCACACCAGAAAAACTGGCCTTCGCCAAGTTCGACCCCAAAGCACGCAAACACGTGCAGTACAAAGAGGTCAAGCTGAAGTAATACGCAGCTTGGGTCGCCAGCAAAAACCGCCACTTTGGGCGGTTTTTGCTTTTTGGGGCCGCCGGTGCACGGCCCTCAACGGCGCAAAAACAACCGATATACCGGGTTGGCGGTTTCGTCCACGCACGGGTAGCCCAGCGTGGTCAGAAAGGTCTGGAACTCGGCCTCTTCGGCCTCGGGCACCTGCAGCCCGACCAAGATGCGGCCGTAGTCGGCACCCTGGTTGCGGTAGTGAAACAGGCTGATGTTCCAGCCCGGGCGCATCAGGTTCAAAAACTTCAGCAGCGCGCCGGGGCGCTCGGGGAAGACGAAGCGCAGCAGGCGCTCGTCGTGCGCCAGCGGCGAGTGGCCGCCGACCATGTGCCGGATGTGCTCTTGCGCCAGGTCGTCGTGGGTCAGGTCCAGCGCGGCAAAGCCGTGGCGCGCAAAGTTGGCGGCAATTTTGCTGCTCTCACCGCGCCCGTGCGTGCTCAGGCCCAGAAACACGTGCGCTTCGCGCGCGTCGCTGATGCGGTAGCTGAACTCGGTCACGTTGCGCGGCCCGCCCGGCAGGTTGCCGATGGCCTCGAGGAAGCGTTTGAAGCTGCCGCGCTCCTCGGGCAGGGTGACGGCAAACAGGCCTTCGCGCTGCTCGCCCACTTCGGCGCGCTCGGCCACGAAGCGCAGCCGGTCGAAGTTCATGTTGGCACCGCACAAAATCGCGGCGTAGGTCTCGCCCCGGGTTTTGTGCGTGGCCACGTACTGCTTGATCGCTGCCACCGCCAGCGCCCCGGCGGGCTCGACGATGCTGCGCGTATCCACAAACACGTCTTTGATGGCGGCGCAGACGGCGTCGGTATCGACTTCGATAAAACCATCGACCAGCGCGCGGCTGATGCGCAGCGTCTCGTCGCCCACGCGCTTGACGGCGGTGCCGTCGGAGAACAACCCGACTTCGGCCAGCGTCACCTGATGGCCGGCCGCGACCGAGCGCAGCATGGCGTTGGAGTCGTTCATCTGCACGCCGATGACCTTGATCTCGGGCCGCAGTGCCTTGAGGTAGTTGGCCACACCGCTGATCAGGCCGCCGCCGCCCACGGCCACGAACACCGCATCGAGGCGCTGGTTGCCCAGGCTTTGCAACTGGCGCAGCAGTTCCATGGCCACCGTGCCCTGGCCGGCGATCACGTAGGGGTCGTCAAAGGGGTGCACAAAGGTGTAGCCGTGCTCGGCTTGCAGCGCCAGCGCATGCGCGTGCGCGTCGGTATAGCTGTCGCCGTGCAGCAACACCTCGCCGCCGAGCGCGCGCACGGCCTCGATCTTGAGTTGCGGCGTGGTCACGGGCATGACGATCACCGCCCGCGCGCCCAACCGGTGTGCCCCCAGCGCCACCCCTTGGGCGTGGTTGCCGGCCGAGGCGCAGATGACGCCGCGCTGCAACTGCTCGGGCGCCAGGTGCGCGAGCTTGTTGTAGGCGCCGCGCAGCTTGAAGCTGAACACCGGCTGCTGGTCTTCGCGTTTGAGCAGCACCTTGTTGTGCAAGCGGCGGCTGAGCTGGCGCGCCGGCTCCAGCGCCGACTCGACCGCCACGTCATAGACGCGCGCCGTGAGGATGAGCTTGAGGTAGTCGGCCGGGCTGAGGTCGGTGGCGGTGGACGGGGTTTGGCCTGCGCCAGAAGTGGCAGCGGCTATGGCGGTTGGCACTGCGTCAGTAGGCAGGGGAGCCACAGGGGCAGCAGGGGCAGCAGGCGCAGCAGCGGGCGGAGCAGGTCGGGGTGCAGGCATACGGCAAAAGCGTAAAGGTAGGGAAGGGAGTGCAGGCGAGTTGCTAATGTGGCAGGGCAGCCCGGCATCATAGGGGAAAGCGCTGCGTCGGCTCGAAATGCATGGGGGCAGCCAGCCCAGCGCGGCCAAAAAAAAAGCCCGGTCGCGATGACCGGGCTGAACCACCCGTTGAAGGGCAGAGGAGACAACCGACTGCGCAGCAAGGGGCTGCGGACGCTGCAGGCACTGACCGAGCCAACTCCTGCATACAATGGCGCTAGTGTAAACCCGGGTTTGCTGCAATGCAACATCTTTTTTGTAAGCGCCTGTTGTTTTTGAGGTAATGATCGAAATGGAATGCACCGTCACCTGGACCGGCGCCGCCGGCACCCGTTCGTCCATGGGCTTTGTGGCTGAAACTGGCAGCGGCCACGTGCTATACATGGACGGCGCGCCCGACCCGGCGCGACCCGAACACGGCGGCGCCAACCTGGCCCCGCGCCCCATGGAGGCGCTGCTGGCCGGCACCGGCGGTTGCAGCGCCTACGATGTGGTGTTGATCCTCAAGCGCGGGCGCCACGACGTGCGCGGCTGCAGCGTCAAGCTCAGCAGCGAGCGCGCCCCGACCGACCCCAAGGTTTTTACCCAGATCCACATGCACTTCACCGTGCGCGGGCACGGCATCCCCGAGGCGGCGGTGCAGCGCGCGATCGAACTGAGCCACGAAAAATACTGCTCGGCCAGCGTGATGCTGGGCAAAACCGCCGCCATCACGACCAGTTTCGAGCTGATCGAAGACTGAGGGGCTGGGAGGCTGGCAGGCTGGCAGGCGCGCTCTAGACCCGGTGCGCCACCGTGGTCATGACCTTGGCCGCCAGCCGCATCAGGCCCTTAACGGGGGGTGGCAGATCGACGCCGCCGTCGCGTTTGGCCTCGTTGGCGTGGCGCACTTCGTCGGCCTTCATCTGCTCGACGATGGCGCGCGAGGCGTGGTCGTGCGCCGGCAGTCGCCCGAGGTGGCTGTCGAGGTGGGCCTCGACTTGGCGTTCGGTCTCGACCACAAAGCCCAGGCTCACGCCTTTACCGAAGCGCCCGGCCAGCAGGCCCAGCCCAAAGGCGCCGGCAAACCAGAGCGGGTTGAGCAGCGAGGGCCGGTCGCCCAGCTCATCTAGGCGCTGCTTGCACCAAGCCAAGTGGTCGGTTTCGTCCTGCCCGGCGGCCTCGAGATGGTGCGCCAGCTTTTCTTTTTCGGCCTCTGAGCCCGGCCCCAGCCGCGCCGCCAGCGCCTGCGAGGTGTAGAGCGCCTGGGCGCAGATCTCGCCCACGTGGTTGACGCGCATGAGCGCGCCGGCGTGGCGCTTTTCGGCTTCGCTCAACGCCGCCACGGCCACATCGGCGGGCGGGCGCGGGCACGGGCGGGCGGCACGGTGCGGCGCAAACAGGGCGCGCAGCGCGCCGTCGGCGGCGATCAGGTGGGCGTCGATGAAGGCAGTGCTCATGGTCGGTTCCGAGGGCTAAAGGTGTGGTGGAATTATCGGCTGTGCCGGGCCGGATTGCAAATCGGTTGCCAAGCCTTGCATCGGCTGAGGCATGTGCCTGCGCGACCAGCCCCTGCGCCCGGCTGGCGCGCTTAAGGTGAGGTGGTGGTGGTCAAAAAAGCCGTCAGGAGCAGGATCAGGGCCACCAGCAGCATCTCGCAGCCTATGCTGGCGCGCAGCCGTTGCCGTGCGCGCGGCGCATGGGCCACCAGGGCCGGCACCAGCAGCCAGCGGTTCAGCCCCGCCAAGCCCAGCAGCAGGCCCAGCACGGCGAGCTTGAGCAGCAGCACCAGGCCGTAGGCGCTGTGCAGCAGGGGCGACCAGCCCTCCAGCAGGCGCCAGGCCAGCCACAGCCCGGCGACGATCAGGGCCGCCACCACCGGCGCCGCCACGAGGCCAAAGCGCTGCAGCACGTGGGCCGCTGTTTCGCCCAGCTGCGGCGGCCCGCTGATGCGGTACAGGGGGATCAGGGCGCCGACCCAGAACGCCACCGCGCCTAGGTGCAGCAGCAGCAGCGCCGCCAGCAGCGCACGCGGTGCACCGGTGCTGTGCCCGACTAGCGTGAAAGCCAGCAGCACCAGCGCCGCGCCCAGCAGACTTACTGCCGCCGCCGGCCCGCGCCAGCGCCCCGACCCGATCCAAAACGCCTGCAACAGCAGCAAGCCGCTGCCGGCCAGCAGCAGGCGTTGGCCCGTGGCACCGTCAAACACCAGCGCGAGCAAGCCGGGATCGAAGGCCGCCGCCCAGGTGCCGCCACCCAGAAAGCCGGCCTGCAGCGGCCACTGCAACAGCAGCAGGGCCAGCGCCACGCCGGCGGCGGCGGGCACCAGCGTGCGCAGCCCGGCGGCCTGGTCCAGCGCGGGGTTGCCGCCGAAAACCAGGCCAAAGCACACCCCGCCCACCGCGACCAGGGCGCTGGCGTAGAAGGCCGCTGCCACCAGCACGCGCAGCCAGGTCCAGCCATCGGTCTGCGCGAGCAGGTCCAGCAGGGGTTGCAACAACGACAGGGCGGTGCTCATGCCGCAAGCGCTGTCAAGTAAAGGCCTGCGTCCACCTCAGCGCACAGTGAAATAAATTTCATCGGCCATGACGTGCCCGTCCGCCGCCAAACCGCGCCAGCGCACGGTGTATTTGCCGGGGCTCAAAGGGGTGGCCGGGCTGGTCTCGAAGCGGGTGAGCGCGTCGCGGCCCGGGCCTTGGCTCAAGGGCACCACGCCCCGCGGGCCGCTCACTTCAAACAGCGTGAGCCGCATCGGGTGATCGAACCAGACCGCGATCCGGTTTGGGCTGCCGCTGACGGTGCTGCCGTGCGCGGGCAGCGAGCCCTCGGGCTGGGCGTGGGCGTGCAGATGGGGCGTGGCCAGCAGCAGGTGCAGCGCCAGCGCAGCGGGGGCGATCTTGAGCAAGGTTTTCAAACGGTTCATGGTCAGACTCCGGTGTGCAAGGGAAGGGGTGTGGGTGCGCGACGGGATTGGACAAAATCAAGGCAGGGGCGCGATTTGCATCACGGTGTATTCGCCCTGGATGAGCGCGGCGCTGAAGCGGATGCGCTGCCCCTGCTGCAGTTGCTCCAGC
This sequence comes from Pseudomonadota bacterium, assembly GCA_041694945.1. Taxonomy (GTDB): domain Bacteria; phylum Pseudomonadota; class Gammaproteobacteria; order Burkholderiales; family Burkholderiaceae_C; genus Serpentinimonas. The sequence goes on from JBGFRU010000020.1 coordinate 120,421, forward strand.
AGGGCCGGGTCGCTGAGCTGGAACACCATGGTCATGCCGCCCATTTCCAGGTTGGGGATGGGGCCGTGGCGCAGGCTGACGCGCCGGTTGCTGCGGTCCACCCGGCGCACCTCGGCCTCGACCCAGGGGCGGCCGTCGCGGTCGGTGGCGGCCGCACCCGCCGCACCTGGTGCTGCCCCGTTGGGTGGCTGCTGCGCTGCGGGTGCCCTAGCCGGGGGCTGGTGGTAGGAGGCCCAGATGCGCGAGCCGCCGTCGCGCCCGAGCAGCAGCACGTGGTAGGGGTCGCGGCGGCCGCCGTAGAGCGGGCCGTCCATGCCGGGGCTGCCGATGGGCATGCCCGGCACGCTCAGGCCCAGCGCCACCGGGCGCTCACGCAGCAGGCGGTGGATGTCGGCTGCGGGCACATGGCCTTCGACCACGTAGCCGCCCACCAGCGCGGTGTGGCAGGAGCCGTACTGCTCCGGCACCCCCAGGCGCCGGCGCGCCGCGATGTTGCCGGTGTCGAAGGGGCGCACTTCGAAGCCGTTTTTTTCCAGGTAGGTGATCCAGTCGTCGCAGCAGCCGCATTGGGGGTCTTTCCAGACCTCCATCACGGGCGGGCTGCGGCGCGCCTGCGCCAGCGCGACTGGGGCCGACAGGGCGAGCAAGGTGGTGCCAGCCAGCCCGGTGAGGGCGGCGCTGGCGCTGTGGAGCAAGGTGCGTCGTTGCATGGTGGGTTTGGGTTGACTCAAGGGAGCGCCGGGTTTGAAGCCCGGCACAGGCCTCAAGTTCAGTGCCGATGCACCGGGGCGGCCGGTGCGGGTGTTGCGGGTGTTGCGGGTGTTGCGGGTGTTGCGGGTGTTGCGGGTGTTGCCGGACTGGGCGGTGGCGCTGCGCCGTGGGCTCCGTGGGCTCCTCCTCCGTGGCCTCCCTGCGCCCCTCTACGGACTTCTCCGTGGGCAGCTTGGGGCGGGCTGGGTGGGCGCACCGCCTCGGGTACCGGCCCCCGGTATTCAAAGGCCACGCTGCCGCTCGGGAAGGCGTAGGGGCCGGGGTCGCGGTAGTCGTTGGGCGGCTGGTTGGCGCGCACCTTGAGCACGGTCAGCATCCCGCCCATGCCGATCGGGCCGAACTGGCCCTGGCCGGCCATCATGGGCAGGGTGTTGGGGGGCAGTTCCATCGGCATCTGCTTCATATCGTACATGCCGCGCTCGCCCATCACCATGAAATCAGGAGCCAGGCCCTGGATTTTGCCGACCAGCCCGCGGTGATCGACTCCGATCATGGTCGGCACGTCGTGCCCCATCGGCCCCATGGTGTGGTGGCTTTTGTGGCAGTGTACGGCCCAGTCGCCGGGCTCGTCGGCCAGGAACTCGATCTGGCGCATCTGGCCGACCGCCATGTCGATCGTCACCTCGGGCCAGCGCGCACCCTTGGGCACCGGGCCGCCGTCGGTGCCGGTGACTTCGAACTCGACCCCGTGTACGTGGATGGGGTGGTTGGTCATGGTCAGGTTGCCCATGCGCAGCCGCACCCGGTCGCCCAGGCGCGCCACCAGCGGGTCGATGCCCGGGAAGACGCGGCTGTTCAAAGCCCAGGTGTTGAAGTCGAGCATGGTGGCGACGGTGGGCGTTTTGGCACCGGGTTCGACGTCGAAGGCGTTGAGCAAGAAGCAGTAGTCGCGATCCACCGCATCGATCTGTGGGTGCCGGCCGCGCGCATCGAGCTTGGGGTGCGTGACCCAAAAGCCCATCATGCCCATGGCGAGCTGCACCATTTCGTCGGCGTGCGGGTGGTACATGAAGGTGCCCGGGCGGCGCGCCTGGAATTCATAGACGAAGGTTTTGCCAGCCCCGATCGAGGGCTGGTTGATGCCCGCCACCCCGTCCATGCCCGAAGGCAGGCGCTGGCCGTGCCAGTGGATGCTGGTCGGCTCGGGCAGGCGGTTGCTGACGAAGATGCGCACCCGATCCCCCTCCACCACTTCGATCGTGGGGCCGGGGCTCTGGCCGTTGTAGCCCCACATATTGACCACGAAACCGGGCGCCACTTCGCGCACCACCGGCTCGGCCACGAGGTGGAATTCTTTGACGCCGTCGCGCATCCTAAAGGGCAGGGTCCAGCCGTTTAGCGTCACCACCGGCCGGTAGGGCAAACCGGCCCCGGTGACGCCGGGCGGCACCCAAGGCGCGGCGGTGGCGGCGCTGTGCTGCAGCACCGGCTCGGGCAGGGCGGCCAGCGCGTGGCGGCCGACGGTGGCGCTGGCGGCGGCTGTGAAGGCCCCGGCAGCCAAGGCACCCTGGAAAAATTGGCGGCGTTGCATGATCAATTTCCTTTCGCGGTTTCGTAAGATAGGCCGGCGAGCACGGCACGCAGTTCGGCTGCGGCCACGGCGGCGTCGCGCCGCGCCAGCAGGGCGGCCTCGCTCGCCTGCACCCGGGCGCTGGCACTGGCCAGCAGCTCCCAGGTGCTCTTGAGCATGCCGTTGTAGCGCTGCTGGGTTTCGTCTTGCAAGGCGGTGTGCAGGCGCAGCGCGTCTTGCGCCGAGCCCTCGGCCAGCGCGGTGGCGGTTTGCCAGGCGCTGTAGGCGCTGTGGACGTCGGCGCGAATCTGGCGCCCCAGCGCGTCGGCCTCGGCGCGCGCCTCGGCGGCTTTGTCCCAGGCGCGCGGCCAGAGCTGGCGCGCATCGAGCTCGGGCAGCGCGGGCGGGGCACCAGTGCCGGGCTGCGGCGCGACGGCGGCCGCCAGCGTGGCAGCGATGCGTTCGAGCTCGGACTGCGCCAAACCGCGCTCCAGCAGTTCGGCCTGGCGCTGCAGCAGCGGCCAGCGCGTGTGCGCCTGCAGCGCCTGCGCTTCCAGTGTTGCCAAGGGGGCGAAGGTGGGGGCAGCCGGGGCGCTCACCGCCGGCCAGTCGGTTGGCAGCCGCTGTGCCAGTTGCGCCGGTGTGAGCCCACTGCCCGCCAGGCGCCACAGGTCGAGCACGGCCAGGTGCTGCTGGTGCTGCGCCGCCCGCTGCTGCGCTTGGGCCTGGTTGAGCAGCAGTTGCTCTTGCAACAGGCGCATCTGCGGCCAATTGCCCACCCGCACCAGTCGCGCAGCCAGCTCGGCCCCGGCTTGTGCGGCTTGCAGCACCTGCGCTTGGTAGCGGGCGCTGCTGCCAGCCGCCACGGCGTGCAGCCAGGCCCGCTCGACCTGCAAAGCCAGTTCGGCCTGCGCCAGCCGCAGCTCGGCGCGCTCGAACGCGCTCTGGCCCGGCCGCGCCAGCAGATCGGGGCGCGCGCGCTGGGCTGCCATCAGGGCATCAGCAAAGCTCCAGCGCTGGGCGGCGGCGGGTTGCGGGGCTGGCGTGGCAGGGGGCTGCTGCTGCGCCTCCCACTGCACGATGTCGGCATGGCCACGCGGGAAGCTGCCGACCAGCTCATTGGCTGCGCGCCAATCGCTCTGGGCTTGGGCGAGCGCCGGGCCGTGAGCCCAAGCGGGGCCAGACAGGGTGGCCGCCAGCAGCGCCGCACCCAAAATGGGATTCAAAAAAGCATGCGGCCCGCCGCGCTGCACACGCCAGACGCGCGGCACCGGGGCCAAGGAAGAAGCAAACATGGAAACATCTCCGATCCAGAACCAAGAGGGGCCGCACATTGCCCAAAACGGGCAAGGTGCGGACGGACTTCGGGTATCGAGATCAGAAAATAGGCGGTTTGAGCTCGGGCTGGCGCTCGGCCTGCAGGACCATGGTGCGCGTGGGCACGGGTTCGCTGGAGGGCAAGGCCGTCGGCAGGGCCCCAAGCCGCAGCGGCACCGCCAGTGCCTGGTGGCAAATCCCGCACAAAAGACACAGGCCATGCGCGCCCGCTTCAGAGTGCCCGGGGCAGGCGGGGTCGGCGGCCTGAGCTATGGCCTGCGCAGCCTCGTGCGTTGCGCCGAGGTGGAGGTCGTGAGCGGGGTCGGGAGAGCAGGCGTGCGCAGCCTCGTGCAGCGCCAAGTCGGCGTGGCCACAGAGTGCTGCCGGGTTGATTGACGCCATCTGGGCTGGGCCATACGCAGCGGCAGGGACTGAATGCAAAACCGCCAACGCCATGGCGTCGCCCGCCCACAACCGCCAGGGCAGCAGCAGCACGAACAGGATGATCAGCCAGCGTCGCATGTGCGAATGCTACAACATTTAGGCCCAACGTGCAATCGCTGCGCCGCGCGGCACAATCGCCCCCATGCCCGATTCCGCCCCTCCCACCCCCTGGCCGCAGCGCCTGCGCCGGCTCTGGCAGCCGCGCAACGGGCTGTTTTGGCTGATGCTGCTGTTCAACGGCCTCTCGACCGGCATGGCTTGGTTTCTGCACCTGTCACCGCCCGCTGGTTGGTTGCTGCTGGTCTTTACCCTGCTGGCGCTGGCCAATGCGGCTGCGGGCATGCTGCTGCTGTGGCTGCTGTGGCGCAGCACCTAGGGAGGGTGCTGGCTGGCGCGTGCCCGGGTTTACACTAGTGCCACCCGCACAAAGCCGCTTGCCTTTGTCAACCCTCCCATGAACGCCGTTTTCCCACCCCCCACCGTGCCGTTGGAGCAGCTCGATGCCACCTTGGCGCGCCAGGGCTTTGCCCTGCTCGATGCGGCTGCGGTGCAGCGCTGGCTTGGGCTCGAGGCGCAGGCGCTGGCGGCCCTGCAACCGAGCTGGGAGCGGCTCTGCCCCGACCACTATCTGCGCGATGGCGGGCGCTACCGCAAACGGCGCCACAGCTGCTTCGTGGTCGAGGGCGCGCAGGTGCGCCAGGTGCCGCACCGGGTGCACTGGCAGCCGCTGCAGTACAACGCGCTGCACGGCGGCATGCAGCGCTGGTTCGAGCCGATCGAGCCCGAGGTCGTGGCCCAACCCGCTTGGCAGCGCCTGCTACAGCAGACCGCGGCGGCGGCTTCGGCGCTCAAGGGCGCGCAGCCGTGGTACGTGGAAGCGCACCAGTTTCGCATCGACACCACCGACGGCATCGGCCGCCCCACGCCCGAGGGCGCGCACCGCGACGGCATGGAGCTGGTGGCCGTCTATCTGCTCGCTCGCCAAGGCATCAAGGGCGGCGAGAGCCGGGTGTTCGAGGCCGATGGCCCGCACGGCCAGCGCTTCACCCTGACCGAGCCTTGGTCGCTGCTGCTGCTCGACGACGAGCGCGTGATCCACGAATCGACCCCGATCCAGCCGCTGGTGCCGGGCGAGCTGGGCTGGCGCGACACGCTGGTGCTGACGTGCCGCTCGGGCGGCTTTCAGGGCGATTGAGCCGCCGCGCTGGCCTTAAGATCCGGCCTGGGGCGCGGTAGCTGCCCGAGCCATTTATACGTCAATCCAAACCACCCCCTAGGAGACCAAACCCATGAGCAACCGAGAAGTCGTCGTCGTCAGCGCTGCGCGCACCGCCATCGGCACCTTTGGCGGCAGCCTCAAAGACACCCCCACCACCGAACTCGGCGCCCTGGTGGTGCGCGAGGTGCTGGCGCGCGCTGCCGTGCCCGGTGCCGACGTGGGCCACGTGGTCTTTGGCCACGTCGTCAACACCGAGCCGCGCGATCTGTACCTATCGCGCGTGGCCGCGCTCGACGGCGGCTGCCCAGACACCACCGTGGCCATGAACGTGAACCGCCTGTGCGGCTCGGGTCTGCAGGCCATCGTCAGCGCCAGCCAAGCGATCTTGCTCGGCGATTGCGACGTGGCCATCGGCGCCGGGGCCGAGAACATGAGCCGCGCGCCCTACCTGAGCCTGGTGTCGCGCTTTGGTGCGCGCATGGGCGACGCCACGCTGGTGGACATGATGGTGGGCGCGCTGCACGACCCCTTCCACAAAATCCACATGGGCGTGACGGCCGAAAACGTGGCGGCGCAGTTTGGCATCAGCCGCGCCATGCAGGACGCCCTCGCCGTCGAGAGCCACAACCGCGCCGAGCGCGCCAGCGCCGAGGGCCGCTTCAAATCGCAGATCGTGCCGGTGCTGCTCAAAAGCCGCAAGGGCGAGGTCGCCTTCGACACCGACGAGCACTTCCGCCCCGGCTGCACGCTGGCCGACTTGGCCAAGCTCAAGCCGGTGTTCGTCAAGGAAAACGGCAGCGTCACGGCGGGCAACGCCTCGGGCATCAACGACGCCGCTGCCGCCGTGCTGCTGATGGAAGCCGGCACGGCGCGCGCGCGCGGCCTGGCCCCGATGGCGCGGCTGGTGGGCTACGCGCACACCGGACTCGAGCCCAAGATCATGGGTGTGGGCCCGATCTCGGCCACACGCAAGCTGCTCGAGCGCACCGGCCTGACGATTGCCGACCTGGACGTGATCGAAGCCAACGAAGCCTTCGCCGCCCAAGCCTGCGCCGTGACGCAGGAGCTGGGCCTGGACCCGGCCAAGGTCAACCCCAACGGCTCGGGCATCTCGCTCGGGCACCCGATCGGGGCCACCGGCGCCATCATCACCGTCAAGGCGCTGTACGAGCTGCAGCGCAGCGGTGGCCGCTACGCGCTGGTGACGATGTGCATCGGCGGCGGGCAGGGGATTGCGGCGATTTTTGAGCGCCTTTGATCGGTCTGGGGCGGCACAGGGGGGTGGCGGGGGCATTCACAGATTTGTCATCTGGCTTGCGTAGAGTGCAGCGGTTCGACTTCAAACTGCACCACCACAATGCCCATGACACCCACCCCCTTCGCCCTGGCCCGCTTGACCGCGGCGGCCTCCCTCGCCATTTTGGCGCTGGCCGGCTGCCAGACGGCTCCCACCACGCCCGCCACGGCCCCGGCGGCGGCTGCAGCAGCCCCAGCCCCAGCCGCAGCCCCAGCAGCCGTGCCGGCTGCAGCCCCTGCCGGCCTGACGCTGGAAGCGCTGGGGGCCTTCGAGGGCGGTGCCGAAGGCGCGTCCGAGATCACCGCCTACGACCCGTTCTCGCAGCGCCTGTTCGTGGTCAACGCGGCCACCAAATCCATCGACGTGCTCGATCTGCGCGACCCGCGCGCGCCGCAGCGCATCGGCAACATCCCAGTGGCGGCTTTTGGCGACAGCCCCAACAGCGTGGCGGTGCACGGCGGCTTGGTGGCGATCGCGGTGCAGGCGGCACCCAAGACCAACCCCGGCGCGGTGGCCTTCGTCGAGGCCGCCACCTTGCGCGTGCTCTCGCACGTGGCCGTGGGCGCGCTACCCGACATGCTCACCTTCACCCCCGACGGCTTGCGCGTGCTGGTGGCCAACGAGGGCGAGCCCAACAGCTACGGCCAGGCCGATTCGGTGGACCCAGAGGGCTCGATCAGTGTCATAACGGTCAACCGCGGCAGCACGCCGGCCGTGGCCACGGCCGATTTCCGCGCCTTCATCGGCCAGGAAGCGGCGCTGCGCGCCCAAGGCGTGCGCATCTTTGGCCCGGGTGCCAATGCGGCCCAGGACTTCGAGCCCGAGTTCATCGCCGTTGCCCCCGACGGCCGCACCGCCTTTGTCACACTGCAGGAAAACAACGCCATCGCCACGGTGGACATTGCCAACGCGCGCATCACCGCCGTGCGCGCCCTGGGCAGCAAAGACCACAGCCAGGCGCGCAACGCGCTCGACGTGAGCAACGAAGACGGCACGCCCAACACCAACGAGGGCACGCCCGCGATCCGCATTGCGCCGCAGCGCGTGCGCGGCTTATTCATGCCCGACGCCATCGCCGCCTACCGCGTCGGTGAGCGCACCTTGCTGGTGACGGCCAACGAAGGCGACGCGCGTGACTGGCCCGGCTTCAACGAAGAGGTGCGCGTGCGCGCCCACTGCCCCCAGGGGCTGGATCCGAGCGTGTTCCCCGACGCTGCGAACCAGGTGCTGGATTCGAACCTGGGTCGCCTGCTCGTGACCAACACCCCCAACGCCGGCCAGACCGGGCGCAACGCCGCTGGCCAGTGCACCGAGCTGTTCAGCTTTGGCGCGCGCTCGTTCTCGATCTGGGACGCGGCCAACGGCGCGCTGGTGTACGACTCGGGCGACGAGTTCGAGCAGCGCACCCGCGCCCTGCCCAACGTCGCCTTCAACGCCAGCCACAACAACAACACCCTCGACGCCCGCAGCCCGAGCAAAGGCCCGGAGCCTGAAAGCGTGGTGGTGGCCCAGTTTGGCAACCGGCACTTTGCTTTCATCGGGCTCGAGCGCGTCGGCGGCGTGATGGTCTATGAAGTCACCAACCCAGCCGAGGCGCGCTTCGTGACCTACTTCAACGGCACCCGCAACGGCGTCAGCGGCGACCGCGGCCCCGAGGGCCTGACCTTCATCCCGGCGGTGCAGTCGCCCAACGGCCGGCCCTTGCTGGTGGTGGCCAACGAAGTCAGTGGCACCACGCGCATCCTGCAAATCAACCTGGGGTTTTGAGCGGCTCGAGGGCCCCAAGGGTTGAGGGTCTGGTGGGTCGATACCCTGGGGCCTGCAGGGGCGGGGCGGTGTGCGGCCCAGGCGCGTGCGCTGGCTGCAGGCTGGACTGGTGCAGCGCATAATCGCTGCGCATGTGGATCGACAGCCATTGCCACCTCGACGCCCCCGATTGGACCGATGAGCAGCGCCTGGCGCTGCGTCGGCAGGCGCGTGCCGCTGGGGTCGAGGTCTGCGTCTATCCGGCGGTGGAGCGCGCCAACTGGGCGCGCGTGCGCGAACTGGCGCACGCCACGGGCGACGCCTACGCGCTGGGCATCCACCCGCTTTACGCCGTGCGGGCCGCCGACGCCGACCTCGAGGCGCTGGCGCAGGAGTTGCAACGCTGCCACGCCGACCCACAGCTGGTGGCGGTGGGAGAGATCGGGCTCGATTTTTTGGTTCCCGCCCTGTGTGCGCCGGCGGCGCGCCAGCGCCAGTGGCACTTTTACACCGCCCAACTGGAGTTGGCGCAGCGCGTCGGGCTGCCGGTGATCTTGCACGTGCGGCGTTCGGCCGACGAGTTGCTGCGCGGCCTGCGCCAGTCCGGCCGGGGCTGGTCAGGCGCGGCCACGGCAGACCCGGCCACACGCCTGGCCCGCGCGTGCGGCGGCATCGCGCACGCCTTCAGCGGCAGCCTGCAGCAGGCGCAGGCCTTCATCGAACTCGGATTTGCCCTGGGCTTTGGCGGTGCCTGCACCTTCGAGGCGGCGCGGCGCCTGCGCCGGCTGGCCAGCGCCCTGCCCGCCGAGGCGCTGGTGCTGGAAACCGACGCCCCCGACATGCCGCCCCAGTGGCTCTACACCCCGGCCGCAGCGCGCGCCGGCGGTGCCAAGCAGGCGCCCAACACCCCGGCCGAGCTGGCGCGCATCGGCGCCACGCTGGCGGCGTTGCGCGGCTTGGACTGCGCCGCCTTGGCCGCCCAGACCAGCGCCAACGTGCGGCGCGTGCTGCCGCGGCTGGCGGCGCTGCGGCCCCAGCCACCCGTCGGCGCCGCGCCCTGAGCGCCGTCGCCGCGCTCGAGACCAAGCCATGCCCCTGCGCCCCACGGTTTTTTCCGCGCTCAGCCGCCTGCAAAGCGGCTTGCTGCTGGCGCTGGCTGGGGCCGTGGCCTTCAGTGGCAAGGCCATCATCGTCAAGCTGGCGTATCGCTACGGCGTCGATCCGGTCACGCTGCTGATGTACCGCATGCTGTTTGCGCTGCCGCTGTTTCTGGCCATGATCTGGTGGGCCACCTACCGCAGCGCCAAGCCGGTGCAGCCGCTGCAGCGGCGCGACTGGCTGGCCATTCTGGGCTTGGGTTTTTGCGGCTACTACCTCGCCAGTTTTCTGGATTTTCTGGGTTTGCAGTACATCAGCGCCAGCCTGGGGCGGCTGATCCTGTACCTCAACCCGACGCTGGTGCTGCTGCTGGGTTGGCTCTTGTTTGCCCAGCGCGTGACGCCGCGTCAGCTCGGGGCCATGGGCCTGAGCTACGCCGGCGTGCTGCTGGTGTTTGGGCACGAGCTGCGCTTCGACGGCTGGAGCACGGCCCTGGGAGCGGCGCTGGTGTTTGGCAGCGCGCTCAGCTACGCCGTGTATCTGGTCTATAGCGGCGCGCTGGTGCAGCGCATCGGCGCGCTGCGGCTGGTGGGCTGGGCCACCACCGTGGCCTGCATCCTGTGCATCGCTCAGTTTGTGCTGCTGCGCCCGCTCGAGGCGGCGCTGGTGGCGCCCGAGGTGATCTGGCTTTCGCTGCTCAACGCCGTGCTCTGCACCGCAGCGCCGGTGGTGCTGGTGATGCTGGCGATCGAGCGCATCGGCGCCGGGCTCACGGCCCAAGTCGGGATGGTCGGCCCCATGGCCACGCTGCTCATGGGCGCGCTCATGCTGGGCGAGCCCTTCAATGCCTGGATTCTGGCCGGCACCGCGCTGGTGCTGGCGGGCGTGCTGTGGGTGAGCCGGCCCAGCCGGTGAGGATAATCGGCGCAGGCAAATCGCTCAATCCGGCCCACTGGGGCCATTCTTGAGGTGCAAGACGATGGACTTTGGAATCGCGGGTCGCTGGGCCCTGGTGTGTGGGGCCAGCAAGGGGCTGGGCTGGGGTTGCGCGCAGGCGCTGGCGAGCGCGGGGGTGAACCTGGTGCTCGCGGCGCGCGGGGCCGAGCGCTTGCAGCAGGTGGCCGCCGAGCTGCATCGGCAAGGCGGGGTGACGGTGCTGCCGGTGGCGGCCGACGTGACCACGGCCGCCGGGCGCGAGGCGCTGTTGGCGGTCCCCGGCGGGCCGGGACGGGCCTTTGACATCGTCGTCAACAACGCCGCTGGCCCGCCCACGGGCGATTTTCGTCAATGGGAGCGCGAGCAGTGGCTGCAGGCGCTGGATGCCAATATGCTGAGCCCGATCGAGCTCATCAAGGCCACGGTGGATGGCATGGCCGAGCGCGGCTTTGGCCGCATCGTCAACATTACCTCCAGCGCCGTCAAGGCCCCGATCGACATCTTGGGCTTGAGCAACGGCGCCCGCAGTGGCCTGACCGGCTTCGTCGCCGGGCTGGCGCGCAGCGGCTTGGCGGCGCGCGGCGTGACCATCAACAACCTGCTGCCCGGCAAGTTCGACACCGAGCGCCTGGCCGCCACCCTGGCCGCCGGGGCCCAAAGGAGCGGGCAGCCGCTCGAGGCCGTGCGCGCGGCGCAGCTGGCGCAGATACCGGCGCGCCGCTTCGGCAGCCCGCAAGAGTTCGGCGCCGTGTGCGCCTTCCTGTGCAGCATCCACGCCGGCTACCTGAACGGCCAAAACATCTTGCTCGACGGCGGCGCCTATCCGGGGGTGTACTGAGGCACCCAGCCCCGGCCTCGAGGATCAGCAGGCAATACGTGGTCTTGGTCTGATTCGAGGCGCTTGCATGCCTCAACGCCGCAGCGACGAGACCACGATGCCGGCTACGATGAGCGCAAAGGCCACGACGTGGAACAGTTGCGGCGGCTCGCGCAGCAGGGCGGCCGACATGAGTGCGGCCAGCAGCGGTGTGAGGTTGCTGAAGAACGCGGCCACGGTTGGGCCGGCGCGCTGCACCCCTTCGCCCCAGAAGCGGTAGGCGATCACGCCCGGACCCAGTCCCACGAACACCAGCACCGCCAGCAGCGCCCAGCTCCAGTCGATCTGCGGCAGGGGCGTGCCGCTGGCCGCCGGCCACAGGACCCACTCGCCGGCGCTGAGCGCGGCCGACCAAAAAAGACCAAAAACGATCTGCGCCATCAGAAAGGCCGACCAGTCGGCGCGAATCGGTGCCGGTTCGTCGCGCCGCGTGAGCAGCCAACTGTAGAGCGCCCAGGTGCAGGTGGCCAGCAGCATCCAGGCGTCGCCCGGCACCAGTTGCAGCTCGACGATGCGCTGCACCTGGCCCTGCGTGAGCACCACCAGCACCCCGAGCAGCGACAGCGCCGAGCCCAGCAGCGCCTGGCGGGTGATGGCGGCGTCAAAGAACAGGCGCCCGATCAGCAGCATCCAGACCGGCATGCTGGCGGCCACCAGCGTGACGTTGATCGGGGTCGAGGTGTGCAGCGCCAGGTATTGCAGGCTGTTGTAGCCGGCAATCGCCAGCAGCCCGAGCACGGCAAAGCGGCGCCAGTGCTGCCACAAACCGCTGCGGCGGCGCAACACCCAGGCCGCCAGCGGCAGCAAAATGGCCAACGCCACCAGCCAGCGCAGGAAGTTGAAAGTCATGGGCGGAATCCAGTCCGCTGCGACGCGGCCAACGACGGCGTTGCCGGCCCACAGCAGCGGGGCGATGGAGAGCAGGGCGGCGGTGCCCAGGGTCAGGGGCGCAAAGGGTGTAACAGACATCGCTGCGACTGTAACGCCTGCGCGCCCCAGGACGAGGCAGGGGCTTGCAGTGCCGGCCTGGGGCGCGGGTGATTTCGTGGCAACATTGGCGTTTTTGCTTTCAGGAACCCACCCATGAGCAGCACCCACAGCCGCGCCGTCGTCATCGAGCACACCGGCGGCCCCGAGCAGATGCACCTGATCGAGACCGCAGTGGGCGACCCCGGCCCGGGCGAGGTGCGCATCCGGCACCACGCCATCGGGCTCAACTACATCGACGTCTATCAGCGCAGCGGCCTGTACCCGCTGCCGCTGCCGGCGCGGCTGGGCATGGAGGGCGCGGGCGTGATCGAGGCCGTGGGCGCGGGCGTGGAGCACCTGCAGGTGGGCGACCGCGCCGCCTACGCCAGCCAGCCGCCGGGCAGCTATTGCGACGCGCGCGTGCTGCCGGCCATGAACGTCTGCCGCCTGCCCGAGGGCATCGGCTTCGAGCAGGGTGCGGCCATGATGCTCAAGGGCCTGACGGCGCAGTACCTGCTGCGCCATTGCAAGCCGGTCGAGGGGCTGCAAGCAGGCGACTGGGTGCTGTTCCACGCCGCCGCCGGTGGCGTGGGCCTGATCGCTTGCCAGTGGGCGCGTGCGCTCGGTCTGCGCCTGATCGCCACCGCCGGCAGCGATGAAAAATGCGCGCTGGCGCGGGCCAATGGGGCCGAGCACGCGATCAACTACCGGCACGAGAACGTGGCCGCGTGCGTGCGCACCCTGACTGCGGGCAGCGGCGTGAAGGTGGTTTATGACGGCGTGGGCAAAGACACCTGGGAGGGCTCGCTCGACAGCCTGGCACCCTTTGGCCTGCTGGTCAGCTTTGGCAACGCCTCGGGCCCGGTGCCGGCCTTTGCCCCGGCGCTGCTGGCGGCCAAGGGTTCGGTGTACGTCACGCGCCAGACCCTGTTTCACCACATCAGCAGCCGCGCGCGCACCCAGGCCATGGCCGACGAACTGTTTGCCGTGGTGGGCAGCGGGGCCGTGCAGATCCACGTCGAGCAGCGCCACCCGCTGGCGCAGGTGCAGCAGGCGCACCGGGCGCTGGAGGCGCGCCAGACCGTGGGCGCCACGGTGCTGCTGCCCTGAGAGGCTGTGGGGGTCTTGAAATCGTCATCTGTTGCCCCTAGATTGTGCATGTGGCCGCAATGGCTTGCGGCCCATCGAGGGTCCTATCAACCGCAATCGCCAGTCTAGGAGTGCACGCACCATGAACCATCTGATTCCCCGTGGCAGCCTGTTCGACGACTTTTTCAAGGACATGGCCTCGCCTGGTTTCTTCATCAAACCGCTGCACGGCGACGCGCTGCCGCAGTCGATCAAGGTCGATGTGAGCGAAACGCCGGAGGCCTACCAGGTGCAGGCCGAAATCCCGGGCGTGGCGCGTGAAGACATCCACGTCAGCATCGATGGCAGCATCGTGAGCCTGCGCGCCGAAATCCGGCAACAGGATCGCCAGACCGCGGACGACAAGCTGCTGCGCAGCGAGCGCTACTACGGCTCGGTGGCGCGCAGCTTCCAGTTGCCGCTCGAGATCGACGAGGCCGAGGCCAAGGCCAAGTACGAGCACGGCGTGCTGACGCTGACGCTGCCCAAGAAGCGCGGCCGCAGCGGCCAGCGGCTGACGATCGAGTAAGGCGGGCGCCGGCGCCTGTCTGCTCGCCGCTTTGCTGTGTCTGCTGCGCCTAGGGGCGTTCGCACCAGTGGGCCAGCTCAGGCGCGCGAGCGCCGCACGCGTCGGATTTCGTCGATGATGATACCGCACGCGCCCAGCGTGATCGCCATGTCGGCCAAGTTGAAGGTGGGGAAGTGGCCGCCGTGAAACACCGGCTGCAGCCAGCGGAAGTGAAAGTCGAGCATGTCGATCACGTGGCCGTGCAGCAGCCGGTCGATCAGGTTGCCCAGCGCCCCGCCCATGATGCAGGCGATGGAAAAGGCAAACAGGCGCTGGCTGTGGTGCCTGTGCAGCAGCCAGACGATGAAGGCGCTGGCCGCCAGCGCCACGGCGCTCAGAAACCAGCGCTGCCAGCCGCCGGCGTCGGCCAACAGCGCAAACGCCGCGCCTGGGTTGTGGTGGCGCGTGAGGTTGAAAAACGAGCTGATGCGCAGCGCCTCGCCGTGGTCGAAGGTGGCGACGATGAGCGTTTTCGTGAACTGGTCGGCCAGCACGATGGCAGCCGCCAGCGCAAGCCAGAGCCAGAGGCTGGTGGGGGATGATTTGGCCATGGGGCGCTTTACATGAAAAGGCTTGGGGGCTGAGGGGCCATTGGGCGGGCATGACCGATTGCCTTGCGGCCTCTCAGGCCACGTGGCGCACTTCGCCGCTGCCGTACAGGTTGCTGGTGCAGCGGCCGCAGAGATCGGGGTGCGCCGGGTCGTGGCCCACGTCGTCGCGGTAGTGCCAGCAGCGCGCGCACTTGGGGGCGCTGGCGGCGCGCACCTGCACCGCCAGCTGCGCGCCCGGCTGCAGCTCGACCGCCGAGACGATGAACACGAACTTGAGCTCGTCGCCCAGGCTGCGCAGCAGCGCCAGGTCTTCGGCGTCGAGCGTGAGCCTCAGGTTGGCTTGCAGCGAGGAGCCCAGGCTGCCGGTGCTGCGCACATCCTCGATGGCCTTGTTGACCACCGCGCGCAGCTCGCGCAGGCGGCCCCACTTGGCCAGCAGGGCCTGGTTGGGGCTGGGCAGCGGCAGGTAGGTTTCGGTGTAGATCGATTCGGTGTGGCCGACCAATTGCCACGCCTCTTCGGCGGTGAAGCTCAAAAACGGCGCCATCCAGCGCAGCAGCGCGTGCGTGATCTGGTGCAGCGCGGTCTGGGCGCTGCGCCGCGCCAGGCTCTTGGGGGCGCTGGTGTAGAGGCGGTCTTTGAGCACGTCGAGGTAGAAGGCACCCAGGTCTTCGGAGCAATAGACCTGCAGCTTGGCGACCACGGGGTGGAACTCGTACTCTTGGTAGTGCGCCAGCACCTCGGCCTGCAAGGCGGCCGCGCGGCTCAGGGCGTAGCGGTCGATCTCCAGCAGCTCGGCCTCGGGCACGCCGTCGGTGGCGGGGTCGAAGTCGCTGATGTTGGCGAGCAGGAAGCGCAGCGTGTTGCGCATGCGCCGGTAGGCATCGACCACGCGCGCCAGGATCTTGTCGTCGATCGCCAGATCGCCCGAATAGTCGGTGGCCGCCACCCACAGGCGGATGATCTCGGCCCCGAGCCTGGAGCTGATCTGCTGTGGCGCCACCACGTTGCCCACGCTCTTGCTCATCTTGCGGCCTTGGCCATCGACGGTGAAGCCGTGCGTGAGCAAGCCCTTGTACGGCGCGCGGCCGTACAGAGCGCAGGCGGTGAGCAGCGAGCTGTGGAACCAGCCGCGGTGCTGGTCGTGGCCTTCGAGGTACAGGTCGGCCTCGGGGCCGTGCTCGTGCCCGGCGCCGGCGTGGCTGCCCTTGAGCACGGTGGTGTGGGTGGTGCCCGAGTCGAACCAGACCTCGAGGATGTCGCTGCTCTTGCTGTAGTGCGCAGGGTCGGCGGCGTCGCCGATGCGCGCCAGAATCTCGGCCACGCTGAGCTGGCTCCAGGCCTCGATGCCGCCAGCCTGCACCACTGCGGCGGCCAGGTCGATGATCTCGAGCGTGCGCGGGTGCGGCTCGCCGCTGTCGCGGTGCAGCAAAAAGGGCAGCGGCACGCCCCAGGAGCGCTGGCGGCTGATGCACCAGTCGGGCCGGTTGGCGATCATGTCGCGCAGCCGGGTGCGGCCGTTTTCGGGGTAGAAGCGCGTTTGCTCGATGGCTTGCAGCGCCGACTGGCGCAGCGTCTGCTCGGCGGCGTCTTGCGTGAACACGCCGTGGCCCGCGTCCATGCGCACGAACCACTGCGCCGCGGCGCGGTAGATCACCGGCGTTTTGTGGCGCCAGCAGTGCGGGTAGCTGTGGCTGATGGTCTCGGTGCCAAACAGCCGGCCCTGCTCGCGCAGGGTGTCGATGATCACCGGGCAGGCCTTCCAGATGTTGAGGCCGCCGAACAGGGGCAGCGCCTCGTCGTACTGGCCGTTGCCCTGCACCGGGTTGAGGACCTCGTCTGGCTGCAGGCCGTGGGCGAGGCAGGAGTTGAAGTCTTCCACGCCATAGGCCGGGGCCGAGTGCACGATGCCGGTGCCATCGGTGGCGGTGGCGTAGTCGGCCAGATAAATCGGGCTCGAGCGCTCGTAACCGGGGTGCACGTGCGCCAGCGGGTGCTGGAAGCGGATCAGCTCCAGCGCGCGGCCGGGGGCGGTGGCGAGCACGCTGCCTTCGAGCTGAAAGCGCGCCAGGCACTTTTGCACCAGCGATTCGGCCAGCACCAGCAAGCCGCGCGGCGTCTGCACCAGCGCGTAGATCAGCTCGGGGTTGAGGTTCAGGGCCTGGTTGGCGGGAAGGGTCCAGGCGGTGGTGGTCCAGATCACGGCGTACATGGGCTGGCTCGCAAGCCCAGCGGTGTCCGGGTGCGGCAAGCCACTGTGGCCAAAGAAGGCATGCAGCAGCCTGGCCGGTTCGGCGCACAAAAAGCCCACGTCCAGGCTCTGGCTTTGCTTGTCCTGGTATTCGATCTCGAACTCGGCCAGCGACGAACCGCAGTCGAAGCACCAATAGACCGGCTTGAGGCCCCTGTAGACGAAGCCGCGCTCCATGACGCGCTTGAAGGCACGGATTTCTTGGGCTTCGGTGGCGAAGTCCATGGTTCTGTAAGGCTGGTCCCACTGGCCCAGCACCCCCAGGCGCTGGAAGTCGGCCTTCTGCTGCGCGATCTGCTCGGTGGCGAAAGCGCGCGCCTTGGTCTGCATCTGATCGCGCGACAGCTTGCGGCCGTGCAGCTTTTCGATCGCGTTCTCGATCGGCAGGCCGTGGCAGTCCCAGCCCGGGATGTACTGCGCATCAAAGCCGGCCAGCTGGCGCGCTTTGACGATCATGTCCTTGAGCACCTTGTTGACCGCGTGTCCGATGTGGATCTGGCCGTTGGCGTAGGGCGGGCCGTCGTGCAGGATGAACTTGGGCGCACCCACGCGCGCGGCGCGCAGGCGCTGGTACAGGCCGTGCTCGTTCCACGCTTGCACCCAGCCCGGTTCGCGCTGCGGCAGGTTGCCGCGCATGGGAAAGGGCGTGTCGGGCAGGTTCAGCGTCGCGCTGTAGTCGGTCGGGGTGGCGTCTGGCATGGCAATGGCGGTAGGGGAGGCGGTGAGCAGGCCGGCTGACAGAGGGTGCCGCGCCTGCCCCTGGGGCGCGTTCAGGTGGGGGCAGCAGACCGGGCGGCAAACCAGGCGCGGGCGTCGGCGCAGTCTTGGGCGATGCCGCGCGTGAGGGCGGCCAGGCCGTCGTAGCGCAGCTCGTCGTGCAGTTTGTGCAGCAGTTCGACGCGGATGATTTTACCGTAGGCCTCACCCGGCGTGGTGGCGCCGCGCAGGGCCTGCTGCACGCGCTCGGGCCAGGCCAGGCAGTGGGTCTCGAGCAGCACCCGGCCGCCATTGGCGTCGTCGGGGTCGAGCGAGGGCCGCACCCCGAGGTTGGCCACGCCGGGCAGCGGCGGCGCTGCGGGGTCTGGGTCCAGCCCGTGCACCTGCACCACGAAGATGCCGCTGGCGGCGGGCTTCCAGTGGTCAAAGCGCAGATTCAGGGTGCGAAAGCCGTCGCCAGCGCCGCTGGCCGTCGCGCCCAGCGCGCGCCCGAGCTTGCGCCCATGCACCACGTGGCCGCTGATGGCGTAGGGCCGGCCCAGCAGCGCGGCGACGTCGGCCATGCGGCCGGCGGCCAGTGCCGTGCGCACCTCGGAGCTGGAGACGCGCAGGCCGTGCACCTCGTAGCTCATCATGCGCGCGACGTCGAAGCCTTGGGCGCTGCCCGCGGCATCGAGCAGCGCGTAGTCGCCGCGGCGTTGCGCGCCAAAACGGAAATCGTCGCCCACCAGCACGTAGCGCGCGCCCAGCGCCCCGAGCAGCACCTGGTCGATGAAGGCCTGTGCCGGCAGCGCCGCCAGGCGCGCGTCAAAGGGCAGGATGACGCAGCGCTCCACGCCGCAGCGGCGCAACTCGTGCAGCTTGTCGCGCAAGGTGGCGATGCGCGCCGGGGCCAGATCGGGCTGGCGGAATTTTTGCGCGAAATAGTCGCGCGGGTGCGGCTCGAAAGTGAGGGCGCAACTGGGCAGGCCGCGGTGTCGCGCCTCGTTGCCCAGCAGCGCCAGCATGGCCTGGTGGCCGCGGTGCACGCCGTCGAAGTTGCCAATGGTGAGCGCGCAGCCCCCCTGGGAGTGGGTCTGGCGCAGCAGGTTGGCCATGCCTTGGATGATTTTCATGCGTAAAGGGCAAAGATTTGGCTCGGGTGTCGCCGAACCGCAACCAAAGCGCGCTATATTGACACAAACCCATCTGGGTTGCGCCTCTGCCTGCCGCTGCCTTGGCTCGGTTGCCGGCGGGCCGGGTTTCTGTGGTGGCTCTGGTGGCTGCGCGGCGCGTGGCGGCCCAGGCCAAAGCGCGCGGAGGCAAGGTTTGGTGAAGGTCTTGAAATTGTCGGCACAGGGCGTGCCGCAGTCGTGGATCAGCCTGGAGCAGGCCGTGCTGCACTACGCCGCCGGCGAGGTGCGCTGGGAGGCGGGCCTGCGCGTGGCGCGGTTTCGGGGCGGCATCAACGCCGTCAGCGGGCTGCAGTCGGTGATCGAGGTCAACTCGATCATCGGCACCGTCGGTGTGCCTAACATCAACCCCTTCGAGCTCAAGCCCAGCCTGAACAACGAAAAACTGTTCGCCCGCGACCGCAGCCTGTGCGCCTACTGCGGCGACTCGTTCCCCGAATCGTTCCTCACGCGCGAGCACATCCGGCCGCTGGCCCAAAAAGGCGGCGACCATTGGATGAACGTGGTCACCGCCTGCCGCAGTTGCAACCACCGCAAGGGCAACCGCACGCCCGAACAGGCGCGCATGCCGCTGCTCTACACCCCCTACGTTCCCAGCCTGTGGGAGGACTTCATTTTGCGCAACCGCCGCATCCTGGCCGACCAGATGGAGTTTCTGGCCGCGCGCCTGCCGCGCCACTCGCGCCTGCACGCCTGAGCGCGCCCCTGCCGAGCAGCCGCCGAGCACCGAGCCTATTGATGGATTAGACAAAACCAATCCCCAAAACCGATAGCCTGAACCTACACTGTACGCACCTGTCCACCCCGTCCACTTTTCAACCAGGAGACCAGACCATGACGACTGAATCCAAATGCCCCTTCCACGGTGCCCCCACCGCCCCGGCGGTGGCCGGAGCGCGCTCGAACCGCGACTGGTGGCCCGAGCAGCTCAACCTGCGCATCCTGCACCAGCACGGCTGCAAGTCGAACCCGATGGGCAAGGACTTCGACTACAAGAAAGCGTTCGCCGAACTCGACCTCGACGCCGTGGTGCAAGACCTGAAGGCGCTGATGACCCAATCGCAGGACTGGTGGCCGGCCGACTACGGCCACTACGGCCCCTTGTTCATCCGCATGGCCTGGCACGCCGCCGGCACCTACCGCATCCACGACGGCCGTGGCGGTGCCGGCCACGGCGCCCAGCGTTTTGCCCCCGAGAACAGCTGGCCCGACAACGGCAACCTCGACAAGGCGCGGCGGCTGCTGTGGCCGATCAAGCAAAAGTACGGCAAGCACCTGTCGTGGGCCGATTTGCTCATCCTCACCGGCAACGTGGCGCTGGAGTCGATGGGCTTCAAGACCTTTGGCTTTGCCGGTGGCCGCCCCGACATCTGGGAGCCGCAGGACGACATCTGGTGGGGCCCCGAGACCGAGTGGCTGGGTGACAAGCGCTACAGCGGCGAGCGCGATCTGGCCAAGCCGCTGGGCGCGGTGCAGATGGGCCTGATCTACGTCAACCCGCAAGGCCCCAACGGCGTGCCCGACGCGCTGGCCTCGGCGCGCGACATCCGCGAGACCTTCGCGCGCATGGCCATGAACGACGAGGAAACCGTGGCCCTGGTGGCCGGTGGCCACACCTTTGGCAAGGCGCACGGGGCCGGGCTGGAGTCGCACGTCGGGCGCGAACCCGAAGGCGCGCCGATCGAGCAGCAGGGTTTGGGCTGGGCCAACAGCTTTGGCACCGGCAAGGGCGACGACGCCATCACCAGCGGCATCGAAGGCGCCTGGACCCCGACCCCGACGCAGTGGGACCACAGCTACTTCGAGATGCTGTTTGGCTACGACTGGAACCTGGTCAAGAGCCCGGCCGGCGCCTGGCAATGGGAGCCGGTCAACGTGGCCGACAAAGACCTGGTTGCGGCGGCGCACGACCCCTCCAGGCGCGTGAAAACCATCATGACCACCGCCGACCTGGCGCTGCGCTTCGACCCGGCCTACAACAAGATCGCGCGCCGCTTTCAGCAAAACCCGGCCGAGTTCGCCGACGCCTTTGCCCGCGCCTGGTTCAAGCTCACGCACCGCGACATGGGGCCGCGCAGCCGCTACCAAGGCAAGCTGGTGCCGCCCGAGGTGCTGATCTGGCAAGACCCGGTGCCCGCCCCGACGCAGCCGCTGATCGACGCCGCCGACGTGGCCGCGCTCAAAGCCCAGGTGCTGGCGTCGGGCCTGAGCGTGGCGCAACTGGTGGCCACGGCCTGGGGCGCGGCGAGCACCTTCCGCGGTTCCGACAAACGCGGCGGGGCCAACGGCGCGCGCATCCGGCTGGCGCCGCAAAAAGACTGGGCCGCCAACGACCCGGTGCAGCTCGCCAGCGTGCTGGCCCAGCTCGAAGCCATCCAGCAGCGCTTCAACGCCGGCGCCGCTGCGGGCAAACGGGTCTCGCTCGCCGACCTGATCGTGCTCGCCGGTGGCGCTGCGGTGGAGGCGGCGGCCAAGGCCGCCGGCCATGCCATCGAGGTGCCGTTCCGCCCTGGGCGCACCGACGCTTTGCCTGAGCAAACCGATGTGGCCTCGTTTGCCGTGCTCGAGCCGCGCGCCGACGGCCTGCGCAACTACGCCGCCCCCGGCTGCGAAGCCCACGCCGCCGAGTTGATGGTCGATCGCGCGCAGCTGCTGACCCTGACCGCGCCCGAACTCACGGTGCTGGTGGGCGGCCTGCGCGTGCTCGGGGCCAACAGCGGCGGCAGCCGCCACGGCGTGTTCACGCAGCGCCCCGGCGTGCTCTCGACCGACTTCTACACCCAGTTGCTCGACATGGGCACGGTGTGGGCGCGTACGGCCGCCAATCCGCACGTGTTCGAGGGCCGCTGCCGCAGCAGCGGCACCCTCAAGTGGACCGCGACCGTGGCCGATCTGGTGTTTGGCTCCAACTCGCAACTGCGGGCGCTGGCCGAGGTCTATGCCGAGCGCGGCAACGAGCGCAAGTTCGTGCAGGACTTCGTCGCCGCCTGGGTCAAGGTGATGGAGCTGGATCGTTTCGACCTGCGCTGAAGCGGCGCCCGGGCTCGGTGCGGTGCTGGCACCGGGCCCGCGCAACGTGCTGGCCTCTGCAGCCGCTGCCAACCACTTGGGCCGCTGCCAGCGGTTTTTTTGTGCTCGGAGCCAACAATGAGCGAATCCTTGGAGATGAGCGGCCTGCATCGCTGGCGTTTTTTCCGCAGCGGCGGCTTTGATCAGGTGCGCATCGAGACGGCGCAGGATTTGCGCAGCCTCGATCAGCTCGACCCCAAGCTGTGGGCCGTGTTGGCCTGCCCGACCAGCGGCCTCGAGTTCGACCGCCGCACGCTGCAGCGCATCGACACCGACGGCGACGGCAGCATCCGGGTGCCTGAGCTGCTGCACGCGGTGCGCTGGGTCTGTGAGCAGCTGCACCACCCGCAGTTGCTGTTTCAACCCGGTGCCGACTTGCCGCTGGATGCGCTGCGCACCGACACGGCGGCCGGGGCGGCGCTGTATGCCGCCGCACACCAGGTGCTGCAGCGCGTGGGCAAACCCACCGCCACGCAGATCGGCCTGGACGACCTCAGCGAACCGGCGCGCCTGTTCCCACCCGCCCTGCCCAACGGCGATGGCGTGGTGCCGGTCGAGCTGGCCCCGGACGCCGCCTGCGCCGAGTTGATCGCGCACCTCATCGCCACCCAGGGTGCGCAGACCGACCGCAGCGGCCAGCCCGGGGCCACGCAAGCGGGACTGACGGCCTTTCTGGAGCAGGCGCAGCAGGCACTGGACTGGCACCAGCGCGCCCCGCACGGGCCCGGCGCTGGGCTGGAGGCTGCGACCACTGGGCAGTTGGCGGCGCTGCAAGCCTACGACGCCGTGCAGGCCAAGGTGGACGATTTCTTTACCCGCTGCCGGTTGCTCGACTTCGACCCCCGGGCCGAGGCGGCGCTCAATCCCGACGAGGCGCGCTACACCGAACTGGCCTCCCTCACCCTGCACGCAGACAGCGCCGAACTGGCCGCCTTGCCGCTGGCACGGGTGCAGGCGGGGGCCGCCCTGCCTTTGAGTGCAGGGGTCAACCCGGCTTGGCAGAGCCGCTTGGCCGCGCTGCGCGAGGCGGCGGTGCGGCCGCTGTTGGGCGACTGCGAGGCGCTGACGCCCACCCAGTGGGACCATCTGGGTGCGCGCCTGGCCGACTGCCGCGCCTGGCTGGCGGCGCGCCCTGCCGGCGCCTTGGCCGACTGGAGCCCGGCCGCGCTGCGCCAGTGGCTCGACGGCCCGGCGCCGGCCCGGTTGGCGGCCCTGATCGAACTAGACCGCAGCGCCGCCGCCAGCGCCGCCGGCATCGAAGGGCTCGAGCTGCTGCTGCGGCTGCGCCGCGACCTCGTGCCGCTGCTGCGCAACTTCGTCAATCTGAGCGATTTTTACGGTCAGCAACACCCGGCCATCTTTCAGGCCGGCACGCTCTACATCGACCAGCGCAGCTGCACGCTGTGCCTGCGCGTGGCCGATCTGGAGCGCCACAGCGCGCTGGCCCCGCTCTCGGGTGCCTACCTGATCTACTGCGAATGCACGCGCCCCGACGAGGAGCCGATCACCATCGTCGCCGCCCTGACCGGTGGCGACGCCGACGAGCTGCTGGTGGCCGGGCGCAACGCGCTGTTCTACGACCGCCAAGGGCGCGACTGGAAGGCGCAGGTGCTGCGCGTGGTCGAGGCGCCCATCAGCGTGTCACAGGCGTTCTGGATGCCGTACCGGCGCCTGGCCCGCTTCATCAGCGCCCAGGCGCAGCGTCTGGCGGCGGCGCGCGAGCAAAACGTCGAGGCCCAATCGGCGGCCGGGGCGGCGGCGGCGGTGCCGGGTGCGGCCGCGCCGGTGTCCTCGCAGGCCTTCGACATCGCGCGCTTTGCGGGTATTTTTGCCGCCATCGGTTTGGCGCTGGGGGCGCTGGGCACGGCGCTGGCCGCGATCATGAGCGGTTTGTTGCGCCTGCCGCCGTGGCAGATGCCGCTGGTGCTGCTGGGTCTGCTGCTGCTGATTTCCGGTCCGTCGATGTGGCTGGCCTGGTTCAAGCTGCGCCAGCGCAACCTGGGCCCTTTGCTCGACGCCAACGGCTGGGCAGTCAACATCCGGGCGCGGCTCAACATCCCCTTCGGGGCCGCGCTCACCGGTGTGGCGCAACTGCCCGCCGGGGCCGAGCGCAGCCTGATCGACCCCTACGCCGAGCCTGCCCGGCCCTGGGGCTGGTATGCCGTGGCGGCCTTGCTGGCGCTGGTGCTGGCCCTGACTTGGCTGCTGCTGCGCTGAATCAGGCAAACACCCCGGCGCTGGCGCCCATGCGCGCCGACACCTCGTCGAGGTGGTGCAGCGTGTCGCCCAAGGTGAGCTCGAGCTGCGTCAGCTTCTTGAAGCAGTGGCTGACGATGTACTCGTCGGTGACGCCGATGCCGCCGTG
Source organism: Pseudomonadota bacterium (assembly GCA_041694945.1). GTDB lineage: Bacteria > Pseudomonadota > Gammaproteobacteria > Burkholderiales > Burkholderiaceae_C > Serpentinimonas. The sequence continues at coordinate 144,426 of JBGFRU010000020.1, forward strand.
CAGTTGCACCGCTTGCTGGCCGACGAAGCGCATCGACTGCCCCAGCTGCACCTTGGCGCGCGCCAGCGCCTGGCGGCGCTCGGGGGCGGGCGCACCGAGCTTGAGGGTGGCGTAGTAGCTCATGCTGCGCGCCAACTCGAGCTGCATTTTCATGTCGGCCACGCGGTGGCGCAGGGCCTGAAAGCTGGCGATCGGGACCCCGAACTGCTGGCGCGTGTTCAGGTATTCGAGCGTGAGCGCCAGGGTCTGTTCCATCACGCCCACGCCTTGGGCGCAAGCGGCGGCGAGGCCGACGTCGGCGGCCCACTCCAGCGCCGCCAAGCCGTCGGTGCTGAGCAGCTGCGCCGGGCTGTGCGCAAAGCCGACTTCGGCGGCGCGGCTGCCGTCCTGGGTCTGGTAGGCGCGGGTCTGCACCCCAGCGGCGCTGCGCTGCACCAGCAACAGCGCCAGCCCCTGGGCGGTCTGGGCCGGGACCAGAAAAGCGTCGGCGCAGTCGCCGCTGGGCACCAGGCTCTTGGCACCGTCGAGCCGCCAGACCGCGCCCTGCGCATCGGCTGGGCCCATGCTTGGGGCACCTGGCAGCCCGGCTGGCGGCTGGGCCGGCTGCGCCACCGCCTGGGTGGCCACGGCCCCCAGCCGGTGGCGCAGGCCCCGCTCCACGTGCGCCAGCACCAGCAGCGCCGCACCACTGGCCAGGCGCGGCAACCACTGTGCTTGCACGCTGGCGGGGGCAAAGGCCTGCAGCACCGAGGCGGCGATCAAGGTCTGCTCCAGGGGCTCGAGCACCAGGCCGCGCCCCAGCTCCTCTTGCACCAGCATGGCCTCCACCGCGCCCAGCCCCAGGCCGCCGTGGGCGTCGGGCACCGTCAGGCCGCACAGGCCGAGTTCGGCCAGTTCGTTCCAGACCGCACGATCAAAGCCGCCGGTGGCGGCGGCGGCGCGGCGGCGCTCGAAGGGGTAGGCCTTGTGCACCCAGCGCTGCACGGCCTCGCGCAGCTGCAGTTGCTCGTCGGAAAAATTGAAATCCATCACGGTCTCCAAAAGGGGCCTTAGCCGAGCAGGGTTTGGGCCACGATGTTGCGCTGCACCTCGTTGCTGCCGCCGTAAATCGTGGTTTTGCGCAGGTTGAAGTAGCTGCCTGCCAGCGGCGCGTTGGCGCTCATGCCGCCGGGGAAGTCGCCCTGCCAGCCGGCTTCCAGCGCCTCGTGGATGCAGGGCAGGGCAAAGGGGCCGGCGGCGAGCATCATCAGCTCGGCCAGGCGCTGCTGGATTTCGCTGCCGCGGATCTTGAGCAAACCGGCGATGTCGAGCGGGTTCTTGCCCGATTTTTCGGCCGACAGCACGCGCAGCACCAGCATCTCGAGCGCCACCACATCGACTTCCAGCAGCGCAATCTGGTCCCGAAAGCGGGCGTCGTTCCACACCCCTTCGGCTTGGGCGATGCGCTTGAGGCGCTCGAGTTCGCGCTTGGCGCGGTTGACTTCGGCGATGTTGGTGCGCTCGTGGCTGAGCAGGTGCTTGGCGTAGCTCCAGCCCTTGTTTGCGGCACCGATCAGGTTGGACAGCGGCACCTGCACATCGTCGAAAAAGACCTCGTTGACTTCGTACTCGCCGTCGAGCAGGCGCACTGGGCGCAGCGTGATGCCGGGCGATTTCATGTCGATCAGCAAAAAACTGATGCCGCTCTGGGGTTTGCCTTCGTGGCTGGTGCGCACCAGGCAAAAAATCCAGTCGGCGTGCTGGCCCAGCGTGGTCCAGGCCTTCTGGCCATTGACCAGGTAGTGGTCGCCCCGGTGTTCGGCGCGGGTCTTGAGGCTGGCCAGATCGGAGCCGGCCCCGGGCTCGCTGTAGCCCTGGCACCACCAGACCTCGCCACTGGCGATGCCGGGCAGAAAGCGCTGCTGCTGCTCGGCGGTGCCGTAGGCCATGATCACCGGGGCCACCATCACCGGGCCGAAGGGGATGACGCGCGGGGCTCCGGCGAGGGCGCATTCTTCTTCGAACAGGTGTTTTTGCACCGCCGTCCAGCCCGGGCCGCCGAAGGCCTTGGGCCAGCCGCTGGCCAGCCAGCCCTTGCGCCCAAGGATGCGGGCCCAGCCTTGCAGGTCGTCGCGGCTCAGGCGCAGGGCGTGGTGCACCTTGTGTGCCAGTGCGGGCGGCAGGTGGGCGCGCACCCAGGCGCGGATTTCGGCTCTGAAAGCCTGTTCTTCGGGCGTAAAAGCCAAGTCCATGGGGTCGGTCTCCTGTGCAGCGGTGCGCGATCGAGGGGTTTTTAGCACGCACCCCCTCCACGGCGCTGTCCGGGCGGTGACAGCGGCTAGCCGTCGGGCAGGGTCATGGGAGTCATTACACTAGGCGCCAGTATGGTTGCAACAAAGAACATCGTCGTCCTGATTTCGGGCACCGGCTCGAACATGCAGGCCTTGGTGCGCGCGGCGCAGCAGCAGCATTGGCAGCAGCGCTTCGGGGCGCGCATTGCGGGCGTGCTCAGCAACCGGGCGCAGGCCGCCGGGCTGGCCTGGGCGCAGGCGCAGGGCTTGCCCACGGCGCTGCTCGAGCACCCGCAATACCCCAGCCGCGCCGCCTTCGACGCCGCGCTGATGCAGGCCATCGACCGCTTCGACCCCCACGGCAGGCCGGCGCTGGTGCTGCTGGCGGGTTTCATGCGCATTCTGGGGCCGGAGTTTGTGCAGCACTACGCCGGGCGCCTGCTCAACATCCACCCCTCGCTGCTGCCGGCGTTTCCGGGGCTGCACACGCACCAACGCGCCCTCGACGCCGGCTGCCGCTTCGTCGGCGCCACGGTGCACCAGGTCACGGCCGAAGTCGACAGCGGCCAGATTCTGGAGCAGGCCGTGCTGCCGGTGTTGCCCGGCGACGACGCCGCCACGCTGGCCGCGCGCGTGCTGACGCAAGAGCACCTGATCTACCCGCGCGCGGTCGAGCGCTGGCTGGCAGCGCACTCAAGCGCGAGCGCCTAGACCGCCTTGTGAAACACCAGCCCGGCGTGCTCGCGCATGGCGTGGAACTGGATTTTGGGCCAATTGGCCTCGACGGCGCGCAGCGTCGCTTGGTGGTCCACCAGCAGCGTCGGCGCATCGACTGCGTCCCAGGCCATGCGGTGCAGGTTGGCCTGCATGAAGCGCTTGAGCTCGGCCTCGCCGCCGTTTTCGGGCGTGCACGTGACCCAGCGCGCCACCTGGTAGGGGCTGGGGCTGATGCGCGCCTTGACGCCGTATTCGCTCTCGAGCCGGTGCTGCACCACCTCGAACTGCAGCTGCCCCACGGCGCCGAGCATCAGCACCGTGCCGGCCATCGGCCTGAAGACCTGAATCGCGCCTTCCTCGCCCAGCTGCGTCAGGCCGGCCTTGAGCTGCTTGCCGCGCAGCGGGTCGGCCACTTCGACGCTGCGGATGATCTCGGGCGCAAAAAACGGCAGCCCGGTGAACTGCAGCGCTTCGCCCTCGGTGAGCGTGTCGCCCAGTTGCAGCACGCCGTGGTTCGGGATGCCGATGATGTCGCCGGCAAAGGCCTCGTCGAGCAGCTCGCGGCGTTGGCTCAGGAACGAAACCACGGTGTTGGGGCGCAGCTCCTTGCCCGAGCGCACCACCTTGAGCTTCATGCCGCGCTCGAAATGCCCGCTGGCGCAGCGCACGAAGGCGATGCGGTCGCGGTGCGCCGGGTCCATGTTGGCCTGAATCTTGAACACCACGCCGCTGAACTTGGGTTCGGTCGGCTGCACCGTGCGCTGCAAGGCCGGTTTGGGGCCCGGCGGCGGGGCCAGATCGACCAGCGCGTCGAGCACCTCGCGCACGCCAAAGTTGTTGATCGCCGAGCCAAACAGCATCGGCGTTTGCTGCCCGGCCAAAAAGGCGCTGGCCTCGAAGGCCGGGGCGGCACCGGCCAGCAGCTCCATCTCCTCCTTGGCCTGCCGCCACTCGAGGCCAAAGCGTGTGGCGCACTCTGGGTTGTCGAGGCCGGCGTGCACCTCTACATCGCCACCCGCGCGGTCGGCGCCGGCATCAAACACCCGCATCTGGTCCGAGCGCCGATCGTAAACGCCGTGAAACAGCTTGCCCATGCCCACCGGCCAAGTGAAAGGCACCACCGTCATGCCGAGTTCGCGCTCGATCTCGTCCATCAGGTCCAGCGGCGCCTGCACCTCGCGGTCCATCTTGTTCACGAAAGTGAGGATGGGCGTGTGGCGCGCGCGGCAGACCTGCAGCAGGCGGCGCGTCTGCGGCTCGACACCGTTGCCGGCGTCGATCACCATCAGCGCCGCGTCCACGGCGGTGAGCACGCGGTAGGTGTCTTCGGAAAAGTCCTGGTGGCCCGGCGTGTCGAGCAGGTTGATGACGCAGCCGCAGTACTCCATCTGCATCACGCTCGAGGCGACCGAAATGCCGCGCTGCTTTTCGATCTCCATCCAGTCGCTGGTAGCGTGGCGCGCGGCCTTGCGTGCCTTGACCGAGCCGGCGATGTTGATGGCGCCAGAAAACAGCAGCAGCTTTTCGGTCAGGGTGGTCTTGCCGGCGTCGGGGTGGGAGATGATGGCAAAGGTGCGGCGGCGGCGCACTTCAGTGGCGAGATCGGGCATGGGGGGATTATCAGGGATTGCCCATGGGGTCCCCCCTGGCGGCGGCTGGGGCGCAGGCGGCGCAAATGCGGCCATTTTGGCGCGGCATCTGCGTGCTGCGCCCGCTGGGCCATGTGCCAAAATCCCCTGCTCGATCTTGGCCCGATCCAAGCCCGCTCACCCCACACCAGACCCCAAGCCGCCGGCGCTCTGAACATGATTGCAACCCCACTCACCCCGATCAGGCGCCTTTGCGACACGGTAGTCTGTGTGTGCAAGAGCGGTGGCGAATACGGCGTGGCGCAGGTGCAGGCGCTGCAGCGCCAGTTGCGGCGCCATGCGCCCGGCGCACGCCTGATCTGCCTGAGCGACCTGCCCAGCATGCCCGAGGGCGTCGAGCTGCGGCCGTTGCGCCACGATTTGCCGGGCTGGTTTTCCAAACTCGAAATCTTTGCCTTGCCCGAGCGCTGTTTTCTGTACCTCGACCTCGACGTGGTGATCACGCGCAACCCGCTGGTCGACGCACCGCCCGGGCTGTGGCTGCTGCGCGGCTTCAAGGGCCACGACTACAACTCGAGCCTGATGCTCGTGCATGGCCACTATCAGGGCATACTGGAGCGCTTCCTGCACGACAAGGCCGGCAACATCCACGCCTACAGCAGCGGTGGCGTGGGCTGGGGCGACCAGGACTTCATCCGCGACTCGGGCCTGGTGACGGGCGCGTTGCAAGACCTGCACCCGAATCTGGCGGCGTCGTGGAAAGTGGACTTGAACTACCGCATGGGCTGGATCGAGCCCGCGCCGGCGGTGCTGGTGTTCCATGGCAGCCCCAAACCCGAACAGTTGCGCATCGACAACCCGCGGCCAGGCCGGGTACGGGTGCGCAGTTGGCGCTACCGGCTGCTGAGCTGGTTCAAGGCGCTGCGCGGGCGGATGTAGCTGGCGGGGCGGCTGCCCAGGGTGCAGACCGCCAGCAGCCAGAGCAGCGACAGCCCCAGGTTGGCATCGCGAAATGGGGCGTTGACCAAGGTGGTGAGCAGCAGCGTCCACAGCAGCAGCTGGGCCACGCCCGCCAAGGGGTCGCCGCGCTGGCGCAGGCTGTGCCAGCCCAAGGCCGCCAGCAGCGCCAGCAGCAGCAACAGGCCGGGAACGCCTTTTTCCATGCCAGTGAGCAAGAAATCGTTGTGCGGGTTGTTGATTTCCCCCATGGCCGGGTTTGACTCGGCCATTTCGGCGCGCCAACTCGGCAACCAACTGCCCAGCCCGGTGCCCAGCAGCGGCTGCGCGGCCATGCCCTCGAGGGCGTGCTGATACATGCGCAGGCGCACGCTGGCGCTGCCGTCGAAGTGGCCCGTGGCGGCAAAGTGTTGCACCTCTTGCACGGCTTGCTCGAAACGCGGTTGCACCGTGGGGCTGAACTGCCAGACCAATACCGTGCCCAGCAGCAGCGCCACCGCAGCGCCCAACAGCGGCCGCCAGCTGTGCCAGCGCAGCACAAACACCGCCAGCGGCAGCAGCAGCAACAGCAGCTGCGCGTTGCGCGATACGCTGAAGGTGGCCACTGTGGCGGCAAACAGCAGCCAGCCCAGCAACGCCACGGCCCGCTGCGCGGGCCGCAAACCCGGCTGCAGCGCCAGCCAGAGCGCGGCTGCGGCGGCGGCGGCCAGCAGAATGAACTTTTGGCTGGTGCTGTTGCCCGTGGTGCCGCTGAGCAAGGCGCGCCAGAGTGCGACGTCGGGCAGCGGCCAGAGCTGGTGCAGCAGCAGCAGGGCGCTGGCCAAGACGGCCCCGGCCAGCAAACCATAGAGCGCGAGCCAGCGCTCGGCGGGCAACAGCGTCAGCCCCAAGCCCAGCACCAGCGCCACCCGCAGCAGGTGAAACAGGCGCGTGGCGCTGTCTTCGTGCCAGCCCTGGGTGGCCAGCACCAGCAGCGCCCACAGCAGCGGCAGCAGCAGCAGCCACAGCCACGGCCGCAGTTGCTGCCAGCGCTCCTGCCAGTGCGGCCGATCGAGCAGCAACAGCAGCAGCAGCACGAGCAAACCCAAATAGCTCAAGCCGACCGGAAAAAAGGTGAAGGCGCCGAGCGCACACGCCACCCAGGCGACGCTGCGACTGGGGCGGGCAGCGGGGTGGCTGGGGCTGGCGGCAGCGCCGGGAACCGCGCGGACGGCGGCGTGGTGGGGGGCTGGGTTCATGGCGTGGGATGGGGGGCGGGGGCGGTAAGGGAGCGGTCGGCGCGCCAGCGCCACAGGCCAGCCACGCGGCCCAACGCGCGCGCCACCAGGCGTGGCGTCGGCAGCAAGAGCCGCAGCAGCAGGGCCGCCACGGCCAGCGCCAGGGCGCGCCGGCGCTTGCGCTGCGCCGCAGGCACGCCGGTGTATTTGGCCAGGTAACGCAGCTTGGACTGGGCGTGGTGCAGACCGCGCGCGTACTCGCTGCGCCAAGGGGTGGGTGAGCGCGTCGAGCCGCGCGAGTGGTGCGCGATCCGGACGGCGGGTTCGAGCACGATCGGCAGGCGCGCAGCCAGCAGGCGCGCGCACAGGTCGTCGTCCTCGTAGTACAAAAAGAAGCCGGTGTCAAAAAAACCGATGGGGCGCACGGCCGCCAGCCGCAGCAGCAGCACGGCGCCGCAAGCCGCGCCCACGCAACACGGGCCCTCGGCCGCCGGGCCGCCCGAGGCCCAGAGGTGGCGTGGCCAGCCGTAATTGAGGGTCGGTCGGCCGCGCGCGTCGAGCAGTTGCGGCACCAGCAGCGCCGCCTCGGGCCAGCGCTGGGCCGCTTGCATCAGGGCCAACACGGCGGCCTCGGTCAGAGCGCAGTCGGGGTTGAAGAGCAAGGCGTAAGGGGTCTGCACCCGCTCCAGGGCCCAATTGTTGGCGCCGCCAAAACCGAGGTTGCTGGGGCTGGCCAGCACCAGCGCCTGCGGCAGGGTGCGCGCCAGTTCGGCGCGGGTGCCGTCGGCGCTGGCGTTGTCGACCACGATCAGGTGTGGCAGCGCCGCCAGCGCGCCGGCCAGCGGCGCCAGGCAGTGGGCGCTGTGGTGGGTGACCATGATGAGCGTGACCTGCTCGAGCAGGGCGCGCTGTTCGGCAGCGGCGGCCATGCGCTAGTGCGGCGGCTTGAGGGCGCGCCACTCCCAGACCAGGTGCGCGGCCTGGCCCGTGAGGCGGTCGGCGCCGCGCGCCAGCCAGCCGCCCAGTGCGGGCCGGGCGGGTTCGTAGTCGCGCTTGAAGCGGCAGCGGGTCTGGCGCAGCAGCTCGAACTCGCCCTTGAAGCCGTACATGCGCGCCCCGAGTTCGGGGCGGCAAAAGTAGCGCCAGGTCTTGGGCGTGATCGGGTTGACGTGGGTCGGATCGCGCCACATTTTTTCGTGGTCGAACAGCGGCGTGACGGCGTACAGGCGGCCATCGGGCTTGAGCACGCGCCAGATTTCGTTCATCAGCTCGATGAACGGCAGCCGGCTGCTGCCGCTGGCCAGGTCGAGCGCCACGCGCGGAATGTGCTCGATGAAGTCATAGGCCGACACGCTGTCGAAATGCGCGTCGGCAAAGGGGATGGCTTGCAGCGCCAGGTTGGCCGCGACGATGGCCTGCACGCCGGGGGCTTGCAAGCCGGCGCGGATGTCGATGCCGTAGAGCAGCGGCGCCGCATAGGGGTTGCGCGGTCGGGTGCCGCAGCCGAGGTCGAGGTGGCGGCGCTGTGAGGACGCGTCGGTTCCAGTGCCCGGCCGGTCAACCGGCGCGGAGCCAGGGGGATTCATGGTGCGGCTGATGGGGTGGGGCCGGCGACGGGGTCGGGTGGCAGGCAGTCAGGGCGCGACAGCCGGGCCTCAAACCGCCGTCAGCCAGTGGGCGTAGTTGGGGTTGCGGCCGCTGACGATGTCGAAGAACGCGCTTTGCACGCGCTCGGTGATGGGGCCGCGGCTGCCGCAGCCGATCTCGACTCGGTCGAGCTCGCGGATCGGCGTCACTTCGGCGGCGGTGCCGGTGAAGAAGGCCTCGTCGGCGATGTAGATTTCGTCGCGCGTGATGCGCTTTTGCACCACCTCCAGCCCGAGGTCGCGCGCGATGTGAAACACCGTGTTGCGCGTGATGCCGTTCAAGGCCCCGGCCGAGAGGTCTGGGGTGTAGATCACGCCGCCCTTGATGACGAAGACGTTCTCGCCCGCGCCCTCAGAGACGAAGCCGCTGGCGTCGAGCAGCAGCGCTTCGTCGTAGCCGTCGTCGGTGGCTTCCATGTTGGCCAGGATGCTGTTGGTGTAGTTGCTCACCGCCTTGGCCTGCGTCATGGTGATGTTGACGTGGTGCCGGGTGTAGCTGCTGGTCTTGACGCGGATGCCACGCTTGAGGCCCTCTTCGCCCAGGTAAGCGCCCCAGGCCCAGGCGGCGACCATCAGGTGCACGCGGTTGCCCTTGGGGCTGACGCCGAGTTTTTCGCTACCGATCCAGGTCAGCGGGCGCAGGTAGCCGCTGGCCAGGCCGTTGGCGCGCACCACCTCGCACTGCGCGGCGTTGACCTGCTCGGGCGTGAACGGGATTTTCATGCGCAAAATCTTGGCGCTGTTGAACAGGCGCTCGGTGTGCTCCTGCAGCCTGAAGATCGCTGGGCCGTCGGCGGTGGCGTAGGCGCGCAGGCCCTCGAAGGCGCCGCAGCCGTAGTGCAGGGTGTGGGTGAGCACGTGCACTTTGGCGTCGCGCCAGTCGATGAGCTGGCCATCGAGCCAGATTTTGCCGTCGCGGTCGGACAGGGGCAGGGGGGCGTTCATGGGCGGGGTCTCGCTTGCTTGGAGGGGTAAGAGTGGGCTGCGCAGCCATTTTAATCGGCTGGTGCAGGGGGTCGTCGGCTGTGGGCCGTTGTGATGGGCCGGTGGGTTTTGCGGTTGCGGTCATCAAAGCCGGCATGAAAAAATCCACCGGCGCCCTAAAGTTTGGCCTACAGTAGCCGAATAAGCGCTTGAGTGCCGTTGTTCCGTCCGGCGTTCACCCGTCCTGGAGCCTGCCATGTTGAACATCTCGTCTGTAGCCGTAGCGCCTGTGCCAGCCCAAGGGCCGGTGTCGGTGCGTGTGCAGCCCCTCACCCCCGCCCGCGCCAGCGAACAGGTGTCGCCGCGCAACCAGGGGGTGAGCGCGCCAGTGACGCCGGCCGGTGAGGGTTCGCGCACACAGGCGCTGTACGCCCCGCCGTCGCTGCCCCCGGTGAACCCGACCGACCAGGCGCTGCGCGCCCACCTGTACGACAACGCGGCGGCACCCGAGCGCTTCAATTTCCAGGCCAGCGTGGCAACGGCCCAAATGGCTGCTGCCGTGGCGGCGCAGCGGCAAGCGCTCGCGGCACCCGCCCAGGCAGCAGCGCAGGGGCTGCCCGAGCAAGGTCGGGCAGAGCCAGAACGTGCCGCACAAGGCGTGGCTCCGCAGGCTGCCAATCCGCAACGCCTGGAGCAAGAGCGCACCGAGCGCACGCGCGCCCAGGAGGCGCGCCAGACGCAGGCGATCGAGGGCCAGATGCCGCCAGCGCAGCCCGACCCGGTCGATGAGGCCCGCGCCAACCAGATCCGTGATCTGCTGCCCAATGTCTGGAGCGCGAGCCGCTTTGCCGCCGACCAGCTGATTGGCGAGGAAGCGCGCGAGGCGGCGCAGCGGCGCGCCGACCTGATCGCCCCGCCCCCGCCGTCGCCGATCGAGCGCGCGCTCGAAGCCGCCGCCGAGAACTACCAGCTCACCTCGTCGCTGCCGCTGCCACCCAGCGCCGGGGTCAACGTCGATCGCCTGATTTGACGCGGCCGCTGGCGGCCTGGGCGGCACCGAAGCCATCGGGCCTCTAAATCCGGTGCCGCACGCCGGCGCCCTGCAGGCGCTCGAGCAGCGCCCTGGCGATGCTTTTGAGCGGCAGCACCTCGCTGGCGGCACCGTGCTGGATGGCCACCTTGGGCATGCCAAAGACCACGCAACTGGCTTCGTCTTGCACGATGTTGTGGCTGCCGGCGTCGCGCATTTCTTTCATGGCCGCGCCGCCGTCGCCGCCCATGCCGGTGAGCATGACGCCGATGGCGTTGGGCCCGAGCACGCGCGCACAGGATTTGAACAGCACCTCGACCGAGGGCTTGTGGCGGTTCACGGGCGGTGCATCATCGACCACCGCCACGTAGTTGGCGCCGCTGCGTGCCAACGAAAACTGCTTGCCGCCGGGGGCGATGTAGGCGTGCCCAGGCAGGATGCGCTGCCCATCGACGGCTTCTTGCACGCGGATGCGGCACAGCGAATCGAGCCGGGCGGCAAAGCTGGTGGTGAAGCCCGGCGGCATGTGCTGGGTGATGACGACGGCGGGGGCGTCGGCAGGCAATTCGACCAGAATTTCCTTGATCGCCTCGGTGCCGCCGGTGGAGGCGCCGATGCAGATGATTTTTTCGGTCGACAGGCGGCCCAGGCTGCTTGGGCTGGGGGCGCTGGAACTGCCTTCGGGCACGCGCGCCACCGTGGGCCCAGGGGCTGGCGCCACGTGGCGCGTCACGCGCGCCTGGCTGGCGATGCGGATTTTTTCCACGATCTCGGCGCCCAGCGCTTTGAGGCCGCTGCTGACGCCGATGCGCGGCTTGGCGACGAAATCGACCGCCCCCATTTCGAGCGCGCGCAAAGTGGTGTCCGCACCCTGCTCGGTCAGGGTCGAGACCATCACCACCGGCATTGGGCGCAGCCGCATCAGGCGCGAGAGGAACTCGAGCCCATCCATCTTGGGCATTTCCACGTCCAGGGTGATCACGTCCGGGTTGCGCTCGCGGATCATCTCGCGCGCCTGCAGCGGGTCGTTGGCGGCCCCGATGCACTCCATGTCCGGCTGCTGGTTGATGATTTCGCTCAGCAGGCTGCGCACCAAGGCGGAATCGTCCACCACCACCACTTTGATTTTTGCCATGTGCGTGCACACCTTAGAACAGATCGACCGAACCACCCGCAGTGGCCTGCGCCACCTTGGTGGCGACGCCTTGGCGCTCCTGCGCTTCGAGCGTGTCGGGGTGGGCGTGCGCCAGGCGCTTGACCATGGCCTTGCCCGTGACCGGGAAAAACACCACCTTGCGCGGGTAGATGTCGAGCACGTCTTTGGAGACCACCGGGATGCGCTCGGTGGCCAGGTAGTCGAGCACGAACTTGGTGTTGCGTTCGCCCACGTTCATGGTGGTGAAGCCGGCAATCACGGCGCCGCCGCCGAACACCTTGGCCTGCATGTAATCGCGCGTCGAACCCTTTTTGATCATCTCGTTGATCAGCAGCTCCATGGCGTAGGAGCCGTAGCGGCCGCAGGCGTCGGCGCCGCCTTCGGGCAGCATGAAGTGGTTCATGCCGCCGATGCGCAGGCGCGAGTCCCAGATGCAGGCGGCGATGCAGGAGCCGAGCACGGTCATGATCACCAGGTCTTCCTGGGCAACAAAGTATTCCCCCGGCAGCACCTTGGCGGCGTTGTACTTGAAGTGCTGGTCGTGAAAGAAAAACGAGGCTTCGCCCGGCCGGCGTGTGCGGGTTTTGAGGGTCTGCAGGTATTCGGGGCTGCGGTGCATGAGGCTTCAGATTTTTTCGTAAATGGTTTTGCCGCGCAGGACGAACTGGGTTTTGAGGTCGGAGAAGTTCTCGGCATGGCCTACGAACAGCATGCCGCCAGGCTTCATGAGCCGGTGCATGCGCGCCAGCACCTGGCGCTGGGTGGCGTGGTCGAAATAGATCATGACGTTGCGGCAAAACACCACATCGAAGGTCTCGCGCAGGCTCCAGTGGTCCTCGATCAGATTGAGGCTGAAAAACTCGATGTGCCGCTGCAGTTCCGGGCGCACCCGCGCCAGCCCGGCGTTGTCGCCCTTGCCCTTGAGGAAGTATTTTTGCAGTTGCGCCTGGCTGAGGTTTTTCAGGCCATCGAGCTTGTAAACCCCACGCGCCGCAGTGGCCAGCACTTTGGTATCGATGTCGCTGGCCCAGATGCGGAAGCGCCCGCCCAGGCCGAGCGCGTCGGCCAGGGTGATGGCGATCGAGTAGGGCTCCTCGCCGGTGGAGGTGGCCGAGCACCAGATTTTCCAGTCGTGGCCGGGCGGGGCCTCGCGCACCAGCCGTGCGAGCTCGACGAAGTGGTGGTTTTCGCGAAAGAACGAAGTCAGGTTGGTGGTGAGCGCGTTCACGAACGCCTGCCACTCGTCGGCGTCGCCCTGGTTTTCGAGCCACTTGAGGTAATCGGCAAAGCTGCGGTGCCCGGTTTCGCGCAGGCGCCGCGAGATGCGGCTGTAGACCATGGCCTGTTTGCCCTCGTGCAGGCTGATGCCGGCGTGGCGGTAGATCAGGTCTTTGATGCGGTTGAAGTCGGCCACCGTCCAAGTGAATTCCCGGCTTTGCAGGGTGGCGCTGGCGTCGTTCATGGGGGCGGACGGACTGAGGTTCTCAGTGGCGCGAGCGCCGCACCAGGGTCGAGGTGTCGAGGATCAGCGAAACGCTGCCGTCGCCCAGAATGGTGGCACCCGAGACGTTGGGCACCTTGCGGTAGTTCGACTCCAGGTTCTTGATCACCACCTGCTGCTGCCCGAGCAGTTCGTCGACCATCAGCGCCACGCGCGCGCCGTCGGACTCGATCACGACCATGATGCTGTTCGGGCTGCTGTCGTCGGCCGGGCGCGGCACGCCAAACAGGCGATCGACTTCGATCACCGGCATGTATTCCTCGCGCACCTTGACCAGGCGTGCGTTTTGCGCCACGGTGTTGATGGTGTTGCTCTCGACCTGGAACGACTCCACCACGGAAGACAGCGGCAAAATGTAAACCTCGTCGGCCACGCGCACCGTCATGCCGTCCATGATGGCCAGCGTCAGCGGCAGGCGCACCTTGACGCTCATGCCAAAGCCCTCGGACGAGTCGAGCTCGACCGAGCCGCCCAGAGCCGAGATGTTTTTCATCACCACGTCCATGCCCACGCCGCGCCCGGAGACGTCGGTGACGACTTCGGCAGTGGAAAAGCCGGGCGCAAAGATGAGCTGCCAGACCTCCTGGTCGCTCATGTCGTCGGGGGCGGGTATGCCCTTGGCGCGTGCCTTGTCGATCAGTTTGCTGCGCGACAGGCCCTTGCCGTCGTCGCGCACCTCGATCAGGATCGAGCCGCCCTGGTGCGCGGCGCTGAGCGTGATGGTGCCGGTTTCGGGCTTGCCGCGTGCCACGCGCTCGTGCGGCAGCTCGATGCCGTGGTCGCAACTGTTGCGGATCAGGTGCGTGAGCGGGTCGGTGATCTTCTCGATCAGGCCCTTGTCGAGCTCGGTGGCCTCGCCCTGCGTGACGAGTTCGACCTTCTTGCCGAGCTTGCTCGCCAGGTCGCGCAACATGCGCGGAAAGCGGCTGAAGACGACCGACATCGGGATCATGCGGATCGACATGATCGACTCTTGCAAGTCGCGAGTGTTGCGCTCCAGGTCGGCCAGGCCGGCCAGCAGTTGCTGGTTCAGGCTGGCGTCGAGGGCGCGGCTGTTCTGCGCCAGCATGGCCTGGGTGATGACGAGCTCGCCGACCTGGTTGATGAGCTGGTCGATCTTGCTCACCGACACGCGCAGCGTGGTCGCTTCGGGCTGGGCGGCCGTGGCGGCGGCCGTGGCCGGGCGCGCGGCCTTGCTCGCTTCAGTGGACTTGGCATCGGGGCTGGCGGCAGCGGCTGGGTGGTCTGGCAGCAGGGCCTGGGCGTGGCTTTGCGGTGTGAGCGGGTTGCCCGGCGCACCGGCAAACAGGCCGTAGCCCTGCACCAGATCGGGCTCGGGCACCGTGGCGCCGCTGGCCGAGACGCTGCTGCTCGGCACCGGGCTGCCCGGCGCACCGGCAAACAGGCCGTAGCCTTGCTCGATCACGTCGGACGAGATTTCTGCGGCCGGGCTCGGGGTGGGCGCGCCGCGGCCGGAGGTGCCTGGGCTGGGTTGCAAGCGGATGGCGTCTTTGGCGACGTGGAAGGCGAACAGGTCGAGCAGGTCGGCGTCGCTGCTGCTGGTTTCGATCTCATAGACGCGGCAGCCGTCTTGTTCGCTCTCAGCGCAGATTTGGCCCAAGCCCACGATCTCACGAAACAGGTCTTTGATCGGGTCAGCCAGCCGGATGTCGCTCAGCGGCCCGATCACGGCTTGCAACTGGCGCGGGGCCCCAGGGGCGCTGGCTGCGGGCATTCCGGCCGGTCCGGCTGCAGCGGGAGCGGGGGCCGGGGCCGTGGCCGGGGCCGGAGGGGGGGCTGGGGCCTTGACCGGAGCGGGGGCAGCCGCTGGCGCCGCACCGCTGGCCAGCACGCGGATGCGCTGCACCAGAGCGCTGGTTTCGGGGGCGGCGCCGCCGCTGCCCTGGTGCCGGGCCAGCTGGCCCTTGAGCGCGTCGGACGACTCGAGCAACACATCGACCATGGGCGCGGTGGGCTTGAGCTCGTGGCGGCGCAGCTTGTCGAGCAGGCTCTCCATCTGGTGCGTGAGCTCGGCCACGTCTTCGAAGCCAAAGGTGGCCGCGCCGCCCTTGATCGAGTGGGCGCAACGAAAGATGGCGTTGAGCTCCTCGTCGTCCACCGTGTCGAGGTCGAGCTGCAGCAGCTGCTGCTCCATCTGCTCCAGGTTCTCACCGGCTTCTTCGAAGAAGATCTGGTAGAACTGGGTCAGGTCGAAGGTGTCGTTTTTCGCGTCTGCCATGGTCTGAAAGCCTCGTTCGGTGCGGTCGGGCGCGGGGTGCTGTGGGGAATGGGCGGCCGTGTCAGGTGATCACCTTGCGGATCACCTCGATCAGACGGCTGGGGTCGAAGGGTTTGACCAGCCAGCCGGTGGCTCCGGCGGCGCGCCCGGCCTGCTTCATCTGGTCGCTCGATTCGGTGGTCAGGATCAGGATCGGGGTGGACTTGAAGTGCGGGTGCTCGCGCAGTTTGCGCGTCAGGCCGATGCCGTCGAGCCGCGGCATGTTCTGGTCGGTGAGCACGAGGTCGAAGCTTTGCTTCTGGGCTTTCTCGAAGGCGTCGATGCCGTCGATGGCCTCCACCACCTTGAAGCCAGCGCTGACCAGGGTGAAGGAAACCATCTTGCGCATGGAGGCCGAGTCGTCAACGGCAAGGATCGAGTGCATGGGGAAGTGCCTTGGAGTGGTGTGGGGTTGCGTGGTGGGTATCGGTCTGCGGTGCGGCGATGCTCAGAACAGCTCGACCGAACCGGCATCCATCTCGCTTTGCGTGACTGGATTGGGCTTGCGCGGCATATGGGTCACCACCAGGCCCGACTCATCTGCATCGGGCGCCAGCGCCTGGTCAGCCAGAACGTAGGCGCAGCCCTTGAGCACCTTGCCGATGTGCACCAGCAGTTGCGAGGACATGTCGTGAAATTGCAGCTCGGTCACGGCCTGGTGCAGGCTGGCCTGCAACGCGCTGCGCTGCGCGGCATCGGGCAACTGCTCGACGCTGAGCAAGGTGCTGTTGAAGCGGTCCAGCAAGTTGGCGGTGGCGTGGTCGAGCAAGCCTTCGAGCCGCTTGAGGTCGTTCATGGCCACCAGCAGCGAGTCTTGCAGGTCGGCCAGCACCGACACCGAGATCTGGACCACCGGCTCGTCGCTGGGGACCACGGGCAAGGGCTCGACGCAGGTGTATTCCTCGCGCGGCCAGCGTCGGTGTTCGTGCGTGGCGGGGGGGGTGGTAGGCATGGGCGAGTGCGGGGCTGGCGTGTCTGATCGGTTGCTCAATGGCGTATATTAGCCTGTGCCGGGGGTATAAACTCCAGACCGCCCCCACCCGTTGTTCCAGCAAATGCAAAATAACCCTGCTTCGTGGCCCGCAAGGGCGATGGCGATGCGCTTGTTGATCGATCGCGGCTGGGTCGATCGTGGGGTCTGCCTTGGCTGAGCTGCACCTGTTGCACCTGGAAGACAACCCTGCCGATCACGAGCTGCTGCGGCGCTGCCTGCGGCGCGCCGATCTCGAGGCGCGCCTGACGCTGGTCGAGACGCTGGATGATTTTGCGGCGCAGATCGAAGCCGGGGGCGTGGATGCGGTGCTGGCCGACTACCACCTGCCGGGTTTCAACTGCCTGCAGGCCTGGGACTGGTTGCAGGCGCGGGGGCTGGAGCTGCCGTTCGTGATCGTCTCGGGGGCCATCGGCGAGGCCACGGTGGCCGAGGCGCTGCTGCGTGGGGCCAGCGACTACGTGGACAAAAACCGGCTGGCACGCTTGCCGCTGGCGTTGCAGCGGGCGCTGGAGCTGCACGCCACGCGCCGGGCCCAGGCGCAGGCGCAGGCCGAGCTGGCGGAATCGCGCCGCCGGCTGGTGGATTTGACCGAGCATTTGCAGATCGGGCTGGAGCGCGAGCGCGCCGACATTGCGCGCGAAATCCACGACGACATCGGCGGTGCGCTGGCAGCAGTGAAGCTCGATCTGGCGTGGCTGGGGCGGCACGTGCCGCAGCCCGAGGCCCAGGCGCACGTGCGCGCGGCGCTGGAAATGGCCGAGCACGCGCTGCTGGCCAGCCAGCGCCTGATGCGCAACCTGCGCCCGGCGGTGCTGGATCAGGGCCTGCAGCCGGCCTTGCAGTGGCTGGTGCGCACCTTTGCCGAGCGCACCGGGCTGGCGCTGCAGTTCGAGGGCACTTTGCGCGCCCCGGTCGAGCCGCAGTTGGCCATGGTGGTCTATCGCACCGCGCAAGAGGCGCTGACCAACGTGCTCAAGCACGCGCAGGCGCAATCGGTGCGGCTGGAATTGAGCGACCTCAGGGGCGTGCTCACGCTCGAGGTGAGCGACGACGGCCGTGGCGCCAGCGCCGCCGAACTGGCCAAGCTGCAGTCCTTTGGCCTGCTGGGTTTGCGCGAGCGCGCGCAGGGGGCCGGCGGCTGGATCGACGTGGTCACGGCGCCGGGGCAGGGCCTGACGCTGATTTTGTCGTTGCCGCTGGCCGGGGTGCAGGCCGAGGCGCAAGCGGCGGACTGGGAGTGAATTTCGTGATCAAAGTGATTTTGTGTGACGACCACGCCATGCTGCGCCGCGGCGTGCGCGACACGCTGGCCGAGGCCACCGATGTGCGCGTGATCGGCGAAGCCGACGGCTACGCCAGCCTGCGCGAGCTGCTGCGCCAGCAGCGCCCCGACGTGCTGCTGCTCGACGTCGATCTGCCCGGGCGCAGCGGCCTGGAGATTCTGTCGGCGCTGCAACTGGAGCCGGCACCGCTGCGCACGCTGATGGTGTCGATGTACCCCGAAGACCAGTACGCGCTGCGCTGCCTGAAGGCCGGGGCCATGGGCTACCTCAACAAGGGAGGCGACCCGGCGGCGCTGCTCACGGCGGTGCGCACGGTGGCGCAGGGGCGCAAGTACATCACGCCCGAGGTGGCCGAGCTGCTGGCCAGGCACCTGCGCGCGCCCGAGGCGGCGCAGCTGCACGACATCCTGTCGGAGCGCGAGCTGCAGACGCTGCGCCTGATCGCCTCGGGCAAAATGCTGGCGCAGATCGCCGAGGAGCTGATGATCAGCCCCAAAACGGTGAGCGTCTATCGCGCGCGCACGCTGGAAAAGCTGGGCCTGAGCAACAACGCCGAACTCACCGTGTATGCGATCCGCAACCAGTTGGTGTAGCGCCGGGCAGGAGCAGCCGCGCTTCAGCCGCCCATGAACAGGTCGGTGACCACGCGCATGAGCTGCAACACCGGCTGGTCGAGCAGCGGCAGCGTGAAGGCGATGCCCACCAACCCGACCGAGAGCGTGAGCGGAAAGCCGATCGCAAACACGTTCATCTGCGGCGCGATGCGCGTGATGATGCCCAGCACCAGGTTGACGAACAGCAGCATGCCGATCATCGGCAAGGCGATCCACAGGCCGTAGTAAAAGATCAGCCCCCCGAGCTCGTGCAGGCGCATGGTTTGCACCACCGCCAGCATGTCGCCGCCCACCGGGAAAGTGTGAAAACTGGCGGCCACCGCCATGATCAGCATCAGGTGGCCGTTGAGCACCACGAACAGCAGCATCGCCATGTTGCCGAAGTAGCGCCCGACCGGGCTCGAGGCGGCGTTGGTGGCCGGGTCGAAGAAGCCGGCAAAGTTCAGGCCCATCTGCAGGCCGATGATTTCGCCCGCCATCTCCACCGCCGCAAAGACGATGCGCACCGCCAGCCCGATCGAGACGCCGATGGCGATCTGCTGGATCACGGCGCCCAGCGCCTCGGGGCTGGTGAGCGAGAGCATGGGCGGCGCGGGCAGGGCCGGCTGGATGCAGACTGCGATCAGAAACGCCAGCGCCACCTTGAGGCGCATGGGCACCGAGCGCGAGGAAAAGATCGGGGCGCTGGCAAATACACCCAAAATGCGCAGAAAAGGCCAGAAGATGGGCGCCACCCAGGCCATGATCTGGGCCTCGGTGAAAGTGATCATGGGGCCGTCCACGGCTGCCCCTGGGCCTAGACCGCGTACTCGGGGATCGAGAGCAGGATGCGGCGCAGAAAGTCCACCAGCGTGGTCAGCATCCACGGCCCCGCGACCGCAAACACCACCACCGCCGCCACGATCTTGGGCACGAACGAGAGCGTGGCCTCGTTGATCTGCGTCAGCGCCTGAAACAGACTCACCACCAGCCCGACCGCCAGGATCACCCCTAGCAGCGGGGCCGCGACCGCCAGCAGGATGAACAGGGCGTTTTGCCCCACGGCGAGGGCGGCTTGGGTATCCATGGCGTTTTTATCAATTTCGGATGAAATGGGCGCAGCTAGACCACGAAGCTCGCTGCCAGCGACCCGATCAGCAGGTTCCAGCCATCGGCCAGCACGAACAGCATGAGCTTGAACGGCAGCGCCACCAGCACCGGCGAGAGCATCATCATGCCCAGCGACATGAGCACGCTGGCCACGATCAGGTCGATCACCAGAAAGGGGATGAAGATCAGAAAACCGATCATGAAGGCGGTCTTGAGCTCGCTGATGACGAAGGCCGGCACCAGCACCCTGAAGGGGGCGTTTTGCACCGTCACGTTTTCGTCCAGGCCGGCCAGGTTGGCGAACATGCGGAAATCGGACTGGCGCGTTTGCTTGCTCATGAACTCGCGCATCGGGGCTTCGGCGCGCTGCACCGCCTGCTCGAAGCCGATCTCACCCCGGGTGAAGGGCTGGTAGGCCTCGGCGTGCACGCGGTCCAGCGTCGGCGCCATGACGAACAGGGTGAGAAACAGCGCAAGTCCGACCAGCACCTGGTTGGGTGGCGCCGCCTGCGTGCCCAGCGCCATGCGCAGCAGCGAGAGCACGATGATGATGCGCGTAAAGGCCGTCATCATCAGCAGCACCGCCGGCAAAAACGAAAGCGCCGTAAAAAACAGCAGGGTTTGAATGGGCACCGAGAAGCTGGTGCCGCCCGCACCCTGGCCGATCAGGATCGGGAACGCGCCCGGGGGGGCGGCAGCCGGTGGCGCCACTTGGGCCAGCGCCAACGCGCTGGCACCCAGCAGCAGCGCAGCCAGCGCAGCCCGCGCGGCTGGGCGCGCCCAGCGGCTGGAGGTGGCAGCCTTCACGTGCGCGGCTCCACGGCGGCAGGCGGCTCCCCTCGGCTGAGCGAGCGCGCCACTTGCTGGTACAGGGTGGCGGCGGCTGGCTGGGTGGCGGTGAAGGCGTCGGGGGCCGCAGCAGCCGGCGCGGCCGCCAGCAGCCCCGGGGCGCCCAGACCCTGCGCGTGCAGGGCGCTGATGTGCTGTGGCGTCACGCCCAGCGTGAGCTGCACCGGGCCAGTGGGGCCATTGACTTCGACCACCACCACGCGCTGCTGCGGCCCGACCATGAGTTGCGACACCAGCCGCAGATCGGCGCCCAGGCCGCTGCCCGCTGGGGTCATGCGTTTGCGCACCCAATGCACGCCCCAGGCCAGCAGCGCCATCACCAGCAGCAAGCCCAGCGCCGGCAGCATGGCGGTGAAGATCGATTGATTCATGGCAGAGGGCCAGGCACAGGCGCAGCCGCAAGTGGCATCAGTTGCGGCTCAGGCGGCGCAGCCGCTCCGAGGGTGTGACGATGTCGGTCAGGCGGATGCCGAATTTTTCGTTCACCACCACCACCTCGCCTTGGGCGATCAGGTAGCCGTTGACGAGCACGTCCATGGGCTCGCCGGCCAGGGCGTCGAGCTCGACGATCGAGCCCTGCGCCAGCTGCAGGATGTATTTGATCGGCACCTTGGTGCGGCCGAGCTCGACCGAAAGCTGCACCGGGATGTCGAGCACCATCGAGATGTCGTTCGTCACCGGGGCGCCGGCCAAGGGCGCGCCGGCGTCGAAGTGTGGGGCGCCGGCCTTGAGCTCCTCGGCCTCCACCTTGGACTGCTCCTGCAGCGCCTGGGCCCAGTCGTCGGCGATGGCGTCGTTGGGGTCTTGCTCGTTACTCATGTGGGTCTCCGTGCCAGGTGGACGTGTGTTCGCGCCGCAATTGCACCACTTTGAGAGCATATTTGCCGTTGTGGGTGCCGTACTCGGCCTGCAGCACCGGCACGCCATCGACGCGCGCCTCGATCACGCGCTCGCGTTCGAGCTCGATGAAGTCGCCCACTTTCATGGCCAGCAACTGCTCGACCGTGGTGCGGGTGCGCGCCAGTTCGGCGCACAGCTCGATTTCGGCCGACTGGATTTCCTGGCCCAGCAGCCGCACCCAGCGCCGGTCCACCTCCATCGAGTCGCCTTGCGAGGTGGAGTAGAGCAGGTCGCGGATCGGCTCCAGCGTGGCGTAGGGGATGCACAGGTGCAGCGAGCCGGCGATGTCGCCGATTTCGAGCGTGAAGCTGGTGCTGATGACGATCTCGCTCGGGGTGGCGATGTTGGCAAACTGCGGCTGCATCTCGGAGCGCTGATACGCCAGTTCGAGCGGATAGACGCCTTTCCAGGCTTTCTTGTACTCTTCGGACACCACATCGACCAGCCGGTTGATGACGCGCTGCTCGGTGGGCGAAAAGTCGCGCCCCTCGATGCGGGTGTGGAACTTGCCGTTGCCGCCAAACAGGCTGTCGATGACCCCAAACAGCAGCGAGGGCTCGCACACGATCATGCCGCTGCCGCGCAGCGGGCGCACCGCCATGATGTTGAAGTTGGTGGGCACCACCAACTCGCGCAGGAACATGCTGTACTTTTGCACCTGCACCGTGCCGACCGAGATTTCGGGGCTGCGCCGGATCAGGTTGAACATGCCGACGCGCAGGTTGCGTGCGAAGCGCTCGTTGATCACCTCCATGGTGGGCATGCGCCCACGCACGATGCGCTCTTGCTTGGAGAGGTCGTAGCCACGCACCGCGCCGGAGTCGATCTCCTCTTGGGCGAGTTTTTGGCTCTCGCCCGTGACGCCCTCGAGCAGGGCGTCGATCTCGTCCTGGGACAAAAAAGCGTCGCTCATGGTGTGGCTGTGCGGGGCGGTCGAGGTGTCTGCAAGGGGCCGAGGGCTTACTGCACGATCAGGCTGGTGAACAACACCGCCTGCACCGGACTGGGGGCGGTGGCCCGATCGGGCAAGCCCGTGGTTTCGCGCACCATGGCCAGGATGTCGGCGGCCAGCGCGTCTTTGCCGGCCGGGGTCAGCAGTTGTTCGGCGGTGCGCTGCGAGGCCAGGCGCAGCATGCCGTTGCGGACCGCCGGCATGAAGGCGGTGACGCGGTCGGACGTGGCGGCATCGGCCAACTGCAGCGTGACGCCGAGCTGTGCAAAGCGCATGGCGCCCGGGTCGGCCAGGTTGACGACCATGTTTTCAAGCGGCAGAAAAGCCGGGGGTGCCTGCACAGCGGCCGCGGCCGCCAGTGGCTGGCCGTCGGGCCCCAGTTCTTCTTCTGCCGCTGGCTGCAACAGGAAAAACGCCGCCACCGCAAGGACCAGCAGCAGCGCCACGGCGCCCAGAACGATGACGAGCAGCTTCTTGCTCTTGGGTTTGGCCGGCGCCGCGTCGGCGTTGGCGGCGGGTGCGGGGGCGGGCGGTTTGGCAGCCATGGGTTTTGCCTTTAGGTTCAAGCAAGCACAAAGAGCGCGCAGATTCGGTCGCATCTGCAGGCCGCGCTATTGTGTCACGGCTATTGTGCCGGGCAGACGGCAGCGGCTTGAGCGGGAAAAGCAGGCGCTTGGGTGGGCTATTTGGGATTTACTGCCGCACGCCGCTCAGACGTACACGCTCAGGCCCGCACGACCGGCACCCGGTTGCCACTGCAGCGTGGGCGCCTGGGCCGCCGCATCGGCTTGCTCGGCGCGTTCGGCGCGGGCGGTGCGGGCCCATTCGGGGCGCGGCTGCGCCGGGCGGTCCGATTGGCCCGAGGCGCGCGCGCCGATCGACAGGCCCACCAGTTCGAGCCCGTTGTGCTCCAGCAGTTCGCTTAAGGCCTCGGGTGCCTGGGCTTGCAAGGCTTCGAGCAGCGCCGCGTCGTCGGTCAGGAAGTCGAGCCGAGCCTGGTGGCCGTCGAGCTGCAAGCCGATTTCCAGCGGCTGGCCCAAGCCCTGGTGCAACACCAGGTTGGCGCGCTTGACCTGCCCGGCCAGCCACAGGCTGATGTGCTGGTTGAGGGGCTCGAGCACCGCCTCGAGCCCCTGGCCCGCGACCTGCTGCTCGAGCAGTTGGCCGAAGTCCGAGTCGACCGCCGACGCTTCGTTTGCGCCCAAGCCTGGGGCCGGGCCATCGACCCAGGCGGGGGTGCCGGCGCCGCCGCGTGCCCCTTGGCCCGAGCCCTCGCGCGCGCCGGCATCGGAGCGTGCGCTGGCGCTCGAGGGGGCCAAGGCGCCGACGCCGGGTTCGTCTGCCAAGTCTGCGGCTTCGGCACCGGCCAAGGCGTGGTGGGTGGTCGCCACGGCTGGCCCAGCCACGGGAGCGGCAAATCGCAGGGCTGCAGCTGCGGCCGGGCCTGTGGCCGCCAGCGCGCTGGCGCTGGGGGCGGGCAGTTCGACGCCTGGCTTGGGCGCCGCGGCGGTGCCGGCTGCAGGGCCCGCGATGGCGCGTGCCCTGGCCAGTGTGGACACCCAGGCGGCTGGCGCCTGGGCGGCAGCGGCCTTGCGTGGGGTCGCGTTTTCGGTGCCGGCGGCACTTGCCGGTGTGGCGGGCGTGGCGGGCGTGGCGGATGCGGCCTGGGTATCCGCTGTGGCAAGCGTGGCTGGTGTAGCCGGTGTGGCCGGTGTGGCTCTGCTGGCCGTTGCCGCCTCGGTTTGGGCCTCGAGGCGGGCCATGAAGGCGGCCGATGCGGCGGGGTCGCCGGTTTGGTCTTGGGTGCGCTCGGGGTCTGGGCCAGCCCCGGTGTCGTCCTGGGTCGAGGGCGCCTGGGCCTCGTGGCCGGCGTGGGCGGCGAGCAACAAGGCGGCAAAGGCGCCGCTCGAGGCGCCCGCTTGGGGGGTGTTTGGGGTCGTCGCCGAGGCCGCAGCCGCTGCGGTGCGGCGCGGCGCGGGCTCGGGCGTGCGCGGGTTTTGGGGGGGTTCGGTTCTCATGGCGTGGACCTCCAGGGGTGCGAAGCGGCGTGCAGCCGGTGTTGCACGGCAGCCATTTCGTCGTTGCTCTTTTGCTCTTTGCGTTGCTGCTGCAACAACCAGACCTGATGGCGGCGCTGCAAGAATTTGCGCAGGCTGGCCAGTTCGCGCTCGGCCTCGTACACCCGTTGCTGGCCCTGTTGCAGCCGCTGCGCGATCTGCTGCAACACGGTTTGCTGGTGGTTTTGCGCGTGCTCGAGCTTGCCCATGAACACCCGGTGGGTGTGCAGCTGCACGCCGTCGAAACCGTGGACGGCGCGCTCGCTCCAGCGCACCTGGGTTTCGGCGCTGTAGCCTTGCAGCTGGTTGAGCTGCAGCAGCGCCTGGCGTTGCTCGTGCTGGATCTGGGCCAGCGCCTGCAAGGCCTGGTCGCGCTTGCGCAGTGCGACGTCGAGCACCACGCTCAAATCTTGCTCCAGGGATTTCATGGCTGCGCCTTGAAGGAGTGGGGGCTGCGCCCGGGCTCGGTTTCACCTATGGCCTGGGCCAATTGCTGCACACTGGACTCAAACGGGGCCTGTTCGCGCATGTCTTGCATCAAAAATTGCTGCAGGGCCGGAAAGAGGGCGATGGCGCGGTCGGTTTCGGGGTCGCTGCCGGCGGCGTAAGCCCCCAGCTGGATCAGGTCGCGGCTCTTTTGGTAGCGGGCGTAGAGCTGGCGGTAGCGCCGCGCCCACTGCTGGTGCGCGACGCTGGTGACGTTGTGCATCACGCGCGAGGCCGAGGCCTCGATGTCGATCGCCGGGTAGATGCCGGATTCGGCCAGGCTGCGCGAGAGCACGATGTGGCCGTCCAGGATGGCGCGGGCGGCGTCGGCGATCGGATCTTGCTGGTCGTCGCCCTCTGACAGCACGGTGTAGAAGGCGGTGATCGAGCCCTGGCCCTGGGCGGCGTTGCCGCTGCGCTCGACCAGCTGCGGCAGCTTGGCAAAGCAGCTCGGGGGGTAGCCCTTGGTGGCCGGGGGCTCGCCGATGGCCAGCGCGATTTCGCGCTGCGCCATGGCGTAGCGGCTGAGCGAGTCCATGAGCAGCAGCACGTCCAGGCCGTCGTCGCGAAAGCGCTCGGCGATGGCGGTGGCGTAGTGCGCGCCTTGCAGGCGCAGCAGCGGCGGCGAGTCGGCCGGTGCCGCCACCACCACCGAGCGCGCCAGCCCGTCGGCCCCCAGTATGTCTTCGATGAACTCCTTGACCTCGCGCCCGCGCTCGCCGATCAGACCGACCACGATCACGTCGGCGCGGGTGAAGCGCGCCATCATGCCCAGCAGCACGCTTTTGCCCACGCCGGAGCCGGCAAAGAGCCCGATGCGCTGACCGCGCCCGACGGTGAGCAGGGCGTTGATGGCGCGCACGCCGGTGTCGAGCGGCTGGCGCACCGGGGCGCGCTCCATGGCGTTGATGGGGTTGCGCTCGAGCGGGTCTATGGCCACCGCACGCAGCGGACCTTGGTGGTCGAGCGGCTGGCCGCGCGCGTCCACCACCCGGCCCAACAGACCGGCGCCGAGCGGCAGGCGCAGCACGCCGCGGTCGTTGGGGGGCTGCGGCCTGAGCGGGTCGCCCAGGCGCGGCTGCGGCCGGTAGGGGGGCAGCTGACGCACCCGCGCGCCGCTGGCCAGCCCTTGCACGTCGCCGGCTGGCATCAGGTAGGCGCGGTCGCCATTGAAGCCCACCACCTCGGCCAGCACGGCGCTGTCGGGTTCGCCGGGGGTGTCGATCACGCACTGTGAGCCCACCGGCGCGCGCACGCCTTGGGCTTCGAGCACCAAACCGGCCAGGCGCACCAGCCGGCCGCTGGTCTCGAGCGCGGTGTGCTGGGCCGCCGCCTGCTGCGCCAGCGCCATGAAGGCGGCCCAGCGCGGCGGCAGCGCTGGGCTTGGGGGCGCTGCCGCCAAGGGCGCTGCGGCCAGGGGTTCAGCGGCCAGGGGTTCAGACATCGGCTTGCCCTCCGGGCTGCCAGGGCGGCTCGAGCCCCAGGTTGGCCAGCGCCCGCTGCCAGCGCTTTTCGAGCCGCGCATCGACGCCGCCATGGGCGCTCTCGACCACGCAGTCGCCTGGGCTCAAGGTGGGGTCGGGGTGCACCTGCACCGGCTGCGCGATCCCGTGCGCCTCCAGGGCGGCTGGATCGGTCAGCAGCGCGGCATCGAGCGGGTGCAGACGCAAGGTGGCCGGGCGAGCGTCGTCGATCAGCAGCGCCAGCGCTTCCTGCAACACACTGCGCAAGGGCGGCAGCGGGGTGCTCAGCTCGCGCCGCACCACCTGACGCGCCAGCGCGCCAGCCAGTTGCAGCACCTGCTCGGCCAGCGCCTGTTCGAGCAGATCAAAACCCGCTTGCGCCTGGCGCAGCACGGCGTCGACGCGCTGCACCTGTTCGCGCTGCACTTGCAGGGTTTGCTGCTGCAATTCAAGCCGCGCGCGTTCGGCGCCGGCCACCAGGCCGGCTGCGTAGCCTTCGTCCCAAGCCTGTAGGCGCAGCGCCTGTGCCTGCTGGGCATCGAGCGCCTGTGCGGTCTCGGTGGCCTGGGCGTCGCGGCCGGGTTGGTCGTCGATGGCGCCAAACCGCACCGCCTCCACCTCTTGCACCTCTTCCTTGGGGATGAAGCGCTGGTAGTGCGAGGCGCGGCTAGACGAAGGCATCGTCGCCTCCGCCGCCGATCACGATCTGGCCCTCGTCGGCCAGGCGCCGCACCACCTTGAGGATGTCTTTTTGCTGCGCCTCGACCTCGGACAGGCGCACCGGCCCGCGCGACTCCAGGTCTTCCTTGAGCGCCTCAGCGGCACGGCTCGACATGTTGCCGAGGATTTTTTCCTTGAGCTCGTTGCTCGCACCCTTGAGGGCGATCACCAGCGCATCGGACGACACCTCCTTGAGCACCGACTGGATGGCTTTGTTGT
The DNA here is from genome assembly GCA_041694945.1 of Pseudomonadota bacterium. Lineage (GTDB taxonomy): Bacteria > Pseudomonadota > Gammaproteobacteria > Burkholderiales > Burkholderiaceae_C > Serpentinimonas. The sequence continues at coordinate 171,337 of JBGFRU010000020.1, forward strand.
CGAGCTTGTTCACGTCTTCGAAGGTGAACATCTTGTCCATGATCTTTTGCGCCAGATCGGGGTCGGATTCGCGGATCGAGTCCACCACGCTGGTCTCGAGGCTGGTGCCGAGCAGGTTGATGATCTCGGCCGCCGCCTTGACGCCGCCGAGCGAGCTTTTGCGCACCTTGTCGCCGCCGGCCAGCACGTGGTAGAGCGCTTCGTTGAGGTCTTTGAGGGCCATCGGCTGGATGCCCTCCATGGTGGCGATGCGCAGCATGACGTCGTTGCGCGTGCGCTCGGTGAATTGCTTGAGGATGTTGGCGGCATGGTCCTGGTCGAGGTGCACCAGAATGGCGGCCAGAATCTGCGGGTGTTCGTTGCGCAGCAGCTCGGCCACCGAGACCGGGTCCATCCACTTCAGGCTCTCGATGCCCGAAACATCGCCGCCTTGCAAAATGCGGTCGATCAGCAGCGAGGCCTTGTCGTCGCCCAAGGCGCGCTTGAGCACGGCGCGCACGTAGTTGTCGGTGTCCGAGACCAGCAGGCTTTGCGAGGCCGCTTCGGCCGTGAACTTGTGGATCACGCCATCGGCCTTGTCTTTGCTGACGCTGCGCATGCGCGCAATCGTCTCGCCCAGGCGCTGCACCTCTTTGGGCGAGAAATGCTTGAACACTTCGGCCGCTTCCTCTTCGCCGAGCGACATGAGGAAGATGGCCGCGTCCTGCAGTCCGTCGTCTGTGTCAGCCATTGCGCGCTACCTTTGGGCTTGTCAAGGGCCCCATTGTCGCTTCAACTGCTGGCCGTCGCAGCGGATTCGCCCGCCATCCAGCCGCGCACGATGTTGGCCACGGCCACCGGGTTTTCGCGTGCCAGCCGGCGCGCGTCCTCGAGCCGCAGCTGCTCCACGGTCGGTTCGCTGAATGCGGGTGCAGGCAGGCCCGGGCGCTGAGGCTGGTCGTCCACCAGGGCGTTGAGCTGACTGCCCGGGGCGCTGGCGTCGCTTGCGGGTTCGGGCGGCGCTGCGGCCATGAGCTTGAGCGAGGGCCGCACCATGCCCAGGAAGACGATCAGTGCCAGCAGCAACAAGCCCAGCGGCCAGACCAGGGAGCGGATCAGGTCTTGCAGCCAAGGCTGCTGCCACAGCGGCAGCTCGACCGTTTCGACCACGGTGCGGTTGAAGGCGGCATTCATCACGTTCACCGTGTCCCCCCGCGGTTCACTGAAGCCTATGGCTTCGCGCACCAGTGCGTTGATCTGCGCCATCAGCTCGGGCGACAGGGGCGTGCTGGTGGGCTCGCCGCGCCGATCGGTGCCCTCGGCGTGGTTGAGCACCACGGCGGCGCTCAGGCGTCGGATGTTGCCAGTGGCACCCCGGGTCACGGCCACGGTGCGGTCGACCTCGAAATTGGTCACTTGCTCGCGCCGGCGGTTGGCTTCGGCGCTGCCGCCGGTCACGTTCTGGCCCGGCACCACGCCCAGGGGGCCGGCGTCGGGGGCGTTGATCGGGGCCGCTGCGGCCCCCGGGGGCAAGTTGGCCACGGCGCCGGGTACGCCAGCCGGCGCTTGTTCGGTCTGGCTGCCGCTCTCGAGCAGCTGGGCGCTGCGCACCGCGGCCTCGTTGGGGGCCTGGTTGGGGCGGAACTGCTCGCTGGTCCGGTCGGTGACCGAAAAATCGACGTCGGCCGTGACCTGGGCGCGCACGTTCTGGCGCCCCACCAGGGGTTCGAGCAAATCCAGTATGCGCTGGGTGTACATCTGCTCGACCATGCGCCGGTATTCGAGCTGGCGCGAGTCGATGCCGTTTTGGGCGCCGTCGGCGCTTTGCGACAGCAGATTGCCGTGCTGATCGACCACGCTCACCGCCGCTGGGCGCATTTCGGGCACGCTGCTGGCCACCAGGTGCACGATGCCGGCGACCTGGGCGCGGTCAAGCGTGCGACCGCCGTGTAAAGTGAGCAAGACGCTGGCCGAGGGCTTTTGCTGCTCCCTGAAAAAACCGGTCTGATTCGGCAACGCCAGGTGCACGCGCGCCTCGGCCACGGCGTTGAGCGACGAGATCGAGCGCACCAGTTCGCCCTCGAGCCCGCGCTGAAAATTGAGCCGCTCCTGGAACTGCGTCATGCCCAGCCGGGCGGTGTCCATCAGCTCAAAGCCGACCACGCTGCCGCGCGGCAGGCCCTGCGCCGCCAGTTGCAGGCGCACGTCGTGCACCCGGTCGGCGGGCACCAAGATGGCGGTTCCGCCCTCGGAGTGCCGGTAGGGCACCCCGAGTTGCGACAGTTGCTCGATCACCGCGCCGCCGTCCTGCGGCGAGAGGTTGGTGTACAGCACCCGGAAATCGGGCCGACCGGCCATCAGCGCGGCTGCCACCAGCAGCGCCAGCAAGGCGGCCGCGCCCAGCCCCAGCATGAGCTTGCGGCCGCTGTCGAGGCGCGCAAAGCCCTGCACCAGGCGGTTGGGTGGGCCCGCAGTCTGGAGGGGTGGGGCATCGACGGTGGCGACGGCGGTGTTCATGCGGGTGGGGGCGGGAGGACGGTTTGGGGGTCTGAGGGCATTGTGTGTGGCCCGGCCCCGGATCTAAAGCAGAAAAAGACTGGCCAACGGGGGCTTTATCGGTCTCAAGTCGGGGCGTGCGCGGCCGTAGCATAGGCGCACACATCGCATTGGATGCCCCCGCCCTGCAAGGATCTAGCCATGGAATTGCGCCTCACTCCCCCCACGACCGTCGGCGTTGGTGCGCCGCGCCCCGCGCGCCTGCCCGGCCTGGAGTCGGGCGCAGGCGGATCGGCTGGGGCGGTGCCCGCAGCCGGCGGCTTTGGGCAAGCCTTCAAGACGGCCTTGCAAAACGTCAGCGCCGCCCAGGAGCGTGCGAGCCAGTTGCAGACCGAATTTCAGCTCGGCAACCCCAACGTGAGCCTGGAGCAGACCATGCTGGCGATGCAAAAGTCACAGATCGGCTTTCAGGCCGCACTGCACGTGCGCAACCGCATGATGCAGGCCTACACCGATGTGATGAACATGCAGGTCTGAGGGGGTCAATGCAGCAGGGTCGATCGATTCGGCGCCAGGTGCTGCCACAGATCATCCACCCACGGTTCGACCAACGCGCGGATCTGGGCATCGTGGCGCAGCAGCGTGAGCATGATGCGCTGCTTGCGGGCGCGCTCGGTGGGCGTCAGGTCGTCCTCTTGGCCGAGTTCGCGCAGGCGCTCGATCAGCACGGCGCAGGCGCTTTCGAGCCGCATCACGGCGTCCCAGTCGTGCGCCTGCGCGGCGTCGAGCATCGCTTGGCTGGTTCTTTCGATCGCTTGGTAGTGCTCGAGCAGATCAGTGGGCTTGGTGGACATGGTGTGCTGCTGGTTCGAAGGGCCAGATGAAGACTGCGCAAATTCTCGGGTCGTGTCCTCTATATCGTGGTGTGGCGGGCCAACTTGAGCGCTTGGTGAGCGGATTGTGCCGTTCAGTTCTGGGCTTTGGGGCTGGTGCCGGGCGGGCGCACCGGCTCCAGAGGCTGCGGCACCATGGGCTGCCAACGCACGGGCGTGAGCGGCGCCTCCTGCCCCAAGGCCTGGCCATTGACGCGCAGGCCGTTGGCCGACAGGCGCGCGGCGGTGGTGGGGCCGACGCCACGCACCCGGTGCGAAAAATCGCTCCAGTTGGCAAAGGGCCGCTGTTGCCGCGCCGCCACGATGCGCTCGACCATCACCGGGCCGATGCCCTTGACCGCATCCAGGTCGGCGGCCGAGGCGCGGTTGGCCTCTACGGCACCGGCAAGGGCAGCGCACAGCAGCAGAACGGCAGCCAGCAGCGGTGCCGCCAGCCGCCGCCTGAATGACGCCTGCCAAGCGCCACGAACCCCCATTCCGCCCATGTAGTCCCTCCTGCGCTGCAGTCGCCGACACTGCACAATGCGAACATCTTAACTGCAGCGGGCTCATTGGGGCTCGATGGCGCGCCCGATGCCTCCAACGCCACCACCCCGGCCAGCGACGATGTTTGACCCCACCCAAGTGCCCGTGCTGGGCACCGATGCGCACCTGCCCGCCGTGGCGCCGGCCGAATGCCAGCCGCTGGCGCTGCGGCGCCGGTTGGCGGCGCCGCCGCTGTGGCAGCCCGAGCTGTGCCACGAACCCCGCTTCATCGAGCGCGCGCCCAGCCGCGCCGCGGTGCTGATGGCGGTGCGCGCAGGGCCACAGCCGACGCTGCTGCTCACCGAACGCAGCGCCGCATTGCCCGACCACCCCGGCCAGATTGCCTTTCCCGGCGGCAAGATCGACGCCAGCGACGCCGACGCCCAAGCCGCTGCCCTGCGCGAGGCGCAAGAGGAGATCGGGCTGCCGCGGCAGGCGGTCGAGGTGCTGGGCCAACTGCCCGACTACACCACGGGCAGCGGCTTCATCGTCACGCCGGTGCTGGCCTTGGTGCCCGCCAGCCAGCGCCTGCACCCCGACCCGCGCGAGGTGGCGGCGGTGTTCGAGGTGCCGCTGGTCTATCTGATGAACCCGGTGCACCACCGCCGCCACGAGCTGCTCTGGCAAGGCCGCCGCCGGCAGTGGTTCTCCATGCCGTGGCACGACGGCAAGCGCGAGTGCTACATCTGGGGCGCCACGGCGGCCATGCTGCGCAACCTGTACCGGCTCTTGAGCGCCTGAGGCGGTGCCACACCAGGCCCAGGGCGCCGGATCAAGCTGCCAGGCAGGGCTGGTCGCGAGCGCTCGCGCTGGTTATGATGCCGACCCATGACCTTGTTTGCCCTCATTTTTGCATTGGTGCTCGAACAGGCGCGCCCCTTGCCCGACGACAACCCGGCGCACGCCGCGTTGCGCGCGTGGGCGACGGCGGCGCGGCGCTGGCTCGATGCCGGGCAATGGCACCACGGCTGGCTGGCGTGGGCACTGGCGGTGCTGGGGCCGGTGGTGCTGGCGGTGTGGATCTACGGGCTGCTCAACTGGGTGCACGGCCTGCTCGGTTTTGCCTGGGCGGTGTTGGTGCTCTACCTGACCCTGGGCTTCAGGCAGTTCAGCCACCACTTCACCACCATCCGGGTGGCGCTGGAGTCGGGCGACGAGGCGGCGGCGCGGGCCGAACTGGCGCGCTGGCAGGGGGTGGAGGTGGCCGAGCTGCCGCAGCAAGAGCTGCTGCGGCACGTGATCGAGCAATCGGTGCTGGCCGCGCACCGCCATGTGTTTGGCGTCATGGTGGCGTTCGTGGCCTTTGCCGCCATCGGGCTGGGGCCAGCGGGGGCGGTGTTGTACCGCATGGCCTTGCACGTGGCGCGCCACTGGCCGGTGCGCACCACGGTGCAGGCCGAAGACGCCTCGGCCGCAGCGGCGCAGCGCGGCTGGCACGTGGTCGACTATGTGCCGGTGCGCGCCACGGCGCTGGCTTTTGCGGTGGTGGGCAATTTTGAGGAAGCGATCGCCAACTGGCGCCAAGAGGGCGCCCTGACCAAGGGCAACGACGGCTTGCTGCTCGCCGCCAGCGCCGGAGCCATGAACGTGCGCCTGGGCAGCGGCCCCCCTCTGGGCGAACCCCTGTATACGCCCGAGCTGGGCTGGAGCGAGTCGGACGCGCGCGTGCCCCAGTTGGCGCATCTGGCCAGCATGGTGGGGCTGGTGTGGCGCGGCGTGCTGCTGTGGCTGCTGCTGCTGGCGCTGGCGCTGTTTGCCCGCGCTTGGTGAAGCACAGGGGCTGGGCACCGGCCCGTGCGAGCAGCCGCCGGCGTCAATAGCGCGGCGCCGCGCTGAGCTCGTGGTGCAAATCCACATAGAGCCGGTAGCGCTGCTCGTGCACCCCCAGGCCCACGGCGGCGCGCACCGCGCAACCGGGCTCGTGCAGGTGGGTGCAGTTGTAAAAGCGGCACTGCCTGCAGTGCGCGGCCAAATCCGGCATCAGCTGCGCCAACTGCGGCGGCTCGAGGTGGCGCAGGCCAAACTCCTGGAACCCAGGGGAGTCGATCAGCGCCGCGCGCCGTTGCCCGTCGAGCCAGTACCAGCTGCTGCTGGTGGTGGTGTGGCGGCCCGAATTGAGGGCCCGCGACACCGCCCCTGTGGCCGCCATGGCGCTGGGGATGAGCCGGTTGATGAGCGTGCTTTTGCCGGTGCCCGAGGGGCCCAGCACCAAGGTCGTGCGGCCCTCCAGGCGCTGGCGCAGGGCATCGAGCGTGCCTGGGTCGCTGCCCTCGTGCAGGCACAGCGGCAGCACGTCTTGCCCAAAGGCGCGGTAGGGGGCCAGGCGCTGCCAGGCGCTGTCGAAGGCCGGGCCCAGGTCGAGTTTGTTGAGCGCCACCAGCACGTCGATTTTTGCCGCAGCGGCAGCCACCAGCGCCCGGTTGAGCTGGTTTTCGGAAAACACCGGGTCGGCGGCCAGCAGCACCAGCACCAGGTCGAGGTTGGCGGCAAAGGATTTGGTGCGCAGTGCGTCTTGCCGGTAGAGCACGTTGCGCCGCGGCAGCGTGCGGCTGATCGAGCCGCCGTCGCCACTGGGCTGCCAGCACACCCGGTCGCCCACCAGAGGCGCGTCCTTGCGGCCGGACAGGTGGCACAGCAGGCGCCGGCCGCCGTCGGTCTCGATCCAGCAGTGGCGGCCGTGGGTGCCCACCACCAGGGCTTGCCGCTCGTCGCCCAGAGCCGCGCCGCTTTGGGGGGGGCTCATGCGCCCAGGCGGGCCAGGCGCTCGCTCGCCGGCGGGTGCGAGTAGTAAAAGCGCACGTAGAGCGGGTCGGGGGTGAGGGTGCTGGCGTTGTCTTGGTACAGCTTGAGCAAGGCGCTGGCGAGGTCGCGCGGGTCGGCGTGCGCCGCCGCAAAGGCGTCGGCCTCGAACTCTTGCCGGCGCGACAGCGCGCTCATCCAAGGCGAGGCAAAAAAACCGACCAGCGGCGTCACCAGCAAAAACAGGATCAGCGCCAGCGCCCCGTTGGGCTGCATCAGGTTGGGCGTCACGCCCAGGCCGGTGTAGAACCAGACTTGCTGCGCCAGCCAGCCCAGCAAGGCCAAGGCGCCCAAGCTCAGCACGGCCATGAGCACAATGCGCTTGAGGATGTGGCGGCGCTTGTAGTGCCCGAGCTCGTGCGCCAGCACGGCGTCGATCTCGCCGGGCGCAAGCTGCTGCAACAGGGTGTCAAAAAACACCACCCGCTTGGCAGGACCAAAGCCGGTAAAGTAGGCGTTGGCGTGGGCGCTGCGCTTGCTGCCGTCCATCACGAACAAGCCCTGGGCCTTGAAGCCGCAGCGCGCCAACAGGGTTTCGATGCGCGTTTTGAGCGCTGGGTCTTGCAGCGGCTCAAAGCGGTTGAAGAGCGGGGCAATCAGGCTCGGATACAGCACCAGCAGCAGCAGGTTGAAGGCCATCCACAGCGCCCAGGCCCACAGCCACCACAGCGGGCCGGCGGCCTGCATCAGCCACAGCAGCAAGGCCACCACCGGCAGGCCGATCGCCGCCCCAACCAAGGTGCCCTTGAGGCCGTCGGTGAGCCACAGGCGCAGCGTCATGCGATTGAAGCCGTGTTTTTGCTCGAGCACAAAGGTGCGGTACCACGACAGCGGCAGCTCCAGCAGCGCGCCCAAGGCGGTGAAGGCCGCCAGCAGCGCCACCTGCTGCAGCAGGCCCGGCCCCAGCCACGCCAGCAAGGCCAAGTTGAGGGCGTTGAGCCCCCCCAACAGCGTCCAGCCGATCAGCAGCGCAGCGCCGAAGCTGCCCTCGAGCAACCCGAGGCGGGTTTTGGCGATGGTGTAGTCGGCCGCTTTCTGGTGCGCCGCCAGCCCGATGCGCTCGGCAAAGGCGGCGGGCACGCTGGCGCGGTGTTGCGCCACGTGGCGCATCTGGCGCCCAGCCAGCCAGAGCCGGGTGAGCAAGCCGGCGGTGAGCAGCAGGCAAAACACGGCCGTCCACAGCAGGGGGGCATAAGCAGCTAGAAATTCCATGGGATGCAAGTATAGGAGCCGGCGCCAAAGGCTGCAGGAATGGGCTGCAGGGAGGCGTTTGGAATCGGCGAGAATGCGGGCCATGCAAACCCCCGACGAACCCTGGGCCGCCACGGCCGAACTGCACCACAGCGACCAAAACCTGGTCTGGATCGACTGCGAGATGAGCGGGCTCGACCCGGAGAAAGAGCGCCTGCTGGAGATCGCCGTGGTGGTGACCGGGCCGCAGCTGAGCCCGCGCATCGACGGCCCGGTGCTGGTGCTGCAGCAAAGCGAGGCGCTGCTGGCGGCGATGGACAACTGGAACAAAGGCACGCACGGCAAGAGCGGCCTGCTCGACAAGGTGCGCGCCAGTCGCCTGAGCGAGGCCGAGGCCGAAGCCGAGCTGCTGGCCTTTCTGCGCCGCTACGTGCCCAAGGGCGGCTCGCCCATGTGCGGCAACAGCGTCGGCCAAGACCGGCGCTTTTTGCTCAAGTACCTGCCCAAGCTCGAGGACTACTTCCATTACCGCAACCTCGACGTGAGCACGCTCAAAGAGCTGGCCAAACGCTGGCGCCCCGAGGTCTATGCGGCCTTCAAAAAACAACAGCGCCACACCGCGCTGGCCGACGTGCACGAGTCGATCGACGAGCTGGAGCACTACCGCCAGCACCTGCTGCGATAAATAATTCTTGCACGCCGCGAGAAAATACGTGATAATCAAGGGCTGCACTGCAAAAGCAGTGTAAACCTTGCATCTGCCTCACGCTTTTTGGGGGTGGTTTCATGGGGAAGTGGTTGGGCCTTGCGGGCTACGCAAGCGCCTGATCGGGTGGCCAGCAGTGGCTGCCCGCAGCCTGGCTTTCGAGCGGCGGCTGTCTGGCCCCAGCCAACCCCAGCCTGGTCGCGCTGCCCACTAAACGGGCAGAGTCCTCCGGGCCGATTTGTTTGTGGTCGATGTGTTTTTTCACCACGAACGAATCGGGCGCACCCGCGCAGCCTGTCACGGCTGGGCGGCCTTCCGTTTTTGTTCCTTTGCGCCTACAGTGCGCATGGACGAACGACATGACAGACATCACCTGCAACCCCGCGGCCATCGACGCCGCCACCCCTGTGGCCACCGCCACCACGCCTTCGGCTTTTGCCGCGTTGGGCTTGGCCCAGCCGCTGCTCAAAGCCGTGGCCGACCTGGGCTTCACCCAGCCCACGCTGGTGCAGCAAGCCGTAATCCCCAAAGCCATGCAGGCCGAAGGCAGCGCGCGCCCGGGCGGCCACGCCTTCACCGACCTGATGGTCTCGAGCCAGACCGGCAGCGGCAAAACCGCGGCCTTCCTGCTGCCGGTGCTGCACACCCTGCTGGTGCAGATGGAGCAACAAGAGGCCGCCGAGCGCGCTGAATGGGAGCGCCTGCAGGCCGAGGCCGCTGCGGCCGGCCAGCCCGCGCCCAAGCGCGCCAAGCGCCAAAACCCGCTGCTGGCGCGCCACTTCAAGCCCACCATTCCGGGTGCGCTGGTGCTGTGCCCGACGCGCGAGCTGGCGCAGCAGGTGGCCAACGACGCCATCGACCTGGTGCAGCACTGCCGCGGCCTGCGCATTGCCAACGTGGTCGGCGGCATGCCCTACCAGATGCAGATCGCCAAGCTGCAAAACGCCAACCTCGTGGTGGCCACGCCGGGCCGCCTGCTCGATTTGCAGCGCAGCGGCCAGCTGGTGCTCGATCAGGTGCAGTTTTTGGTGGTCGATGAGGCCGACCGCATGCTCGACCTCGGCTTTGCCGACGACCTGGCCGAAGTCAACCGCCTCACCGCCGCGCGGCGCCAGACCATGATGTTCAGCGCCACCTTTGCGCCGCGCATCCAGGCGCTGGCCACGCGCGTCATGCGCGAGCCGCAGCGGGTGCAGATCGACACCCCGCAAGACCGCCATGTGAACATCGAGCAGCGCCTGTACTGGTGCGACAGCCCGGAGCACAAGCGCCAGTTGCTGGATCACTGGCTGCGCGACGCCAGCATCGAGCAGGCGATCGTGTTCTCCAGCACCCAGATCGAGTGCGACGCGCTGGCCGCCGACCTGCAGCAAGCCGGCTTTGCGGCCGTGGCGCTGCACGGCGCACTCAGCCAAGGCTTGCGCAACCGCCGCCTGACGGCGCTGCGCAGCGGTCAGGTGCAGATTCTGGTGGCCACCGACGTGGCCGCACGCGGCATCGACGTGCCCAGCATCACCCATGTGTTCAACTTTGGGCTGCCCATGAAGGCCGAAGACTACACGCACCGCATCGGCCGCACCGGCCGCGCTGGGCGCCAAGGGCTGGCGGTGACCATGGCCGAAATGCGCGACCGGCGCAAGATCGGCGAAATCGAAGCCTATAGCCAGCAAGTGATCGACACCCACACCGTGCCCGGCATGGAGCCGCGCAAGCCCCTGTACGAGAGCCGCGATCCCCGCCGTGCCCCCGGCGGCCGCCCACCCGCTGGCCGCGGTGCCCGCCCGGGGCCCTACAGCGGTCCGCGCGAAGGCGGTTTCGGCGCCCGCCCCACACAGCACCAGCCGCACCACCCACCGCGCACCCCCGGCGAGGGGCCGCGCCACGGCTTTGGCAAACCGGCCCCGGCACGCCAGGGCGACCGCCCGGCCTTTGGCGACCGTCCGGCGTTTGCCGAGCGCCCATCCTTCGGCGACCGCCCGGCTTGGGGCGACAAGCGCGAGCGCCCGCAAGGCGCTGCCAAGCCCTTTGCCGGCAAAGGGCGCCCGAGCCGCTGAGCCCTGCCTGCCCTGACCCCAGCACCTAGGGGTAGGGGCGGTGGTGTTTGCGCCAGCGCCAGCCCAGGCGCTGGCGCTGGCGCTGGCGTGCCCCGATGCGGCACAATGGCGGTTCAAAGGCGGCGTGCATGTGCCGCGCTAGGAGCCCCTCCAGATGAATCCCTCCACCCTGATCGGGATGGTGGCCAGCGTGCTGCTGCTGGTCGTCGTGATGATTTTTGCGGCCGAAGACCCGCTGCTGTTCATCGACCTGCCGGGCTTGGGGATCGTGCTCTTTGGCACCTTGGCCGCCACCTTCATGAGCTACCCGCTGCGCGAGGTGCTGCGCGTGTTCAAGCTCTTTGGCACCGTGATCCGCAACGAGCGGCTCTACACCCAGAGCGCCATCGACGAGCTGGTCGATGTCTCGCGCTTGTGGATACGCGACGACCTCGCCGCGGTCGAGCGCGCGCTCAAAAATGTCAACAACCCCTTTTTGCGCACCGGGGTGCAGTTGGTGATCGAGCGCACGCCCGAGGCCGACATCTTGGACCTGATGCAGTGGCGCATCTCGCGCCTGCGCGCCAAAGAGGCGGCGGAGGCGCAGCTGTTTCGCGTCATGGCCAGCTACGCGCCCGCCTTTGGCATGATCGGCACCTTGGTCGGGCTGGTCAACATGATGGACATACTGGGCACCGGCGACATGCTGGTGATCGGCGGCCATCTGGCGGTGGCCCTGATGACCACCTTTTACGGCATCTTGCTGGCCAACTTGGTCTTCAAGCCGGTGGCGGTCAAGCTCGAGCGCCGCACCGAGCAGCGCGTGATCTTGATGAACATGGTGATGCAGGGCATCGCCATGATGACGGCACGGCGCAGCCCGTCGCTGATGCGCGAAACGCTCAAATCCTTTGTCGCGCACCACGAAGACGAAATTTTTGACGGCCCGCAGCCAGCGGCCCGATCGGGGGGCTGGTGGCCCTTCGGGGCGCGCAAGGCCGCTGCAGCCAGCAAACCCGGCTCCAGCGCCGACGGGCGGCCATGAGCCCTACGCTGCTCGAGAGCATGCTGGCCCGGATGCCGTCCGGGCCGGGCGTGTCTGCCAAATCTCCAAACTCCCAGGGTGCGGCAACGCCGGGCGAAGACGGCTCCTGCCGACCCACGGGCGCGCTGCACAGCGGGCGCTTCGAGCGCTGGCACGTGGATCCGATGCCGGTGCAAGAGGACGAAGCCTGGCTGATCACCTACCTCGACGTGGTCACGCTGCTGCTGGCGATGATGGTCGTGATGCTGGCCTTTTCCGAGCCGGTGAGCGAAGCCTTCAGGGGCGAGCGGCGCGAAATCGCGCTCGACCGCCTGCACCCGCAGGTGCAGGCGGCAGCCGATGCGGGTACCACCATTTTGCCGCCGGTGCCGCTGCCGCACCCGGCCACGGCCCCGGCGCGGGTCGAGGGCGACCCGGTGGACATCCGCGCCGCCCCGGTGCCGCCCGAGCCACCGGCGCTCAACGTCGGCGATCTGGGCGCAAACGTCGAGGTCGTCGCCGAAGCCAAGGGCGTGACGCGCTTTCGCATCAGCAGCGAGCTGCTGTTTGCGCCCGGCCAGGCCGCGCTCACCCCTGCCGGCCAGCGCGTGATCGACGAGCTGTTGCCGGTGCTCAACCAGGCCCTGGGCCACACCATCGTGGTCGAGGGCCACACCGACAACGTGCCCATTGCCACCGCGCGCTTTCCCTCCAACTGGGAGCTGGCGGCGGGCCGCGCCGGCGCCGTGGTGCGCCACCTCGAGACGCGCGGCGTCAACCCGATGCGGCTGCGCGCCACCGGCGTGGCCGATACGCGCCCGCTGGCCGACAACGCCACCGCGCAGGGGCGGGCGCAAAACCGGCGCGTGGAAATCGTGCTCGAAGCGCCGCCGGTGGACTAGTGTGGCGTTGCGCGCCATCTGGAACATAAAACCGCGCCTTTTCGTCCCTGCTGTCGTTGCAAATCCGCGCCATAGTGGCACTATGGCTGTGGTTTGCGCCTAAGCAGGGCCAAAAATCCATCGGTTTTATTTGTCCCATCAAGCGCGCACCACCACACTAGGCTCCCAAGCCCAAGCGCACCGGGCCAAGCGCACCCGGCCAAGCGCACCCGGCCCGAGGGGGCCGGCCAGCAGCCGATAATCGGCCCATGACCCTTCGATTCGCGCCCGAAACCGCTGCCACCGCAGCCACCCTGCCGCCGCTGCTGCAAGCGCTCAACCCCGAACAACGCGCCGCCGTCACGCTGGGGCCGGAACCGGCGCTGATTTTGGCCGGGGCCGGTTCGGGCAAAACCAAGGTGCTCACCACGCGCATCGCGTGGTTGCTCAGCACCGGCCAGATCGGCCCGGCCGGGGTGCTGGCCGTGACCTTCACCAACAAGGCCGCCAAAGAGATGCTCACGCGCCTGGGGGCGCTGCTGCCGCTGAACGTGCGCGGCATGTGGATCGGCACCTTTCACGGTTTGTGCCACCGCATGCTGCGCGCCCACTGCAAGCTGCTCAAGCTGCCGGCCACGTTCCAGATTCTGGACATGCAAGACCAGCTCAGCGCCATCAAGCGGCTGCACAAGCAGCTCGCGCTCGACGAGGAACGCTTCAAGCCCAAGGAGCTGCAGTGGTTCATCAACGCCTGCAAAGAGGAAGGCCAGCGTGCGCACCAGGTGCCGGTGCGCGACGCCGAGCAACGCCACAAGGTCGAGTTTTACCGCCTCTACGAGGAGCAGTGCCAGCGCGAGGGCGTGCTCGACTTTGGCGAGCTGCTGCTGCGCAGCTACGAACTGCTGCGCGACCACGACCCGGTGCGCGAGCACTACCAGCGCCGCTTCAGACACATCCTGGTCGATGAATTCCAGGACACCAACCGGCTGCAATACGCCTGGCTCAAGCTGCTGGCCGGGCGCATGGAGAGCGGCCGCTTCGTGCCGGCCGGCAACGCCGTGCTGGCGGTGGGCGACGACGACCAGAGCATCTACGCCTTCAGGGGCGCGCGCGTGGGCAATATGGCCGACTTCGTGCGCGATTTCGGCGTGCGCCAGCAGATCAAGCTCGAGCAAAACTACCGCAGCCAGGCGCACATCCTGGAAGCCGCCAACCGCCTGATCGAGCACAACCAGGGCCGGCTGGGCAAAAACCTGCGCACCGACCAGGGCTGCGGCGAGCCGCTGCGCGTCTATGAAGCGCCGAGCGACTACGCCGAGGCCAACTGGGTGGTGGATGAGGTGCGCCAGCTCACCAGCCGCGACGGCATGCCCGCGCACGAGGTGGCGCTGCTCTACCGCAGCAACGCGCAGAGCCGGGTGCTCGAGACGGCGCTGTTCAACGCCGGCGTGCCGTACCGGGTCTATGGCGGGCTGCGCTTTTTCGAGCGCGCCGAGATCAAGCACGCGCTGGCTTATTTGCGCCTGATCGACAACCCGCACGACGACACCAGCCTGCTGCGGGTGGTCAATTTTCCGCCACGCGGCATTGGCGCGCGCAGCATCGAGGCCTTGCAGGCCGCTGCGGCCGCGGCCGGTGGTTCGCTGCACGCTGCGGCCAGCGCCGTGCCGGGCAAGGCCGGGGCCCATCTGGCGGCCTTCGTGGCCCTGCTCGACGTGCTGCGCGAGGGCAGCCAGGGCCAGCCGCTGCGCCAGATCGTGGCCCTGGTGTTGCAGCACAGCGGCTTGCTGGCGCACTACCGCGCCGAGCGCGACGGCAGCGAGCGGGTGGAAAACCTGGAGGAGCTGCTCAACGCCGCCGAGAGCTTTGTGCTGCAACAAGGCTTTGGCCGCGACGCGGTGGCGCTGCCGCTGGACGAGACCGCGGTCGCCCCCGATTCAGGCTTTGATGAGGCCAGCGGCGAAACCCTCAGCCCCCTGCAAGCCTTCCTGAGCCACGCCGCGCTCGAGGCCGGTGACAACCAGGCCCAGAGCGGGCAAGACGCAGTGCAGCTGATGACGGTGCACGCCGCCAAGGGGCTGGAGTTCGACGCCGTGTTCATCACCGGGCTCGAAGAGGGACTGTTCCCGCACGACAACTCCAGCGCCAGCGCGCAGGCGCTGGAAGAGGAGCGGCGGCTGATGTACGTGGCGATCACGCGCGCGCGCCAGCGCCTCTACCTGAGCTACGCCCAGACGCGCATGTTGCACGGCCAGACGCGCGTCCACCCGCGCAGCCGCTTCGTGGACGAACTGCCGCCCCAGTGCCTGCAATGGCTCAGCCCAAAGCCGGGCAGCGGCGGCCCGGCAACGGCGGGGTTTGGCAAAACCGCCACCGGGCTGCAGCCGGCCTGGGGGCGCAGCGCCCTGGTGTCCGAGGCGCCCAGCCGCGCCACGGCAGACCAGACGCACGGCATCCGCGCCGGCATGCAGGTGTTTCATCAAAAATTTGGCCAGGGCCAAGTGCTGGCGGTCGAGGGGCGCGGCGACGACGCACGGGCGCACGTGAGCTTCACGCGCCACGGCAGCAAGTGGCTGGCGCTGGCGGTGGCCAAGCTCACGCCGCTGTAGGGTTGGCGTGGCGCGGGCGGCGCTTGGGCTGGCTGGGGCCGCCGGCCTCATGCCGTCCGCTGCGCGGCCAAAAATCGGCTTACGCCGCTGTAGGGTTGGCATGGCGGGGGCGGCGCTTGGGCTGGCTGGGGCCGCCGGCCTCATGCCGTCCGCTGCGCGGCCAAAAATCGGCCAACGGCCCCAGCCAGCCCAAGCGCCAGTCGGTTTGAGTGCCAGCCACGGGCCTTATCAGCGCCAGCCGGCCCGAGCGCTACTCGGTCGGCTCTCAGCCGGGTGGCTGGCCGCTGTCGGTCTCGAAGCTGTCGCGGAAGGTGAAGTAGAGCGAGGTGAAGAAGATCGCGCTCATCAGCATCGCCACCGGAAACAGCAGCATGCCGATGAGGCGCGGCCCCCCGACCAGGCCGCCCAGCAGCACCAGCAGCAGCGAGACGCCAAAGAACACCGCGGCCCAGCCCAGAAAATAGACCAGCAGCGCCGCCTTGTTGGTCCAACACGCCAGGGCGCTGAAAAACAGGCTCTTGAGCGGCGGCACCCCGTGCCAGTGCACCAGCGCCGGGGCGTGCCAGAACAGCAACCCGAGCGGGATGTGCAACAGCGCACCGATGAGCATGCGGTGGATGGCCTCGGGCGTGAACATCAGGTCTTCGGGCCGGGGGCTGGCGCCGGGCTCCACCGGCACGGCCGCCGGGTCGGGCAGCACCGCCGGCGTGGCCGCGTCGCCGGTGATCAGCAGCGTCAAGCCCAGGATCAGCAGCGAGCCGGCGGCGTAGATCAGGCCCAGCACCAGCATGGCGTGCGCGCGCTCGCGCCCGGCGGCAAAGGCGCTGGCCAGCACCGCGGGCATGGGGAACTGGCTCGAGGCCGCGATGCGCGTGGCCGCCATCAGCCCGAGCGTGGCGGCGGGCAGCAGCGCCAGCGCCAGCGCCTGCCCCAGCAGCGGCACCAGCGACAGCACCGAGACCACCAGCATGAACAGGAAAAACAGCCCGGCCAGCGCCAGCGGTTGCTTGAAAAACGTGCCCAGGCCCAGACGCACCCACAGCCAGCCGGTGCGCGCCGGTACGCGGTGCAGCCTCATGTATGCGCCACCCGCGCGCGCAGCACGCGCTCGAAGTGGGTGGGGTCGTGCGGCACCAGCATGGCGGCGTCGCGCGGCAGGTGCCAGTCCCACAGGCGCGAGAGCCAAAAGCGCAGCGCCGCCGCGCGCAGCAGCAGCGGCAGCAGTTCGTGCTCGGTGGCGCTCAGGGGGCGCAGGCTTTGGTAGGCTGCCAGCAGGGCGTGGCTGCGCGCGGCGTCGGGTTGGCCGCTGGCGAGGTCGATGCACCAGTCGTTCAGGGCCACGCTGAGGTCGAACAACCAGGTGTCGCAACCGGCAAAATAAAAATCGAACACGCCCGTGAGCTGGTCCTGCTCGAACAGCGCGTTGTCGCGGAACAGATCGGCATGCACGGCGCCCCGAGGCAGGCTTTGGTAATCGGGTTGTGGCGCCAGAGCATTTTGCAGCGCCAGTTCGCTGCGCAGCAAATCGGCCTGTGCCGGGCTCAGGTGCGGCAGCACCTCGGGGGCGGTCTGGTTCCACCACGCCAAGCCGCGCAGATTGGGCTGCTGGCGCGGGTAGTCCAGTGCCGCCAGGTGCATGCGCGCCAGCAGCGTGCCCAGTTGCGCGCAGTGCGCGGGCTGCGGCGCCAGCACGCTCTGGCCGGGCAGCTTGTTGACCAGCGCCGCCGGCTTGTCCAGCAGCCGGTGCAGGATCTGGCCGCTGGCGTCTGGAGCCGGGTTGGGTACTGGGATGCCCTTGGCCGCCAGATGCTGCATCAGGCACAGGTAAAAGGGCAGTTGCTCAAAGCCCAGACGCTCAAACAGCGTCAGCACATACTCGTGGCGTGCGCCACCGGGCGCCTGCACCGAGACAAAATAGTTGGTGTTCTCGATGCCGCCGGGGCAGCCGCGCAGCTCGAGCAGTTCGCCCACGCCCAGTGGCTGCAGCAGCGCCGCGGCTTGGGCCGGTGTGACTTCGGTATAGACCGCCATGGCTAGGGGGAGCAGGGCGCACGCAGGGCGCCAGACAGGGGGGCTTGCATAGGCTGCGATTGTAGGCGGCACAATGCGGGCATGACAGAATCACCCCCCACCCTGCTGCTGGTCGATGGCTCGAGCTACCTCTACCGCGCCTACCACGCCATGCCCGATCTGCGCGCCGTTCCCGGCGACCCCAGCAGTCCGGCCACCGGCGCCTTGCGTGGCCTCATCAACATGGCGCAGGCGCTGTTGCGCGAGCACCCGGCGCAGAGCGCCGCTTTCGTGTTCGACGCGCCCGGCCCCACCTTTCGCGACGCGCTCTACCCGGCCTACAAGGCCCAGCGCAGCCCCATGCCCGACGATTTGCGCGCCCAGATCGAGCCCATCCACACGGTGCTGCGCCTGCTCGGCTGGCCGGTGCTGTGCGTGCCCGGGGTCGAGGCCGACGATGTGCTGGGCACGCTGGCGCAGCGCGCCGCCGCGGCCGGGGTGCAGGTGGTGATTTCGAGCGGCGACAAAGACTTGAGCCAGCTCGTGGGGCCGCGGGTGCTGGTCATCGACACCATGAGCGGCAAGCGGCGCGACGTGGCCGGGGTGCAGGCCGAGTTTGGCGTGCAGCCGCAACAGATGGTGGACTACCAGTGCCTGGTGGGCGACGCGGTCGATAACGTGCCCGGCGTCGAGCAGGTGGGCCCGAAAACGGCCGCCAAATGGCTGCGCGAATACGGCTCGCTCGAGGCCATCGTGGCCCACGCCGAACAGATGCCCGGGGCCGTGGGCGCCAGGCTGCGCGCGGCGCTGGACTGGTTGCCCACGGCGCGCCAGTTGCTGCGCATCAAGACCGACTGCGACCTGAGCGCGCATCTGAGCACGCCGGACGTGCAGCAAGCGCTGCGCCTGCAAGCCCCCGATCGGGTGGCGCTGCGCGCCTTTTACCAGCGCTACGGTTTCAAGACGCTGATGCGGGCGCTGGAGGAGGGTGGGGCGGCCAGCGCCGCGCCAGCGGGCGAACCCGGCGCGGCTGCTCATGGCGGGCAGGGGGGCGCCGTAGGTTCAGATGCCGTTGCGGCGGAATCGACACACGCCCCCGCCCCCACGCCCCCACCGCGCCACTACCAGACCGTGCTCACCTGGGAGGCGCTGCATGGCTGGCTGCAGCGGCTGCAGGCGGCGCCGCTGGTGGCGCTGGACACCGAGACCACCGGTCTCGACCCCATGCGCGCCGAAATCGTCGGCCTGTCGTGGAGCCTCGAAGCCGGCGCGGCCGCTTACCTGCCGCTGGCGCACGACTACCCCGGCGCGCCCGAGCAGCTGCCGCGCGCGGCGGCGCTGGAATGCCTGCGCCCCTGGCTGGAAAACCCGGCCGCAGCCAAACTCGGCCAGCACCTCAAGTACGAGCGCCACGTGTTCGCCAACCACGGCATCGAACTGCGCGGCCTCGAGCACGACACGCTGCTGCAAAGCTACGTGCTCGAGGCGCATCTGCCGCACAGCCTCGAGAGCCTGGCCGAGCGCCACCTGGGCCAGCGCGGCTTGAGCTACGCCGACCTATGCGGCAAGGGCGCGCAGCAGATCCCGTTTGCGCAAGTCGATATCGAGCGCGCCAGCACCTACGCCTGCGAAGACAGCGACTTCACGCTCCAGGTGCACCAGCGCCTGTGGCCGCGGCTGCAGGCAGAGGCGCCGCTGCGTGCCGTCTATGCGCTCGAGATCGCCTGCTCCGAGGTGCTGTACCGCATCGAGCGCCAGGGCGTGTTGATCGATGCCGCCACCCTGGCGCGCCAGAGCCATGAATTGGGCCTGCGCCTGGTCGAGCTCGAAGCGCGCGCCCACGCCCTGGCCGGCCAACCCTTCAACCTGGCCAGCCCGAAGCAGCTGGGCGAGATCCTGTACGACCGGCTGGGCCTGCCAGTGCTCAAGAAAACCGCCACTGGCGCGCGCAGCACCGACGAAGAAGTGCTCGAAAAACTGGCCGAAGACTACCCGCTGCCGGCGCAGATCTTGCAGCACCGCTCGCTGGCCAAGCTCAAGGGCACCTACACCGACAAGCTGGCGGCGCTGGCACACCCGCGCACCGGGCGCGTGCACACCCACTATGCGCAGGCCGTGGCCGTGACCGGACGCCTGTCGAGCAACGAGCCCAATCTGCAAAACATCCCCATACGCACCCCCGAGGGCCGGCGCGTGCGCGAGGCGTTCGTGGCCGCGCCCGGGCATTTGATCGCCAGCGCCGACTACTCGCAGATCGAGCTGCGCATCATGGCGCACCTGAGCGACGACCCGGCCCTGCTGCGCGCTTTCCACGACGGGCTCGACGTGCACCGTGCCACCGCCGCCGAAGTCTTTGGTCTGGCGCCTGAGCAGGTGAGCGCCGAGCAGCGCCGCTACGCCAAGACGATCAATTTTGGCCTGATCTACGGCATGAGCAGCTTTGGGCTGGCCAAGGCGCTGGGCATCGACACCGGGGCGGCGCGCAACTACATCGAGCGCTATTTCGAGCGTTTTGCCGGCGTGCGCCGCTACATGGACGCCACCCGCGCCGAAGCCAAGGCGCACGGCTGCGTGCACACGGTGCTGGGCCGGCGCCTGCACCTGCCCGAGATCAACTCGCCCAACGCCGCGCGCCGCGCCGCCGCCGAGCGCGCCGCCATCAACGCCCCGATGCAGGGCACGGCCGCCGACCTGATCAAGCTCAGCATGGTGGCGGTGCAGCAGGCGCTCGACGCCCAAGGCCGCGCCAGCCGCATGATCATGCAGGTGCACGACGAGCTGGTATTCGAGCTGCCCGCAGCCGAGCAGGATTGGCTGCGCACCGAAGTGCCGCGCCTGATGGCCGGCGTGGCGGCGCTCAAGGTGCCGCTGCTGGCCGAAGTGGGTTTTGGCGCCAACTGGGAACAGGCGCACTGAGACGCCGGGGCCAGCGCACGCCCTAGCGCCGCGCCGCGGCCGAGGTGGCCAGCCCCAGGGCCAGCGCTTGCTCCGGGCCGAGGCGGGCGGCGCCGTTGCAGTCGGCGGCCAGCAGCTGGCGCAGCACGGTGCTGGAGGTGGGCTCGGGCAACATGGCGTTGAGATAGCGCGCCAGCGTCAGTTGCTGCGCCGCGTTGGGTTCGCTGCGGCAGCTGCGCTGGCCAAAATCGGCGTCGGGGGGCAGCTGGGTGAGGGCCAGTTGCGCCGGTGGGGCGCCGTGCGCCAGCGTGCGCTGGATGCCGGCCGCAAACACCAGCAGGCACGGCGTGTCGCAGACCCGGCCCGCCGGCACCAGGGTGTCGAAGCGACGGTTGCGCAGCATCGCGCCCAGGGTGATGGCGCTGCCCACCTGAGCCGCGCCGGTTTCCAGCTGCAGCACGCGCTGTGTGCAGGGCGCGGCCTCGATCCGCTGCATGGCGCCGTGCATGCGCCGCACGGTGTCTTCGTGGATGGCGCCGCTGAGCGTGATGCGGCAAGCCGTGGTGCGGGTATCGACCAGCAGGCTGCCACCGTCGAAGCCAATGGTGTGCAGGTTGCCGGGCGCGGGCACGGAGGGCGGCACCGCTTCGGGCGCCGCGCGCGGGGGCTGGGTGACGGGCGCCGCACAGCCGGCCAGCAGCGCCGTCAGCAACAGGGGTACCGCCCCGTACAGGGCGCGCCAGCCAGACAGAAAACGGGGTTTGATCGACATCGGGGGCAAAGGCAAAGGGGGCAGAGGCGTGCAGGCAGCGGGGTCGTTGCCCAGATAGGCGGGATTCTCGCCGATCGGGCGCTGCCGTATGATCACCGGGTTTTGATTGGTGCCGGCCCTGACGCCGGTGAGCGAGCGTGTATGGCAAAAGCGATAATCCTGGCCGCCGGCCAAGGCACCCGGGTTCGGCCCCTGACCAAAGACCTGCCCAAGCCCAT
Organism: Pseudomonadota bacterium; assembly: GCA_041694945.1. Classification (GTDB taxonomy): domain Bacteria; phylum Pseudomonadota; class Gammaproteobacteria; order Burkholderiales; family Burkholderiaceae_C; genus Serpentinimonas. The sequence goes on from JBGFRU010000020.1 coordinate 192,368, forward strand.
GGTGCCGATTCTGGGCAAGCCGGTCATGGAATACCTGATCGAGCATCTGGCGCTGCACGGCGTGCGCCAGATCATGGTCAACGTGGCCTACAACCACCGCAAGATCGAGGAATACTTTCGCGACGGGCACCGCTGGGGGGTCGAGATCGGCTATTCGTACGAAGGCGTGTACGACCACGGCGACATCCTGCCGCGCCCGCTCGGTTCGGCTGGCGGCATGCGCCACATCCAGGACAACAGCGGCTTCTTCGACACCACCACCCTGGTTTTGTGCGGCGACGCGCTCATCGACCTGGACCTGAGCGCCGCCCTGGCCCAGCACCGCGCGCAGGGGGCGCTGGCGAGTGTGGTCACGCTCGAGGTGCCGCGCGAGCAGGTGAGCAACTACGGCATCGTGCTCGCCGACGCCAGCGGCCGGGTGCAGTCGTTCCAGGAAAAGCCCCAGCCCGAGCAGGCACGCTCAACCCAGGCCAGCACCGGCATCTACCTGTTTGAGCCAGCGGCGCTGGAGCTGGTGCCGCCGCAGCAGGTGTTCGACATCGGCAGCCAGTTGTTCCCGCTGCTGGTGGAGCGCGGCCTGCCGTTCTACGCCCAGAGCCACCAGTTCAACTGGATCGACATCGGGCGCGTGAGCGACTACTGGTCGGTGCTGCAGCGCGTGCTGCGCGGCGAGGTCGAACGCATGCACATGCCCGGCACCGAGGTGCGCCCGGGCGTCTGGGTCGGGCTGAACACGCGCATCGACTGGGCCACGGTGCAGGTGCAAGGGCCGGTGTATTTTGGCTCCAGCGTGCGCCTCGAGCCCGGCTGCAGCGTGATCGGGCCGTGCTGGATCGGCCACGGCAGCCACTTGCGCGCCAGCTCGCGCGTCGAGCGCAGCATCTTGTTCGAGTACACGCGCATCGGCGCCGGCATGTTGTTCCAAGACATGATCGTCTCGCCCAGCTACTGCGTCGATCGGCTGGGCAACGCCACCTACGTGGGCGACGACCGCTTTCCGCTGCGCTGGGGCGACGCGCGGGCGTAGGCGCGCAGCCCGCGCTGGCCCTGCCAACCAGCCGCAGGCCGCCAGCGCCCCGCCGCCTATGCGGGGTGCGGCGGGCCAATGCGGGTCTGGCCTCAGAGCTTGAAGCGGCCCATGAGCTCGGTGAGCTGGCGCGCCTGATCGCGCAGCGACGCCGCCGCCGCCGACGCCTGCTCCACCAGGGCGGCGTTTTGCTGCGTCACGCCGTCCATTTGCGCCACTGCGCTGTTGATCTGCTCCAGCCCCTCGGCCTGCTCGGCGCTGGCCGAGGCGATGTCGCGCATGATCTGCGTCACTTGCGCAATGCTGCCCACGATTTGCTGCATGGTCTGGCCGGCCTGGGCCACTTGCTCGTTGCCGCTGCCGACCTTGGCCACCGAGTCGTCGATCAGGCCCTTGATTTCCTTGGCGGCGGAGGCAGCGCGCTGCGCGAGCGAGCGCACCTCGGCTGCCACCACGGCAAAGCCGCGCCCCTGCTCGCCGGCGCGCGCCGCTTCCACGGCGGCATTCAGCGCCAGGATGTTGGTCTGGAACGCGATGCCGTCGATGACGCTGATGATGTCAACAATCTTGCGCGACGAGGCGTTGATGGCGTCCATGGTGCCCACCACCTGCGCCACCACGTTGCCGCCGTGGCTGGCTACGCTCGAGGCCTGATCGGCCATCTGGTTCGCCTGGCGCGCGCTGTCGGCGTTCTGGCGCACGTTGCTGTTGAGCTGTTCTGTAGCCGACGCGGTTTCTTCGAGCGAGCTGGCCTGTTGCTCGGTGCGCTGCGACAAGTCCTGCGTGCCGCTGGCCACTTGCGCGCTGGCGCTAGCGATGGCGTCGGCGTTTTGCAGCACCTGGGTGATCATCTGGCGCAAGCCTTGCTGCATCTGCTGCAACTGCGTCAGCAGCGTGGCCACTTCGTCGCTGCCGCTTTGGGGCGGAATGTCCAGGCTCAGGTCGCCTTCGGCGATGTGCTGCGCGGTGAGCTTGGCCTCGTTCAGGCCGCGCTTCATGCGCCGCATGGCCACGATCAGGAAGGCGCTCACCGGCAACACGCCGAGCAACAAAATGGCGCCAAACAGGATCTGGCTTTGCCGGTAACGCTGGGTGGCGTGGGCCACTTCGCGCAGCGCGGCGCTGGCTTGGTATTCGGCCAGGGCGACCATGGCGCGCTCGAAGGCCAGGCCCTCTTTTTGCATGGCTGCATACAGTGTCTGCATGTTGGTGGGCGAAAAGTCGCCTTGTCGAACCGCTTGCATCACTTGGTCACGCGGCCGCTGCCAGGCGCTGCGGGCAGCGGCCATGGCGTCAATCAAAGCTTGTTCTTCGGCGCTGACCGAACGACCCTGGATCTGTTCTTGCGCGGCGTTGTTGGCTGCGCGTGCGGCAGCGATGTTGTCAAAATGCTGCTGGATAGGGTGCGGGAACAGCGCTCGTGTCGGGTTGTCGGGGGCGTGCTGGAACAGCAGCAGCATTTCCAGGCGGTTGTGCAGGAAGTTTGCACGCAAGGTTTTGAGCGAACTGAGGGTCAGCATGCGATCGTCGTGCACGTGCTGCAAGCTATCGCGTGCGCTCGTCAAGCCCCAGAGCGCGGAGGCAAACGCAAACGCAAACAGCAGCAGAAAAGCGAGCAGACCGATCCAGACGCGGCGGGTGATGGAGAGGCGATTGAGCATGGGCTAGAGGGCTAAGAAGAGGGGCGCAAAAAACCACCCCCCGGTATCCAGGGGGTGGATGCCCACATCATAGCCCACGCCAGCCGCCTTTCAGGTCAACCAGAAGGGGTGCAACCCTAGGGTTTACTCCGGGCTCGGGCGCACCCTGCTGCCGCTGGCAGCGTGGCAGCCGCGCACCCTCAGCCGACCTCAACCATGCGCTGCCAGCGCCGGTCAGGGCTCGATCCCATGGGGGTTGCGGTCTTCAGCGTCGGCAGCTTGGCGCACGGCGGGCAACTGCTGGAGCAAGCTTGGCAGCCATTCCTGTACCGTCTCCCACACCAGGTCGAGGTTGATGTCGAAATAGCCGTGGGCCATGCGGTTGCGCATGTTGCGCATGCTGCGCCACGGTACGTCGGCGTGTGTTTGAGTGAACGCCAAATAAGCCTCCATCACGCGGCTGGCGGCCTCGCCGATGACGATCAGGCTCATGATGACGGCCTGCTGGGTGCGCTTGTCGGCCAGGAAGTCGTCCTTGGTCATCCCTTGCACGAAGCTGCGCGCGTCGCTTGCGGCCTGCTCGATGTGCTCGAGGCAATCGGGCAGGCGCTGCGCGTTCATACCGGCTGCGCCTGCGCCAGCACTTGAGCCCGAAACTTGGGCGGCAGGTCGCCGGGAGTCAGCAGATCGACTTTCACACCAAGCAGCGCTTCCAGTTCTTGTTCCAGATCGCCCAAATCCAACAAGGTCGCACCGGGCAGCGCATCGACCAGCAGGTCGAGGTCGCTGCCCTCCTGGTCGGTGCCATGCAGCACCGAGCCGAAGACGCGCGGGTTCGCGCTGCGAAAACGGCCTACCGCTTCGCGCACCGCGCTCCGTTTCATCTCAAGCACAACAGACGGTCGCATAGGCCCCTTTGCTGATCGAACTGTGCACGATGATAGGCAATCGAGCGCAGCGTTTCAAGCCCCCTGAAGGGTGCAGGCCCAGGGTTCATGCGCGGTTGGGGTGTGCCTGATAACCGCAGGCAACCCTGCAGCCGCCCTCAGCGGTGCGACGCCAGCGCGGCCCCCATGCGCGCGCGGTACCACTCGTGGAAGTGCTGCATGCCGTCTTCCATCGGGCTTTGGTAGGGGCCGACTTCGCTCGTGCCACGCTCCAGCAGGGCTCGGCGCCCGGCGTCCATGCGTTCGGCGATCTCGTCGTCTTCGATGCAGGTTTCCATGTAGGCGGCACGTTGCGCCTCGATGAACTCGGGCTCGAAGGCGGCGATTTCCTCCGGGTAGTAGAACTCGACCCGGTTCAGGGTCTGGTTCACGCCCAGCGGGTGTACGGTCGAAACCGTGAGCACGTGCGGGTACCACTCGAGCATGATGTGCGGGTAGTAGGTGAGCCAGACCGCGCCGCGCTCCGGCAGGGTGCCGTTGCGGTGTTGCAGCAGCACCTCGTGCCAGCGCTGGTAGACGGCGCTGCCGGCGGCTTTGTGCGGCAGGTTCTGTATGCCCACGGTCTGGATCGAGTACTCGGGCTTGAACTGCCAGCGCAAGTCGTCGCAGGTGACGAAGTTGCCCAGCCCCGGGTGGAAGGGCACGACGTGGTAGTCCTCCAGGTAGACCTCGATGAAGGTCTTCCAGTTGTAGTGGCATTGGTGGTGCTCGACGTGGCCGAGCACCATTCCCTCGAAGTTGAGGTACTCGCGCAGCTCCATGCCGGCCAGGTCGGCCTCGATGTCGCGCCCGTTGTCCTCGAACAGCAGGCCGTTCCACTCGCGCAGCTTCCAGCGTTGCAGGTTCAGGCACGGGTCTTGGGCGAAGTGCGGCGCGCCGATCAGCTCGCCCAACTGCCCCAGGGCCGAGCCGCCGCTGTAGGTCCAGCGGTGCAGTGGGCAGACGATGTGGCCGCCGGCGTGGCCGCTGGCCTGCTGGCCCAGATTGCCGCGGCCCTTGAGCATGATGGCCTGGCGGTGCCGGCAGACGTTGCTGACCAGCTCCACCCCTTGCGCCGTGCGCACCAGCGCACGCCCCTCGCCCTCGTGCGGCAGGGCGTAGTAGTCGCCCAGGTTCGGCACCGTGCAGGCGTGGCCGACGTAGCGCGGACCGGGCTCGAAGATCAGTTCCCGCTCTTTTTTCAAGAGCGCCTCGTCGAAATAGACGGATACGGGCAATTGGCTTGTGGCCTGCTGCAATGGAAGACTCAAATCAGACATGATGGTCCTGACCTCAAGAGACTCCCCCTATGAAGGGGCAGGGAAAGCGCGTGTCGGTGCGGGGCAGCGGTTCGGCGCGGACTGGGGGTGAAACAACTCCCATCGAGTTGAAAACAAGGGAGCGCGATTGTACCCCCGGGGTTCCCGTGGTCGGGGTCCAATCCAGGGGAATCCGAGCGATTCTGGGCGCAAGCGCCTAAAATCCAACCCTCCATGCCGCCGCTGCGGCACCGCCCCGGTTTTTTTGCCTTGCCCATGCCCAAACCCCAAGCTGGCCACGCCGCTGCCGGCGCCCCCCCCTCGTACGAAGCCGCGGCGCAAGAGCTCGACGCCTTGCTGGCCCGGCTCGACGGCGGCCAGTTGCCGCTCGACGAGTTGCTCGCCCAGCACCAGCGCGGCAACGAGCTGCTGGCCTACTGCCGCGCCCGGCTCGAGGCGCTGGAGCAGCAGCTCACGGTGCTGGAAAACGGCACCGAGCGCCCTTGGACGCCGCAGCCGTGAGCGCCGCGTCGCTCCAGGCCCCCATGCAAAACGCAGGGCAACCACCGACCCCAGCCCCTGATTTCAGCGCCTGGAGTGTGGCCCGCCTGGCCGAAGTGGAGCGGGCGCTGGACGCGGCCCTGGCGCCGCAGGCGCCGGCCGCGCTGGGCTTGGCGATGCGCTACGCGGTGCTCGACGGCGGCAAGCGCCTGCGGCCGTTGCTGGTGTGGGCGGCGGCCGAGGCGGCAGCCGGTGCGCCCGCGGCCGCCTTGAGCCCGGCCACGCACGCCGCCGTCCAGCGCGCGGCTTGCGCCGTCGAGCTGATCCACGCCTACTCACTGGTGCACGACGACCTGCCCTGCATGGACAACGACGTGCTGCGCCGCGGCAAGCCGACCGTGCACGTGCGCTTTGGCGAGGCCACGGCGCTGCTGGCTGGCGATGCACTGCAGGCGCTGGCTTTTGAGTTGCTGCTGGACCAGCCCGATGCCGCCCTGGGGGCCGCGCTGGCGCTGCAATTGGCCCGGGCTGCCGGGCACCTGGGGATGGCGGGCGGGCAGGCGATCGATCTGGCCAGCGTCGGCCAGCGCCTGTGCCTGGCCGAGCTCGAAGACATGCACCGCCGCAAAACCGGCGCCCTGCTGCTGGCCAGCGTGCAGATGGGGGCGATGGCCGGTGGTGCCGATGCCGCTGCCCTGGCCGCCCTCACGCGCTATGGCCAGGCGCTCGGGCTGGCGTTTCAGGTCATCGACGACGTGCTCGATGTGGTGGCCGACTCCGGCACCTTGGGCAAGACCGCGGGCAAGGATGCCGCCGCCGACAAACCCACTTTCGTCTCCCTGCTGGGGCAAGAGCGGGCGCGCCAGTACGCCCACGACTTGCTGGCGCAGGCCCACGCCGCCTTGCAAGAGGGCCCCGTGGCGGCGGCGCAAACCCTGCACGACCTGGCCGACTGGGTGCTGCACCGCTCTCACTGAAAACCCCTACACACCCCCATGACTGGCTTGCTCGACACCATCCAATCCCCGGCCGACCTGCGCCGCCTCACGCGCGCCCAGTTGCGCCCGCTGGCCGACGAACTGCGCCAGTTTTTGCTGCACAGCGTGGCCCAGACCGGTGGCCACCTGAGCTCCAACCTCGGCACGGTCGAGCTCACGGTGGCCTTGCATTACGTCTTCAACACGCCGCACGACCGGCTGGTGTGGGACGTCGGGCACCAGACCTACCCGCACAAAATCCTCACCGGCCGGCGCGAGCGCATGCACACGCTGCGCCAATTGGGGGGGGTGAGCGGCTTTCCGGTGCGCACCGAGAGCGAGTACGACACCTTTGGCACCGCGCACTCGTCCACCAGCATCTCGGCCGCGCTGGGCATGGCGGTGGCGGCGCAGCAGCAGGGCGCCGACCGGCACGCCGTGGCCGTGATCGGCGACGGCGCCATGACGGCCGGCATGGCCTTCGAGGCGCTCAACAACGCCGGCGTGCTCGAGCAGGCGCAGCTGCTGGTGGTGCTCAACGACAACGACATGTCGATCAGCCCGCCGGTGGGGGCGCTCAACCGCTACCTCGGGCAACTCATGAGCGGGCGTTTCTATTCGGCCGCCAAGCAGGTGGGCAAACAGGTGCTGGGCGTGGCGCCGCCGCTGCTCGAGCTCGCGCGCCGACTCGAAGAAGGCGCCAAGGGCATGGTGGTGCCGATCACCCTGTTCGAAAAATTCGGCTTCAACTACATCGGCCCGATCGACGGCCACGACCTCGACGCCCTGATCCCAATGCTGGAGAACCTGCGGCGCCTCAAGGGGCCACAGTTCCTGCACGTGGTGACGCGCAAAGGCCAAGGCTACAAGCTGGCCGAAGCCGACCCCATCGCCTACCACGGCCCGGGGAAATTTGACCCGGCGGTCGGCCTGCCCAGCCCGCCACCGAGCAGCAAGCTCACATTCAGCCAGGTGTTTGGGCGCTGGCTGTGCGACATGGCGGCGCACGACGAGCGCCTGGTCGGCATCACCCCGGCCATGCGCGAAGGCTCAGGGATGGTCGAGTTTCACCAGCGCTTCCCCGAGCGCTACCACGATGTGGGCATCGCCGAGCAGCACGCCGCCACCTTTGCCGCCGGGCTGGCCTGCGAAGGCCTCAAGCCGGTGCTGGCGATCTACTCCACCTTTTTGCAGCGCGCCTACGACCAGTTGATCCACGACGTGGCCCTGCAAAACCTGCCGGTGGTGTTCGCGCTCGACCGCGCCGGCCTCGTCGGTGCCGACGGCCCCACCCACGCCGGCGCCTACGACATCGCTTTTCTGCGCTGCATCCCCAACGTGTCGATCGCCTGCCCGGCCGACGAGGCCGAGTGTTACCAACTGCTGTGCACCGCCTACCAGCAGCAGCACCCGGTGGCCGTGCGCTACCCGCGCGGCAGTGGCGCCGGCACGGCCTTGCCCAGCGACTTGCAGGGGCTGCCCTTTGGGCGCGGCGAACGGCGTCGCCAAGGCCAGCGCGTGGCGCTGCTGGCGTTTGGCACCTTGCTCTACCCGGCCTTGCAAGCGGCCGAGCGGCTCGACGCCACGGTGGCCAATATGCGTTGGGCCAAGCCGCTGGACCGCGCGCTGCTGCTCGAACTGGCGCAGCAACACGACTGCCTGGTGACCATTGAAGACGGCGCGCTCGATGGCGGCGCGGGTTCGGCGGTGCTGGAGGCGCTGCACGAGGCCGGTCTGCTGCGCCCGGTGCTGCGGCTGGGCCTGCCCGACCGCTTCGTCGAGCACGGCGATGCGCTCAAACTGATGGCGCTGCTGGGGCTGGATGCGGCGGGCATCGAGGCCAGCGTGCGCGCTTGGCCGGCCTGCTCAGGCTTGCTTGCCTCAGCGGCCGCTTGAATGCCAGATTTCTGAATTGATATTTTTTCAATCGGCAACGCCTTTCCCTAGGGTTTACGCGACCCAAACCGGCTGTGTGCGGGTCCTACAATGCTCAGCAGCCATCCATCAGCCCAGCACATGGGGTGGTCGGTGGTACCTAACCCAAAACCAGCCTATCGGAGTCATTTAATGGATCGTCGCTCAATCATCGCCGGCACCGGCGCAGTTGGTGTAGCCGGCTTGTTGGCCGCTTGCGGCCCACGCGAACAAGCCGCCGCGCCGGCCGCCGCACCGGCAGCCGCCCCAGGCGCCCCTGCCGTCATCACTGGTGAGACCGTGCGCTGGCGCCTGGCTTCGACCTTCCCGCGTGCGCTCGACACCATCTGGGGTGCGGCCGAGGTGTTCGCCAAGGCCGTCTCCGACGCCACCGGCGGCCGGTTCCAGGTCAGCACCCATCCGGCCGGCGAACTGGTGCCTGCCATGGGGGTGTTCGATGCGGCGCAGGCCGGCACCATCGAGTGCGCCCACACCGCAACCTACTTCTTCTTCGGCAAAGACGACGCGCTGGCACTGGCCAACGGCGGCATCTCCTTTGGCCTCAACGGGCGCCAGATGACTTCGTGGTTCTACGAGGGCAACGGGCTGGCCCTGAGCCGCGAGCTGCTCGACACCTTCAACCTGGTCAATTTCGCCATGGGCAACACCGGGGTGCAGATGGGCGGCTGGTTCCGCAAGGAAATCCGCTCTCCGGCCGACCTGCGGGGCGTGCGTTTCCGCGCCGGTGGCTTTGCTGGCCGGGTGCTGGAGCGACTGGGCGTGGTGCCGCTGGCCATGCCGGCCGGTGAAATCTATCAGGCGCTGGAGCGCGGCACCGTCGATGGCGCCGAGTTCGTCGGCCCCTACGACGACGAAAAGCTGGGCTTTCACCGCGTGGCGCCGTTCTACTACTACCCGGGCTTCTGGGAAGCCGGGACGCAGCTCGACCTGCTGATCAACAAGGCCGCGTTCAACGCCCTGTCGCCCGAGTACAAGGCCATCGTCCACAACGCCGCCGCCTTTGCGCACACCACCATGCTGGCGCGTTACGACGCGCGCAACCCGGCGGCGCTCAAGCGCCTGGTGGCGGGTGGCACGCGCCTGATGCCGTTCCCACGTTCGGTCATGGACGCTGCGTTCCGCGCCGCCCACGAGCTCTACGCCGAGCTCAACGCCGCCAACCCGCGCTGGAAGAAGATCTACGACGACCAAATCGCCTTCCGCCGCGACCAGGTCTTGTGGCACGGTCTGGCCGAAGCCAGCTTCGACAGCTACATGCAGTTGCAGGGCCGCAACAACCGGCTCTGATCGGGGTGTTCGGGCCCAGCGCCTGACCCGCCCAAGACGCCCCGCTGCTGGCAAGCGGGGCGTTTTCGTATCCCAGGAACGTTGGGTTCAAGAAAAAATCACAGTGCCTACCGACTGTGAAGGTTTGCTCTTATGAAATACTTGATGTGGTTTTCGCGCGCCATCGACGCCCTCAATGGGGCTCTGGGCAAGGTGCTGATGTGGCTCGTTTTGCTCACCGTGCTCATCAGCGCCGGCAATGCGATCAGCCGCTACGCCTTGAGCATCAGTTCCAACGCCTGGCTCGAAATCCAGTGGTATCTGTTCGGGGCGGTGTTCCTGCTCGGTGCCGGTTTTGCTTTTTTGCGCAACGCCCACGTGCGCATCGACGTGGTCTCGAGCCGCCTGTCGGCGCGCACGCGCAACTGGATCGACATCCTCGGCATTCTGGTCTTCTTGCTGCCGCTGTGCTACCTGATGATCGCGCTGGGCTGGCCGCTGTTCGAGCGCGCCTGGATCAGCGGCGAAATGTCACCCAATGCCGGGGGTCTGATCCGCTGGCCGGCCTACCTCATGATTCCGCTCGGCTTTGCGCTGCTGGCGCTGCAAGCCCTGTCTGAGCTCATCAAGCGCTTCAATTTCCTGTACTTTGGCGGCCCCGATGCGTTGGCCCAAGGGGTGTCGAGCGACGTCGAGCAACTGGCGCGCGAACTGGCCTTGGCCGAACACGACCGGATCGAGCGCGAAGTGGCTGCGCGTGCGCAGGCCCAGGGTGGGAGCAAGGCATGATCGAGTTCATCACCGGCATTTTCGTGCCCCTGATGTTTCTGGGGCTGATCTTCTTTTTGCTCACTGGCTTTCCAGTCGGCTTTGCGCTCTCGGCCGTGGGCCTGTTGTTTGGCCTGCTCGGGATGGAGCTCGGGCTGTTTCCGGCCACCCTGTTTCAGGCGCTGCCGTTGCGCGTTTTTGGCATCATGCAGAACGAAATCCTGCTTGCCATTCCCTTCTTTACGCTGATGGGCATCATCCTCGAGCGCAGCGGCATGGCCGAAGACCTGCTCGAAACCGTGGGTCAGGTCTTTGGCCCGCTGCGCGGTGGCTTGGTGGTGGCGGTGGTGCTGGTCGGGGCGCTGATGGCGGCCACCACCGGCGTGGTGGCGGCGGCGGTGATTTCCATGGGACTGATCTCGTTGCCGATCATGCTGCGTTATGGCTACAACCGCGCCATCGCCGCCGGCACCATCACCGCCTCGGGCACGCTGGCGCAAATCTTGCCGCCCTCGCTGGTGCTGATCGTGCTCGCCGACCAGCTCGGCGTGTCGGTCGGCGACATGTACACCGGTGCCATGCTGCCGGCGCTGATGCTGATCGGCCTGTACCTGATGTTCGTCATCGGGGTGGCGATCGTCAAGCCGCAGTGGGTGCCGCCGCTGCCGCCCGAGGCGCGCATCTACAACGAGGCCAACGGCGCCAGCGGCCACAAATCGCTGATCGTGGTGATGGCGCTGGCCGTAGCGGCCGGCTACGCTTGGTCGCAGGTGCACAACCAGATGATGCACCGCTGGTTCGAGCGCATTGCCGATGCCCCGGCCGACGAGACCTTCATCATCTCGATGCTCGCCGGTGCCCTGGTGGCGCTGCTGCTGGCGCTGGCCAACAAGGGTCTGCGTCTGGGCCTGCTGTCCAAGCTGGCCGAGCGCGTCACCTTTGTGCTGATCCCGCCGCTGGTGCTGATCTTTCTGGTGCTGGGCACGATCTTTCTGGGCATCGCCACGCCTACCGAGGGCGGTGCCATGGGGGCCTTGGGAGCGCTGATCATGTCGCTGGCGCGCCGGCGCCTGAGCCTGCCGCTGTTGAAGCAGGCGCTGGAAAACAGCGCCCGGCTGGCGATCTTCGTGATGTTCATCCTGATCGGCTCGACCGTCTTTGGCTTCACCTTCAACGCCGCCGACGGCCACATCTGGGTCAAGGAACTGTTCAGCGGGCTGCCGGGCGGACAGCTGGGCTTTTTGATCTTTGTCAACACGCTGGTCTTCTTGCTGGGCTTTTTCATCGACTTCTTCGAGATCGCCTTCATCGTCGTGCCCCTGCTGTTGCCAGTGGCCAAGATGCTGGACATCAACCTGGTCTGGTTCGGCATCATCCTGGCCATGAACCTGCAGACCTCGTTCCTGACGCCGCCCTTTGGCTTTGCGCTGTTTTACCTGCGCAGCGTGGCGCCGCGCAACGACTACCTCGACGCCATCACCAAGAAACGCATCGCCGGGGTTACCACCGAGCAGATCTACAAGGGTTCGGTGGCTTTTGTGTTGATCCAGGTGATGATGGTGGCGCTGCTGATCACCTACCCGAACCTGGTCACGGGGCAGCTCGAGCAGGTGGAGCTGGCCGATGAGGCCGAAGTGCAGCGGCGTTTGCAGCAGATCCCCGGTTTCATGGGGGCCGGCGAAGGGGCACACCAAGAGCCCGGGCAGGAGCAGGGGCAGTGGGGCGGGCCCGGCATGTGGGATGAGCCCGCTCCGGCCGAAGGTGCAGCGCCGGCCGATGCGCCTGCGGATGCGGCGCCCGCCGATGCAGCGCCCCCCCAAGGCGGCGCGCCGGATGGGCCGGCCGGCGCATTGCCGGCGCGTTGAGGGGGTACCTAGCGCATGCGCATAGATTGCCGCTTGCTCGATGCGCGCTTGCGCCAGTTCCAGCCCGCCTACGCCACCGGGGGCAGTGCGGGGCTGGACTTGCGCGCCTGCATCGAGGCACCACTCACACTGGCCGCCAACGCCTGCAGCCTGCTGCCCACCGGGCTGGCGATCCACCTAGCCGACCCGGGCTACGCGGCGCTGATCTTGCCGCGCTCGGGGCTGGGGCACAAGCACGGCATTGTGCTGGGCAACCTGGTGGGGCTGATCGACAGCGACTACCAGGGCCAGCTCATGGTCAGCGCTTGGAACCGCAGCAGCCAGCCCTACACCATCGAGCCGCTCGAGCGCATCGCGCAGTTGGTGATCGTCCCGGTGCTGCAGGCGCAGCTCAACTGGGTCGATGATTTTGAGCAGCCGAGCGCGCGCGGCGCCGGGGGCTATGGTTCCACCGGCCGGGCTTGAGCCCGCTGCCTAATGCCCAGTTCAGGCTTGCAGCCTGAAAAAACCCGCGCCGAGGCTGCCGCGGCCCACTTCTTCCTCGGTGGCTTCGCGCACGGCGTGGATTTTGAGGTCGAGGCGCAGCGCGATGCCGGCCAGCGGGTGGTTGGCGTCGAGCACCACGTGTTCGGGGTAGATTTCGCTCACAAAATACAGCCGATCGGGGCCGGCACCGGCGCTGCAGCCCGGTGGCAAGCCCTCAAAGGCCATGCCCACTTCGAGTTCGGCCGGAAAAGCGCTGCGCGGCTCGAGCAGCAGCAGCTGGTCGTCAAAATCGCCAAAGGCGCGCTCGGGCTCCAGGTGCAGCTCCATTTCCTCGCCCGCGCCGTGGCCTTGCAGGGCGGCTTCGATAGACTCTAACAGGTCGCGCCCGCCGAGCAAAAACTCGACTGGCTCGTCGAGGGTGTCCAGTTCTTCGCCCAAGGTGTCGGAAAGCGTCCAGGTGAGGGCGGCGACGCATTGCGGGGTGATTTTCATCGCACAATTGTCCCATGAGTTCTCAGCCCAAACCCAGCACCACGCCCTTGGCCGCCGTCCAAGTCCCCAAACGCTCCAGGGCGCGTAGCGGCCAGCCCTTGGCGCCGCCAGCACCCCCCGCGCTCCCTGCGCCTGATGTGTCCACGCCCTTGCTCGGCGGCCTGACGCCGCAGCAGTTCATGCGCCGCCACTGGCAGAAAAAACCGCTTTTGGTGCGCCAGGCCGTGCCCGGCTTTGCACCGCTGCTCAAGCGCCCCGAGCTGTTTGCGCTGGCGCAGCAAGACGGCGTAGAGTCGCGCCTGATTGTGCGCGAGGGTGATGATTGGAGCCTGGCTTCGGGCCCGTTCAAGCCGCGCCAGCTGCCGCCGCTCAAGCAGCCCGGCTGGACGCTGCTGGTGCAGGGGGTTGACTTGCACCACGACGCGGCGCACCAGTTGTTGCAGGGTTTCCGCTTCGTGCCCGACGCGCGCCTCGATGACCTGATGATCTCGTGGGCCACCGAGGGCGGCGGCGTGGGGCCGCATTTCGACAGCTACGACGTGTTCCTGCTGCAAGCCAGCGGCCGACGGCGCTGGCGCATTGGGCGCCAGCGCGACCTGACGCTGCAGCCCGACAAGCCGCTCAAAATCCTGCAACACTTCGAGCCCGAGCAGGAGTGGGTGCTGGAGCCCGGCGACATGCTGTACCTGCCGCCCGAGTGGGCGCACGACGGCGTGGCGCTCGACGACGGCTGCATGACCTACTCGGTCGGTTTTCGGGTGCCGCAACGGGCCGGGCTGGCGGCCGAGCTGGTGCAGCGCTTGGCCGAGGACTGGCAAGACGAGGCGCTCTACCGCGATCCCGATCAGCCTGCCTGTGCGCATCCGGCCGCCGTTCCGGCCGACCTGACCGACTTTGCGGCGGCCGCGCTGCAAGCCTTGTTGGCCGACCGCAAGGGGCTGCAACTGGCCCTGGGCGAGGTGCTCAGCGAGCCCAAGCCGCTGGTGTGTTTCGAGCCACCGCAGCAGCCTTGGGAGCTGGGCGCGGTGGAGCTGGATCGGCGCACCCGCATGCTCTACGACGAGCGCTGCATTTACATCAACGGCGAGGCGCTGCGTGCCAGCGGCCAAGACGCGCGCCTGATGCGGCGTCTGGCGGATCGGCGACAGCTCAAGGAGCGCCAAGTGCTGGCGGCGAGCCCGGCTGCGCAGGCGGCGCTGGCCGACTGGTACGCGGCGGGTTGGTTGCAGCGCGCTCCGGCGGGCTGAATGAGGGCATGAATAAGGCCTTGAGCGCAGCCATTGGGGTGCTAGCAAGGCCGGCTCCAATGCGGCCAAGTTGTCGCTATTTTGCAACAACCCTTCGGTTCAGTAAAATTTTTCCACCTAGGGTTATCCCGGCGCCTGGCTGTCAATTATGATCCCAGTGTGTGGCAGACACTTGGGTCTTTACGGGTGTCGTAGCCGCCGTGGATCGAGCGCTGGGTTTGCTTGTATGACCCTGTGTATCGTCCAAAATCGCCCAAAACCCCAACCCTTTCGAATGACCTCCCCATGAAAATCACCGCCCTGCTCGCCGCCCTGTTCGCCGCCGTTGCCCTGACCGCCTGCGGCCCGCAAGCCCCGGCTCCGGCCCCCGCCCCGGCTCCGGCCCCCGCACCGGCTCCTGAGCCCGCACCGGCTCCTGCTCCTGCCGACGCTGCTGCCCCGGCCGCTCCTGCAGATGCTGCCGCTCCGGCTGCTCCTGCCGACGCTGCTGCCCCAGCCGCTCCGGCTGCCCCAGCTCGTTAATCCCGAGCCCGCTGGCTTGGCACTTCCCCGGGAGGTGCCAGTATGAACCGCCCCGCGTACGCTGGGCGGTTTTTTTGCGCTTGTGGCGCAGGGCAGCGGTTCAAAGCCGTTTCACCAGCACCCGGCTGCGCCGGTCCCAGTTGTACTTGCGCTTGCGCGCTTCGGGCAGCCAGTCGGCATCCACGGGCGCAAAGCCGCGCTTGATGAACCAGTGCATGGTGCGCGTGGTGAGCACGAACAGGCTCTCGAGGCCCATCAGGCGCGCGCGTTGCTCGATGCGCTTGAGCAGTTTTTCGCCGTCGCCCTGGCCTTGCGAGTGCGGTGAAACGGTGAGCGCGGCCATTTCGGCGGTCTTGGCCTCGGGGTAGGGGTAGAGCGCGGCGCAGCCGAAGATCACGCCGTCGTGCTCGATCAGGGTGTAGTTGGCGATGTCGCGCTCGATTTCGGTGCGGTTGCGCTTGACCAGGGTGCCGTCTTTCTCGAAGGGCTCGATCAGTTGCAAAATGCCGCCCACGTCGTCGGCGTTGGCTTCGCGCAGGTTTTCGAGCTTTTCATCGACCACCATGGTGCCGATGCCGTCGTGCACATAGACCTCGAGCAGCAGCGCGCCATCGACGGCAAAGGGGATGATGTGGCTGCGCTCGACGCCGCCCTTGCAGGCCGCGACGCAGTGCTGCAAATAAAAGCCGGGGTCGGTGGGCAGCTGGCTCGGTGGCAGCTCGGCCAGCAGCTGCTCGGCTTGGGCCAGCGGCAGCTCGGTGTCGATCGGGTTGTCGTCGCTGGGCGGCTGGTGCGGCTGCACGCGGATGCCCGGCACCTCGGTGACAAAAATCAGTTTGTCGGCCTGCAAGGCGATGGCCACGCTGGTGGCGACCTCTTCCATGTTCAGGTTGAAGGCCTCGCCGGTGGGCGAAAAGCCAAAGGGCGAGAGCAGCACCATGGCGCCCATGTCGAGCGTGCGCATCAGCCCCGCCACATCAACGCGTCGCACCCGCCCAGAATGCTGAAAGTCGATGCCATCGACGATGCCCAGCGGGCGTGCGGTGATGAAGTTGCCCGACAGCACGCGCACCGTGGCCCCGGCCATGGGGGTGTTGGGCAGGCCCTGGCTGAAGGCGGCCTCGATCTCGTAGCGCAACTGGCCGGCGGCCTCCTGGGCGCAGTCCAGCGCCACTTCGTCGGTGATGCGCGTGCCTTGGTGGCTGCGCGCCGGGTGCCCCTTGGTGCGCAACTGCTCGTTGACCTGCGGCCTGAAGCCATGCACCAGCACCACGCGCACGCCCATGCTCTGGATCAGCGCCAGGTCTTGGGCCAGATTGGGCAGCTTGCCGGCCGCAATGGCCTCGCCGGCCACACCGACGACGAAGGTCTGGTTGCGAAACTTGTGGATGTAGGGCGCCACCGAGCGAAACCAGGGCACGAAGGTGAAGTTGAAGACCGTGGACATGGGCGGCTGTGTGGCTGGGGCGATGAGGGCTGGGCGCCAGGGACGGAATTAAAAGGCGAGCAAGCTGCAAGCATACGCCAGACCCGGGCTGCAGACTAGGCTAGGGGCGCCGATCCTGCAGGAGCGAGAGAGCCCCCGGCTGGCCACACGCGCTGCTTTAGTGCCTCTAGGCGTTGCTTGCATCCCAAAGGCACCGACGCTGTGCGCCAAGGTGCGCCAAGGTGCGCCAAGGTGTGCCAAGGTGTGCCAAGGTGTGCCAAGGTGTGCCAAGGTGTGCCAAGGTGTGCCTTATGGGCAATCTCGGATAATCGCACAGCCCCATCCCCCCTGTACGGTCTGCCCGCCGCCCGCGCCTTGATTATCGAATTTCCCGAATCCCTGCCTGTGAGCGCTCAGCGCCAGGCGATCGAAGCCGCCTTGCGCGCGCACCAGGTGATCGTGGTGTGCGGCGAGACCGGCTCGGGCAAAACCACCCAGTTGCCCAAAATCGCGTTGAATATGGGACGCGGCCGCCTGAACGCGCGCCCGGGCGAGCGTGGGCGCTTGATCGGGCACACGCAGCCGCGCCGCATCGCCGCCAGTTCGGTGGCCAGCCGCATCGCGCACGAGCTCGGTACGGCGTTGGGCGAGGTGGTGGGCTACAAGGTGCGTTTCCAGGATCGGCTCAGCCCCAAGGCCTCGATCAAGCTCATGACCGACGGCATTTTGCTCGCCGAAACCCAGAACGACCCGTTGCTGCAGGCCTACGACACGCTGATCATCGACGAGGCGCACGAGCGCAGCCTGAACATCGATTTTTTGCTCGGCTACCTGCGGCAAATCCTGCCGCAGCGGCCCGATTTGAAGGTAGTGATCACCTCGGCCACCATCGACGCCGAGCGCTTTGCGCAGCACTTCGCCTCGGCCCAAGGGCCGGCGCCGGTGCTCAACGTGGCCGGGCGCAGCTACGCGGTGGAACTGCGCTATCGCCCCTACGAGGACAGCCGCGACTACGGCCTGAACGAAGCGATTGCCGACGCCGTCGATGAGCTCTGGCGCGGCGGGGCGCTGGCCGGCGATGTGCTGGTGTTTTTGCCCGGTGAGCGCGAAATCCGCGAGTGCGCCGACCACTTGCGCCAGCACCTGAGCCACCAGCCGGTGCTGCGCGACACCGAGGTGCTGCCGCTGTACGCGCGCCTGAGCCAGGCCGAGCAAGACCGAATCTTCAGGCCCAGCGGGGCGCGGCGCATCGTGCTGGCGACCAACGTGGCCGAAACCTCGCTCACCGTGCCCGGCATCCGCTACGTCATCGACTCGGGGCGCGCGCGCGTCAAGCGCTACAGCCTGCGCAGCAAAGTCGAGCAGTTGTTGGTCGAGCCCATCAGCCAGGCGGCCGCGGATCAGCGCGCCGGGCGCTGCGGCCGTGTCGCCGACGGCGTCTGCATCCGCCTCTACGATGAGGCCGAGCACCTAGCGCGCCCGCGCTTTAGCGACCCGGAGATTTTGCGCTCTTCGCTGGCAGCGGTGATTCTGCGCATGAAGTCGCTGCGCCTCGGGGCGGTGGAGGATTTTCCCTTTCTCGAGGCGCCCTCGCAGCGCGCCATCAGCGACGGCTACCAGCTGCTGCAAGAGCTGGGCGCGCTCGACCACGCCCAGCAGCTCACCGCGCTGGGCAGCGAGCTGGCGCGCCTGCCGCTCGATCCGCGCCTGGGGCGCATGATTCTGGAGGCGCGCGACCGGCACGCGCTCGACGAGGTGCTGGTGCTGGCCAGCGCGCTCACGGTGCAAGACGTGCGCGAGCGCCCGCTGCAGGCGCAGGCGCAGGCGGACCGGGCGCAGGCGCCGTTTGACGACGACAAGAGCGAGTTCGTGGGCTACCTCAAGCTCTGGCGCTGGCTGGAGCAGGCGCGCAGCGGCAAGCCCAGTGTGGGTGCGGTGGTTGAAGCGGATGCTGCTGGAGCTGGAGCAAGCGCAAGCGCAAGCGCAAGCGCGGGTGCGGGTGCGGGTGCGGGTGCGGGTGCGCGCCTAGCCGCCAAAGCGGGAAGAGCCGGGCAGCCGGGGCAGCAGAGGCAGCCAGGGCTGCAGCCACCGCCCCAGCACAAGCCCAGCCAGCGCCAGTACGAGGCGCTGCTGCGCCAGCACTACCTGAACCCGCGCCGGGTGCGCGAGTGGCGCGACATCCACAGCCAGTTGCACACCGTGGTGGCCGAGCACGGCTGGAAGCTCAACACCGCGCCGGCCAGCAGCGAGCAGTTGCACTTGTCGCTGCTGGCGGGGCTGCTTGGGCACGTGGGCTGCAAGCACGAGAGCGAGGCGCATTACCAAGGGGCGCGCGGCATCCGTTTTTACCCGCATCCGGGGGCGCGGCTGAGCAAAAAGCCGGGGCGGTGGATCGTTTGCGCCGAACTGGTCGAGACCACGCGCCTGTTTGGCCGTGGCATCGCCGCCATCGAGCCGCAGTGGCTGGAGCAGGTGGGCGCGCATTTGCTGAGCAAGCAGGTGCTCGATCCGCGCTGGGAAAAAAACGCCGCGCGCGTGGTGGCCTCTGAGCGCGCCACCCTGTATGGCTTGCTGATCTACAGCCAGCGCCGCGTCGACTACGCGCGCGTCGATCCGGCCGGGGCGCGCGCGATCTTCATCCGCCAGGCGCTGGTGGCGGCTTTGCAAGATGACGTCTGGCCGCCCGAGTTCGAGCGCCGCCTGCCTTTTCTGGCCGCCAACCGGCAGGTGCTGGCGCAGGTGCAGGCGTTGGAGCACAAATCGCGCCGCCAAGACGTGCTGGTCGATGAGGAGCTGATCTACGCCTTTTACGACAGCCAGTTGCCGCCCGACCTGAGCAGCGGCACCGAGCTCGAGCGCTGGTACCGCGCCCACGTGCGCCAGCAACCCGAGCTGCTGCGCCTCAAGCGCGAGGAGCTGATGCGGCATCAGGCCGCGGGCGTGACCAGCCTGGCTTTTCCGCCCACGCTGGCGCTGGGCGGCACCGAATGCAGCGCCAGCTACCTGCACCAGCCAGGCGAGGCGCGCGACGGCCTGAGCGTGGCGCTGCCGATCTTCGTGCTCAACCAGGCCAGCGAGGAGCGCTGCGAGTGGCTGGTGCCGGGGATGCTCAAAGACAAGATCGCCGCCTTGCTCAAGAGCCTGCCGCAAAAGCCGCGCGCGCGCCTGCTGCCGCTGCCCGAGACCGCCGCGCAACTGGCCGCCGAGCTGTGTCAGCCCGAGCACTGGGCCCAGGGCAGCCTGATCGAGGCCTTGCTGGCGCGGGTGCGCGCGCGCAGCGGGGTCGATGTGAAGCGCAGCGACTTCAAGCTCGACCAGCTGCCCGCGCACCACTTCATGCACCTGCGCGTGCTCGACGAGCACGGGCGCCAACTGGGCCAAGGGCGAAGCCTGGCGGCGCTCAAAGCCGAGCTGGGCGCGCAGGCGCGCGGGGCCTTTCAGGCGCTGGCGGGCTTGCAGCTGGCGCTGCGCACGGGGGAGGGTGCAGCCCCCGCATCGGCGCCTGCCTCTGCGCCCGCATCGGCTCCGGCACGGATGCAGGTCGTCCAAGCTGTGCCAGCCGCCCCAGCACCGCAAGCCGCCAGTGAGCGCCACCGCGCCTGGACTTTTGGCGACTGGCCCGAGCTGATGGAGCTGGCCAGCGGCGAACACACGGTGATCGGCTTTCCGGCGCTGCTCGACGCCGGCGACGCCGTCACGCTGGCGGTCTATGACGAGCCCGAAACGGCGGCACGCAAGCACCGCGCCGGGCTGCGGCGCCTGTTTGCGCTGCAGCTGCGCGAAGCGCTCAAGCAGCTGGAGAAAAGCCTGCCCGGGTTGCAGCAGATGGCGGTGTCGTACATGGCGCTGGGTTCGCTCGAGGAGTTGCGCAGCCAGATCATCGAGGTGGCGCTGGAGCGCGCCTTCATGGCCGAGCCGTGGCCGCGCACGGCCGCCGAATTCCAACAGCGGCTGGAGCAAGGGCGCGGCCGCCTGGGGCTGATCGCGCAGGAGGTGGCGCGCCAGACGGCGGCGGTGTTGCTCGAATACGCCGCCGTGGTGCGCAAGCTCAAAGAGGGCAAGTTCGAGGCCCAGCCGCTGGCCGACGTGCGCGAGCAGCTGGGGCAGCTGGTGGGCCCGCGCTTCGTGGCCGAGACGCCGTGGGCGGCGTTGCAACACCTGCCGCGCTACCTGAAGGCGATCTTTTTGCGCCTCGACAAGCTGCGCGCCGACCCGGCGCGCGACGCCGCGCACATGGCCACGGTGCGCGCCCAAGAGCAGCGCTACACGCGCCTGCTGGCCGAGCGCAAGGGTGTGCCCGATGCGCGCCTAGACGAGCTGCGCTGGCTGCTGCAAGAGCTGCGCGTGAGCCTGTTTGCGCAAGAGCTGCGCACGCCGCAGCCGGTGAGCGTCAAGCGGCTGGACAAGCTCTGGGCGCAGCTGGTGGCTTAAGGAGGCTGTGGGGGGCAGGCGTTGATGCTCGCCCCGCCTTGACGCAGCCAAATTACCGCCTACGGCTGCCGCCTAAAGCGCACAAGCTCACAAGCGCGCCAGCCGCGCCAGCGCCGCATCCAAGGTGGCTTCTTGCTTGGCAAAGCAAAAGCGGATCAGGCGCTGCGCCGCCGGCGGCTGGGCATAAAAGGCCGACAGCGGGATCGCCGCCACGCCGACGGCGCGCGTGAGCCAGCGGCAAAAGGCATCGGGCTCCAGATCGCGCTCGGGCACGGCCAGCGCGCGGTAATCGACGCACTGGAAGTAGCTGCCCTCGCAGGGCAGCAGCGCAAAGCGCGTGCGCGCCAGCCCAGCGCGAAAGCGGTCGCGCTTGGCGGCATAAAAATCGGGCAGTTGCAGGTAGGGCGCCGGGTCGTTCAGGTACGCCGCCAGCGCGTGCTGCATCGGCGTGTTGACGGTGTACACGTTGAACTGGTGCACCTTGCGAAACTCGGCCATCAGCGGCGCCGGCGCCAGCACGCTGCCCACCTTCCAGCCGGTGACGTGAAAGGTCTTGCCAAAGCTGCTCACCACCAGCGCGCGCGCCGCCAGATCGGCAAAGCGCGCCGCGCTCTGGTGCGGCTGGCCGTCGTACACCATGTGCTCATAGACCTCGTCGCTGATCAAGATCACCTCGGTGCCGGCCAGCAGCGCCTGCAGGCGCAGCATGTCAGCCTGCTGCCACACGCGGCCGCTGGGGTTGTGCGGGCTGTTGATGAGCAAGGCGCGCGTGCGCGGCCCGATGGCGGCGGCCAGGGCATCGAAGTCGGGCCGGAAATCGGCGCCCAGCGGCACCCGCACCGGCAGCGCGCCCGCCAGCTCGATGTTGGGCACGTAGCTGTCGTAGCAGGGCTCGAGCACGATCACCTCGTCGCCCGGCTGCACCACGGCCAGAATGGCGCTGAAAATGGCTTGCGTGGCCCCGGCGGTGACGGTGATTTCGTGCTCCGGGTCGTAGCGGCGGCCATACAGCGCCTCGGTTTTGCGCGCCAGCGCCTGCCGCAGCGCCGGCACGCCGGGCATCGGCGGGTACTGGTTGTGGCCGGCGCGCAGGGCCGCTTCGACCGCGTCCAGCAGGCGCGGGTCGCAGTCGAAGTCGGGGAAGCCCTGCCCGAGGTTGACGGCTTGGCACTCGGTGGCCAGCGCCGACATCACGCTGAAAATCGTCGTGCCCACCTGGGGCAGGCGGCTGCAAACCGCGGGGGTGTGGGCGGGGGTGTGGGCCGGTGGGGTGTGGGCGTGCGTCATAGCTCGTAATCCGTGCCGCCACCCAGCATCGCCTTGTGGATGAGCTCGCGCGACAGGCGTTCGCTCAAAAACTCGGCAAAGCGCAGCACGAACTGGCGCAGGTAGGCGCCGCGCTTGAACGCCACCCGGCTCACGTTGTGCCCAAACAGGTAGCCAAGCGGCCGCGACACCAGCTCCGGGCTGCGCTCGTCGCCCTGCATGGCCATTTCGGCCACGATGCCCACGCCCAGCCCGAGCTTGACGTAGGTTTTGATGACGTCGGAGTCGATCGCATCGAGCACGATATGGGGTTTGAGCTGGCGCTGCGCAAACGCCTGGTCGATGCGGCTGCGGCCGGTGTAGGACGGGTGGTAGGTGATCAGCGGCACCTGCGCCAGGTCTTCGAGCGCGATGCGCTCGCGCTCTTGCAGCGGGTGGCCGGTGGGCAGCACCAGCGCGTGCTGCCAGTCGTAGCAGGGCAGGGTGATGAGTTCGGGGTGGTCGGCCAGGGCCTCGGTGGCGATGCCGATGTCGGCCACGTCGTCGAGCAGCATGCGCGCCACCTGCTCGGGCGCGCCTTGGTGCAGGCTGATGGACACCTTGGGGTAGGCGTGGCGCAGCTTGGCCACCGCCGCCGGCAGCACGTAGCGCGCTTGGGTGTGGGTGGCGGCGATGCTGAGCGTGCCGCTGTCCTGGGTCGCAAACTGGGCCCCGATGCGCTTGAGGTTGCTGACCTCGCGCATGATGATCTCGATGCTGCGCAGCACCTCTTGCCCGGGTTCGGTGACGCGCTTGATGCGCTTGCCGTGGCGGGCGAAGATGTCGATCCCCAGCTCACCCTCGAGTTCGAGGATGGCCTTGGAGACACCCGGCTGCGAGGTGTGCAGCGCCTTGGCCGCTTCGGTCAGGTTGAGGTTGCGGCGCACCGCTTCGAGCACGAAGCGGAATTGGTGCAGGTTCATGGCGGGGATTCTGCCACGGCCAGTTCGGCCAGCAGCGCCAGCAGCTGCGGCTGCTCCGTGGGCGTGGGCAGCCACTCAAAGCGCACCTGGGGGTGCGCCTGCTGCAGCGCTTGGGCCAGCAGGGGCAGGTCTTGCCGTGCGTGCTTGCCCAAGCCAAAAAACAGCGGCAGCACGCGCAGCCGGGTGGCGCCCTCGGCCACCAGCCGCGCCGCGGCCTCGGGCAGCGTGGGCGCGCACAGCTCGAGGTAGGCGCAGCTCACCCGGGCCTCAGGCAGTCGCGCGGCCACGGCTTGGGCCACGGCTTCGACCGGCCCAAACCACTGCGGGTCGCGCGAACCATGCGCCAACACGATCACTGCCAACATAGAGCCATTCCCTTGCAAAAGCGGCCACCGGCATTAACGGCGCAGCACCAACCAACCAAAAGCCCCGAGCGAGGCCACCGAGTACAGCAAGGCCGGCGCGGCCGCAGCCAGCCACGGCCGCCAGGCCAGCAAATTGCCGATATAGACAAACATATTGCTCAGCAGCACAAAGCTCAAGCCCAGCATGACGCCGACAAACACATAAGCCGCCAGCCCCTTGGAGCGAAAGTGCAGGTAGGCAAAGGGCAGCGCCAGCACCACCATCACCACGCAGCTCAGGGGGAAAAACAGCTTGCGCCAGAGCTCGATCTCGTAGCGCTGTGTGGCTTGGTTGTTGGCTTGCAGATGTTCGATGTACTGGTACAGGCCCCAAGCGCTCATGCGATCCGGGCGCAGCAGAGCCACCGAGACCATGTCGGCACTGAGCCCGGTGGGCCAATCGAGGCTGGGCAGTTGCTGCACCTGCAAGCGCGGTGGGTCGGCCTGGGTGTCGAACTGGTGCAACTGCACCTGGTGCAGCTGCCACAGCCCGCGCTCGGGCACCACGGTGGCGTGGGTGGCGCTCAGGGTGCGCGTGATGCGGCCGCCGGCGTCGAACTCGAACAGGCGCACGCCACGCAGATCGTTGGGCCCTTCGAGCGCCGCCACATTCACCGACACCTGGCGTTGCGCGCCGCGCTCCTTGAGCCAGGCGCCGGTCTGCCCCAGGCGGATCTGGCCCTCGAAGGTGGCTTTGAGCTGTTGCGCCTGGCGGTCGCTCCAGGGGGCGACGTAATCGCCCAGCACAAAGGTCAGGGCGGCAAAGGCCACGCCCAGCACCAGCATCTGGCGCAGAGCCAAGCCGGGCCCGAGGCCGCTGGTGCGCAAGATGGTGAACTCGGACGATTGCGCCAGCCGCACCAAACCGAACACCGCGCCGATCAGCACCGCGATCGGCAGCAGCTCGTAGAGGTGGCTGGGCAGCAGCAACGCCACGTAGAGCAGGGCTTGCCACAGGCCGTATTCGAGCGCCGGATCGAAGGGCGAGCGCTGGCCCAGCGCAGGCAGTTCCTCGATCAGGTCAAAGAAGGCGAACAGCGCCAAAAAAGCCAGCGCCACGAAGCCGATCGCCCACAGCAGCTCGCCGTAGATCAGTTTGCGCATGGTCTTCATGCCGGGGCTCCACGCCGCCACAGCCGCGCCGCGTTCAGCTCCCAGCCCCAATGGCGTTTGGCCAGCCAGAGCGCGCAGGCCAGACCGGTGCCGCCATGCAAGGCCAGCACAAAGGCCAGGGCGGAGACCTCGCCGGTGCCGATCCAGCGCTGGCCCATGGTCATGAGGTTGTAGTAAAAAATGAAGCCAAACAGCAACAGCAACACGTTGCCGCTTTTGTGGGCGCGCGGGTTGCTGGCGGCCAGCGCCAGCGCCATGAGCACAAAATTGACCGCGGCCAGCGCCAACCCCAGCCGCCACGCCAGCTCGCCCTGGTTGGCCGGTGTGGGTTCGGCCACCAGCACCCAGGTGGGGCGTGACTTGAGCCCTTGCGCCACGCCCATGGGCAGCGCCGGCGCGTCGATGAGCACGCGGTAGGCGGCAAATTCGCTCACTTGGACTTGGCCGGGTTGGTCGGGTTGGTCAAACAGCAGGCGCTGGCCGTGGTGGATGTGCAGCCACTGCTGCGACCCGAGCCACTCGACGCGCCCGCTGCCGGCGCTGAGCACGGTGCGGCTGCCGTCGGCGTCGGTGCTGGAGACAAAAATGTTGCGCGCCAGTGTGGGTTGTTGCGGGTCTTGTTCGATGAAGAACACGCGCCGCCCGTCGGCGCTTTCGATGAACTGCCCGGCTTGCACGCGCTCGAGCTCGCCGCGCTGGGCAAAGCGGTCGCGCAACTGCTCGGCCTGCTGGTTGGCCCAAGGCCAGATCAGCAGCACCATCAGGGCGATCACCGCCAGCACCGGCCAGGCAAAGCGAAACACCGGCTTGAGCAAGGCCGCCAAACCCTGGCCGCTGCAGTGCCAGATCACCATTTCGCTTTCGCGGTGCATGCGCGTGAGCGTCGAGGCCACGGCGATGAACAAGGCGATGGTGAGCACGATCGGCAGCCGGCCGACCACGGTGTAGGTCAGGACCAGCAAAATCTCTTGCGGATTGATGCGCCCCTGGTCGGCCTGGCCGAGGGTGCGGATCAGCAGCATGGTGACGACGATCACCAGCAGCACCAGCAAGGTGGCGCCAAAACTGCGCGCCAGTTCACGGCGCAGGGAAGAATGGAATAACATCGTCAAAAAACCATGTGAGCCTAGATTATGGACTTTGAACTGCAATCGCTGCATTTGTCGCAAGCTGCCACCTTGGAGGCCGACGCGCTGGTCGTGCTCTGGCCCGATGCCGCCGACCCCGCCAATGCCGCAGCCAGCGGCGCGGCGCGCTCGGTGGCTTCAGACGACCCCTTGACGCGCTGGGCCAGTGCCGCCGTGGCTCAGGCCGACATCGAGCCGGCGCTGGGCAGCGTGCTGCTGGCGCACCGCCTGCCGGGGGTGCAGGCGCGCAAGGTGGCGCTGGTGCGCAGCGGCGACGGCGGCCCGGCCGCCACGCGCAAGGCCGTGCTGGCGGCGCTGACGGCGCTCAGGCTCGGCGGCGTCAAGCGCTTGCTGGTGTGGGCCGGTGAGGTCGGTGCCGGGGCGCTGGCGGCGCTGGTCCAGGCCAGCGCCGAGGCCAGCTACAGCTACACCGCCACCAAGTCTGCGTCCAAGGCGCAGCCGCGCAGCCTGCAAACCGTGCGCGTCGGGGTGAGCGACGCCAGCGCCTTGCGCAGCGCCTTCGCCCAGGCCCGTGCCACCGTGAAGGCCGTGGAGTGGGCCAAGGAATGGGCCAACCGCCCCCCCAACCACGCCACGCCCAGGCTGCTGGCCGAGGCGGCGCAGCAGCTGGCACAAGGCAAACGCCTGCAGGTCGAGGTGCTGGGTCCCAAGGAAGTGGCCAAGCTGGGCATGGGCGCCTATCTGGCCGTGGCCCAAGGTTCCGAGGAGCCGCTGCGCTTCATCGTGCTGCGCTACCAGGGCGCGCCCAAGGCCAGCGCGCCGGTGGTGCTGGTGGGCAAGGGCATCACCTTCGACACCGGGGGCATCAGCCTCAAGCCCGGCGCCGAGATGGACGAAATGAAGTTCGACATGGCCGGCGCCGCCGCCGTGCTGGGCAGCTTCGTCGCGCTGGCTGAGCTGCAGCCGGCGCTCAACGTGGTCGGTCTGGTGCCGTGCTGCGAGAACATGCCCGACGGCCGCGCCGTCAAGCCGGGCGACGTGGTCAGCAGCCTGAGCGGGCAGACGATCGAGATCCTCAACACCGACGCCGAGGGCCGGTTGATCCTGTGCGACGCGCTCACCTACGCGGCGCGCTTCAAGCCGCGCGCCCTGATCGACGTCGCCACCCTCACCGGGGCC
Source organism: Pseudomonadota bacterium (assembly GCA_041694945.1). GTDB lineage: Bacteria > Pseudomonadota > Gammaproteobacteria > Burkholderiales > Burkholderiaceae_C > Serpentinimonas. The sequence continues at coordinate 219,148 of JBGFRU010000020.1, forward strand.
TGCGTGATTGCGCTGGGCCACCTGCGCGCCGGCCTGTACAGCAACCGCGACGAGCTGGCGCAGGCCCTGCAGGATGCGGGGGCGGCGGCGCTCGATCCGTGCTGGCGCATGCCGCTCGACGAGGAGTACGAAGAGGGGTTGAAATCCAACTTCGCCGACATGGCCAACATCGCCGGCCGTCCGGCGGGTTCGGTCACGGCGGCCAAGTTTTTGCAAAAATTCGTCGCTTCCGAGCAGGCCTGGGCGCATCTGGACATCGCCGGCGTGGCCTGGAAGGGGGGCAGCGCCAAGGGCGCCACCGGGCGCCCGGTGGCGCTGCTGGTGCAGTACCTGCTCGACGAGGCGGCGCGCAGGGTCAACGACCAGCCGGTGACGGCGCCCAAGGTGGCCGCCGGCGCCAAAGGGCGCAAGCGCTGAATGCGCCCTCACCGCTCGAGCACGGCGGCATGAAAACGGTGGTTTTCCACTTCAATGTGGCGGCCCCCGTGCCCTACCTGTGCCGGCTGCTGCGCAAGGCCTCCCACGCCGGCCAGCGCACGTGGGTGCTGCTCGCGCCCGCGCTGGCGCACGAGCTCGACGCCGCGCTCTGGACCTTCAGCCCCGACGAGTTCATCGCCCATGGGCGCTGCGAGGCCGCCCAAGGCGGCGCAGCCGGAAAGGCTGGGCTGTGGCAGCGCGCGCCCGTGGTGCTGTCAGAGCAGTTGGTGGCGCAAAGCAGCGACTGGCCCTTGCTGATCAATCTGCAACCGCCGGTGCCCCCCGACGTGGAGCGCTTTGAACGCCTGATCGAGATCGTGCCCGCAGATGAGGCGCTCAAGCAGGCGGCACGCCTGCGCTGGCGCCATTACAGCCAACTGGGCTGGACGCTGCAACACCACGACGCGTCCGCCTGAGCCGCCCTTTCGGGGCCCCCAGACGCAGCGGTGTTCAGGACAGCTGCGTGCTGATCAGCTTGGTCATCTCGAACATCGACACCTGCGGCTTGGTGAAGATCACCTTGAGTTTGGCGTCGGCGTTGATCATGCGCTTGTTGGCTGCGTCCTGCAGGTTGTGTTTTTTGATGTATTCCCAGACCTTTTTGGTCACTTCGGTGCGCGGCATGGGCTTGTTGCCGATCACGGCCGCCAAAGCCGCGCTGGGGGTCATGGGTTTCATGAAGGCCGCATTGGGGGTGCGCTTGGCAGGAGCCGCCGGGGCCGCCGGCGCACTGGCCTTGGCGGCTGCCTTGGGTGCGGCTTTTGCCGCCGGGGCGCTGGCCGCAGGAGCCTTGGCCGCGGGGGCTTTGGCCGCAGGGGCCTTGGCCGGGGCCTTGGCAGCGGGTGCTTTGGGGGTGGGAGCCTTCGCAGCAGGCGCTTTTTTCGCAGTTGCCATTTGTTGATTCCTTCTGTGGGTTGGGGTTCGCTGCGGCGGCGGCATAACGCCCAGCGCAGCGCCTTGGCATCCTAAACCCAAAGTGGGTATTTGGATCGACTTGCGGCGGTAATTTTTTTGTCATTCGGCACCCGCGGCCCTTTTTGCTTCTCAGCCTCTGAGGCCTTGGTGGAGCATAAAGGCCGCCAGCGCGTACAACACCAGGGCAAACAGGCGTTTGAGAGGCCGCACCGGCAGCGCATGCGCCGCCCGCGCCCCCAGCGGGGCGCCGAGCACGCTGGCCAAGGCGATCACCAGCAGCGCCGGCAGAAAGATATAGCCCAGCGACGCCGCGGGCAGACCCGGCGTGTTGTGCCCGGCCAGCACATAACCGACGGAATTGGCCAGCGCGATCGGAAAGCCCAGCGCGGCGCTGGTGGCCACCGCTTGGTGCATGGCCACGTTGCACCAGACCAGCAGCGGCACGCTGATGAAGCCGCCACCGGCACCCACCAAACCCGAGACAAAGCCGATGCCGCCCCCTGCGGCCAGCTGGCCCGCCGGGCCGGGCAGGGTGCGGCTGGCGGCGGGTTTTTTGTCCAGCCACATCTGGGTGGCTGAAAAAGCCACGAACAGCGCAAAAACCAAGGCCAGGGTCTGGCCGTTGAGCGCGGCAAAAACGCCCAGGCTGGCCAGCGCCGCACCCAGCACGATGCCGGGCACGAAGCGGCGCCAGATGTCCCAGCGCACCGCCCCGCGCAGGTGGTGCGCCCGCACGCTCGAGAGCGAAGTGAAGACGATGGTGGCCATGCCGGTGGCAATCGCCATCTTCACGGCCAGGTCTGCAGCGACGCCCTGGTTGGCCACGATGACCGTGAGAAAGGGCACCAGCACCATGCCGCCGCCTATGCCCAGCAGCCCGGCCAAAAATCCCCCGCACAGGCCCAGCAGCAGCAGTTGCAGCACCAAAAGCGGGTCGAGCACGGCCAGGAAAGACAAGGGGGAGGGAGCAAAAGGGGGGAGGTTCAGGCGCGAGGTGGCGTGCGCCCGCAGTGGAAGGCGTCTGCCACCGGACCGGACCCGCATCCTGAACGGTGGGGTTCAGGTGGGCAAGGGCAGAGCAGCTTCGGGTTCATCTGACGCGAGACGATCACACCCACTGCACAATGTACCTAGCCCGGGCTCAGAGAGCATTGGTTCAAGGAAATATAGAACCCGGCAACGGTGGCAGACGGCTCCATTCTAGACGCAAAAACCGGAGCAACCAAGGATTTTTGAGCCTCAGCGCTCAAAGCAGCCGCCCGTCTTGGGCCAGTGCCTGATCGAGGCGCTCGATCAGCTGCTGCAGGCGGTTTTCGGGCAGGGGCTCTGGCCAGTCGCCCGATTCGGTCTGGCCAAAAGAGGTGTTGCGAAAGCCGCCGGGTTCTTTTTGATGCAGCTCATAGGCGATGTTGAGTGCCGCCAGCACGGCGATGCGGTCGCGCGCCTTTACCTTGCCGGCGTCGCGGATGCGGCACATGGCGTGATCGACCTTGGCCACCGCCTCGCGCAGGGCCGCCTCGCCATCGGCCGGGCACGCCAGCAGGTAGGTCTGGGCCATGATCTGGACTTCGATTTGCTTGATGGCAGGCTGATTCATGGACGGCTGTCGTCTGACTCGATGGGCAGTTGCTCGATCAGCGCATCGAGCCGTTGCCGCACGGCGTGGCTTTGCAGGCGCAGCAAGTCGCGCTCCTGGCGCAGCGCCTCGACTTGCTGCTGCAACAACTGGTTGGCGCGCAGCAGTTCCTCGTGGCGCACCAGCAAGCGGTTGACGCGCTCAGAAATCTGGTCGATGGGGGTCTGTGCAGGCATACAGTGCGCATTGTAGGCTGCGCCGGGGCGAGGGTGGGCACCAACCTGCGGCACCCAGTCTGCGGCGGACACAGGCCGTTACAATCTGCCCCGTTGGTGCTTGCCGCGCCAGTTCTGGTGTGGCGGTTAAACGGGAAGCAGGAGGGCCCTGGGCGCATCGAGCGCACGGGCCTAACCTGAGCTGCCCCCGCAACGGTAAGTGGACGAGCCGCCCGCAGACACGGGGCGGCTTCGCTGCGCGTCTCCAAAAGCCACTGGACTGCCTGGTGCTCGCACCAAGGGCCGTCCGGGAAGGCGGCGCCGGTCGCATCCACCAGCCCGGATACCGGCCAACGAGGTGGTTGCCCGCCCCGCGCGCTTGGGCGCATGGTGCGGGTGGCCGTTGCGCCCAAGGCACGGTCGGGGAAGGCGGTGCGGGCAATTCGATGCTTGGTTTCAATCATGAAAAATTCCCTTGGGAAACCCTGCAAAACTACTCCCAGCAGTATGCCAGCTGTAAGCCTTGAATGGCACACTTCAGCACATGAAACAAAGCCCACTTGATCTGAGCCTGTGCACACGCAAGACCCGCAAACAG
>JBGFRU010000032.1:0-57040 GCA_041694945.1 Pseudomonadota bacterium
GTTTGCGGGTCTTGCGTGTGCACAGGCTCAGATCAAGTGGGCTTTGTTTCATGTGCTGAAGTGTGCCATTCAAGGCTTACAGCTGGCATACTGCTGGGAGTAGTTTTGCAGGGTTTCCCTAAGCAAGAACGCATCCGGCCCGCCCGCCGCCGCCCCCGCGCGCGCGAGAAAATCGTGGTCTGAGGACGGTTTTCGATTTGCCCTGCCCCGCCCCTTAGGGCACAATCGGCGCGGCTGGAGCAAAACCTGCCCGCGCCCAGTCGGGATTTTTGCCCTCTGGCCCTTGAAAGCGCGATCCCGCGCCCCATACTCAGGCAGAGCCACTCGCTCCCACCTTTTACTTGCACCAAAGCCGCGTCGCGCGCCACACCACCCCGCACCAGCCGCCATGTCAGCCCATTCAGACCCCACCTACCAACGCCCCGAACCCAGTGCCCCCGAGCCCAGCGCCGCCGACGCTCCGGTTTCGCCCGAAGAAGCCGAGGCCGCTGCGGCCGCCGACGCTGCCGCCATGCAAACCAACCAGGCGCTGGAGCTGGCGCGACTGCAAGCCCAAAATGCCGAACTGGCCGAGCAGTATTTGCGCAGCAAGGCCGAGATGGAAAACCTGCGTCGGCGCACCGACGAAGAAGTGAGCAAAGTGCGCAAATTTGCCGTCGAAGCCTTTGCCGAAAGCCTGCTGCCGGTGCTCGACAGCCTGGAAGCCGGGCTGGCGGTGCAAGAGGCCACGGCGCAACAGATACGCCAAGGGGCCGAGGCCACGCTGCAGCAACTGCAAAGCGCGCTGGCGCGCCACAGGGTGCAGCCGATCGCACCCGAGGCCGGCAAGCGCTTCGACCCCCACCAGCACCAAGCCATCGGCGTGGTCGCGGCCCCCGGGCAAGAACCCAACACCGTGGTGGCGGTGCTGCAAAAAGGTTACCTGATCGCCGAGCGCGTGCTGCGCCCGGCCATGGTCACCGTCACGGCCCCCAGATAAGCCGTTTTTCTTTCCCCCCAAACGGACAGCCAGACCGCAGCGCTTGAAATCCGGCCCATCGGCCACATCTGTGCTGCAGTCGTTTTCATTTCAGCATTTCAGACTCTAGGAGCCACACATGGGCAAAATCATCGGCATCGACCTGGGCACCACCAACTCGTGCGTCTCGGTCATGGAAGGCAACAGCACGCGCGTGATCGAAAACAGCGAGGGCGCACGCACCACGCCCTCCATCGTCGCCTATCAAGAGGACGGCGAGATTCTGGTCGGCGCCTCGGCCAAGCGCCAGGCCGTGACCAACCCCAAGAACACGGTCTATGCCGTCAAGCGCCTGATCGGGCGCAAGTTTGAAGAAAAAGAGGTGCAAAAAGACATCGCTCTGATGCCCTACAGCATCGTGCGCGCCGACAACGGCGACGCCTGGGTGGAGGTGCGCGGCAAGAAGCTGGCGCCGCAGCAGGTGAGCGCCGAAATCCTGCGCAAGATGAAGAAAACCGCCGAAGACTACCTCGGCGAAAGCGTCACCGAAGCCGTGATCACGGTGCCGGCCTACTTCAACGACAGCCAGCGCCAGGCCACCAAGGACGCCGGGCGCATCGCCGGGCTGGATGTCAAGCGCATCATCAACGAACCCACTGCCGCCGCGCTCGCCTTTGGCCTCGACAAGCACGGCAAGGGCGACCGCAAGATCGCGGTGTACGACCTGGGCGGCGGCACCTTCGACATCTCGATCATCGAGATTGCCGACCTCGACGGCGAAAAACAGTTCGAAGTGCTCTCGACCAACGGCGACACCTTCCTGGGCGGCGAAGACTTCGACCAGCGCATCATCGACTACATCGTGACCGAGTTCAAAAAAGAACAAGGCGTCGATCTGACCAAGGACGTGCTGGCGCTGCAGCGTCTCAAGGAAGCGGCCGAGAAGGCCAAGATCGAGCTCTCCAACTCGACCCAGACCGACCTCAACCTGCCCTACATCACCGCCGACGCCTCGGGCCCGCGGCACCTCAACATCAAGCTCACCCGCGCCAAGCTCGAAGCGCTGGTCGATGAACTGATCGAGCGCACCATCGCGCCGTGCCGCACCGCCATCAAGGACGCTGGCGTGAGCGTGGGCCAGGTCGACGACGTGATTCTGGTCGGCGGCATGACGCGCATGCCCAGGGTGCAGGAAAAGGTCAAGGAGTTCTTTGGCAAAGAGCCGCGCAAGGACGTCAACCCCGACGAGGCGGTGGCCGTGGGCGCCGCGATCCAGGGCCAGGTGCTCTCGGGCGAGCGCACCGACGTGCTGCTGCTCGACGTCACGCCGCTGTCGCTGGGCATCGAGACCATGGGCGGCGTGATGACCAAGATGATCAGCAAGAACACCACCATCCCGACCAAGTTCGCGCAGGTGTTCTCCACCGCCGACGACAACCAGCCGGCGGTGACGATCAAGGTGTTTCAGGGCGAGCGCGAGATCGCTGCCGGCAACAAGCTGCTGGGCGAATTCAACCTCGAGGGCATCCCGCCGGCACCGCGCGGCCTGCCGCAGATCGAGGTCAGCTTTGACATCGACGCCAACGGCATTTTGCACGTCGGCGCCAAAGACAAGGGCACCGGCAAAGAGAACAAGATCACGATCAAGGCCAACTCGGGCCTGACCGAGGCCGAGATCCAGGCAATGGTCAAGGACGCCGAACTCAACGCCGCCGAAGACCACAAAAAGGTGGAGCTGGTGCAGGCGCGCAACCAGGCCGACGCCTTGATCAGCTCGGTGCGCAAGAGCCTGAAAGAGTACGGCGACAAGCTCGATGCGGCCGAAAAAGAGTCCATCGAAGCCTCGATCAAGGCGGCTGAAGAAGCCGTCAAGGGCGAGGACAAGGCGGCCATCGAAGCCCGCAGCGCCGACCTGATGAGCGCCAGCCAGAAGCTGGGTGAGAAAATGTACGCCGATCAGCAAGCCAGCGCCGCGGCGGCCGGGGCAGCGGGCGCGGCCGGGGCTGACGGCGACGCAGCGGGCGCGGGTGGCTCGCGCGCCGCCGCCGACGACGTGATCGACGCCGAAGTGAAAGAAGTCAAGAAGGATTGATCCACCGCTGTGCTCAGCCGCGCCCCGTGCGCGGCCACGCAGCAGGCGCGCCGCCGCGACTCCGGGCCTGCACCGCCCGGGCGCGGCGTTTGCGCTGCATGAATAACCGGGTACCCAAATGGCCAAACGCGATTTTTACGAGATCCTGGGCGTGCCCAAGAGCGCCAGCGACGAAGACATCAAGAAAGCCTATCGCAAGCTGGCGATGAAACACCACCCCGACCGCAATCAGGGTGCAGCGGCCAAGGCGGCCGAAGAAAAATTCAAAGAGGCCAAAGAGGCCTACGAGATGCTGAGCGACCCGCAAAAGCGCGCCGCCTACGACCAGTATGGCCACGCCGGAGTCGATCCGAATATGCGCAGCCCCGGCGGTGGAGCCGAGGGTTTTGGCGGCTTTTCCGAGTCCTTCGGTGACATTTTTGGCGACATTTTTGGTGGCCAGCGCGCCGGGGCCGGGCGCGGGCGGCAGGTCTATCGTGGCAGCGATCTGTCGTACGCGATGGAGATCACGCTCGAGGAGGCCGCCCACGGCAAGGACGCCGAAATCCGCATCCCGAGCTGGGACGACTGCGGCACCTGCAACGGCAGCGGCGCCAAGCCGGGCACCAGCGTCAAGACCTGCCCGACCTGCAACGGCGCCGGCGTGGTGCAGATGAGGCAGGGTTTTTTCAGCGTGCAGCAAACCTGCCCGCACTGCCACGGCAGCGGCAAGATCATCCCCGAGCCCTGCACCGCCTGCGGCGGCCAGGGCAAGGTCAAGAAGTTCAAGAAGCTCGAAATCAAAATTCCACCCGGCATCGACGACGGCATGCGCATCCGCTCCAGCGGCAACGGCGAGCCCGGACGCAACGGCGGCCCGGCGGGCGATCTGTACATCGAAATCCGGCTGCGCAAGCACGATCTGTTCGAGCGCGAGGGCGACGACCTGCACTGCCACGTGCCGGTGAGCATCACCACCGCCGCACTGGGCGGCGAGATCGCCGTGCCCACGCTGACCGGCAAAGCCCACATCGACATCCCCGAAGGCACCCAGCACGGCAAGACCTTTCGCTTGCGCGGGCGCGGCATCAAGGGCGTGCGCTCGAGCTACCCAGGCGATCTGTACTGCCACGTCAATGTCGAAACCCCGGTCAAACTCACCGAACACCAGCGCCGGCTGCTGCGCGAGCTCGACGAATCGTTCCAGAAAAACGGCAACAAACACAGCCCCAACGACAAGGGCTGGTTCGAGAAAGCCAAGGCTTTTTTCTCCTGATTCTGTGATCAAATGGGCGCATGAGCGTCCAAGTCACTTTCCTGGGCGGCGCCGGCACGGTCACCGGCTCCAAGTTTTTGGTGCAGCACGCGGGCCGCAGCCTGCTGGTCGATTGCGGCCTGTTTCAGGGCTACAAACAGCTGCGGCTGCGCAACTGGGCGGCGCTGCCGGTGGCCGCCGGCGGCATCGACGCCGTGGCCCTCACGCACGCGCACCTCGACCACAGCGGCTACCTGCCGCTGCTGGTGCGCCAGGGCTACCGCGGCCCGGTCTGGTGCACGCCGGGCACGCGCGACCTGTGCCGCATCCTGCTGCCCGACAGCGGCCACATCCAGGAAGAAGACGCGCTCTACGCCAACCGCAAGGGTTTTTCCAAACACCAGCCGGCGCTGCCGCTCTACACCGAGCAAGACGCGCGCAAGTGCCTCAAGCAGCTGCGAACCGTGGCGCCGCTGCGCCTGTTCGAACCGCTGCCGGGCTGGCAGGCACGTTTTCATGGGGCCGGGCACATTTTGGGCGCTTCCAGCCTGTGCCTCGAAGTCGGGGGGCGGCGGCTGCTGTTTTCCGGCGACCTCGGGCGCTGCGACGACCTGCTCATGTTCCCGCCCGAAGCGCCACCGGGGGCAGACGCGGTGTTCGTCGAATCCACCTACGGCAACCGCGAGCACCCCAGCGAGAACCTAGTCGATGAAATGGCCGAGCCGCTGCAGCGCGTGGCGGCACGGGGCGGCACCGTGGTCGCCCCGGTGTTTGCGGTCGGGCGCGCGCAGGCGCTGCTGCACGCCATCGTCGTGCTCAAGCAGCAGGGGCGCATCCCCGCGTCGCTGCCGGTGTACCTCGACAGCCCGATGGCGATCGAGAGCACCGAGCTGTTTGCCCAGCACCTGGGCGAGCACCGCCTGAGCGCGGCCGAATGCAGCGCCATGGCGCGCGCCGCCACCATGACGCGCAGCGCCGACCAGTCCAAGGCCATTGCGCAACAGCACGGCCCGAAAATCATCCTGTCCGCCAGCGGCATGGCCACCGGTGGCCGCGTGCTGCACCACCTGCAGCTGTATTTGGGCGACCACCGCAACCTGGTGCTGCTCACCGGCTTTCAGGCCGCCGGCACGCGCGGGGCCACGCTCGCCCAGGGTGGCAGCAGCCTGCGCATCCACGGCCAGGACTGGCCGGTGCGCGCCGAGGTGCTGCAACTGCACGCCTCCTCGGCACACGCCGACGCGCCACAGCTGCTGAACTGGCTGCGCGCCATCCCCGGCCAGCCGCAACGCGCCTTCGTCATCCACGGCGAGCCCGATGCCGCCGACACGCTGCGCCGCCGCATCGAAACCGAGCTGCGCTGGAGCGCGCTGGTGCCCGAACACGGCTCGACCTGGGAAGTGTGAGGCCCATCCGCCCGAGCGCACGCCGCCCTTCGATATTGCAATCCGCCCTTGGCCCAACCCGCAGCCCCGCATGAACACCCCGCCCAGCACCGCGCCCGCCACCCCCACCACCCCAGCCACCAACGCCGCGCTGATGGCGCGCCGCCGCGCCGCCCTGCCCGCCGGGCTGGGCCAGACCTACGAGGTGTTCGTCGAGCGCGCCGACAACGCCGAAGTCTGGGACGTGCAAGGCCAGCGCTACATCGACTTTGCGGGCGGCATCGCCGTGCTCAACACCGGGCACCGGCACCCGCGCATCGTGCAGGCGGTCAAGGCGCAGCTCGACCAGTACCACCACACCTGCTTTCAGGTGCTGGCCTACGAGCCCTACGTGGAGCTGGCCGAGCGCCTGATTGCCCTCGCGCCGGGAGACTTTGCCAAAAAAGCCTTTTTCCTTTCCACCGGGGCCGAGGCGGTTGAAAACGCGGTCAAGATCGCGCGCGCCGCCACCGGGCGCTCGGCGCTGATCGCCTTTGGCGGCGGCTTTCACGGCCGCACCCTGCTCGGGATGGCACTGACCGGCAAGGTGGCGCCCTACAAAAGCGGCTTTGGGCCTTTCCCGGCCGAGATTTACCACGCCGAATTCCCCAACCCGCTGCACGGCGTGAGCGTGGCCGACGCGCTGCGCTCGCTCGACCACCTGTTCAAGTACGACGTCGAGCCCGCGCGCGTGGCCGCCATCCTCCTCGAGCCGGTGCAGGGCGAAGGCGGCTTTTACGTCGCCCCGCCCGAGTTTGCCCAGGCCCTGCACGCGCTGTGCAAGCGCCACGGCATCGTGTTCATCGCCGACGAAATCCAGACCGGGGCCGGCCGCACCGGCACTTGGCTGGCGTGCGAACAGTGGGGGCCGCAGGCCTGCCCCGACCTGATCACCATGGCCAAGTCGATGGCTGGCGGCTTTCCGCTGTCGGCCGTGATCGGCCGCGCCGAGCTGATGGACGCCCCCGCTCCCGGCGGCCTGGGCGGCACCTACGCCGGGCACCCGCTGGCCTGCGCGGCCGCGCTGGCGGTGCTCGACGTGTTCGAGCAAGAGCAACTGTTGCCGCGTGCGCAAGCCGTGGGGGCGCGGCTGCGCGCCGGCTTGCAGGCGCTGGCGGCGGTGCACCCCGAAATCGGTGATGTGCGCGGCCTTGGGGCCATGCTGGCGATCGAGCTGTTTGCGCCCGCGCCCGCTGCAGATTGTGCCGCACACCCCGCCACCCAGCCCGGCCAGCGCCAGCCCGACCCCGAGCTCACGCGCCGCGTCTGCGCCGAAGCGCTGGCACGCGGACTGGTGCTGCTCTCGTGCGGCCTGTACGCCAACGTGATCCGCATCCTGGTGCCGCTCACCGCCTCCGACGCCCTGCTCGACGAAGGGCTGGCGTTGCTGGGTGCGGCGCTGGTGGCGGCCAAGAGCGCGGCGCAGCCCTCCAGCCGCGCCACACCGGGCAGGTAGGGCAAGCCGCGCACGGCTTCGCGCTGCGCCAATCGTGCGCACCAAAATCGATGGCTTGGAGGCGACACGACAGGTCGCCACATCGGTGCCTCAAGCGCTAAACTTGGCCCGTCGGTGCGCCGGGCGACGGCGTGCAGCGACCCCACCTGCGAGCCCCTCATGCCCACTCCATCCTCCAGCCCCCGCTTCGATTGGTCCGACCCCTTTTTGCTCGACAGCCAGCTCAGCGCCGACGAGCGCGCCGTGCGCGATGCCGCCTACGCCTATTGCCAAGCAAAACTGCTGCCGCGGGTGCAACTGGCGTTTCGCAACGAAAGCACGGACCGATCCATCTTCAACGAAATGGGCGCGCTCGGTCTGCTGGGGCCCACCATACCCGAGGCCTACGGTGGCGCCGGGCTTGATTATGTGAGCTACGGGCTGGTGGCGCGGGAGGTGGAGCGCGTGGATTCGGGCTACCGCTCGATGATGAGCGTGCAAAGCTCGCTGGTGATGGTGCCGATCCACGAATTTGGCACCGAAGCGCAAAAGCAGCAATACCTGCCCAAGCTGGCCCGCGGCGAGTGGGTGGGCTGCTTTGGCCTGACCGAACCCAACCACGGCTCCGACCCCGGCAGCATGGTCACCCGCGCCAGGAAAGTGCCCGGCGGTTACGCGATCAGCGGCGCCAAGACGTGGATCACCAACTCCCCGATCGCCGACGTATTCGTGGTCTGGGCCAAGGACGATGAAGGCGCCATTCGCGGCTTCATCCTGGAAAAAGGCTGGAACGGCCTGAGCGCCCCGGCCATTCATGGCAAGGTGGGCCTGCGCGCCAGCATCACCGGCGAGATCGTGATGGAGGACGTGTTTTGCCCCGAAGCCAACGCCTTTCCCGAGGTGCGTGGCCTGAAGGGCCCCTTCACCTGCCTGAACAGCGCCCGCTACGGCATCGCTTGGGGCGCGTTGGGCGCGGCCGAAGACTGCTGCGCCCGTGCGCGCCAGTACGTGCTCGAGCGGCAGCAGTTCGGCCGCCCGCTGGCCGCCAACCAGCTGATTCAGAAGAAGCTGGCCGATATGGTGAGCGAAATCGCGCTCGGCCTGCAAGGTTGCCTGCGCCTGGGGCGCCTGAAAGACCAAGGCCAGGCGGCGATCGAACTCACCAGCCTGCTCAAGCGCAACAGCTGCGGCAAGGCGCTCGACATCGCCCGCACGGCGCGCGACATGCTCGGCGGCAACGGCATCAGCGACGCATACGGGGTGGCGCGGCATCTGGTCAACCTCGAAGTGGTCAACACCTACGAGGGCACGCACGACGTGCACGCCCTCATCCTTGGGCGCGCCATCACCGGCATCGCCGCTTTTGCCAACTGAACAGCCCAACGCCCCATGCCCCCTGCCCCCTTCAGCGCCAGCCCCGCCGCCACGCCTGTGCGACCACTCGAGGGCGTGCGCGTGCTCGACCTCTCGCGCGTGCTCGCCGGCCCCTGGGCGGCACAGATACTGGCCGACTACGGCGCCGACGTGATCAAGGTCGAGCGCCCCGGCTGCGGCGACGACACCCGCGCCTGGGGTCCGCCCTGGTGGGGCGAAGGCGAGCAGCGGCTATCGGCCTACTTCGTCTGCGCCAACCGCGGCAAGCGCTCGGTGGCCATCGACCTGACCCAGCCCGAAGGCATCGAGCAGGTGCGCGAGCTTGCGCGCGAGGCCGACGTGCTGATCGAAAACTACAAAGTCGGCCAACTGGCGCGCTATGGGCTGGATGCGCCCAATCTGCAAGCCCTCAACCCGCGCCTGATCTACTGCTCCATCACCGGCTACGGCCAGACCGGCCCGCTCTCGCCCCGAGCCGGTTACGACTTCGCCATCCAGGCCGAAGGCGGCCTGATGAGCATCACCGGCAACCCCGACGGCGAGCCGCAAAAGGTGGGGGTGGCGGTCACCGACCTGCTCACTGGCGTCTATGCCTGCAGCGCCATCCTGGCCGCGCTGCACGAGCGCGGGCGCACCGGGCGCGGGCGCGTGATCGACGCCGCCTTGTTCGACGTGCAAGTGGCCATGCTGGCCAACCAGGCCAGCAACCAGCTCATCGGCGCCACCCGGCCCAGCCGCATGGGCAACGCGCACCCCAACATCGTGCCCTATCAGGTTTTTGCCACCCGCGACGGCCACCTCGTGCTGGCCGTGGGCAACGACGCCCAGTTCAACCGCCTGTGCGAGGCCATCGGCCAGCCGCTGCTGGCGCGCGACCAGCGCTTTGGCACCAACCCGGCGCGGGTGCAACACCGCCAAGAGCTGATCGAGCTCATCGGCCCAGTGCTGCGCCAGCGCGACACCGCCGACTGGCGCACGCATCTGGATGCGCTGGGCATCCCGTGTGCGCCCATTCTGGACGTGGCGCAGGTGCTCGAGCACCCGCAAGTGGCGGCGCGCGGCCTGATCCTGCCCGCGCAAGCGGCGCCGGAGGATGGCGCGCTGGGCACCCCGCCGGCGCTGGCGCACCCGATCCTGCTCGACGGCCAGCGCCCCTGCGCCGCACTGCCCCCACCCGCGCTCGGCCCCGAGCACACGCACTGGCAGCCGCTGCCTGGCACCTGAACCCCCCCAAACGAGCGAGCCCGTCACCCCATGCCCACCCCCACCTCCTGCCCCCTGAGCCTGCTGCACGACCCCAGCCTGCTCAAAACCGACGCCCTGATCGACGGCCGCTGGGTGCCCGGCAGCCAGCGCTTTGACGTGCACGACCCGGCCACCGGGGCCAAGCTGGCCGATGTCGCCAACCTCGGGCCGGCCGAGGCCCAGCAGGCGATCGACGCCGCCCACACCGCCTGGCCGGCCTGGCGCAACCAGACCGCCAAGCAGCGCAGCCAGATTTTGCGGCGCTGGTTCGAACTGCTGCTGGAGCATCAGGACGATCTGGCGCGACTCATGACCGCAGAACAAGGCAAACCCTTGGCCGAAACCCGGGGCGAAGTCGCTTATGGGGCCAGCTTCGTCGAATGGTTTGCCGAAGAAGCCAAGCGCGTCAATGGCGAAACCCTGCCCCAGTTCGACCCCAACCGGCGCCTGCTGGTGCTCAAGCAGCCCATCGGCGTCTGCGCCGCCATCACGCCCTGGAACTTTCCGCTGGCCATGATCACGCGCAAAGTGGCGCCGGCGCTGGCGGCGGGCTGCCCGGTGATCGTCAAACCGGCCGAACTCACGCCCCTGACCGCGCTCGCCGCCGCCGAACTGGCCCAGCGCGCCGGCCTGCCACCGGGCGTGCTCAACGTGCTGAGTGCCGACAGCGCGCGCTCGATCGCCATCGGCCAGGTGCTGTGCGCCAGCGACACCGTGCGCCACCTGAGCTTTACCGGCTCCACCGAAGTCGGGCGCATCCTGATGGCGCAGTGCGCGCCGACGGTGAAAAAGCTCGCGCTCGAACTCGGCGGCAACGCCCCCTTCATCGTCTTTGACGACGCCGACCTCGACAGCGCGGTCGAAGGCGCGCTGGCCAGCAAATACCGCAACGCCGGCCAGACCTGCGTCTGCGCCAACCGCTTTTATGTGCAAGCCGGCATCTACGAGGCTTTTTTGCAGAAATTCGCGGCCCGTGTCGGCACGCTGCAAGTGGGCAGCGGCTTTGCCGAAGGCGTGGCCATCGGGCCGCTGATCGAGCCCGCCGCGCTCGACAAGGTGCAACGCCACCTCGACGACGCGCAGGCCCAGGGGGCGCGGGTGCTGGTGGGTGGGCAGCGCCTGAGCGCGCTGGGCAGCGGCCAGTTCTTTGCCCCCACCGTGCTCGCCGACTGCCACGCCGCCATGCTGTGCGCACGCGAAGAGACCTTCGGCCCGCTGGCCCCGGTGTTCCGCTTCGACACCGAGCAAGAGGTCATCGCCGCCGCCAACGCCACCGAATTCGGGCTGGCGAGCTACTTCTACAGCCGCGACGTGGGCCGCATCTGGCGCATGAGCGAGGCGCTGGAGTACGGCATGGTCGGCGTCAACGTCGGCATCTTGGCCACCGAGCACGTGCCCTTTGGCGGCATGAAACAGTCGGGCCTCGGGCGCGAGGGCTCGCACCACGGCATCGACGAATACCTGGAGCTCAAGTACGTCTGCGTGGGCGATGTGCTGCGTTGAGCGTTGCGGCGCTTGCAGCAGCTCCACCGGACGCGGCCTCACCGACCTTCGACCTCCCCCGCGTCGGTCGGGAAGTTTGGGCAGATGGTGGGCCTCCCGTGAGTCGAACACGGCACCAACGGATTATGCGTACCAGCTATGGCTTTCGCCACCCCTTTCGGGTTTGTGGTCTGGACTGTCTCTTGTCGTTACGACCTGCCCGTACAGTCTCTACACGTCCTCCCCCAAGGGGGAGTTTCGCTCGGGATTGCCACGCCAGCAAGGCAGAGGTTTCCCCGAATTTGAGCAGTTCTACCGGCAGGCAGAGTGAACTTACCCGCCGGCAACCCACATTCGCGCCGCCCGTATTCTTGCGAACCGCAGGGCGGCGCAGCTTAAGTCCGCTGCTCTAACCAAGCATGAGCTAGAGGCCCAGAGATTCGGAGTTTACTGCATCCCAAAGCGGCCAGACAAGCGGCCAAGCAAGCGCCGATACACGCAACGGCACAGGCGCGAGCAGCCCAAACCTAGGCGCCGGCCGCCCACAGCGGGCCACGAAAAACCCCTAGCGCGGTTGGCTCAGGGCGTTGCCCAGCAGCTTGGCGGTGATGTCCACGATCTGGATCATGCGCTCGTAGGGCATGCGCTGCGGGCCGATCACGCCCAGGGTGCCGACCACGGCGCCATCGACGGTGTAGGGCGCGCTGACCACCGACAAATCTTCGAACGGCACGCCCTGGCTGTCGCCGCCGATGAAGATCCGCACCCCGTCGGCCTGGTGCGACACATCGAGCAGCCGCATGAGCTGGGTTTTTTGCTCGAAAATGTCGAACAGCCGCCGCAACTGCCCCAAGTCGTGCGAAAAATCGCTCACCGACAACAGGTTGCGCTCGCCGGCCACCAGCACCGCGTCTTGTTGCGCCTCGCTTTCGGTGCCCAGCTCAACCGCTTGCAGCATCAGGGCGGCGATCTCGCCGCGCAGGCGCTCGACTTCGGTGCGCAGGCGGTCGCGCACTTCGCTCAGCGTCAGGCCGGCGTAGTGGGCGTTGAGAAAATTGGCCGCCTCTTGCAGCTGGCTTTGTTCAAACTCGGGCTGGGTGTGGATGACGTGGTTTTGCACCTCGCCATCGGGCGAGACCAAAATCACCAGCACGCGCCGCTGCGACAGGCTCAAAAACTCGATGTGCCTAAAGACGCTGGCGCGCTTGGGCACCCGCACCACGCCCACGAAGTGCGACAGGCTGGAGAGCAGCTGCGCCGCTTGGTTGAGCACTTGGCGCGGCTGCTCGCCTTGCAGGGCTGCGGCGGCCGGCATGGAATCTACGGCGGGGAGCTCGTCGCGCCGGGCGGTGAGCATGGTATCGACAAACAGCCGGTAGCCGCGCGCGGTGGGCACCCGGCCCGCCGAGGTGTGCGGGCTGGCGATCAGGCCGAGATCCTCGAGGTCGCTCATGACGTTGCGGATGGTCGCGGGCGAGAGCTCCAGCCCGGTCGCGCGCGACAGGGTGCGCGAGCCCACCGGTTGGCCGTCGGCGATGTAGCGCTCGACCAGGGTTTTGAGCAGGTGCTTGGAGCGGTCATCGAGCATGAGGAAGATTTTAATGGGCTTGTGCTTTAATTTGCACATGAATCAGCACGCCTCGACCCCTGCTGCACCGCCGCTGGCTGCACCGCCGTTGGCTGCGCTGCCGCCGGCTGCCGGGCTGCGCTTTCAGCACGTGGCGGTGATCGGCAAGTACAACGCCCTGGGTTCGCGCGGCATCATCGACACCTTGGCGCATTTTTTGCTCAAACAGGGCTGCGCCGTGAGCCTGGAGCGCGAAACCGCCCTCAACACCGGGCTCGAAACCTACCCGGTGCTCGAGGTGAGCCAGATCGGCCAGCACTGCGACCTGGCGCTGGTGCTCGGGGGCGACGGCACCATGCTGGGCATCGGGCGCCAGCTGGCGCGCCAGCAAGTGCCGTTGGTGGGGATCAACCAGGGCCGCCTGGGCTTCATCACCGACATCCCGTGGCAGGGTTACGCCCCGGTCTTGCAAGCCATTCTGCATGGCCAGTACGAGCAAGACCGGCGCGCGCTGATGCACGCCAGCGTCTGGCGCGACGGCTCGTGCGTGTTCGAGACCATCGCCATGAACGACGTGGTGGTCAACCGCGGCAGCGCCCCCAGCATGGTGGAGCTGCGGGTCGAGGTCGATGGCCATTTCGTGGCCAAGCAGCGCGCCGACGGCCTGGTGATCGCCACCCCCACGGGTTGCACCGCTTACGCCTTGTCGGCCGGTGGGCCGCTGTTGCACCCGGCCATCGACGGCTGGATCATGGCCCCGATCGCGCCGCACACGCTCACCAACCGCCCGATCGTGCTGCCGGCCAGCGGCGAGATCGCGGTCGAGGTGGTCTCGGGACGCGACGCCAGCGCGCACTTCGACATGCAGAGCTTTACCAGCCTGCTGCACGGCGACCGCATCGTGGTGCGGCGCGCGGCGCACCAGCTGTGCCTGCTGCACCCGCTGGGCTGGAGTTATTTTGACACCCTGCGGCGCAAGCTGCACTGGAACGAAGGGGGCGTGGGTTGAGCTGGCAACGCATGGCGCTGCGCGATTTCGTGATCGTGCGCGAACTGGAACTGGATTTGAACCAAGGCTTTACCGTGCTCACCGGCGAGACCGGGGCCGGCAAGTCGATCCTCATCGACGCCCTGCAACTGGCGCTGGGCGCGCGCGCCGACGCCACGGTGGTGCGCGAGGGCGCGACGCGCACCGAGGTGGTGGCCGAATTCGAGCCCACCGCTGCCGCCCGCGAGTGGCTGGCCGAGCAGGGCTTCGAGGGCGAGCCGGGCGAGCCCTTGCGACTCAGGCGCCAGCTCGACACCCAAGGCCGCAGCCGCGCCTGGATCAACGGCAGCGCCGCCAGCGCGACCCAGTTGCGCGGGCTGGGCGAACTGCTGCTCGACATTCACGGCCAGCACGCCTGGCAGAGCCTGACGCGGCCCGAGGCCGTGCGCCAGCTGCTCGACGACTACGCCCGGATCGATGCGCGCGCCCTGCGCCAGCTCTGGAGCGACTGGCGCGCCGCGCAACGCAGCCTGGAGCAGGCGCGCGCGCAGCAAAGCCAACTGCAACAGGAGCGCGAACGCCTGCAATGGCAACTCAGCGAGCTCGAGCGCCTGGCCCCGCTGCCCGGCGAATGGGAAGAGCTCAACTTGCAGCATGGGCGGCTGGCGCACGCCCAAGCGCTGCTGGAGGCGGCGCAAACGGCGCTGCACTGCCTGAGCGAAGACGAAGCCAACGCCCGCACCCTGCTCTACCGCGCCGCACAGGCGTTGCAGGCGCAACAACACGTGGAGCCGCGCTACCAGGGCCTGGCCGAGCTGCTGACCAGCGCGCTGGCGCAGGTGGACGATGCCTGCCACGACCTGCAACAGCACGCCCAGCGCAGCGAACTGGACCCGGCGGCGCTGCAGGCGCTGGACCAACGCCTGGGCCTGTGGCTGGCGCTGGCGCGGCGCCTGCGCTGCGAGCCACAGGCGCTGGCCGAGCGGCTGCAGGCCGGCCGCCAGGCGCTGGCCGAGCTCGAGCGCAGCGCCGATCTGGCGGCGCTGGAGCAGGCCGAACACCAGGCCCAGGCGCGTTTTGGCTCCGAGGCCGAGCGCCTGCGCCGCCTGCGCCTCGAGGCCGGGGCGCGGCTTGGGCAGGCCATCACCCAAGCCATGCAGGGCCTGGGGATGGCCGGCGGGCGCTTCGAGGTGCGGTTGCAGGCCCTGCCCGAGCCGCAGGCGCACGGCCTCGACCAAGTCGAGTTTCTGGTGGCTGCACACCCCGGCAGCACCCCGCGCCCGGTGGGCAAAGTGGCTTCTGGGGGCGAGCTGTCGCGCATCGCGCTGGCGATCTCGGTCTGCACCAGCGAAGTCGGCAGCTCCCCGACGCTGATCTTTGACGAAGTGGACAGCGGCATCGGCGGCGCGGTGGCGCACACCGTGGGCCAGCTCATGCGCCGCCTGGGCAGCGATCGGCAGGTGCTGGCCGTGACCCATCTGGCGCAAGTGGCGGCCTGCGCGCACCAGCACCTGCGCGTGAGCAAAGGGCAAGACGCGCACGGCAGCAGCAGCCAGATCGAGCCCCTGGACGGTGCGCAGCGGGTGGCCGAAGTGGCGCGCATGCTCGGCGGCCAGCAGCTCACCGACACCACCTTGGCCCACGCCCAGGAGCTGTTGTGCAACTCGTCCTGATCACCGGCATGTCGGGCTCGGGCAAGTCGGTGGCCCTGCACGCGCTCGAAGACGCCGGTTTTTACTGCGTGGACAACCTGCCGCCCGATCTGCTGGAGCCGCTGGTCGCCTTGCAGCAGGCCGAAGCCACCGAGCGCGTGGCGGTGGCCATCGACGTGCGCAGCGCCCGCGCGCTGCCCACCCTGCCCTTGCGGCTGCGCCAGCTGCGTGCCCGTGGCCTGCCGCTCACCGTGTTGTTTCTCGACACCAGCACCGACACGCTGGTGCGCCGCTTCTCCGAAACCCGGCGCCTGCACCCGCTCTCGCTCAAGGGCAGCAGCGACCAGCGCCGCGCCTTGGCCGACGCCATCGAGCTCGAACGCGAGCTGCTCAGCGACCTGCGCGAGCAGGCCCAGGTGCTCGACACCAGCCAACTCAAGGCCGCGCACCTGCGCAGCACGGTCAAGGCGCTGCTGCAACTGCCCCCGGCGCGCTTGACGCTGGTGTTCGAGTCCTTCGCCTTCAAGCGCGGCGTGCCGATGGATGCCGATTTCGTGTTCGACGTGCGCATGCTGCCCAATCCGCATTACGAACCCGAGCTGCGCCTGCTGACCGGGCGCGACCCCGCGGTGGCGCAGTTTTTGCAGGCCGAAGCCGAAGTGACGGCGATGCAAGAGCAGATCGAGGCTTTTCTGCGGCGCTGGCTGCCGCGCCTGGAGGCCGACCACCGCAGCTACGTGACGGTGGCCATTGGCTGCACTGGCGGGCAGCACCGCTCGGTGTATCTGGTGGAGCGCCTGGCGCAGGGCTTTGCCGAACTGGGCAGCGTGCAGGTGCGGCACCGCGAACTCGACGCCTTGCAGCACCATCCTTAACCCTGCACGCCCGTGCCTGCACCGGTAGCCGGCGGCAGGTGTTCGAGCAACCAGGTGCGGATCGGGGCTGGCAGCGCCACCGGCGGCTGCCCCAGCGACTGCAGCCAGCGCCCTGGCCCCCATGCGGGCGCATCCGCATCCGCATCCGCATCCGCATGCCACTGCCACTGCACCGGGTGCAGGCGCAGTTCGCGGTGCGTCAGGCTGTGCGCGATCACCGGATGCAGGATCGGCGCTGGCCCCGCGCGCGCACCGGGTGGCGCTTGCAGCGCGGCGTGCTGTGTGGCCAGCACCGGCGGCGCGTACAAGCCGGCCCAGATGCCCCGCGGCGGCCGCTGCTGCAGCCAGATGGCCCCGTCGGCGCGGCGCAGCAGCAGCAGCCACCAGTCTTCGAGTCGGCGCGGGCGGCGGCGCGACTTGTGCGGCAACTCGGCCACGCGCTGCTGCGCCAGCCCCTGGCACAGCGCAGCCACCGGGCATTCGGTGCAGCGTGGCTTGCTGCGGGTGCAGATCTGGGCCCCCAAGTCCATCAGGCCCTGGGTGTAGGCGGCCATGTCGGCGGCGCTGGCTGCTTCGGGCAGCAGCCCTTGGGCCTGCTGCCACAGCGCGCGCCGGGTGGGCGCGTGCGCCAGATCGCCCCCGAAGGCCAACAGCCGCGCCAGCAGGCGCTGTGCGTTGCCGTCCAGAATGGAAACCCGCTCGCCGAAGCAAAAAGCCGCTATCGCCGCCGCCGTGCTGGCGCCGATGCCGGGCAGGCGCTGCAGCTCGGCCGCGCTGCCCGGCCAGCGCCCACCTTGTTGCACCACCCATCGCGCACAGGCGTGCAAGTGGCGCGCCCGGCTGTAGTAGCCCAGCCCGCTCCAATGCGCCAGCACCTCGTCTGGCTCGGCTTGCGCCAGCGACCCCACATCAGGGAAGCGCTGCACGAAGCGCTCGTAGTACGGGCGCACGGTAGCGACCTGGGTTTGCTGCAGCATGATCTCGGACAGCCAGACGCGGTATGGATCGCGCGTGCCTTGCCACGGCAGGTGGTGGCGGCCCAGGCGCCGCTGCCACGCCACCAGCGCGTCAAAGAACAGCGCTTGCGCCACCGGGCCGGCTTCAGCTCGTCGCTGCGGACAGCGCAGGTTCAACCCGCGCCAAGGGGGCGACCGACGCGGCCGCGTCAGGCGCCAGCGCAACCTCCTCAGCGTCGGGCTGCGCCACCTCGGCGCACAACTGCAACCAGCGCGCCTGCTCGGCCTCGATCTCGGCCTGGCGGGCCAGCAGCTCGTTGATGCGCTCATCCAGGCTGCCCGCAGCCTCTTGGATGCGGTGCACGGCCTCGAGGCGGCGCGCAAAATTGCGCCTGCGCTCGCGCAATTGGCCATCGAGCTGCGAGGCTGCGGTTTTGCTCCAGATTTCGGCCTCGCCCGACGCTTCCTCGTAGAGCTTGCGCAAGCTCGACAGCACCGCTTTGGCCAGCCGCTCGCAAAACCCCGCCTGGGTCAGCCGCAGCAGATTGGTCAGGCCCAGATACTGCAAATGCGCGTTCTCGATGCCGTCGATCGCGCGCACAAAGCGCGACAGATCCAGCCGCTGCGGCGCCTGCAGAGTAAAACCATATTCGGCGTTGAGGCTGCGAAACATGCCCGCGAGCATTTCCTGCACCTCATTGGCCCATTGCTGCGATTGCGACAGGCCGTTGCGCAAACGCGCGAAGGTGTCCTTGTAGATCGTTTTCACGCCCAGCTTGACCCCAGGCTTTTTGAGCGCCTGGGCAAACTCGGCCACTTCGGCCTTGATCTGGTTGCTGCCAAGCTGGGCAAACAGCAGCCGCAGCGTCTTGAGGTGCACCGAGCGCACGGCCTGGATGCGCAGCGCGCTCTGGTCAAATTCAGCTTGCTCGAGCTCGATGCGGGCGCGCATCTGCCGTATCACCGTCGCGTTTTTGCCGCGCAAGGCTTGCAGCTCTTGCACCTGTTCTTCGAGCTCGTGGCTGCGCACCTGCAGCTGGCGCTCGACTTCGGTGCGCAACTGGTGCAGCGCCTGCTGCAAAGCCGACTGCAACAGGCGCCGCCGTTGCCCCAGCACGTCATCGGCCAGCGCCCGCTCCAGCTCGGGCAGGCGGCTTTGCTGCAACAGCTGCGCATCCTGGCGCACCTTGGCCAGCAGACCCTTGTGGGCCGAGACCGCATACACCTGCTGCCCTTGCAGACCCAGCACCTCGGCGCTGTGCAGGCGCTGGCGTTCGATCTGCGCCGCGACGGCTTGCGGGCTGCTCAACTCGTCCCAGAGCACATCGATTTTGTTGAGCACCACCAGCCGCGACTCGCCGCGCTCGGCCGTGGGGGCCAGGTGTTCGCGCCAGATCGCCAGATCGGACTTGCTCACCCCCGCGTCGGCCGCCAGTATGAACACCACGGCATGCGCCTGCGGCAGCATACCGACCGTGAGCTCGGGTTCGGTGCCGATCGCGTTCAGGCCCGGCGTATCGACGATCACCAAACCCTGCTTGAGCAAGGGGTGCGCCATGTTGATGAGGGCGTGGCGCCAGCGCGGCACCTCCACCAGGCCATCGGGGCCCGGCAACGGGTTGTCCTGGGGGCTGTCCTCGTGCCAGAAACCGAGCGCGCGCGCCTGCTCGACCGGCACCCGCAGCGTCTGCGCCACCTGCTCGATGGCTTGCGCGAGCTGTTCGGGTTGGTTGACGTCGAGGTCGATGCGCTGCCACTGCTCGGGGGCGCTGCGCCACTCGAGCAGCGATTGCGCCTGCAGGCGGGTCTCGATCGGCAACAGGCGCAAACAAGGTGGCAGGCCGGCTTCGTAGCCCAGTTCGGTCGGGCACATGGTGGTGCGTCCGGCGCTGGCCGGCATGATGCGGCGCCCGTAGCCGGCAAAAAAAATGGCGTTGATCAGCTCCGACTTGCCGCGTGAAAACTCGGCCACGAAAGCCACCATCACCCGGTCGCTGGCAAACTGCGACTGCAGGTGGACCAAGCGTGCGCGCGCGCCGTCGTCGAGCAGGTCGTGGCCGCCGAGCCACTGCCCGATCCGGGCCAGATCCTGCGCCCGCTGCTGGCGCCAACGGCTGTGCAGATCGAATTGCTGGATGAATTCCATGGGGGCAATATAGCACTGGCTGCCTGCTCAGGCGGCCCCAGAGCCGGCAAGGCTCAGGCTTTTTGACAATGCGCGCAGTAATAGCTCGAGCGCTGGGCCTGGCGCAGCAGCTGGATCGGGCGGCCACAGACCCGGCACGGTTCCCCGGCGCGGTCATACACTTGGGTTTGCAGTTGAAAGTGGCCACTCTGCCCGTCGGCGTTGGAGTAGTTGCGCAAGCTGCTGCCACCGGCTTGCAGCGCCTGTTGCAGCACCTGCACGATCGCGGCATGCAGCCGCTGCACCCGCGCGCGGCTCAGGCGCGCCGCCACCGCCGTGGGTCGGATGCCCGCCACAAACAGCGCCTCGCAAGCGTAGATGTTGCCGACCCCCACCACCACCGCGCCCGCCAGCAGCACCTGTTTGATGCTGGCGCGGCGCTGGCGCAAGGCGGCATAAAAGGCCTCGGGCTCAAAGGCCCCCGAGAGCGGCTCCACCCCGAGCTTGCCCAAGAGCTTGCGCGCCACCGGGTCGGATTCACCCTCGGCGTAGACCACCGCCCCGAAGCGGCGCGGGTCGTGCAGGCGCAGCACGCCCAGGCTGGTGTGCAAATCGAAATGGTCGTGCGGACCTCGGGGCGGCATAGCCGCGGCCAGACGCAGGCTGCCCGACATCCCTAAGTGCACGAGCAGCAAACCGTGGTCCAGATCCAGCAACAGGTACTTGCCGCGCCGCCGCACACCGCGCACGCACCGTTGCAGCAGCGCCTCGGGCGCCACCCCAAGCGGCCATCGCAGCGCCTTGCCCACCTCGATGCGCTCGATGCGGGCGCCCTGCAGCCGCTCGGCAATGCTCAGGCGCGTGGTTTCGACTTCAGGCAGTTCGGGCATGGTGCAAGTTCGGGCAAGTTAGGGATGGCATCCATCCAACACAAATGACAGCTGTTGCGGCCGGGCTGCAGAATTGCCACCCAGCGACGCTGGGCGCCAGCGCATCAATTATCATGGGATCATGCGCTTGGCCTTTACCCCTGCTTCTGCTACTGCCGCCGCCTTTGTGGGCAAGGCCATCCGACGGCGATTTGGCTGGATCGCCGTTTTGGCGGCCCTGCTGCTCGGCCTAGGGCACGGCCCGGCGGCTGCGCAACCGGCCACGCAACCGGCCAGCCAGCCGAGCGCGCCCGCGCTCGAGCTGCAGTTTCCCGGCCCGCCCACCGCGCTCGATGCCGACACCTTCTACCAGCTGCTGCTGGCCGAATTCAAATTCCAGCGCGGCGACCCGGGCGGCGCGCACTCCCTCATGCTCGACGCCGCCGTGCGCCTACAGCGCCCGGAGCTGTTCAGGCGTGCGGTTGACATGGCGCTGCAAAGCCGGGCCGGCAATTCCGCCTTCAACGCCGCCCGCGATTGGTCGCGCGCCTTTCCAGGCAGCGATGAGCCGCTGCGCTTTCAGCTGCAGATCTTGCTGGCTCTCAACCGCCCGGGCGAAATCGGCCCGGTGTTGCAGCGCCTGATCCAGATGGCCCCGATCGAGCGGCGCCACGACATCATCAGCGCCATCCCGGCCACGCTGGGCCGTTTGAGCGACCGGGTCGCCGCCCGGCGTGTGGTGCACGAAGCGCTGCAAGCGGCGCTGGCCGACCCCGCCACTGCAGCCACCGCGCACGCCGCCTTGGGGCGGATGGATCTGCTGCAGGGCGACCACCGGGCGGCGCTGCAAGCCGCGCAACAGGCGCTGCGGCTGCAGGCCGATTCGGTGCACGGCGCCACCTTGGCACTGGATCTGTTGCCACACCAAAGCGTACTGGCCGAGGCGCTGCTGCGCGCCTACCTCGAGCGCACCGACGCCGCCGGGGCAGACCAGCACCACGACCTCCACCTCGCCTACGTGCAGCGCTTGCTCGAGCTGCGGCGCGTATCCGACGCCCAGCGCGAACTGCGCCTGCTGACCGAGCGCGCCCCCGACCTGGCTTCGGCTTGGCTGCTGCAAGGCATCTTGCAGACCAATTCGCGCCGGCCCGGCCCGGCCCGCACGGCCCTGCTGCGCTACCTCGAACTGGCCCCCGGCCAGCCAGCCGAACAGGCGGCTCGTGGCCGCACCCAAGCCTACCTGCACCTGGCCCAACTGGCCGAATGGCAGCGCGATTGGGCTGCTGCCCAAGCTTGGCTCGAGCGCATTCCCAACCCCGAGGAAGCCGGTTTTGCGCTGCAACTGCGGCGCGCGCACCTGCTGGCGCGCCAAGGCCAAGTCGAGGCGGCGCGGCAACTGCTGCGCGAGCAACCCGAACTAGACGACGCCCAAGCGCGGCGCAAGCTGGTGGCCGAAGCCCAGCTGCTGCGCGACATCGGCCAGTACGAACAGGCGCTGCAAATTTATGGCCTTGCGATGCAGCAATTCCCCGACGACCCCGACCTGCTCTACGAAAAAGCCCTCACCGCCAAGCGCGCCGGCCAGTACGAGGCCATGGAGCAGATGCTGCGCCTGCTGATGCAGCGCCATCCCGACTACCACCACGCCTACAACGCCTTGGGCTACTCACTGGCCGACCGCAACCTGCGCCTACAAGAGGCGCGCTCGCTGATCGAAAAAGCGCTGGCGGTTGACCCCAACGACGCCTACATCCTCGACAGCATGGGCTGGGTCGAGTTCCGCCTAGGCAACCACGCCGAAGCGCTGCGCTTCCTGAAAAAGGCTTTCGAGCGCCTGCCCGACGCCGAGATCGCCGCCCACTTGGGCGAGGTGCACTGGGTGCTGGGGCAGCGCGAGCAGGCGCTGGCCGTTTGGCGCTTGGGGCTGGAGATCAACCCCGACAATAACACCCTGCTGCAAACCCTGCGCCGGCTGCAGGCCCAGCCATGAACCGATCCCGCCGGTGCGTGCTTGCGCTGGGTTTGGGTGCGCTGACCGCACTCGCGGGCTGCGCCAGCCCGATGCCCCTGCGCCCAGCCAATCAAGAGCCGCCCAGCAAAGAGCTGCCCACGCAGGAACCCCTAAGCACCATGCAGGCCAAACCCGGTGCCGAGGTCGTGCCCAAGCCCGAACCCGAGCGCAGCCACTGGAGCGGACGCTTGGCGCTGACCATCGAAACCGACCCCGTGCAGCACTTCAGCGCCAACTTTGAGCTCTGGGGCAACGCCGACAGCGGCAGCCTCAGCCTATCCAGCCCCCTAGGGCAAAGGCTGGCGCACGCCCAATGGGATGCCCAGCAGGCGCTGCTGCTGCACAACGGGCGCAGCAGCGTCTATGCCCACATGGACGAGCTCAGCGCCGCCCTGACCGGTGTCGCGCTGCCGCTGCCGGCCCTGTTTGCTTGGCTGCGCGGGCAGCAGGCCCAGATCGAAGGCTGGCAGGCCGATCTGTCGCGCCACGCCCAGGGCCGCCTGCAGGCGCGGCGCTGGCTGCCCACGCCGGCGGTCGAGCTGCGCCTGATCCTGCACTGAGGGCTGCAAGGCCATCGCTCATGCCCGCCTCGAGGCCCCCACACACCGCCAGCGGCCTTGCACAGGCGCGCCGCAGCTCGGGCGACGGTTGTGCCTTGCGCCTGGCCGGCGGCGCCCTGGCGCGCCCTTGCCGACCCGCCCCATTGCCTCTCAGCCTCTGCGCACCCTCGTCATGACCCTGCGCCAACTGCTCGACGTACCGGCTCCGGCCAAGCTCAACCTGTTTTTGCACATCGTGGGCCGGCGCGCCGACGGCTACCACCTGCTGCAGTCGGTGTTCATGCTCATCGACTGGTGCGACACCCTGCACTTCGAGCGCTGCAGCGGCGGCCAGATCAGCCGCCTGGACCTCAACCCAGACCTCGAGCCCGGGCACGCCCTGCCGGCCAACGACCTGGTGCTGCGCGCCGCGCGGGCGCTGCAAAGCGCCACCGGCTGCACCTGGGGCGCACAGATCGCGCTCGACAAACAGATACCGCAGCAAGCCGGCTTGGGGGGTGGCTCATCCGATGCCGCCAGCACCTTGCTCGCGCTCAACCGCCTCTGGGGCTTGGGGCTGAGCGGGGCCGAGCTGCAGCGCATCGGCCTCACCCTCGGGGCCGACGTGCCGTTTTTTGTGGGCGGGCGCAACGCCTGGGTCGAAGGCATCGGTGAAACGCTGCAGCCCATCGATCTGCAGCCAGCGCGCTACCTGGTGCTCAAACCCCCCAGCGGGGCCTCGACCCCGGATATTTTTTCGCACCCGGCCCTGAAAAGGGATACACCCCGCGCTAGAATCGAAGACTTTGCTGCAAACGCTGGGGCTGGGCTGCAAGGCAACGATCTGCAGCCCGTGGCCATCGAGCTGTGCCCGGACATCGCTCTGGGTCTGCGCTGGATGGCCGAGCACGGGCTCGATGCGCGCATGAGCGGTTCGGGCAGTGCGCTGTACGCGCCCTTGGCGCCCGGCGACCGCGCTGCCTACGGCGTTGCCAACCTGCCTGGGCACTGGGTCGCCAGAAGTTGCAGCAATTTGCAGGAACATCCGTTGTTTGGATGGTGCAAGCGCTCATAGCGGTTTTTACGGCTATAATCGCAAGCTCTGTTCAGCACGAAGCTACAGTTCCAGCACTGCATTCGGTGGCAAGCCTTCGGTTTGTCACCTGTGTAGGGGAGTCGCCAAGTTGGTTAAGGCACCGGATTTTGATTCCGGCATTCGAGGGTTCGAATCCTTCCTCCCCTGCCAAATACGTCTATCTGCGCCGGTTTTTCCATGCCCATTCAAACACCCGTGCACGCACCGGATTTCATGATCTTTACCGGCAACTCGAACCCGGTATTGGCGGCCGAAATCGCGCAGCACCTCCAGTCGCCGCTCGGTGCGGCCAGCATCGGGCGCTTCTCCGACGGCGAGGTCACGGTCGAGATCACGCAAAACGTGCGCGCGCGCCACGTGTTCGTGATCCAGTCCACCTGCGCACCCACGAACGAAAACCTGATGGAGCTGCTGATCATGGTCGATGCGCTCAAGCGCGCCTCGGCCGTCAGCATCTCGGCCGTCATCCCCTATTTCGGCTACGCGCGCCAGGACCGGCGTCCGCGCTCGCGCCGGGTGCCCATCAGCGCCAAGGTGGTGGCCAACATGCTGCAGGTGGTGGGCGTCAACCGCGTCCTGACCATGGACTTGCACGCCGACCAGATTCAGGGCTTCTTCGACATCCCGGTCGACAACATCTACGCCTCGCCGGTGCTGCTGAGCGATCTGCGCGCCAAGAATTACGAAAACCTGCTCGTGGTCTCGCCCGACGTCGGTGGCGTGGTGCGCGCGCGCGCGCTGGCCAAGCAGCTCGACTGCGACATGGCCATCATCGACAAGCGCCGCCCCAAGCCCAATGTGTCCGAAGTCATGCACGTGATCGGCGACATCGAAGGCCGCAACTGCGTCATCATGGACGACATGATCGACACCGCCGGCACCCTGACCAAGGCCGCCGAGGTGCTCAAGGAGCGCGGCGCCAAGAGCGTCTATGCCTATTGCAGCCACGCCATTTTTTCCGGGCCGGCGATCGAACGCATCGCCAAGGGCGGCGCGCTCGACGAGGTGGTGGTGACCAACACCATCCCCCTGAGCCAGGCGGCGCAGGCCTGCCCCAAGATCCGCCAACTCTCGGTGGCGCCGCTGATGGCCGAAACCATGGCGCGCATTGCCACCGGCGAGTCGGTGATGAGTTTGTTTGCCGACACCGACAGCGACTAATCCCCGCCAGCGGCAACGGCAAGCACCGTCAGCGCCAGCGCCCGCTTCCTGGGCGCGAGGCGTTTTTTTCAATCAGGGTTCAGAGCTGGTCGCGGCCGGGCCCTAGCAGGAGTCAGAGCATGAAATTTGTCGCTTTTGAGCGCAACACGCAGGGTACGGGTGCGAGCCGCCGTCTGCGCAACTCGGGTCGCACGCCGGCCATCGTCTTTGGTGGTGAGCAACAGCCCATCGCCATCGAACTCGACCACAACGCCCTGTGGCACGCGGTGCACAAAGAGAGCTTCCACGCCAGCGTGCTGGACATGGAGCTGGGCGGGGCGGTGCACAAGGTGCTGCTGCGCGACGTCCAGTACCACCCCTTCAAACCGCTGGTGCTGCATGTGGATTTTCAGCGCGTCGATGACAAGACGCGCCTGCACAAGAAGGTGCCGCTGCACTTCATCAACGCCGACACCTCGCCGGCCGTGAAGATCGACCGCTGCACCGTCAACCACGTGCTCACCGAAGTCGAGATCGAGTGCCTGGCGATCCAATTGCCCGAGTTCATCGAAGTCGATCTGGGCCAAGCCGTCAAGGGCCAAGCCATCCACGCCAACGACCTCAGGCTGCCCCCAGGCGTCAAGCTGGTCACGCATGGCAAACCGAACCCGACGCTGGCCACCATGGTCGAGCCGGTGGAAGAAGTCATCGTGGCGCCGGTGGCCTCTGCGGCTGGCGACAAAAAAGCCAAGAAGAAGAAGTAACCCGCAGCCGTCTGCGCGGCTGCGCTCATGTACAAGCTGTTGGTGGGCCTGGGCAACCCCGGGCCCGAATACCACGATACGCGCCACAACGCCGGCGCCTGGTGGCTGGAAGCGGCGGCGGGCGCGCTCAAGGCCGAGTTGCGCCCCGAGCGCAGCTTTTTTGGCCGCGCCGCCCGCACCCAAGTGGGCGAGCACACGCTTTGGCTGCTCGAGCCCAGCACCTACATGAACCGCAGCGGCCAGGCGGTGGCGGCGTTGGCACGTTTTTACAAGATCGAGCCGCAGCAGATTCTGGTCGCCCACGACGAACTCGACCTGCCCCCCGGCGAGGTCAAGCTCAAACGCGGCGGCGGTCACGCCGGCCACAACGGCCTGCGCGACATCCACGCCCAACTGGGCAGCGCCGATTATTGGCGGCTGCGCATCGGCATCGGGCACCCCGGCCACAAAGCCGAGGTCGTGCACTGGGTGCTCAAAAAACCGGCCCCCGAGCAGCGCAGCGCCATCGACGCGGCGATCGAGCGCTCGCTGGCCTCCCTGCCCGATCTGCTGGCCGGCCAAGTGGAGCGCGCCACTGCGGCCATACACACCACCAGACCGGTGCGCCCCAAGCCGCCGCGCCTGCCGCCGCCAGCTGCGCACTAGAAATTCAAAGCCTGTCAAACCCCCTTGGAGCCTTCAGGGGACGTCAAGCGCCGCAGGGGCTGGTGGCCGCCGTCAAGCGCCGGTATTTGCGCTCCAGGCTGCTGCGGTCTTCGATGTGCTGCGGGTGCACCGGAATGCACTGCACCGGGCAGAGCTCGACACACTGGGGCTGCTCGAAGTGGCCCACGCATTCGGTGCAGCGCGCCGGGTCGATCTGGTAGTGCTCAGGGCCCATCGAAATCGCCTGATTTGGGCACACCGGTTCGCAGACGTCGCAGTTGATGCACTCGGCGGTGATCGTCAGGGCCATGCGCGCCGCCCTTTCAATGCAGCGCGGCGCTGTGGGCGCTGCGCAACTGCGCCGCCACCGCCGGGTTGACCAGCGCCGAGACGTCGCCGCCCAGTTTGGCGATCTCGCGCACCAGGGTGCTGGAGATGCACTGCAGTTCCGGCTGTGGCAGCACGAACACGGTTTCGACCGTGGGCAGCAGCTTGCGGTTCATGGCCGCCATCTGGGCCTCGTAGTCGAAGTCGCTGGCGTTGCGGATGCCGCGCACCACCGCCGTGGCACCGTGCTGGCGGCAAAAGTCCATGATCAGCCCATCGAAGGGCAGCACGCGCACCTGGGGCCATTCGGCCAGACTCTGGCGCGCCAGGCTCAGGCGCTGCTCGAGCGTGAACTGGGTTTTCTTGTGGTGCGCCGCCGCCACGGCCACGATGAGCTGGTCGAACAGGCGCGCAGCGCGCGCGATCACGTCTTCATGCCCCAGGGTGAGCGGGTCGAAGGTGCCGCCATAGACCGCCAGCCGCGCCTCAGTGGCGGGCTTGGCAGCGGCTTTGGCGGTGGTGGCTTTGGTGGATGCAGAGCGGCTCATGGGGCTGCATTATGCGCCGCAGCCAGCAAATGGTAGTGCACCTGCCCGGCCCGGCCCTGGCGTTGCAGGCGCAGACCCAAGGGCTCGAGCATGGCGTCGCTCCAAGGCAGCGGGGCCTCGAGGTAAACGAGGCCGTCTGGCGCCAGCAGCGGCCGCGCCAGGGCCAGGGCGCGCAGGTACACGCCGCCCGCCGTCGCAGCGGCAAAAGGCGGATCGAGAAACACCACATCCCACGCGCCCGGCGTGGCCGCCGCCATCCAGGCCAGCGCATCGGCTTGCTGCACTTGCACCTGCACCGCGCCGAGGTGCTGCACGTGGGCGCGCAGCGCCTGCACCAGCGCCGGGTCGCGCTCCAGCAGGCAAACCGCGCTCGCGCGGCGCGAGGCCGCTTCCAGACCCAGCGCCCCGGTGCCGGCAAAGGCGTCGAGGCAGCGCAAGCCGTACAGGTCTTGCCCCAGCCAATTGAAGAGCGTTTCACGCACCCGATCCGGCGTCGGGCGCAGACCCGGATGGTTGGCTACCGCCAGCTTGCGGCGCTTGTACAGGCCGCCGATCAGGCGCACCGTGCCCGCGGGCCGGGAAGATGCACGCGCGCTTGGGCGGGTGGCTGGCTGACCGGCTGGGCCCGCGGGCTGCGGCCGCCTCATGGCGCTGGGCTCCCAAAAAGCACCGTCACCATGCGCTCGGGTTGCAGCACGCGCTGCGCCGCACGCCGCACCTGGGCCGCATCCAGCGCCGCCACCTGCGCGCTCCAGGTCTGCAAGTGGTCCAGCGGCAGCTCGTGCCAGGCGATGGCGGCGACTTGCTCGAGCTGTTCGCGGTTGCTGTCGAGGCGCAGCGCAAAGCCGTTGATCAGCGTCGCTTGCGCGTGCGCCAGCTCTTGCGCCGTGGGGCCTTCGGCCACGAAGCGCTGCACCTGTTCCTGCACCAGCTCAAGCGCAGCGCGCGCACGCTGCGGCTCGGTCGTGGTAGCCACCTGGAAAGCTCCGGCGTGGCGGCCCGGTACGAAGCGGCTGTGGATGTCGTAGGTCAGGCCACGGCGTTCGCGCACCTCTTGCATCAGGCGCGAGCTAAAGCCGCTGCCGCCCAGAATGTGGTTGGCAACCATGAAGGCCATGAAGTCCGGGTTGCGCCGCGACAGGCCCGGCTGGCCGAGCAGAATCTGCGTTTGCGCTACCGCAAAGGCCTGTTCGATGCCGCGCGCTTGTGTGAGCGCAGGCACTTCGGGCACGGCGGGCAAAGCGCTGCAGCCGTGTGCCTGCCAGCCTGCCAGCAGTGCCTGCACCAACGCGTCGGCGCGCGCGCGGCTGATGTCGCCCACCAGGGTCACGCGCGCCAGGCAAGCCTGGGCGTGGCGCTGCCAGAAGGCGCGCACGTCGGTGGCCTCGATCGCGGCCCAGGTCTCGGGCCGGGCCAACTGGCCGTAGGGGTGGCTGCCATAGACCGCCTGGGTGAACAGTTGCTCGGCCAGCACATCGGGTTCGGTCTGGCTGTGACGCCAGCGCGCCACCCAGCGCTGGCGCTCGCGCTGCCAAACCGGTGGCGCAAAAGCCGGTACCGCCAGCTGCTGCGCCAACAGGTCTTGTGCGGCTTGCAGCAAGTCGGGCTGGCTCAGGCTGCGCAAGCGCAAGGAAAGGCGGTCGCGCGTGGCGCTGGCGCTGAACTGCGCGCCGAGGTCGGCCCAGGCTTCGGCCAAGGCGTTTTCGTCCAGCTCTGGGCGGCTGCCGTACGCGAGCGCGCCCGAGCGCAGCAACGCCGCCGTGGCCGCCGCCAAGCCGGCTTGGTGCGCTGGGTCGCGCCGGTTGCCGGCGTCGAGGTCGATTTGCACGTCCAGCATCGGCAAGCTGGCGTTGCTGACCAAGAACACCCGCGCCCCGCTGGGCTGCACCCAATGCTCGATCGTCGGTGCCGCCCAGGCCGGGGCTAGCGCCAACACGCACCAGGCCAGGGCAGCGACCAGCCAGCCGCGCAGAAGGGAGCACACAGCCGCGTCCGCCACGGTTTCTGACATGCTGTGCGCTTTCATGGTTGCACCTCGGGCAACAACACGCCCACGGTGAGCTGCTGCGCGGCAAAGTGGCGCGCCGCCACTGCCTGCACCTGCTGCGGCGTAATGGCTTGCAGGCGCGCCTGCAAACGCTCGGCGCTGTCGCTCGGCCAGCCCTGCGCCCAATAGCTGCCCAGCAAGCGCGCCTGGGCAAAGAGCGAGTCGCGCCCGAACACTTCGCGCGCCAGCCACTGGTTGCGCACGCGGCGCAATTCGGCTTCGCTCACGCCCTCGCGTGCCACGCGGGCAATCTCGGCCTGCAAGGCGGCCTCCAGCTCGGCCGGGCTGACGCCGTCCGCGGGTGTGCCCAGCAGCAGGAACAACTGTGGCCCGCGCCCGAGGTATTGAAACGAAGCGCTCACGTCCACCGCCAACCGGCGCCCACCCTGCCCTTGCACCAACTGGCGCTCCAGGCGCGCGGCGCTGTGGCCGTCGAGCACCCCAGCCAGCAACAGCAGGGCCAGCGCGTCGACGCTGTCGGCGTCGGTCGCGTCGGGGTGCGCCAGTTGCGGCACCCGGTAACCCAACACCACCAAGGGCCGGTCGGTGCGGCCCCGGTACTCGATGCGGCGCTGGCCGCGCTGCGCGGGCTCGGTCTGGGGTTTGCGCTCCGGCACGGCGCGTGCCGGGATCGCGCCGTAGTAGCGCTCGGCCCAGGCCCGCACCTGAGCCACGTCCACGTCGCCCACCACCACCACCGCCGCGTTGCCAGGCACGTACCACTGGCGGAAAAAAGCGCGCGCGTCGTCGGGCGCAAGCGACTGCAAATCGCTCATCCAGCCGATGATCGGGCGGCGGTACGGGTGCGCCAGCCAGGCGCTGGCCATGAACACTTCAAAAAAGCGCGACTGCGCCGACTCCTCCACCATTTGGCGCCGCTCTTCCTTGATGACTTGCATCTCGCGTTGAAAAGCCGCGTCGGGCCAGACGTTGTTCGCAAAGCGGTCCGCTTCCAGACGCATCACGTCGGGCAGGCGCGCCGCCGGAACTTGCTGGTGGTAAGCGGTCACATCGCGGCTGACGAAGGCGTTGTCGCTCCCGCCCATGGCCGCCACCAGGCGCGAGATTTCGCCCTCCGCCACCGTCGGCGTGCCCTTGAAAAGCATGTGCTCGACCACGTGCGCCACGCCCGAGAGGCCATCGACCTCGTCCATGGAGCCGGCGCGCAGCCAAAGCGAATGCAGCACCGTGGGGGCGCGCCGATCCGGCAGCACGATCAGCGTCAGGCCGTTGGCCAGGGTGAACTGTTGCGTTTGGGCCATGGACGGGAGCGGGGCCAGCAGCAGTGCGACCAGCGCCGCCCACGCCGCCAGCGACCCGAACCCACGCCAGCGGCACAAGGCCAAGCGCTGCGACCAAACAGGTTTCATAGAATGCATGGTGGGGATTGTCCATCAGAGACGGCCCCGCAGAGCCGGCGAGCGTTTTTACACACGCTTTGGCATTGATACCCAAGCGAGCCCCATGTTCAGTTACCTGAAGAAAAAATTTTTCTCTGGCACCACAGAGCCCGCCGCGCCGGCCGATGCGCCCCCGCCGCAGGCTGCAGTGCCCAATGCAGGCGCGCTCGAGGCGCCGCAAGCGCCCAGCGCCACCGCACCCGAAGCCGACCTTAGCCGCCCATCCTGGTTCGAGCGCCTCAAGTCGGGCTTGCGCAAGACCGGCAGCAGCATCGGCAGCGTGTTCATCGGCACCCAGATCGACGAGGCGCTGTACGAAGATCTCGAAGCCGCGCTGCTGCAAGCCGACACCGGCGTGCAGGCCACCCAGTATCTGCTCGACGATCTGCGCCTGCGCGTCAAGGCCAGCAAAACCACCGATCCGGCCGCCGTCAAGGCGCTGCTGGCCGCGGCGCTGGCCGACCTGCTGCGGCCCTTGCAGCAGTCGCTGCCCATCGGCGCCCAGCCCGACGGCCCCACGGTGCTGATGATCGCCGGCGTCAACGGCGCCGGCAAAACCACCACCATCGGCAAGCTCACCTGGCACCTGTCCAACGCCGGCGCCAGCGTGCTGTTGGCCGCCGCCGACACCTTCAGAGCCGCCGCACGCGAGCAGCTCGGGGTCTGGGCGGCGCGCAACACGGTCGAAGTCATCAGCCAGCAAGGCGGCGACCCGGCGGCAGTGAGCTTCGATGCCGTCACGGCCGCCCGGGCGCGCGGGCGCGACGTGGTGATCATCGACACCGCCGGCCGTCTCCCGACCCAACTGCACCTGATGGAGGAGCTGAAGAAAATCAAGCGCGTGATCCAGAAAGCCGACCCCAGCGCGCCACACGAGGTGCTGCTGGTGATCGACGGCAACACCGGGCAGAATGCGCTGGCGCAGGTCAAGGCCTTTGATGCCGCGCTCGGCCTGACCGGGCTGGTGGTGACCAAGCTCGACGGCACCGCCAAAGGCGGCGTGCTGGCCGCCATCGCCACCTGGGGGCGCGAGCGCGGCGCCGTGGTGCCGGTGTACTTCATCGGCGTGGGCGAACAGTTGGCCGACTTGCAAACTTTTGATGCGCAAGAGTTCGCCCAGGCCCTGCTGCACTAACTTTCATGATGCGGGGCAGCGCCCCGGATCATGGAAGACTTCCACACTAACCCGGCGCCTGGTGTGCAGGCCAAGCCGCCTTATAGCCCCAGCGCATACCTTCAGAACGCAATATTCGATACCTGAGCGCGCATCTGCCCACCGCGCGCTCAGATAATGCGACCATGCGGCGCCAGCGACCCTGCCTTTACAAGGGTTTTGGAGCAGAGGGAAAACACCGATGCCAAAAGCCCATTTTTTGTAGGTTTTGTATCGAGCAGAACCCTAAAATCGCAAAAAAACTGTGCATCAGCATTCAATGATGCTGCCTCCGGCGCACCCGTTTTCACCCACCAAGGAGACTGTCCCCATGAAAACCCTCGTTCAGTTGCTTGCCGTGGGCCTGCTCGGCACCGCCGCACTCGCAGCCCAGGCCCAGGCACCCGCTGCGGCCCCGGCAGCCACGGCCGCACCCGCCGCCGCACCCACCCAACCCCCCAGTGCGATGCAAATCCGCGTCTGGGCCTCGACCTGCATGTCCTGCCACGGCACGGCGGGCCGCGCCCAGCCTGGCATGGAATCGCTGGCCGGCATGAACCGCGACGAGATGATCCGCAAGATGCAGGGCTTCAAGACCGGACGCAGCCCAGCCACCATCATGCACCACCACACCCGCGGCTACAGCGACGAGCAGATCGCCGCCATCGCCGGTTATTTTGCCGCCCTGCCGCGCTGAACAAGGAGCAACTGCCATGCAACGCCGTCATTTTGTCCAAAGCCTCAGCGCCGCCGGCGCCCTGGGCTCCGTCAGCCTCCTGAGCGCTTGCGCCACTGCGCCCGGCGCCAGCGCCCCCCACGTGGTCGTCGTCGGTGGCGGCTATGGCGGCGCCACCGCCGCCAAATACGTGCGCCTGTTCTCGGAAGGCAAGGTGCGCGTGACGCTGATCGAGCCCAACGCCAACTTCGTCTCCTGTCCGATCTCGAACCTGGTCATCGGCGGCCAGCGCGACATCGCCTTTATCACCCACAGCTACGCCAACCTGCAGCAGCGCCACGGCGTGCAGGTGGTGCGCGATCGCGTCAACGCCATCGACCCGGCGCGGCGCGTGGTGCGCTTGGCCGGCGGCAGCGAAATCGGTTACGACCGCCTGATCGTCTCGCCCGGCATCGACTTCATGTGGGAAGCCCTGCCCGGCATGGCCTCGGCTGAGGCCAAGGCGCGCGTGCTGCACGCCTGGAAGGCCGGCGAACAAACCGTGGCGCTGCGGCGCCAACTCGAAGCCATGCCCGACGGCGGCGTCTATGCCCTCGCCATCCCGCCGGTGCCCTACCGCTGCCCGCCCGGCCCGTACGAGCGCGCCTGCCTGGTGGCCAATTACTTCCAGAAGGCCAAGCCGCGCAGCAAGGTCATCATCTTCGATGCCAACCCCGAGATCCAGTCCAAGCGCGGTCTGTTCACGCGCGTGTTCCAGCAAAACTTCCCCAACCACATCGAGTACCGGCCCGGCCACACCCTGCTCGATGTCGATGCGGCCACCAACACGCTGCGCTTCGAGGTGCAGGAAAACTTCCGCGCCGCCGTGGCCAATGTGCTGCCGCCGATGCGCGCCGCCGACCTGGCCGTCAACAGCGGCCTGGCGACGGTGAACCGACGCTGGTGCGAAGTCAACTTCCTGAGCTACGAATCGATCGCCGTGCCCAATGTGCACGTGCTCGGTGACGCGATTCAAATCTCGCCCGGCATGCCCAAATCGGGCCACATGGCGAACCAGCATGGCAAGGTCTGCGCCGGCGCCGTGGTCTCGCTGCTGTTGGGCCAACCGGTGCCCTCCATGCCCATCGTGGCCAACACCTGCTACAGCTTCGTCAACGACACCGACGCCATGCACGTGGCCAGCGTGCACCGCTGGGACGCGCAACAGCGCACCATGCTGGTGGTGCCGGGTTCGGGCGGGGTGTCGCCGGCGCCCAACGAAATGGAAGGCCGCTACGCCATCGGCTGGGCGGTCAACATCTGGGCCGACATGCTCGGCTAAAGAGCGTCCCCGCGCTGCCTGCACCCGGCGCCACGTGCGCTGGGGTGCAGGCTGTTTCAGCCTCTTTCCCCCTCCTGCCATGATTGCCACTGCTCGCTCCGCTGCCCGCCGACTGGGTGCCCTCTTGGCTGCCACCAGCTTGGCCCTGTCACCCGCCCTGCTCTGGGCCCAGCCGGCCGCCGACCAGGTACGGGCGCAGCGCCTGCACATGGCTTCGTGCTTCATTTGCCACGGAGCCCAGGGTGAATCGACGAGTGAGCTCTTTCCGCGCCTGGCGGGCCAGAATGCCGAGTACATCGCGGCCCAATTGCGCGCCTACCAGACCGGGCAGCGCCAGCACACCGCCATGGCCAACGCCGTGGCGCGCCTGACGCCCGAAGACATGATGGCCCTGGGCCGCTTTTACGAAGCCCTGCCGGCCATGACCCAGCCGGTGCGCGACGCCAGCCTGGCTGCCGTGGGGCGTTACATCCACCACTACGGCAACCGCTTCTCGGGCCTGCCGTCCTGCGCCAGTTGCCATGGTGCCGACGCCCGCGGTGCCGCCACCCTGCCACGCCTGGCAGGCCAAATACCCGAGTACCTCGTGCACTCGCTCAAGCAGTTCAACACGCGCCAACGCACCTACGCCAACCTGGCCATGCACATGGTCGCCGAGCGCATGACCGAGCTCGAAATGGCCGCCGTGGCCGAATACCTGAGCGCCCGCTGATCTGCACGCCGCCGCCTCACTGGGCGGTGTGCAGCTTTTGGTGAATGCGCCGCACGGTGCGCCAGACGGCGTAGAGCACCACCGGAATCAGCGCACCGACGGCGATGTTGGGCTGAATCGGCACGCCCGCCGACTCGATCGCCTTGGCGCCGTACAGCAGCAGGCTGATGATGTAGTACGAAATGGCCGCGATCGACAAGCCCTCGACGGTGGACTGCAAGCGCAGTTGCAGGGCCTGGCCGCGGGTAAGCTTCTCCAGCAGCTGCTGGTTTTGGCCTTCGGTGGCGATATCGACCCGCGTGCGCAACAAGGCGCTGGCGCGCGACACGCGTTCCGAGAGCGTGTTCAGGCGCAGCTCGGTCGCCGCCACCGTGGCCATGGCGGGCGCGAGGCGCCGGCGCATGAACTCGCCCAATGTCTGGGTGCCGGGGATGGGCGACTCGCGCAGCTCGGCGATGCGCTGCTCCACCAGGTTGTGGTAGGCGCGCGTGGCCGAAAACCGGAACGAATGCTGGGCAATGGCTTTTTCGACTCCGGCCGCCAGCGTCACCAAGGCGTCGAGCAGGGCTTGGTCGGAGCGCTCGCTGTGCTCGAGGTCGGCCGTGATCTGCGCCAACTGGGCTTCGGCCAGAGCCAGTTCAGGCCCCAGCGCCTTGGCCACCGGCAGGCCGCGCAAGGCCATGAGGCGGTAGGTTTCGACTTCGAGCAGGCGCTGGGCGATGCGGCCGGCGCGGGTCTCGGACGTGTGCGCGGTCGCATAGACCAACACGCGCTCAAAGCCGTTGTCGCGCAGCTTGAAGTCGGTCACCAGCAGCGAATGCGACTGGTTGCCCATGACCGAGGCCGCCAGCGTGTGCTCACCGAGCGCGTCGCGCGCCTGTGCCAGCAGCAGCTGCGCCCGATCGGGATCGCCCAACAGCAAGGCCAGCTCGATGGCGCAGAAAGTGCGCCCCGGCAGCCGCGCCAACCAACCGGCCGGCAGCACCTGCTGCGCGCTCCAGTGGTCTGCAGCAAACCAGTCGGCGTTGGCATGGGTCTGCGACTGCACCACCGAATAGCGCGTGAATTCGGCGTGGCGCTCCCACTTGAGGGTGTAACCGGGCAGCATCAGGCGCAGAAAATTGCCCTGCAAGTCGTCCAGGCACAGGTGGCCCTGCCCCGGCAACTGACGCAAGGCATCGAGTTCGTCCTGACGGCCGACGCCGTCGTTGAACAGCGCCACATACAGCACCGCCGCCGGCAAGGCGATCCGCGCCGGCGGGCGCGCATGCACCTCATCGTGCAGCTGGCGGCGCAGCGCATCGTCGGGTGGCAACAGCCGCTGCTGGATGGGCCCCACGATGCGCTTGGGTAGCTGGCTTGCGCGCTAAAGGCAGGGCGCGATCAGGCGCCGAGCTTTTCCTTGATGCGCGCCGACTTGCCGCTGCGCTGGCGCAGGTAGTAGAGCTTGGCGCGGCGCACGGCGCCACGGCGCTTGACTTCGATGCGGTCGATGCGCGGGCTGTAGAGCGGGAAGGTGCGCTCCACGCCTTCGCCGTTGGAGATCTTGCGCACGATGAAGCCCGAGTTCAGGCCACGGTTGCGGCGCGCGATCACCACACCCTCGTAGGCCTGCACGCGCTTGCGTGTGCCTTCAACGACGTTGACGTGCACGATCACCGTGTCGCCCGGGGAAAAATCGGGGATTTGCTTGTTGAGACGAGCGATTTCCTCTTGCTCGAGGATCTGGATCAGGTTCATGGCTTCCTAAAACACCGATCGTGGTCGCGCTGCACTAAAGGCCCCAAGCCCAGGCACGGCATGAGCCATGCTGGGCTGGCCCGAGCGCACTGCGCGCTCTAAGGACCATGGGGCGGCCGACCAGAGGATCGAAAGCCCTTGATTATAGCATCCGGATCAGGTTTGATCGGCGTCACGCTGCGGGCTTACCGATGCCGCCGGACACAGATCGGGCCGCAGGCGTGCGGTGGCTGCGCGGCGCTGCTGCGCCCGCCAGGCCTCGATGCGCGCATGGTGGCCCGACAGCAACACCTCGGGCACTGCGGCCTCGCCCAGCGGACCGCTCCAGCGCTCGGGCCGGGTGTAATGCGGGCAGTCGAGCAAGCCGTCGATGGCCGGGTTGAAGCTGTCTTGTAGGTGGCTTTGCGCGTCGTTGAGCACACCGGGCAACAGCCGCGCCACGGCGTCGAGCAGGGCCAGCGCCGCCAGCTCGCCCCCCGAGAGCACAAAATCGCCCAAACTGATCTGGCCATCCACACACTGGTCGATGAAGCGCTGGTCAATCCCTTCGTAGCGCCCGCACACCAAAATGCCGCCGCTGCCCTGCGCCTGCTCGGCCACCAAAGCGTGGTCGAGCCGCCGGCCCTGCGGCGCAAACAACAGCGTGGGCCCCAATGGCAGGCCCAGCTGCGCGCGCTCGCTTCGGATCGCCTCCCAGCAGCGGCGCAAGGGCTCGGCCAGCATCACCATGCCGGGGCCGCCGCCAAAGGGGCGGTCGTCCACACGCCGGTAGGCGCCGTCGGCGAAGTCGCGCAAGGGCCACAGACGCAACTGCAAGGCCCCCGACTCGTAGGCCCGGCTCGTGATGCCGTGGCGCATGAAG
Source organism: Pseudomonadota bacterium (assembly GCA_041694945.1). Taxonomy (GTDB): domain Bacteria; phylum Pseudomonadota; class Gammaproteobacteria; order Burkholderiales; family Burkholderiaceae_C; genus Serpentinimonas. The sequence continues at coordinate 37,258 of JBGFRU010000032.1, forward strand.
GGCTCGAACAGCTCGGGGAACAGGGTGATGAGGTCAAAGCGCATGGCCACGGCGCCCTGCACGGCGGCAGCGGCGCTCAATAATCCAGTTGCCAATCGACCGTGATGCGCCGCGAAGGCAGATCGACCGCATCGACGTAGGCGGCGACAAAGGGAATCAGGCGCTCGGCCAGCTTGCCCTCGGCCAGGTATTCCAGACACAGCACGCTGTGCGGCCCGGTGCTGAGCAGATCGCGCACCACCCCGAGCGCCTCGCCTTGGCGGTTGACCACCTCGAGCCCGATCAGATCGACCCAGTAATACTCGTCATCGGACGCAGCGGCCGGGAAATCGGCGCGCGCGACCAGGATGCGCGCACCCTTGAGCGCCTCGGCGGCGTTGCGGTCGGGCACCTCGGCCAGTTGCGCCACCAGACCGTCGGCGTGGCGCTTGATGCCGTGCACCTGCACCTGCACACTGCCTTCAAAAGCGTCAAAGCCCCTGGCAAAAGGGGCTTCGGGCGGCAACAGGTACCAGCGCCAAGCGTGCAGCAAGGCATCGGGGGTGGCGCTGTGGCTGTGCAGCCGCACCCAACCCTTGATGCCCCACGCCTCCTGTATGCGGCCCAATTCGACCGCATCAGCGGGCAGCGGTGCGGGCTTCAGTGCGGCAAGTGCGGCCATGGGTCCAAGGGCAACGCCAGCGGCCGAACCCCAGCCCGCTCAGACCGCTGGCGCCGATGGCGCAACGGCTTTGGCGGCCTGCTTGAACAGGCGCACTGCCGTGTCAGAGGGCTGCGCGCCCACACCCAGCCAGTAGTTGAGGCGGTCTTGCGCCACGCGCAGCGGCTGTTCGCCACCGGTGGCCAGCGGGTTGTAAAAACCGATGCGCTCGATGAAGCTGCCGTCGCGGCGGCTGCGTTTGTCGGCCACGACGATGTTGTAAAACGGGCGCGCCTTGGCGCCGCCACGAGAAAGTCGAATGACGACCATGGTTGAATCCTTCGGGTGGGGCACAAGCCCCCCACAATAAAGCCTCGCAACGCCTGAGACACGCGACTGGCCACCCGACCAGCGAAGCGTTGGGAACTTGGTATTCTAACACCACAAACCCCCATGCACCCGATTTGCCTCCCAGCGCCAGAGATCAAACCCCCACCAGCCACGACAGCAGCAGCATCCAGCCGCTCAGGGTGAGCAGCGCCAGCAGGGTCGAGACGCCCATGGCGGCGGTGGTCAGGTCTTGCACCACCTGGTAGCGCTGGGCAAACAAAAACACATTGGCTCCGATCGGCAGACCGGCGGCCACCACCAGCACCACCAGCGCCAGGCCATCGATGCCCAAAGCCCAGGCGCTGGCCCCCACCATCAGGGGCAACAGCAGGTTTTTGCTCACCGCCAGTGCCAGCGCGGGGCCCCAGTGGCCGCGCAGGCTCAAGCCCGCCAGACTCACTCCCACCAGCACCAGCGCCAGCGGGCCAAAGGCGCTGCCCAGCAGCTGCAGCGGCAGCTGCACCACCCCGGGCAGCGTCCAGCCGGTCTGGGCAAACAGCAGGCCGCAGAGGATGGGCAGCGGCACCGGATGGATGAGCGCGCTTTTCATGGCCGACACCGCGATCAGGGCGACGCGCCGTGGCGTCAATGGGGAGGAGCGCTGGGCTCGCGCCTCGCGCGCCTGCGCCAGCTCGAGCATGATCGTCGCCGCCGTGAGCAAGACCAGCGAATGCACAGAAATCAGCGTCAGCAGCGTCACCAGCCCGGCTTGGCCATAGGCCAGCTTGACCAGCGTGATGCCGATCATCACCAGATTGCTGAAGGTGCCCGCCAAGGCCAGCACCACGCTGCGGCAGCTCAAACCACGCAGCAGCACGCTGAGGCCAAACAACGCCCCGACGGCCAAAAAATAAGCCCCCACCGGGCGCAGGTCGAGCTCGTCGATCTGCACCGTGCTCATGGTGTGAAACAGCAGCGCCGGACCCAGCACCAAAAACACGAGGTTCGACAGATCGGGCACCGACTCGGTGCGCATCCAGCGCCGCTGCCCAGCCAGGTAGCCGACCGTGATCAGCAAAAAAACCGGGGTCAGCGACAAAAAAACGGGGTGCTCGGTCAAACTCACCCCTGCAGTGTAGCCCGCACTTCAGACCCAGCGCGCTTCAGCGCAGCCACTGGGCAAACTGCAGGCGCACGTGGCGCAGCTTGGGTGCAGCCACCGCCAGGCAGTAGCCGTTGTGCGGATGGCGGGCAAAGAAGCGCTGGTGCTCGGCTTCGGCGGCGTCAAAGCGCTGCAGCGGCGCGAGCTCGGTCACGATCGGGGCCCCAAAGGCGTCGGCGGCTTGCAGCTCGTCGATCAACGCGCGCGCCACCCGCTCTTGTTCGGGCTCGGTCCAATAGATGGCGCTGCGGTACTGGCTGCCGACATCGGCCCCCTGGCGGTTCAGGGTGGTGGGGTCGTGGGTGGCGAAAAAGATTTCCAGCAAGGTGCGCAGCCCCACTTGCGCCGGGTCAAACACCAGGCGGATGGCCTCGGCGTGGCCGCTGCGGCCGCTGCACACCTGCTCGTAAGTGGGCTGGGGCCAGTGGCCGTTGGCATAGCCAGACTCCACCTCGAGCACACCGCGCACGGGCGCAAACACCGCCTCGGTGCACCAAAAGCAGCCGCCAGCCAGCACGACGCTGCGCGCAACACCCGGCTCGGGGCCTGCGCCGTCGCACGCATCGAGGGCGCGGGGTTCAGATATCGCGGTCATTTGATCAAGCTCAAACCCTTGCGGGCCGGCGCAGTAAAGAATGGTTCGGCTGGCGCGCGCTCGCGGGGCCACGGATTTTCCTTGGCTGAACCAAAGGTTAAACCCATGCCCAGCCGGGCATCCAAGCGGAAGGTCGATTTCCACATGAGCAGAGGATGTATCTTTCGCCCCCTTCGGCTTCCAAAATAATATGTGCCTTATCAATGAGTTGAAAAACACGCTAGGGGTAAACACGGATTGCACCCAAACTGGCCCCCTTGTTGCAAGTCCCTAGTGCAGTGTCTCGCAAATGGCTTGACAGGATGAAGCCGATGGATTCTTGCGCCAGGCAAGGCGCAAGCCCGCAGCCATATGGTGCATATGGCAAGGGCTTGCAACGCGGCATGGCGGAAGAAGACGCGGTTTCATGTCGAGGTATTTGCGAGACACTGCACTATGCACGGTCACAGCCCTGGACAAGCTGGGACTGGCTGGCTTCAGGGCCCGCCAGCCGATGCACGCTACGCCACCGTCCATCCTGAAACAGAAAGGAATTTTATGGAGCAAGCCATTCAATCGATGCTCGCGCGCTACGGCCACGACCGCACGCGCCTGCTCGACATGTTGTGGGATTTGCAGTGGCAACACGGCCATATCCCTGAACCGGCGCTGGCGCCGCTGGCCGCTGGCCTGAACCTGTCGGTGCCCGATGTGGTGGAAACCGCATCGTTCTACCACTTCTTGCGCCTGCAGCCCTCGGGCAAGCACTGCATCTACCTGTGCAATTCGGTGCTGGCCAAGCTCAATGGCTTTGACGCCGTGTACGCCGCGCTGGAGCAGGAAACCGGTGAGCGCTTCAACCAGCCGCGCGCCGAGGCCTTGTTTGGCCTCTTTGAGACGCCGTGCGTGGGCCTGAGTGACCAGGAACCGGCCATGTTGCTCGACCGGGTGGTGTTCACGCGCCTGACGCCAGCCAAGGTGGCCGACATCGTCGAGCAGCTCAAACAGGGGCGCACGCCGGAGCAGATCGCCAACCCGGCCGGGCTGCCCACCGACCAACTGGCTTACGTCGAGTCGCTGGTGGAAAGCAACGTGCGCACCCAGCGCCCAATGTTCTTTCGCAACAAGCTCGACTTGGCCGACATGCTGGCGCGCATGGTGGCCGAGCCGCCGCAGTGGGTGCTCGACGAGGTGGTCACCTCCAAGCTGCGCGGGCGTGGCGGGGCTGGTTTTTCTACCGGGCTGAAGTGGCGTTTGTGCCGCGACGCCGAGGGCGAGCAGAAGTACATCATCTGCAACGCCGACGAAGGTGAGCCCGGCACCTTCAAGGACCGGGTGCTGCTGACGCGCTCGCCCAAACAGGTGTTTTTTGGCATGTTGGCGGCCGGCTACGCGATTGGCGCCACGCAAGGCATTCTGTACCTGCGCGCCGAATACTATTACCTCAAGGACTACCTGGAAGCGCAGTTGCAACAGATGCGGGCGCGCGGCCTGCTCGGGCGCAGCATAGGCGGCAAAGCGGGTTTTGACTTCGACATCCGCATCCAGATGGCGGCCGGTGCCTACATCTGCGGCGACGAGTCGGCGCTGATCGAGTCCTGCGAAGGCAAGCGCGGCACGCCGCGCCTCAAGCCGCCGTATCCGGTGCAAAAGGGTTTCCTGGGCATGCCCACCAGCGTCAACAACGTCGAAACCTTTGCTGCCGTGAGCCACATTTTGTCTGAAGGGGCCGACTGGTACCGCAGCCTGGGCACGCCGGACTCCACCGGCACGCGCCTGCTCAGCGTGGCCGGCGACTGCAGCAAGCCGGGTATTTACGAGGTCGAATGGGGCATCACGGTCAAGGAGGTGCTGCGCATGGTGGGCGCGCACGGCGCGCTGGCGGTGCAGGTCAGCGGCCCGTCGGGCGAGTGCATTTCGGCCGCCCAGGACGGTGAGCGCCGGCTCGGCTACGAAGACCTGGGCTGCAACGGTGCCTTCACCGTCTTCAACAAGAGCCGCGACCTGCTCTGGATCGTGCGCGAGCACATGCAGTTCTTTGTCGATGAATCGTGCGGCATTTGCGTCCCGTGCCGGGTGGGCAACGTCGATTTGCTGCACAAGATGGAGCGCATTTGCGCCGGGCGCGCGCACCAGCAAGACTTTACCGACATCGTGCAATGGGGCAACTTGGTGCGCAAGACCAGCCGCTGCGGCCTGGGCGGCACTTCGCCCAAACCGATGCTCAACACGCTGGAGCGCTTCCCCGAGATCTACCAGGCCAAGCTGGCGCAGCCACACGGGCCGCTGCTGCCTTCCTTTGACCTCGACGCCGCCCTGGCCGCCTACCCGCGCAGCCAGCCCGCCCCCACCCCTGCCACGGAGCTGACAACATGAAAGTCGAAATCACGATCGACGGCCAGCCGGTGCAAACCGAACTCGGTCGCACCCTGGTCGATGTCGCCCCCGAAGTGGGCGTCTTCATTCCCACCTTGTGTTACGTCAAGGGCGAGGCGTGCCTCGGCACCTGCCGCGTCTGCTCGGTCAAGGTCAATGGCGCGGTCAACTCGGCCTGTACGGTGCGCGTGGCCAACGGCATGGAGGTTGAGGTCAACGAACCCGAAATCACCGACATGCGCAAGGCGCTGGTCGAGTTCCTGTTCGTGGAAGGCAACCACAACTGCCCGAGCTGCGAAAAGAGCGGGCGCTGCCAGTTGCAAGCCGTCGGCTACGAGACCGACATGATGGTGTCGCGCTTCCCCTACCGCTTCCCGGTGCGCGACAACTCGCCCGGCAGCGACAAGATCTGGCTCGAGCGCGACCGCTGCATCTTCTGCCAGCGCTGCGTCGAGTTCGTGCGCGACCAGGAAACGGGGCAGAAAATCTTCTCCATCCACGGCCGCGGCAGCACGGCGCGCATCGACATGAACGTGGAACTCGCCAACCGCATGAGCGACGAGCAGGTGCAGCAGGCGGTGGATTTGTGTCCGGTGGGCACGATCTTGAAGAAGCGCGTCGGCCACGACGTGCCCATCGGTCAGCGCAAGTTTGAGGTGCAAACCTTGCGCGCCCGTACCCTCAACATTCCAGGAGCCAAAAATGAGCCTCGTGCTTGAAGCCTTGTCGAAGCAGGAGTTTGCACACAACCTGCCCGCCACCCCGTTCGACCCAGCCCTGGCCGCCGGGCGTGCGGGCAAGATCAAGGTCGCCACCATCGGCCTGTGCGGCTGCTGGGGCTGCACCTTGTCGCTGCTGGACCTGGACGAGCGCCTGTTTCCGCTCCTGAGCAAGATCACGATCACGCGCTCTTCGATTTCGGACGTGAAACGCATCACCGAGCGCTGCGTGGTCGGTTTCGTCGAAGGCGGCGTAGCGAACGAGGAAAACATCGAGACCCTGGAGCACTTCCGCGAAAACTGCGACGTGCTCATTTCGGTCGGCGCCTGCGCCGTCTGGGGCGGTGTGCCGGCCATGCGCAACGTGGTGCCGCTGAGCGAATGCCTGCAGCAGGCCTACCTCGACGCGCCCACCAGCGTGCCCGGCGCGCGCCCGACCATCCCGCTGCACCCCGACATTCCGCGCATCACGACCAAGGTTTACCCCTGCCACGAAGTGGTCAAGATGGACTACTTCATCCCCGGCTGCCCGCCCGACGGCGATGCCATTTTCAAGGTGCTCGACGATCTGGTGCACGGTCGCCCGTTCGACCTGCCGATCTCGATCAACCGCTACGACTGATACTCAGGAGCCAAGCATGAGCAGAAAACTGGTCATCGACCCCGTGACCCGCATCGAGGGGCACGGCAAGGTCGTGGTGCATCTGGACGACGACAACCAGGTCACGGACGCCAAATTGCACGTCGTCGAATTCCGGGGCTTTGAGCGCTTCATCCAGGGCCACCCCTACTGGGAAGCGCCGATGCTGTTGCAGCGCATCTGCGGCATTTGCTTCGTCAGCCACCACCTGTGCGGCGCCAAGGCGCTCGACGACATGGTGGGCGTTGGCCTCAAGCAGGGCATCAACGTCACGCCGGTAGCGGAAAAAATGCGCCGCCTTGGTCACTATGGGCAAATGCTGCAGTCGCACCAAACCGCCTACTACTACCTGATTGCGCCCGAAATGATGTTTGGCATCGAGGCTGCGCCCGAGCAGCGCAACATCGAGGGCCTGATCGAAGCCAATCCGGAACTGGTCAAGCGTGCCATTCAGTTGCGCAAGTGGGGGCAAGAGGTGATCAAGGCGGTGCTGGGCAAACGCATGCACGGCATCAGCTCGATTCCCGGCGGCGTGAACAAAAACCTGAGCATCGCCGAACGCGACCGCTTGCTCAAGGGCGAAGACGGCTTGATCAACATGGATCAGGTGATTGCCTACGCCGTCGAAGGGCTGGAACTGTTCTACGATTACCATGAGAAATACCGGCACCAGGTGGACAGCTTCGGCTACGCCCCGGCGCTGGACATGTGCCTGGTCAACGAAGCCGGCGACGCCGATTATTACCACGGCCAGTTGCGCGTGCAGGACGCCGACAAGAACGTGGTGGCGCAATTCGACTACCACGACTACCTCGATCATTTCTCGGAAGCCGTGGAGGAGTGGAGCTACATGAAGTTCCCCTACCTCAAGGCGCTGGGGCGCGAGGCCGGTTCGGTGCGTGTGGGGCCGCTGGCGCGCATGAACATCACGCGCTCGCTGCCGACGCCGCTGGCGCAGGAGGCGCTGGAGCGCTTCCAGCACTACACCAAGGGCAAGGCGAGCCAGATGACGCTGCACTACAACTGGGCGCGCGTGATCGAGATCCTGCTCGCGGCCGAGATGATCCGCGATCTGCTGCACGACCCCGATCTGCAAAAAGACCAGTTGCTGCTGACGCCGCCCCCCGGTGCCTGGACCGGTGAGGGTGTGGGCGTGGTCGAAGCGCCGCGCGGTACCTTGCTGCACCACTACCGCGCCAACGAAAGCGGCGAGATGACCTTTGCCAACCTGATCGTCTCAACCACGCAGAACAACCAGGTCATCAACCGCACCGTGCGCCAGGTGGCGCAAGACTGGCTCGGCGGCAAGGCCGAAATCACCGAGGGCATGATGAACGCGCTCGAAGTCGGCATTCGCGCCTACGACCCCTGCCTGAGCTGCGCCACCCACGCGCTGGGCAAAATGCCGCTGCACGTGAGCGTGTTCGATGCCCAGGGGAGCGTGGTCGATGAACGCACACGCTGACCTTGCGCTGCGCCTGGCCGACTTCGATCGGCCCGACGCGCTGATCCTGGGCATAGGCAACGACGGGCGCCAGGACGACGGCCTGGGCTGGGCCTTCATCGACTGGCTCGAAGACGCTGGCCTGTGCCCGCAAGCGACCCTGCAACGCAACTACCAGTTGCAAGTCGAAGACGCGGACCTGATCAACGGCTTTGCGCGCGTGCTGTTTGTGGATGCCACGCTGGACGCGGCGGTGGAACCGTTTCGCCTCAGCCGCGGCCAGCCGCGCTTCGACTACAGCTTTACCTCGCACGAAGTCTCGATCGCCTCGATTCTGGCCACCTGTCAGATGTGCTTTGGCCGCTTGCCCGAGGTTCATGTGCTGGCCCTGCGCGGCTACGAGTGGGAGCTGCAGATGGGCCTGAGCCCGCGCGCTTTATGCAACTTTCGGGCGGCACAGCAGCACCTGCTCGGGCAGCGCGCCCTGGAAACGATTTGAATTCGCCCCCTTCTGTATCCAACCTTTCAAGGAGTGAACACCATGCAAGAGCGTGAAGTCGAGCGCATCGCCAGCCTGATTTACGAGGCGCCTCTGGGCGAATACATCGGCCGCGACGGCGCTGCCGTCCTGGCCGCCCATGCCGGGCGCGAGCACCGGCTGCAAGACGGCGAATTCCTGTTCCATCAGGGCGACCTTACCAACAGCTTTTACATCGTAACCGAAGGCCGCCTGGCCTTGGTGCGCGAAAAAACCCAGACCCGGCGCGAAGTCACCGTACACGTGCTCGAAAAGGGCGACCTGGTCGGCGAGCTCAGCTTCATCGACCAAACGCCACACCATCTGTCGGTGCGTGCGCTGGGCGACGCGGCGGTGCTGTGCTTCAAAGCCGGCGACATCCAGCCGCTGATTACCGAGCAGCCGCAACTGGTCTACAACTTCATGCGCGCTGTGGTCAAGCGCGTGCACTCGGTCGTGGCCACCATGAGCGAGCACGAGATGGAGCTGCAGCAGTACATCGCCACCGGCGGCCGCGGCCGCGTTTGAAGGCTGCGCACGCGCGCATCGCTGCGCGGCGTGTGGGTCACACGGCGGGCGCTGCCCTTGGCGGCACGCCCGCCTGGGCCACTGCAGGCAAAGGGCCGACCCTGACGCAATTTCTGCTAAGGTATGGCCCCTATGCTGCTCTCGCTCGACTTCCTCGCCATCCCGCTGCTGATCGCTGCCGGGCTGGTTTTCGTCAGCCTGCTGGCGGGCCTGTTTTCGGTGCGGCTCGGGTTTTCGTTCTTGGTGGTGTTTCTCATCGCCGGCATGTTGCTCGGCCAAGACGGCCCGGGCGGGGTGGCCTTCAAGGATTTCGAGCTCGCGTTCTGGGTCGGCAACGTCGCGCTGGCGGTGATCTTGCTCGACGGTGGCCTGCGCACCCAGTACCGCACTTTTCGCACCGGGCTCAAACCCGCGCTGTGGCTGGCCACCCTGGGTGTGGTGGTCACGGCCGCGCTGACCGGGGTGGCGGCGCATTTCTTGCTCGGCCTGAGCTGGCCAATGGCGCTGCTGCTGGGGGCCATCGTCGGCTCGACCGACGCCGCTGCGGTGTTTGCGCTGCTCAAGTCGAGCGGCGTCAGGCTCAACGAACGGGTTGCGGCCACACTCGAAATCGAATCCGGCCTCAACGACCCGATGGCGGTCTATCTGACGCTGGTCCTGATCGGCTGGGTCTTGCTCGATGCCCAAAACGCCGGGGCCGACATGGCATGGTGGTGGCCACTGCGCGACCTGGCGCTGCAGTTTGGTTGGGGTGCGGCACTGGGCATCGGCGCCGGCTGGGGTTTTGCCCTGCTGCTGCGCCAGCTCACCGTGTGGGCACGCCCCAGCGGCGGCGTGCGTGCGCTCTTGCTCACTTCGGCGGGCCTGAGCGTGTTTGCCCTCACCACCTGGGTCGGGGGCTCGGGATTTTTGGCAATCTACATTTTTGGCGTGCTGGTGGCCAACCGGGCCACGCAGTGCGTGGCGCCCTCGCTGTCGGCCATGGACGGCTTTGCCTGGCTGGCACAGGCCTCGATGTTCTTGCTGCTGGGCTTGCTGGTCACGCCCTCGGACGCGCTCGATGCGCTGTTGCCGGCGCTGGGCGTGGTGGCCGTGCTGATGCTGCTGGCGCGCCCGCTGTCGGTCTGGATCGTGCTCAAGCCGCTGCGCTTTGACTGGCGCGAAACCGCGTTTATCTCGTGGGTGGGTTTGCGCGGCGCGGTGCCAATCGTGCTGGCGATCTTTCCGGTCATGGCCGGGGTGCAGGGGGCTGACATCTTTGTCAGCGTGGCGCTGATCGTGGTCATGGCCTCGCTGTTGTTGCAGGGCTCGACCATCCCCTGGGTGGCGCGGCGCTGCGCCGTGGCCCTGCCCGACGAGGACGACACCGTGCGCGCGCGCGAGGTCTTTGGCGACTTCGAGGTGCCCGGCAACGCCCGCATGGCCGATTTGTGCGGTTTTTACGGCTGGCCCGCCGTGGCCGACCCAGGCCTGAGCGCTGCCGATTGGCTGACCGAGGCGCTGGGGCGACCACCCGTCGAGGGCGACCACGCCCACCTCGGCGCCGCCGAACTGAGCGTGCGGCAGATCGAGGACGGCGAGATCATGCGCGTGGGCATCCGGCTGCTGCACCAAAACGCCGCCGAAGCGGCCAATGACGACCCGGCTTGAGGCGCCGTTGCCGCCCATCGGTGCTGCGGCCGGGGTTCAGGGGGGCGGCGGCCCGGCGTAGAGGCGCGGCACGTCGATCAGGCGCGGACCGAGCAGCCGCATGGCACCGTCACGGCCCCAGCGCAGCGGGCCGCTGGCGTGAAAGAGGGTGCCGTTGCGCTGTGAGCGCGCCTGCACCCAGGCGCAACGGCGCCAGCGCGCTTGCGCCCAGCGCTGGAGCAGGCGCGGCCAATCCAGATCGGCCGCCGCCCTGCCCTGCGCCGCCAACGACAGCCCCAACGCCCAGGCGTCTTCGAGCGCCATGGCGGCGCCTTGGGCCAAGTAGGGCTTCATGGGGTGCGCCGCGTCGCCCAACAACGCCACCGGGCCGCGTGCCATCTGGTGCGCGCCAGCCACCGGTGCGCGGCCAAACAGGGGCCACAGCCGCCACAGCGGCACGGCCTCGAGCACGCGGTGCAAATCGCGCTGCGGCAGCAGGCCCATGGCATGCCACAGCACCTGTGGTTGCGCCGGATGGTCCCAACCGGCGGGCTCGGCGGGCAAATCGCCCTGCACCACCACCACCACGTTGAGCCATTCGCCGCGCCGCACCGGGTAATGCACCGCGTGCATGCGCCGGCCCAGCCAAGCGGTGACCGCAGTCTGGCGCAATTCGGGCGGCAGGCGCGCCATCTTGACCAAACCGCGGTAGGCCAGGTGGCCGCTGAAGCGCGGGGCACCATCGCCCAGCAGCTGCTCGCGCACGCGGCTGCGCAAGCCATCGCAGCCCAGCAGCGCGGCGGCGCTCCAGCTGCGCCCACCTTGGGTACGCAGCTCCAGCGGAACCCCCGCTTCGGCTGGCAGTTGCACGGCGTCGATGCGCTGCAACAGGTGCATGCCCGTGCCCCCTTCGGCCTGCAGCGCCTGCAGCAGCAAGGCGTGCAAATCGGCGCGGTGGATGGTGGCGTAGGGCGCACCATAGAGCCGCTGGGCGCGCTCGGCCAAGGGCAGATGCCCCAGGCTGGCGCCGCTGGTGGCGTCACGCACCAGCAGATCGGTGGGGAAGGCCGCGACCTCGTTCAAGGCCGGCTCCAGCCCCCAGTCGCGCAGCACCCGCACCGCGTTGGGCCCAAGCTGGATGCCCGCACCCACTTCCGAGAACTGCTCGGCCTGCTCCAGCACCTCGAGCGGCAGGCCCGGAACCGCGCGCCGCAGCGCCAGCGCCGCACCCAGCCCGGCCAGCCCACCGCCGGCGATCAACACACGTGCTTCATCCATGTTTTTTGCTACCCGCTCAGGCTGCGGCACTCAGCGCAGCGTCCAGCCCCAGTCGCGCAAGGTCTGCACGGCAGCCTCGCCCGCCCCCGAACCGAAGCGGCGCGCCAGCTGCTGCGCCACGTTTTCGCGCCGGGTGTAGTCGATGATCAGTTCGGCCCCGATGACCTCGCGCGCCACCGAAGACACGCTGCCCAAACCATCAGCCAGCCCTTTTTCGACGGCGCGCTGGCCGTTCCAGATCAGGCCGCTGAAGGTCTCGGGGGTTTCGCGCAGGCGCTCGCCGCGGCCCTTGCGCACCACGCCGATGAACTGCTGGTGAATGTCGTCGAGCATTTGCTGGGTGTGCTGCACCTGGGCCTGGTTGGGTGGGCTGAACGGGTCCATGAAGCCCTTGTTGCTGCCAGCCGTGAGCAAGCGCCGCTCCACCCCGACCTTGTTCATCAGCTCGGTAAAGCCAAAACCGTCCATCATCACCCCGATGCTGCCCACCAGACTGGCCTTGTCCACGTGGATGGTGGTGGCGGCCGAAGCCACGTAATAAGCCGCAGACGCACCCACTTCCTCGATCACGGCGTGCACCGGTTTGTCGTGCAGGGCGCGCAGGCGGTGGATTTCGTCGGCGATGATGCCTGCTTGCACCGGCGAGCCGCCAGGGGAATTGATGCGCAGCAGCACGCCCTTGGCGGTGGGCTCTTCAAACGCTGCACGCAGCGACTCGACCACCGCCTGCGCGTTGTTGGGGGTGCCCGAGGCGATCACGCCGCGCACCTCGATCAGCGCCGTGTGCGGTTGCGTCAGCGTGGCGCGCGCGGCGTAGTCGCGCATCAGCATGGCGACGATGAACAGCGCCAAGCCCAGCCACAGCAGGCGGAAAAATATCTTCCAGCGCCGCGCCGCGCGCTGCTCGCGCAGTGCGCCAAAGGCGAGTTTTTCCAGTGTCGCGCGCTCCCACTCGGGGGTCGTCGTTTTGGCGCTTGGCGCCGGGGTGGCTTCGTCCATGGTGGGCAGGGGGTCTGTAGGGCTGGAGGTGGGTGGCACGGACCGTGGGCGCTTGGGCGCCGCATGGCAGGCCGTTCAGGCCCTATTGTCGCCTCTGGCGGGCCAGAAAATGGTGCGATTTTCAATGCCACGCAAAACGCTGTGGCTGCTGCTTTCTAGACGCTGAGTGCCGCCAGCCTCGAGGACCGGGACTTCAGGCCTTGGCGTCTGCCTGTGCTCTGGGCGCATCCTCGAGCAAGTACAAACCGGAGCGGCTTTGCTTGGCTTGGTGCTTGGCGCTGGCGGCCGCGTTGGCCACGCTCTCGGCGTCGCGGTAGCGCCCCGGTTCAATTTTGACCACCCCCAGGCTGACGGTAGTGCAGGGGTGAAAACGCAGTTGGCCGTTGCGGTCCTCGGCGTGTACGCCACCCGCGATCTGGTCGGCCGGGTCGTAGAGTTCGATCGCCTTGCGGTTGAAAGTCTGCACCGCGCACTCCAGCCGCTCCTTCCAGTCGGGGCTTTGCAACAGCAGCACGAAATCATCGCCCCCCACGTGGCCGATGAAATCGCGCCGCGGGTCGCAAACGGCTTGCAGGCACTCGGCTTGCAGGCGGATCACGGCGTCGCCGCGCCAGTAGCCGTAGTGGTCGTTGAAGGCCTTGAACTGGTTCAGGTCGGCATAGCAGGCGATGAAGTCTTGCTGGTTGTCGAGCAGGCGCTGGATGTGCAGCGTGATCGGGATGTTGCCGGGCAAGAAAGTGAGCGGGTTGGCGTGGCGCGCGGCCTCGATGCGCGCCTCGGTCACCATGCGCACCAGGTCGGCCCCGGTGCCCAGGCCGCGGTACAGGCCGCCCTCGGTGATGACAAAGCCCTCGGTAAGGTAGCGCTGATCGGCAGAGGTCAGGATTTCGGTCAGGTTTTCGATAGGCGTGTGGATATCGACCAGCAGGGGGTCGGGATTGGCGTGCATGCGACAGGGCCTGCTGCCGTAGATGTCGCGAAAAAAGATCTGGAGGAACAGGTCCTGCAAGGTTTTGCGGCTGATCAGCCCCACCGGGCGCTCGCCCTCGATCAAAGCCAGCGCATGCAAGCCCTTGTGCTGCTTGAACAGACCCGCCACCAACTCGTGGCTGGCTTCGGCGCAGACCGTGGGCGCCTCGATCAGCAAGGCGCGCGCCGTCAAGCCCCGGTTGCTGACCTGCTTTTGCAGCGGCAAGACGCTGATCTGGCGGCTGTGCAACACCCGCTCGGCATCGGGCAGGGAAGCAGAGGCTGGGTCGGCGTGGGGTCGGCCCAAATAAAAGCCTTGGGCATAAGGCAGGCCCAGATCGCGCAAAATTTCCAGCTCATCGGCCGTTTCGACCCCTTCGGCCACCAGCTTGCTGCCAAAGGTTTCGGCCAAGCGGCTCAGGGCCTGTATGGTTTGCAGCTTGTGGCTGTGCTGGTTGACCTGGCTGACAAAGTATTTGTCGATCTTGACGTATTCGGGCAGCAGCTCCGACCACAGGCGCAGGCTGGAGTGCCCATCGCCGAAATCGTCGAGCGCCAGCGCCCCGCCGTGGCGCCGCAGGCGCTCGACCACGCCGAGGATGGCGCCGATGTCGGTGACCCGTTCGTGCTCGGTGAGTTCGAGCACCAGCGACGACAGCGACAAACCGAGGGCTTGCGCGTGGTCGAACAGGCGCACGATCTGCTGGCGCTCGGTGGCCTGAACCAGCACCGAGGCGCTGACGTTGAGAAACAGGCGCCCGACGCGCGCGCTGCGGCTCCAGTGCCACAAGGCCCGGAACAGGCATTCGAGCTCGAACTCGAGCGTCAGGTGTTCGCTTTGGGCCGAAGCCAGCAGTTCGAGCGGGCCGCTCCAGGGGCTGCCATGCGGCGGCCGCGCCAAGGCCTCGTGGGCATGGACCGAAACCCCGGCCAAATCGACGATGGGCTGAAAATGAACCTCCAGCGCTGCGCTGTCGATCAGTTCACGAATGCTGCAGATTTGCCCATGCCCGGCCAGCAAATTGGAATCGGAGTGCGTGCGCATGGTCCAAACCGCTCCTGGTAAGGTAAAGATCAATCTAGGGATTGTGCGCGGCCTGGATGACAGGACGGTGAAAATCGGGTCCGTCAGCGCCGGCGCAGCAGGGCCAGGAACAGCACCAGCGCCAGCAGCGCCATGCCCGTGAAAACCAGAAACGACCAGTTGGCGATCGTCAGGCCCAGAAAGGTCCAGTCCACCTTGGCGCAATCGCCGCTGCCGCTGAACAGCATGGGGATCACGCGCTCGAGCGGGAAGCTGGCGATCATGCCGTAAAAATCGCGCCCGCAGGTCACGAACTCGGGCGGGTACCACTGCAACCAGCTCTGGCGCGCGGCGGTGAAGGCACCAAAACCCGCCATGAGCACGATCGCCACCGTGCCCGCCAGGTGCGCGCCGCGCTGCGGCAAGGCGGCGGCAAGCAGCGCCAGCAGCATGACGCCGAGCAAGGCGTAGCGCTGCACCACGCACATGGGGCACGGCTGCAGGCCCACCCCATGCTGCAGGTACAGGCCGTAGCCAAACATGCCCACGCACACCAGCGCCAGCAGCAACAGCCAGCGGCGCGGGTGGTGCGCCAACGCGTCAAGTAAAGAGGTCATGGGCGCCAAGGATAGCGCACCCGCGCTCAACTTTCAACGAAGGCGCGCTCGATCACGTAGTCGCCGGGCGTGCTGGTGTTGCCTTCCACGAACTGGCGCTCTTCCATCATGCGCTTGAGGTCGCGCAGCATCTCGGGGCTGCCGCAGATCATGACCCGGTCCTGCGCCGGGTTCAGCGCCGGCAGGCCCAGGTCGGCGGCCAGTTTGCCGTTGGCGATCAGGTCGGTGATGCGACCGCGGTTCTTGAACGGCTCGCGCGTCACGGTCGGGTAGTAGCGCAGTTGCTGGCTCACCATCTCGCCCAGAAACTCGTGCCGGGGCAAGTCCACCGTGAGGTAGTCGTAGTAGGCCAGTTCCTTGACCTCGCGCACGCCGTGCACCAGCACCACCTGCTCGAACTTCTCGTAGGTGGCCGGGTCGCGGATGATGCTCATCCACGGCGCCAGCCCGGTGCCGGTGCCGAGCAGGTACAGGCGCTTGCCCGGCAGCAGGTAGTCAATCAGCAGCGTGCCAGTGGGCTTGCGGCCGACGACGATGGTGTCGCCGGGCACGATGTGCTGCAAGCGGCTGGTCAACGGGCCGTCGGGCACCTTGATGCTGAGAAACTCCAGATGCTCCTCGTAATTGGCGCTGGCGATGCTGTAGGCGCGCAGCAAGGGCTTGCCGCCTTCCAGGCGCAGCCCGATCATGGTGAAGTGGCCGTTGGAGAAGCGCAGCGAAGCGTCGCGCGTGGTGGTGAAACTGAACAGCCGGTCGGTCCAGTGGTGAACGGTGAGAACCCGTTCTTCGTTGAATGCGCTCATGATCGGGAATTTGGGGCGGCTTGCACGCAGCTTGGGGCTTTTGCAGTACAAGGCCCGTGCCGCAATTGGCGGAGTGAGAGGGATTCGAACCCTCGATGCGGCTCTACACCGCATACTCCCTTAGCAGGGGAGCACCTTCGGCCTCTCGGTCATCACTCCAGAGCTTGCGATTATGCCCGAAAACCGCCCCCCCTGTGGCTGCATTCAGGGACAGCGTTCAATTTGTGCTCAGGCTGTCGGTGGGTTGGTCCAGGTCGAACTCGCGGTGCAGGGCGCGCACCGCCAGCTCCATGTATTTTTCGTCGATCACCACCGAGGTCTTGATCTCGGAGGTGCTGATCATCTGGATGTTGATGCCCTCCTCGCTCAGGCAGCGGAACATGCGGCTGGCCACGCCCACATGGCTGCGCATGCCGATGCCGACGATGCTGACCTTGCAGATGCGCGCGTCGCCCAGCACTTCGGCCGCCCCCAGCTTGGGCGCCACCTGGGTGCGCAGCAGCTCGAGCGTTTTGGCGTAGTCGTTGCGGTGCACCGTGAAGCTGAAGTCGGTCTTGCCTTCTTTGCTGATGTTCTGGATGATGACATCGACCTCGACATTGGCCGCGGCCACCGCGCCCAGAATCTGGTAGGCGATGCCGGGGCGATCCGGTACGCCGAGCACGGTGATCTTGGCTTCGTCGCGGTTGAAGGCGATGCCGGAGACGACGGCTTGTTCCATGGTTTGCTCATCCTCAAAAGTGATCAGGGTGCCCGACTGGGCTTCGGTGTTCAGGTCGATGTCCCAGGGCGTGAAGCTCGAGAGCACGCGAATCGGCATGCGGTACTTGCCGGCAAACTCGACCGAGCGGATTTGCAGCACCTTGGAGCCCAGGCTCGCCATTTCGAGCATTTCCTCGAAGCTCACGCGCTCCAGCCGCCGCGCCTCGGGCACCACGCGCGGGTCGGTGGTGTAAACGCCATCGACGTCGGTATAGATCAGGCATTCCTGCGCCCGAATGGCCGCCGCCACCGCCACCGCCGAGGTGTCGGAGCCACCGCGACCGAGCGTGGTGATGTGGCCGCCGGCGTCCACCCCCTGAAAGCCGGTGATGATGACCACGCGGCCGGCCGCCAGGTCGGCGCGGATGCGCGCGTCGTCGATGGCTTCGATGCGCGCCTTGGTGTAGGCGCTGTTGGTGCGGATGGGCACCTGCCAGCCGCAGTAGCTCACCGCTTCCAGCCCCTCGGCCTGCAAGGCTATGGCCAGCAGCGCAGACGAAGCCTGCTCGCCGGTGGCGGCGAGTTGATCGAGCTCGCGCTCGTAGGCGCTGTGGGTTTGGCTTGGCGCCAGTTCCTTGGCCAGGGCCAGCAGACGATTCGTTTCGCCGCTCATGGCGCTGGGCACCACCACCATCTGGTGCCCCGCGCGCTGCCATTTGGCGACGCGCAGGGCGACGTTGCGGATGCGCTCGGTCGAGCCCATGCTGGTGCCGCCGTACTTGTGAACGATGAGTGCCATGAGAGGGGTGCGGTGGAATGGGGCCCAGCGCGGCAGATAGCCGCCGCCACGGGCCCAGGATGCAAAGCCGGAAATTATAAATGCCCTTGCGCCGGCCACGGCTCCCGTCAGCCACGGCTCCCACAGCCTAGTCCAACGACGCAGCAGGCCGAACGCGGCACCTGTGTCCAGGAGGGGGCAAGAGCCGGACCGAGCGAATGCGCCCTCAACCTGGCGACGACGTCGGCTGGTCTGGAACGGGCTGCAGTCGCGACAGCCACTGCGAAAACTCGGTCGGGAACGGGAACACGATCGTCGTGCTGTTCTGCGTGCCGATCGCCGCCAACGTGTTGAGGTAGCGCAGTTGCATCGCTTCGGGCACCTCGCCGAGCACGCGGGCGGCTTCGAGCAGCTTGCGCGCGGCCTGCTCCTCGCCCTCGGCGTTGATGATCCTGGCGCGCCGCTCGCGCTCAGCCTCGGCCTGCCTGGCCATCACACGCACCATGGTCTCGCCGAGGTCGACATGCTTGATCTCGACGTTGGCGACCTTGATGCCCCAGGTGTCGGTCTGGGCATCGAGGATGTCCTGGATGTCGGCGTTCATCTTGTCGCGCTCGGACAGCAGCTCGTCGAGCTCGTGCTTGCCCAGCACCGAACGCAGCGTGGTCTGCGCCAGCTCGCTCGTCGCCTGGTGGAAGTTCTGGACCTGGATCACCGCCTTATCAGATTCGACCACGCGGTAATAGACGACGGCGTTGACCTTGACCGAAACGTTGTCGCGCGTGATCACGTCCTGGCTCGGCACGTCGAGCACGGTCACGCGCAGGTCCACGCGCACCATCTGCTGGACGTAGGGCACGATCAGGACCAGCCCGGGGCCCTTGACGCCGGTGAAGCGCCCAAGCGTGAAGACCACGCCGCGCTCGTACTCGCGCAGGATGCGGATCGCCATGCCGAGCACGACGAAGGCCAAGATGACGAGGGGCAGCAGGAAAGCCAGGTCGAAGATCATGGCGGGCTCCGGATGGGGTCGGTTCCTGATTCTAACCCGGTGGGTCCGGGCACGGTGGGCGGCGGTGCCGCCACCTGCAGCCGCAGGCCACGAATCTCGACCACGCGCACCTGCTGGCCGACCTGCAGGTCGGTTGCGCCGCCGGCCTGCCAGCGCTCGCCGGCGGCCAGCACATGGCCGGCGCCGCCGCTCCAGTCGAGCACCTGCGCCGTGTCCCCGATCAGGGCCTGGGTGCCGGTGACGACGCGGTGCCGATGCGAGCTCAGCGCCAGCCGCGCGATCAGCAGCGACAGCGCCAGGCTGGCCAGCGCGATGCCCAGGATCAGCGGCAGCGAGACGCCGTAGCCCGGCACGTCGGCGTCGATCAGCATCGTCGCGCCGAAGACGAAAGCCACCAGCCCGCCGATGCCCAGCACGCCCACCGAGGGCGTGAAGGCCTCGGCCAGCATCAGCACCATGCCCAGCAGCAGCAGCGCCGCACCGACCTGGCTGATGGGCAGCACGGCCAGCGCGTACAGGCCCAGCAGCAGGCTGATCGCGCCGACCGTGCCGGGCAGCAGCGCGCCGGGGTTCATGAACTCGAACAACAGGCCATAGACACCGACCATCAGCAGAATCAGCGCGACGTTGGGGTTGGTGATGACCGCCAGCAGGCGGGTGCGCCAGTCGGGCTCGAGCGCCTCGACGGCCAGGCCACGCGTCTCGAGCACGACCCGGGCCTCGCCCACGCGCACCTCGCGGCCGTGGGCCTGGGCCAGCAGGTCGGCGGTGTCGGCGGCGATGAAGTCGATCACGCCCAGCGCCAGCGCCTGCTCGGCAGAGACGCTGGCGGCGTCGCGCACCGCGCGCTCGGCCCAGTCGGCGTTGCGCCCGCGCAGCTCGGCCAGTGAGCGGATGTAGGCCACCGCGTCCTCGACCACCTTGGCCTCGCGCGCGTCGCGCCGGGCTGGCGCGGGGCGCACGGGTGCGGCGGGATGGTCGGGGCTGGCCACCGGCGGTGCCAACGTCAGAGGTGCGCCCACTGGCGAGGGCGGCGCCGTTG
>JBGFRU010000029.1:0-56992 GCA_041694945.1 Pseudomonadota bacterium
CAGTACCCGGCTGCCCGGCCGGCGGGGGGGGGGGGGCGGGGGGGGGGCACGGATTCAGGATGACTTTCTCAGAATTTATCACAGAAATCCACGATGGCACAGCACCGACACCAAGTGTGGTGTTTCAGGATAGACCGGAAACTTGCCCAGCAAGACCGCTCAAGCCTCACGCATGGCTCCCCCACTCGAATGCTGGCAGTTTAGCGTGCGAATCACCTTGCCTTCATGACGTTTGCCCTGCAACAGATGCCAATGCTTGCCGCGCAGTATATCAACGCACCATCTGCCCAAAAACTGGGAGCGGTATGCGCCGGTGGTGAGGCAAACCTCGCGCGTAGGCAACTTCGACGTCAGACCTACCGCGCTTGTCTCGATCACGCCGTTGGCCACTCCAGTTTCGCCGCAACGGGTCTTGATGATCTGCACCACAGAATCGGTGGTCGGCGTGCGGGTACCAAAGCGACCATGATGGTGCACGACATAAAGCACCGCGCCTGAAGCGCAGCAATTTTCCTTCTGTGGCTGCTCGGGACAAGGTTTTGTCGTCCGCAGCCCGCCACCCCAGATGCAGGAACACTTTGTGGACGGCAACAGCCCCTCACGTGCATGGCCTAGGCGGTAGTCAACATGTCTATCAGCAAGTTGATTCATGAGTACGAGTCTAAACGAGGATCAGGATGGCATCAAGCAAGACGCGCCCGAGTCTGTAAGAAATTCACCAACTCTTTGCGACACATGCTCAAACTCAGGAGCTAAACTACGCAACTAACCCGCCCTTTAGCACCCCCCTGCAAAACCCACGCTAGCCACCGGGCTCAGCCACACCCCCCGGCCCATGGACCACCACACCCTGAGCGCCCTGCGCGAGCGCCACCCCGCTTGGCGGCTGCTGGCGTCGGCGCACGCGCCGCTGGTGGCGGGTTTTTTGCACCGGGTGTTCGTGCTGCCCAACGTGCGCCTGATGAACGCCGCCGATCTGGCCGAGGCGCTGGAAGACGAGCTTTACGCCTTGCGTGAGCAGCTGGGGCCCGAGGCCTACCCCAAGGGCGCGCTGGATTACTTGAAAGACTGGGCCGCGCCCGACAAGGGCTGGCTGCGCAAGTTCTACAAGCCGGGCACCGACGAGGCGCAGTTTGACCTCACGCCGGCCACCGAAAAAGCCATCGCTTGGCTGGGGCAGCTGAGCGAGCGCGCCTTTGTCGGCACCGAATCGCGCTTGCTCACCCTGTTTGCGCTGCTCGAGCAGATCAGCGCCGGCACCGAAGCCGACCCGGTCAAGCGCGTGGACGATCTGCGCGCCAAGCGCGACGCGCTCGATGCCGAAATCGCCCGGGTGCAGGCGGGCGAGCTGCCGCTGCTGGACGACACCGCGGTCAAAGACCGCTTCCAGCAGTTCCAGCAGGTGGCGCGCGAGCTGCTGGCCGATTTTCGCGAGGTGGAGCACAACTTTCGCCAGCTTGACCGCAAGGTGCGCGAAAAAATCGCGCTCTGGGAGGGCAGCAAGGGGGCGCTGCTGGAGCAGATCATGGGCGAGCGCGACGCCATCGCCGATTCCGACCAAGGCCGCAGCCTGCGCGCCTTTTGGGATTTCCTCATGTCCAGCCAGCGCCAAGAGCAGCTGTCCGAGCGGCTCGATCAGGTGCTGGCGCTGCCCGCCGTGGCCGCGCTCAAGCCCGAGCCGCGCACGCGGCGCGTGCACCACGACTGGCTGGAGGCCGGCGAACACACGCAGCGCACGGTGGCGCAGCTGTCGCAGCAGCTGCGGCGCTTTCTGGACGACCGCGCCTTTCTGGAAAACCGCCGCATCCTCGACCTGCTGCACAGCATCGAGAGCAAGGCGCTGGCGCTGCGCAGCGCCGCCCCCACGGGCACGCTGATGCACATCGACGCCATGGGGGCGGGCGTGGAGCTGCCGTTCGAGCGCCCGCTGTTCACGCCCAGCGTCAAGCCGCGCTTGGCCGATGTGGCGCTGGAGGGCTTCGAGGCCGAGATCGACACCGCGCGCCTGTTCGAGCAGTTCGTGGTGGACAAGGCGCGCCTGCGTTCGGCCATCGTGCAGGCGCTGCGCCACCAGCCGCAAGTCACGCTGCGCGATTTGCTGCAAACCGCGCCGCTGCAGCGCGGCTTGGCCGAGCTGGTGGCTTACCTCGAGCTGGTGCATGCGCCGCCCGACGGCAGCGCGCTTGATGGGCTGCGGGCCCTCGTCGATGAAAGCGTGACCGAACCCATCGCTTGGCAGGCCCACAACGCCGCTGGCCAAAGCGTCACCCGCGCAGCGCGCTTGCCGCGCGTGATTTTTACGCGCTAAAAGCTGCGCGCCCGCAAGCCCCTAGCGCTGACCCCTCCACCGCAAGCCCACGAACGCCGCACCTTGCCGCCCATGCACACCGAGCCGCCCGACACCGAAGCAACCCCGGACGCACCCGAATCGCCACCCAGCGCGCCGCCCACTGCGCCCGAGCTGTCGCAGCTCATGGTGCACCTGCTCAAGGGCGTGCTCTACCGCGACGACGACGAGCGCCTCTGGGCCAGCCTGCTGCGCTTGCAAGCCCGGGTGCGCGAGCAGGCCGCCGTGCTGCTGCTCGATCTGCTGCTCGACGAGGCCGAGGGCTATGCCTTCCTCAAAGGGCGCGCCGACCCGGACGAGTCTGAAGACGCGCCGCGCCTGCCCCGGCTGGTGGCGCGCCGCCCGCTTTCGTATCCGGTCAGCCTGATGCTGGCGCTGCTGCGCAAGCGCATGGCCGAGTTCGACGCCAGCGCCGGCGACACCCGGCTGGTGCTCACGCGCGACGAGATTGCCGAGCTGATGCGCGTGTTCCTGCCCGACGGCAGCAACGAAGCCCGGCTGATCGATCAGGTGGACTCGACTATCGCCAAGGTGCTCGATCTGGGTTTTGTGCGCCGCCTCAAGCCCGCTGCCGCCAGCGCGCCCGACCGCGGCCACTACGAGGTGCGGCGCATCCTCAAAGCCTTTGTCGATGCGCAGTGGCTGGCCGAGTTCGACGCCCGCCTCGAGGGTTATCGCACCGCGCTGGCCACGCCGTCGGCGGCTGCGGCTGGCAAGGCCGCCCAACCGGGGGGCAGCGATGCTTGATACCGCCACACCGGGGCTGGACTTTGTCGCCGACGACAGCCGGGTGGGCTTTAGGCTGCAGCGGCTCGAGGTGCTCAACTGGGGCACCTTCGACCAGCGCGTCTGGCGCTACGAACTGGGCGGGCGCAACGGCTTGCTCACGGGCGACATCGGCTCCGGCAAATCCACCCTAGTCGATGCCATCACCACCTTGCTGGTGCCGGGGCAGCGCGTGGCCTACAACAAGGCCGCCGGCGCCGAGGCGCGCGAGCGCTCCTTGCGCTCCTACGTGCTGGGCCACTACAAGAGCGAGCGCAACGAGCTCACCGGCAGCGCGCGCCCGGTGGCGCTGCGCGATGCCTCGAGCTTTTCCGTGGTGCTGGGCGTGTTTCGCAACGAGGGCTACGACCAAGCCGTGACGCTGGCCCAAGTGTTCTGGCTCAAAGACCCCCAAGGCCAGCCCGTGCGCCTGTACGTGGCCGCCGAACGCGCGCTGGCCATAGCGGCCGATTTCAGCGGCTTTGGCAGCGACATCGGCGCCCTGCGCAAGCGCCTGCGCGCCAGCGGCTGCGAGCTGCACGACAGCTTTCCACCCTACGGCGCTTGGTTCAGGCGCCGCTTCGGCATCGAGCACGAGCAGGCGCTGGAGCTGTTTCACCAGACCGTGTCGATGAAGTCGGTGGGCAACCTGACCGACTTCGTGCGCAGCCACATGCTCGAGCCCTTCGACTCCGGGCAGCGCATCGAGGAGCTGATCCGCCATTTCGACGACCTCGATCAGGCGCACCAAGCCGTGCTCAAAGCCAAGCGGCAGGTGGAGCTGCTCACGCCCTTGGTTGCAGACGGCGAGCGCCACCAAGCGCTGCTGGCCGAGATTGCGGGCTGGCGCGATGGCCGCGATCAACTGCGGCCCTATTTTGCCCGGCTCAAGGGCGAGCTGCTGCAGCGCCGCCTCGAGCTGCTGGGGCAGGACGCCGCCCGCATCGACGCCCAGATCGAGCGCCTCGAGGCCCAGCGCGAGGCCGAGCGCGTGGATGTGGCCCGGCTGGAGCGCGCGCTGCGCGACAACGGCGGCGACCGCCTCGAGGAACTGGCGGCCGAGATCCGGCGCCTGGAGGCCGACAAAGCGCTGCGCCAAACCAAGGCCGACCGTTTCCACGCCCTGCTGGCGCGCATCGACGAGGCCGCGCCGGCCGACGAAGCCGCCTTCATGGCCCTGCAGCAGCGCATTGCCCAGCGCGCCGAGGGCTTGCGCGATGCCGACGCCGAGCTCAAAAACCGTGAGAGCGAGCGCGACTACGAGTTCCGCAAGGGCCGCGAAGCGCACACCGACTTGTCGAGCGAGATCGACAGCCTGCAGCGGCGCAAGAGCAACATCGACGCCGCCCAAGTGCGCATCCGCGACGCGCTGTGTGCGGCGCTGGCCATCGACGAAGGCGAGCTGCCCTTCGCCGGCGAGCTCATCCAAGTGCGCGACGACGAGCGCGATTGGGAGGGTGCTGCCGAGCGGCTGCTGCGCGGCTTTGGCTTGGCGCTGCTGGTGCCCGACGCGCACTACAAGGCCGTGTCCGACTGGGTGGAGCGCCAGCATCTGGGCGCGCGGCTGGTCTATTTTCACGTGCGCGCGCGCAAGCCGGTGCCGGGTGCGGCGCTGCAGCCGCAGTCGCTGGTGCGCAAGCTCGTGCTCAAGCCCGATTCGCCGCACTACGAATGGCTGGAGCACGAACTGCGCCAGCGTTTCGACGTCGCTTGCTGCGACAGCGGCGAGCAGTTTCGCCGCGAAGCGCGCGCCATCACCCGCGCCGGCCAGATCAAAGACCCGAGCGGGCGCCACGAGAAAGACGACCGCAGCCGCATCGACGACCGCAGCCGCTACGTGCTGGGCTGGAGCAACGCCGACAAGCTGCGCGCCTTGCGCGATCAGCGCCAGCGGCTGGAACAGCAACTGGCCGCACTCGGGCACGAGCTGGGCGCGATCAAACAGGCGCGCGACGAACTGCGCGGCCGGCTGGATGCACTGCTCAAGCTCGAAGACTGCACGCGCTACGCCGACATCGACTGGATGGCCCCCGCGCGCCAGATGGCCGCCTTGGCCGAAGAGCGCGCCCGGCTGCAAGCCGCATCCAACGCCTTGCAAGAACTCGAGCGCCAGCTCAAAACCGTGCGCGAGCGGCTGGCCGAACTCGAGCGCCAGTGGCGCGACACCTTGGGCAAACAAGGCGAGCTCAAGAGCAAGCACGAGGCGGCGCTGGAGCTGCGCCAGCAAGTGCAGCGCATCAGCCACGAGGCGCCGCTGACCGAAGCCCAGATCGAGCGCCTGCATGGCTGGCGCGCGGCCGCTTTGGGCGAGCACCAGCTCTCGGTTGAATCCTGCGACCACCGCGAACAGGAGCTGCGCAAGTGGCTGCAAGACCGCATCGACGCCGAGGACAAGCGCCTGGCGCGGCTCACCGAGCGCATCGTCAACGCCATGCGCGGCTTCAAAGAGGCCTTCAAAGCCGAAACTGCCGAGGTGGACGTGGCCTTGGTGGCGCTGCCCGACTACGCGCGCCTGCTCACCGGCTTGAAGAGCGACGACCTGCCGCGCTTCGAGTCGCGCTTCAAAGAGCTGCTCAACGTCAACACCATCAACCAGATCGCCAGCTTCAACGCCCACCTCGCCAGCCAGCGCGAGACCATCAAAGAGCGCGTGGCACGCATCAACCAGTCGCTCGAGGCGATCGACTACAACCCCGGGCGCTTCATCCTGTTGCTGGCCCAGCCCAGCCCAGACGCCGAAATCCGCGACTTCCAGCGCGACCTGCGCGCCTGCACCGAGGGCACGCTCACCGGCTCGGGCGACGAGCAGTATTCCGAAGCCAAGTTCTTGCAGGTCAAGGCGATCATCGACCGCTTCCGCGGCCGCGAAGGGCTGTCGGACGCCGACCGGCGCTGGACGGCCAAGGTCACCGACGTGCGCAACGCCTTTTTGTTTGCGGCCAGCGAGCGCTGGCGCGCCGACGGCGCCGAGCACGAGCACTACTCCGATTCGGGCGGCAAATCGGGCGGCCAAAAAGAGAAGCTGGCCTACACCGTGCTGGCCGCGAGCTTGGCCTACCAGTTCGGGCTCGAGTGGGGCGCGGTGCGTTCGCGCTCGTTTCGCTTTGTCGTCATCGACGAGGCTTTTGGGCGCGGCTCGGACGAGTCGGCGCAGTACGGGTTGCGCCTGTTCCAGCAGCTCAACCTGCAACTGCTGATCGTCACGCCGCTGCAAAAAATCCACATCATCGAACCCTTCGTCTCGAGCGTGGGCTTCGTGCACAACGAAGGCGGGCGCGACTCGCGCCTGCGCTGCCTGTCGATCGAGGACTACCAAGCGCAGAAGGCGCTGGCCGGGGCCGAAGCCCGGGCGGTGGCTGGTGGGGACGCTGCTGGCGCGGCGGCAGACGGCGCAGCAACATGAGCTGGACCACCCCAGCCGATCTGCGCGCCCAGGTGCAACGCCTGTGGGAGCGCGGCGAGCTGCTGCGCGCGGCGGTGTCCGATTCCAGCTGGGTGCCCCTGCGCCTAAACCTGAAGGCCCCCAGCGCAGCCGACCTGTCCGAGCGCTTCGAGGCCGTGCGCGACTGGGTGCGCGCCCTAGCCGACACCGCGCCGCTGCGCATCGAATGGCGCGACTGGAACCACCGCGTCCAAGGCGCGCAGCGGCTGCCGGCGGCCATCTGGCTCGACACCCTGCACGAGGCCTTGGCCTTCATCGGCAAGCTGCGTCAGGCCCAAGGCTTTAGGGCCCTGTGGAAGCAGACCGCCAGCGCGCAGCCGGCGCTTCTGGCCTACCTGAGCCGCCGACCCATCCAAGCGCTGGAGCTGATTGAGCGCTGGCCGCGCCTGTTGGCCGTGGTGGCTTGGCTGCAAGCGCACCCGCGCCCCGGCGTGTACCTGCGCCAACTCGACGTGCCCGGAGTGGACAGCAAGTTCATCGAGGCCCATCGGGGCGTGCTGACCGAGCTGCTGGATGCGGCCCTGCCGCCCGAGGCCATCGACAGCCAAGCCAGCGGCGTGGCGCAGTTCACGCGCCGCTTCGGCTTTCTGGACAAACCCGTGCGCATCCGCTTTCGTCTGCTCGACCCGGCGTTGCCCAGCCTGCCGGGCTGCCAAGCCCCGGCAGCCTTAGCACCAGCCGCCGTGCCTTCACCCGCTGCGCTTGCCGCCGTGCCGCTCGCCGCCCTGCCCGACATCACCCTCGATGCCGCCAGCTTTGCGGCCTTGGCCTTGCCCGTTGAGCGCGTTTTCATCACCGAAAACGAGACCAACTTCCTCGCCTTCCCGGCGCTGCCACGCGCCCTCGTCGTCTTTGGCGCCGGCTACGGCTGGGAGGCGCTGGCCCGCGCCGCGTGGCTGCAGCGCTGCCAGCTGCACTACTGGGGCGACATCGACACCCACGGCTTTGCCATCCTAGACCAGCTGCGCGGCCAGTTCCCGCACGCCGCGTCCATGCTCATGGACATGGACACGCTGCTGGCCCACCGCGCGCACTGGGGCGCAGAGCCTGAACCCGTGCGCCACGACCTGCCGCGCCTCACCCCCGCCGAAGCCGCCGTCTACAACGCGCTGCGCTTCGACCAGCTCGAACCCCGGCTGCGACTGGAGCAAGAGCGCGTCGGCTTTGGCTGCCTGCGCGCGCTGCTGGCGCGCATGAGGGCTCAGACTTAGCGCGCGCGGACAAACCGCCCTGCTCCATCCGGAATTTGATCGCTTGTACGCGGCTACGGCATGGGTTGGCTGCTAAGAGTCGGCGCGCGCAGCGCCCTGAGCAACAGCGCCCCCAGCAACCCGCCGGCCACCTGCGCCAGCACCAGCGCCGGGAATGAGGCCGGCGCCACCCCGGCAAAGCTGTCGCTGAACATGCGCCCGAAAGTTGCCGCCGGATTCGCCAGCGACGTCGAGGCCGTGAACCACATCGCTGCGCCGATATAGGCCGCCACCAGCGCCGGCGCCGTGCGCGCGCAGCTGCGCCCGATCACAAACACCAGCCCGGCCGTGGCCAGCAGCTCGGCCAGCCACATCGGTGGCCCGCCGCGCACCTGCTGCGCCAGCTCCAGCGGCGCGTGCCCAAACATCAGATTGGCCAGCACCACCCCGGCCAAGGCCCCGCTCAGTTGCGCCCCCACATAGGCCAGACGCAGGCCCCAAGACAAGCCGTTGGCGGCACCAAAAACGGCCGTCACCACCGGGTTGAAATGCGCGCCGCTGATCGGCCCCAAGGTTTGAATCAGCACGTACAGAATGCACACCGTGGCCACGGTATTGGCCAGCAGCATCAGCGCCACATTGCCTGCCGCCAAGTGCTGCGCCATGATGCCCGAACCCACCACCGCGCACACCAGCAGCAGCGTGCCCACGAACTCCGCCAGCAGGCGCTGCGGCAGTGGTGGCGTCAAAGGCGGTGGCACAGGCTCAGACATAAACGGCGCTCTCAGGGTAACTGGGTCAAGGTTGCAGATTCATGCTTGCGCCAAGCGGCGCGCGGTTTGCGCCAGCCGCTCGCCCTCGAGATCGGCGGGTGGCGCAGCGAGCAGTGCCTGAATGCGGCCGCTGATGGCCTGCAAGGTGCTGCGAAATCGCTGCAGGCGCTGCTCCGGGCTGCCCTCGCCCTCGGACGGATCGGCATAAGCCCAATGCGCCGTGGCCGGATGCCCGGGCCAGATCGGGCAGACCTCGCCAGCGGCGTTGTCGCACACGGTGATGATCAGGTCCATCGGCTGCGCCTTTGGGCCGGCAAATGCGTCCCAGTTTTTGCTGCGCAAGCCCGCCGTGTCGATGCCGGCCTCCTGCAAGGCCGCCAGCGCCAGCGCATGGGGCTGCTGCCCCGGCCGCGGGCTGCTGCCGGCCGAAAAAGCCTGCCAGCGCCCGCGCCCCCAGTGGTTCAGGCAGGCTTCGGCCAAGATGCTGCGTGCCGAGTTGTGGGTGCACAAAAAAAGCACCCGCACGGGGAGCAAAATGGGGTTTGGTTTAGTCATGTTGCGGCTCTGGCAGCGTGCACAAAAGATTCGACGGGGCCAGACAGCCCTGCCCCTGACAGCAGTTTTCACTCAAGTAGCTCAGCAGCGCGTTCATGCGCTCGAGCTCGGCCCGGTAATGGATGTGGCGCCCGCTGCGCTGCGCGCACACCAAGCCGGTGTGCATCAGCTCCTTCAAATGAAAGGAGAGCGTGGCCGCCGGCAGCGCCAGCGACTGGGCCAACACACCGGGCGTCAGGCCATCAGCCCCCGCCACCACCAAGGCGCGGAAAACGCGCAAACGCGCCGGGTGCGCCAGCGCGGCAAAGCAGGATGCTGCGTGCGAGTCTTCCATGATTCGATTGTATTCGAATTGTGGATGTTTTTGTACACTGTGCCAGAACACCCGCCCCAATGTACAGCTTCATGACTAGAATGACGTACATCAACGCAACAGGAGCCCCCCATGGCGATTACTGCACGCGACGTCATCACACTGTCGCAAGCCCGGGCCACGCTGTCCGAGCTGGCGGATCAAGTCAAAGCCGGCGCCGAAAAGATCATCACCAAGAACGGTGAAAGCTACGTCGCCCTCATCGACTCCCGGCGCTTGGATCACTACCACCAGTTGGAACGTGAACGCATCCATCTGCTGCTCATCGACCAAGCCAGCCGTGGCTTGGCCGATGTGGCCGCAGGCCAAGTTACAGACGCCCGCAGCACCCTGGCCGCGATCAAGCATGGGCGTGCAGCCACCGTTGCCAACTGAACGGCCAAGCGACCCGTGAGCCCACTTGCCCGCGTCAAACTGAGTGCCAACTTTGAACGCAATCTGCTGGAGCTGCAAGATTTTTTGCTGCAAGCGCAAGCGCCTCACGCCTTTGATGCCTTGCTAGACGAGTTGACCGACACGGTCATCCCCAACCTAGAGCGCTTTCCGGGCCTTGGGCGTTTATTTTTGCAGCGCCCAGTCCGGTCTGTAGAGGTGGCCAACGGCATGGCTCGGCTGGCAGAGCAACTGGGTTCGCTGGCCACCGACGGCGAGTTGCGCGAGTACGTGCTGACACACCATCTGCTGCTGTATGCGCGCATCGAGGACACGGTGTACTTGCTCTCGATTCGCCACCAGCGCCAGTTGTCGTTTGATTTTGAGGCGTTGTGGGAACCACACCGATGAGCCTCAATCTGGCTGTGGCTATACTGAAGCCAAGGGCTAGCGGCAAAATCTCCTGGCAGATGCTGAAGGTGCGCCGGACACCGAAGGTTGGTGGGGACATTTACCCACCGGGGTCGCAAGGCCCTAGCAGCGGGACATGGAGTCCGCTGCGCCAGCCCCACGAGGACGATCCGGCGCTTCCTCACCTATTTTTCTCCCAGCCATGGACGCGCTCCTGCAAGCCCACCGCCCAGAACTGCTCGCACTGGTGCGCCGCTACGGCATCGGCGGCTTGTCCGTTTTTGGCTCCATGGCCCGTGGCGACGCCGGCCAGCACAGCGATGTGGACCTGCTGATTGACGATGCCTGCGGGCTTTCTGGGTTCCAGCTAGGGGCCTTGCAAATGGATGCGCAAGATATTTTGGGGCGCAAGGTGGGCTTGGTGACACGCAACGCGCTCCACCCCATGCTGCTCGAGCGCATTTTGCAAGAGGCTGTGCGCCTAGCATGAAGCCCAGCCCTGAATCGGATCGGGTGTACCTCGCCCACATGCTCGAGTGCATAGCGCGCGTGCAAAGCTACACGGCTGGGGGCGAACTCCAGTTTCGCAGCTCCCAGCCTCAGCACCCCACAGTCGGGTAGCCACCCAGCAAGCGTGCGCGCAACTCGTCTGCCGCAGCCTGCAGCGCGCCGTCGTTCTGGATGCAGATGCTGCCCGCCGGCAGTGGCAAGTGGGGATCGCGCTGCAAGCGCGCCGCTTGCGCCGCCGCCGTTTCGCGCCCGCGCGCCTGCAGCCGCTGCTGCAGCACCTCGGGCGCGGCACCGATGTGCACCACCGTGGCGGTGCTCCAGCGGCGCAGGAGTTGCGGCAGATAGCCGCGCGAACCGTTCACAAACACCCACTGCCCGCAGGCTAGGGGCTGGAGCTCGCTTTGGCGCACGCCGTAGCTCAAGCCATTGGCAAACCAGTGCTGCGCAAAGGCCCCGTGGGCCAGCAAGCGCTCGAATTCTGCTGCATCCACCGCCTCGTGCCGCTCGCCGCCGGCCGACTCGGGCCGGGTGATGGTGCGCCGCGCCCAATGCGCTGCGAGGCAGTCGGGCCAACTGGCGCGCAGCGCGCCCAGCACCGAATCCTTGCCCGCCCCCGAAGGGCCGACCACATAGACCAGACGGCCCGCCGGGGGCGCATCGTCGTGCGCCACGCGCCGTGCGTCGCTCGCCCCAAAGCGACCGGTCGCACTCATGGCTGCAGCTGCAGTTGGTGCAGCAACTTGAAATCGGCATCCGGCGCCGGCTCCACGAACACCGACAGGCGGTCGATGCGGCACGGCTCCAGGGCGTGGAACTGCCGCATGGCGGCGGCGCGCAGGGCCTGCCGCTGCTGCGGCAGCAACCGCTCGAGCGGCCCGCTGAGCGAGAGGTGAAAACGAAATTGTTGCAGCACCCACGGATAGCCCCAGGCTTGCAACAGCGCCTCCTGCTCGGCATTGAGCCCGGCGCGGCGGCGGCGCGCCAGTTCGGCCGCGCTCAGACCGGCGGCCAGGGGCTGCAGCGACTGCACGCAGTCGGCCTCCAACCGCAGCAGCTCGGGCGGCGTGTGCAGTGGGCGCAAAGCCAGAAAACCGTCGAGCTCGCAGACCTGCAGCGGCCCGAGCTCAAAAGCCCGATGCCGGCCCGCCAAGCGCTGCAGCGCCGCCTGCAAAGCTTCCAGATCGTGGCCACTGGCGAGACCAAACGGGGCCTTGAGCGTGGCGTGCCAGCCATAGCGGCGCGGCGCCGCCGTCAGGCGGGCAAACTCCAAGGCCTCGACGCCCTCGACCACGGGTTGCGGCAAGGGCAAAGCCGTGGCCGCACAGCGCCCGAGCCACTGGCTGCCGGCCTGCCACCAAGGCGAGTCGGGCGCGGGCGCCCAGTAAACCGCCACCCGGTGCACGGTTGCAAGGTCAGAATTCATGGTCATTCGTGGGCATGATCGACGCTGATGGCGACCCGATCGCCGGCAAACCAGGTGCAGGCGTACTCGACCGGGCAGCCGCTGGAATCGACGTTGACGCTGGTGACGCGCAAGGTGGGGCGCGTGAGCGGCTGCTGCAACAGCGCCGCGACTTCGGCGCTGGGCAGGCGCGCGGTGATGCGGCTTTCGCGCCGCGTGTAATCGCTCACGCCCAAGCGGTGCAGCGCCTCGGTGATGGAGCCGGTCTGGTGCAAATGGGCATCCAGCCCGGCCAGGCGCGGCAGCGGGAAATAGCGGTCGCTGGCGTGCAGCACTTGGCCGGCACCGTCGCCCAGCACCACCAGGTGCAGCACCGGTGCGCCCACCGGCAGCGCCAGCGCCTGCGCCACCCCCGGCTCGGCCTCCTCGACCTGCGTCTGCAACAGGCGCAAGCCCCCTTTCAGGCCCGCCTGCGCCAGGCTTTGCCGGTGCCGGGTACGCTTGCCCAGCATCACTTCGACGGCAAATTCTTCCACGTAGGTGCCGCTGCCCTGTGATGTGCGCACCAAGCCCAACTGCCCCAGCGTAGCCAAGGATCGGCGCACGGTGTGGCGGTTGACACCGTACTGCTGCGCCAGCGCGTGCTCGGTGGGCAGGCGCTCGCCCGGCGCGTAGGTGCCTTGGCGGATGGCCTCACCGATTTCATGCGCGATGCGCGACCAAAAGCTGTGCCGGGGGTCTGGCAGTACGCCAGCCGGCGTGTCGGCAGCAAGGGTTTTCTTCATGAATCCTTCACAAAGGCGCTTTACGATCGGGTTCACGACAAAGTTGTCTAAACAAATTGCATTGTAGCCTCCCAATGTTTCAATCATTCGACACCGAGCCGCCGCAACGCGCTCGCGCCGCCTGGATGGCCCTGCTGGCACGCGCCCCGCTGGCCCTGCTCGAGCAAGGCCTGCAAGCGCAACTGGCGCCGCGCCGCGCCGAATGGCTGCGCCGGCCCGAAACCGGGTTGTACATGGTGCAGGGGCGCGCCGGTGGCACCGGGCAGCGCTTCAACCTGGGCGAGCTCACCGTGACGCGCTGCGCCCTGCGCACCGTGGCAGAACCCGGCGATCTGCAAGGCGCACCGCCAAGCCCGCCTGGCGCCACGGTGGGCGTGGCCTACGTGCTAGGGCGCAGCCACCGCCATGCCGAACTGGCGGCTTGGGCCGATGCCCTGCTGCAGCAAGCGCCGCTGCACGCCGTGCTCGAGCCCACGCTGCTGGCCCCGCTGCGCCTGCATCTGGCGCAGTTGCAGGCGCAGCAACAGGCGCGCGCGCAAGCCACCAAAGTCGATTTTTTCACGCTCGCCCGCGAAAACGGCGCCAGCGACGACACCGAAGGCGAAGCATGAACCCGCTGGAACTGGAACAAATGCCGCCCGGTTTTCAGGATCTGGCCTTGGGCAGCCAGACCGTCTTTCGCGGTGCGCTGCAAGCGCTGTCGTTGCCCGGGCGCGTGTTCGAACTGCCGCACCCGGCGGCACAACTGCCCGACCGCGGCCACAGCGCGGCCGCGTTGTTGCTGCTGGCCCTGCTCGACAGCGATTGCACCCTGTGGCTGTCGCCTTCGCTGGCCGACTCGCAGGCGCAAGCCTGGTTGCGCTTTCACACCGGTTGCCGCTGCGTCAGCGCACCGGGCGCGGCCCGCTTTCTCTGGTTCGGTGCCGCCGACCCCTGGCCGGCGCTGGCGCAACTCGACTGGGGCAGCGACGAATACCCCGATCAATCGGCCACCTGCGTGATTGAACTGCCCAGCCTGCACGACATCCAGACCGCCCCCCTGCAGTTGAGCGGCCCCGGCATCGAGGACGGCGTGCACCTGCACGCGCGCGGGCTGCCGGCCGACTTTGCCGCCCAGTGGGCCGCCAACCACGCCGCCTTTCCGCGCGGCGTCGATGCCTTTCTGGTCGCCGGCCGCTGCATCAGCGGGCTGCCGCGCTCGACCCGCCTGCACCCCCCCCTGCCGACCCCGCTGGAGCCCTGAACATGTACGTGGCCGTCAAAGGCGGAGAAGCCGCCATCCTGCAAAGCTACCGCCTGCTGGCCGAGCAGCGCCGCGGCGACGAGGCCGTGCCCGAGTTGAGCGTGGCGCAGATTCGCCTGCAGATGAAGCTGGCGGTGGATCGGGTGATGAGCGAAGGCTCGCTCTACGACCCGGAACTGGCGGCGCTGGCCATCAAGCAGGCCTGCGGCGACCTGGTGGAGGCGATTTTTCTGCTGCGCGCCTACCGCGCCACCTTGCCGCGCTTGGGCCGCACGCTGGCGCTGCGCACCGAAACCATGGCGCTGTCGCGCCGCATCTCGGCCACCTTCAAAGACCTGCCCGGCGGGCAAATCTTGGGCCCGACCTACGACTACACCCAGCGCCTGCTGGATTTCGCGCTGCTGGCCGCCGCGCCGACGCAGCCACCGACCGAACCCGGCCCGGCCCGACCGCCCGCGCCGCCGGCACCGCGGGTGGTGGAGCTGCTCAACCAAGAGGGCCTGATCGAGCAATGCCCGCCGCCAGCCGGCGACCCGGAACCGACCGACCTGACCCGTGAGCCGCTGCGCTTTCCGGCCGACCGGGCCACGCGCCTGCAAAACCTGGCCCGTGGCGACGAGGGTTTCCTGCTCGCCATGGCTTACTCGACCCAGCGCGGTTACGCGCACACGCACCCTTTCGTGGGTGAAATCCGGCTCGGCACGGTGGCCGTGGAACTCGAGCCCGAGGAGCTGGGTTTCAGCCTGTCGATCGGCGACATCGAGCTCACCGAATGCGAGATGGTGAACCAGTTTGTCGGCAGCCAGAGCGAGCCACCGCAGTTCACGCGCGGCTACGGACTTGCTTTTGGCCACAGCGAGCGCAAGGCCATGGCCATGAGCTTGGTTGATCGCAGCCTGCGGGCCAGCGAACTGGGCGAGGCGGTGCAAGCGCCGGCGCAGATGCAGGAGTTCGTGCTCTCGCACAGCGACAGCCTCGAGGCCTCGGGTTTCGTGCAACACCTCAAGCTGCCGCACTACGTCGATTTCCAGTCCGAACTGGAACTGGTGCGGCGCATGCGCGCCCAGGCCCTGATCAGCAGCGCCAACGCTGACACCACCGCCAACGCCGCCAGCGGCGCCACCCCAGACCCAGCACCCGCATCCCCCCCTTGGACTCAACCGTGAACGCACCCACCCCCAGCGCGCCCCTGCAAGCGGCCACTGCGGCCGCTTGCAGCTCGGCGCCGGCGATCAACTTCGCCTACCTCGACGAGCGCAGCAAACGCATGATCCGGCGCGCCCTGCTCAAGGCCGTGGCCATACCCGGCTATCAAGTCCCCTTTGGTTCGCGCGAAATGCCGCTGCCCTACGGCTGGGGCACCGGCGGCATTCAAGTCACGGCCGCCGTCATCGGGCCAAACGACGTCCTGAAGGTGATCGATCAGGGTTCGGACGACACCGTCAACGCGGTCAACATCCGGCGCTTCTTCCAGCGCACCGCCGGCGTGCCGATCACCACCCAAACCCGCGCCGCCACCCTGATCCAGACCCGCCACCGCATCCCCGAAACGCCGCTGCGCGAGGGCCAGATCATCGTCTATCAGGTGCCGGTTCCAGAGCCGCTGCAACGGCTGGAGCCGCGCGAAACCGAGACCCGCACCCTGCACGCGCTGGCCGAGTACGGCCTGATGCACGTCAAGCTGTACGAAGACATCGCGCGCCACGGCCACATCGCCACCACCTACGACTACCCGGTGCTGGTCAACGGGCGCTACCTCATGTCGCCCTCGCCCATCCCCAAGTTCGACAACCCCAAGCTGCACCGCAACCCGGCGCTGCAGCTCTTTGGCGCCGGGCGCGAAAAACGCATCTACGCGGTGCCGCCCTACACCAAGGTCGAGAGCCTGTCGTTCGACGACCACCCCTTCGAGGTGCAGCGCTGGGAAGCCGCCTGCGCCCTGTGCGGCGCCACCGATGCCTTTCTGGACGAAGTGATCATCGACGACCAAGGCACGCGCCAGCACACCTGCTCGGATTCCGACCACTGCCAGCAACGGCGCGCCGCCGCAAGCACGGTGGCCACATGAACCAGACCCTGCCCATGCCCGCCACCCCCTCCTGCACCCCGCAACCGCTGCTGCGCGTGCGCCAACTGGGCAAGCGCTACGGTGCCCTGACGGCGCTGCACGATGCCTCCTTCGATCTGTGGCCCGGCGAAGTGCTGGCCGTGGTCGGCGAATCGGGCTCGGGCAAGAGCACCCTGCTCAACGCCGTCGCAGCGCTGTCGCGCCCCGACAGCGGTGGCGTCGAATACCGCTTGCGCGATGGCACGCTCGAAGACGTGCACGCCCTGAGCGCGGCGCGCCAGCGCTTGCTGGCGCGCACCGACTGGGGCTTTGTGCACCAGAACCCGGCCGACGGTCTGCGCATGGACGTCTCGGCCGGCGCCAATGTGGGCGAGCGCCTGATGGGGCTGGGCTGGCGCCACTACGGGCAGTTGCGCGCCACCGCGCTGGAGTGGTTGCAGCGGGTCGAGATCGACCCTTGGCGCATCGACGACACGCCGCGCGTATTTTCGGGCGGCATGCGCCAGCGTTTGCAGATCGCGCGCAACCTGGTCACCAGCCCGCGCCTGCTGTTCATGGACGAACCCACCTCCGGCCTCGACGTGTCGGTGCAGGCGCGGTTGCTGGACTTGCTGCGCCGGCTCACGCAGGAGCTGCAACTGGCGGTGGTGATCGTCACCCACGACCTCGCCGTGGCCAGGCTGCTGGCGCAGCGCATGGTCGTGATGCAGCGCGGGCGCATCGTCGAGAGCGGTCTGACCGACCAACTGCTCGACGATCCGCAGCATCCCTACACCCAACTCCTGGTCAGCTCCGTCCTTCCACCATGAAAAACGCCATCCTTTGCATGAGGGGTGTGGCCAAGCGCTTCACCCTGCACCACCAACACGGCGCCGTGCTGCCCGTGCTCGAAGGCGTCGATCTGCAAGCCCACGCCGGCGAATGCCTGGTGCTCGACGGGCCCTCGGGCATGGGCAAGAGCACCCTGCTCAAGCTGGTCTATGCCAACTACCGCGCCAGCGCCGGGCGGATCGACGTGCGCACCGGCACCGACTCCACCCTGGAAGTGACCCAGGCCAGCGCGCGCGAGCTGCTGCAGCTGCGCCGCGACACCGTCTCGTATGTCAGCCAGTTCCTGCGCCTGATTCCGCGCGTGCCGGCGATCGACGTGGTGGCCGAAGCGCTGCGCCAAGACCACGCCACCGACGCCGACGTGGCCGCGGCGGCGCGTGCCGAAGCGGCGCGCTGGTTGCAGCGCCTGCGCATCCCCGAGCGGCTGTGGTCGCTGCCCCCGGCGACCTTCTCGGGCGGCGAGCAGCAGCGCATCAACATCGCGCGCAACCTCATCAAGCCGCGGCCGCTGGTGCTGCTCGATGAGCCCACCGCCTCGCTCGACCCCGCCAACACCCGCACCGTGGTGGAGCTGATCCAGGAGGCCGTCGGCCGTGGCGCGGCGGTGCTGGGCATCTTTCACGACCCCGAAGTCGGCGCCGCACTGGCCACGCGCCGCATCGACATGTCTTGCTTTCGGAGCCCCGCATGAACCCCCTCGTAATACACAACGCCCGCCTGGTGCTGCCCGATGAAGTGTGCTTGGGCAGCCTACAGGCCGTGAACGGCCGCATCGAAGCGATCGACAGCGGCAGCGCCTGGGGCAGCACCGGCATCGACCTCGAAGGCGACTACCTGCTGCCCGGTCTGGTGGAGATCCACACCGACAACCTCGAGCGCCACCTGATGCCCCGGCCCAAGGTGCAGTGGGCCGAGTTGCCCGCGCTGCTGGCGCACGACGCCGAAATTGCCGCCGCCGGCATTACCACCGTGTTTGACGCGCTGGGCGTGGGCGCGACCGATCACGACAGCCTGCGCAGCAGCGCCTGGGACACCGTGCTGGCGACGCTGAACCTGTGCACGGCCAAGGATTTGCTGCGCGCCGAACACCACCTGCACGTGCGCTGCGAGCTGCCGGCGCAGAACGCAGTCGAACTGTTTGCGCCGTTTCACGCACACCCGCGCCTGGGGCTGATCTCGGTCATGGACCACACCCCGGGCCAGCGCCAGTGGGAGGACATCGAGCACGCGCGCATCTATTACACCGGCAAAAAGGGCTGGGACCAGGAGAAGTTCGAGCGTCAGCTGGCGCACGCCATCGAGCTGCAACTGCGCCACGCCGTGCCGAACCGGCGTTACTTCGTCGACTACTGCCAGGCGCACGGCATCGCCCTGGCCAGCCACGACGACACCACCGAGGCCCATGTGGACGAAGCCCACGCCGACGGCGCCTGCATCAGCGAGTTCCCCACCACCGAAGCCGCCGCGCGCGCGGCGCGGGCACGCGCCATGCACACCGTCATGGGCGGGCCCAATGTGGTGCGCGGCGGCTCGCACTCGGGCAACGTGGCCGCCGCGCATCTGGCCGGCCTGGGGCTGATGGACATCCTGTCGAGCGACTACGTTCCCGGCAGCCTGCTCACCGCCACGCTGCGCCTGGTGCACGACGGCGTGCTGAGCCTGCCGCAGGCGGTGGCCACCGTCAGCGCCAACCCGGCGCGCGCCGTGGGCCTGCACGACCGGGGCGCGATTGCCACAGGGCTGCGCGCCGACCTGGTGCAGGTGCGGCTGGTGGAAGTGGCCGACGGCCACTGGCACGCCGTGGTGCGCGCGGTCTGGCGCGAAGGGCAAAGGGTGCACTGAATGACAACCCCATCCACACCAGACGGCCGCTGGTACCACGTTGCGGCGCAGAACCTGCCGCCGCCCTTGCGCCTGGGCCTGGAGCCTTGCCTCCACCCCAGCGCGGTGCTGAAAAACGTGCGCCTGGGCCGCTACACCGAGGTCGGCGCGCACGTCAGCATGAGCGACAGCGTGCTCGACGACTACAGCTACCTTGGGCACCACACCGAGCTGATGTCGACCGACATCGGCAAGTTCGCCAACATCGCGGCCCTGGTGCGCATCAACCCTGGCTTTCACCCGCTGGAGCGCCCAACCTTGCACCACTTCACCTACCGGCGCGTGATGTATGGCATGGGCGAGAGCGACGACACCGCCTTTTTCGAGTGGCGCCAGCGCCAGCGCGTCGGCATCGGGCACGACACCTGGATCGGCCACGGCGTGGTCATCATGCCCGGCGTGCGCATCGGCAACGGCGCGGTGGTGGGCAGCAACGCCGTGGTCACGCGCGACGTGCCGGCCTACGCCATCGTGGCCGGTGCGCCGGCCAAGTTCTTGCGTTGGCGCTTTGCCAAGGACATCGCGCAAGCGCTGGAGGCCACCGCCTGGTGGAACTGGCCGCACGAGGTATTGACCGAGCGGCTGGAAGACTTCTGCGACCTGCGCCGCTTCCTGGCGCGTTACGCGCCACGCGACAACCTGTAGAACAGCGCGCAGCAAAATTTGGGCAGCGCAGAGCGTGTCATGTTCTCTACACATTCTAGCACTAAGCTGAGCTTGTCTAGACATCAGGAGTGGGTCATGTTGGAGTTGCAAAACGTGCGCCGCGATTTCGGCGCCAAGTGCGCCGTGCACGATGTGTCCCTGCGCATCGAAAAAGGCAGTTTCGTCGGCGTCATCGGGCGCTCGGGCGCGGGCAAATCGACCCTGCTGCGCATGATCAACCGCCTGCAAGACGTCTCCAGCGGCAGCATCCACTGGGACGGGCGCGACGTGACCCGGCTCAAGGGCCAGGCGCTGCGCGACTGGCGCGCTTCCTGCGCCATGGTGTTCCAGCAGTTCAACATCGTCGGCCGGCTCGACGTGATGACCAATGTGCTGATGGGGCGCCTGAACCATACCTCGCGCCTGCGCTCGCTGCTCAAGCTCTGGAAAGCCGACGACCGCGCGATTGCGGTTTCGGCGCTGGAGCAGTTCGACATGACGCCCTACGCCGGGCAGCGCGCCGAAACCCTCTCGGGCGGGCAGCAGCAGCGCGTCGCGATTGCGCGCGCCCTGGTGCAGGAGCCGCAAATCGTGCTCGCCGACGAGCCCATTGCCTCGCTCGATCCGCGCAACACCCAGGTGGTGATGGACGCGCTGCAGCGTCTGAACCGCGAGTTCGGCATCACCGTGGTCTGCAACCTGCACGACCTCGACATCGCCAAGGCCTACTGCCAACGCCTGATCGGCATGGCGCAAGGCAAGGTGGTGTTCGACGGCGCACCGGAACAGCTCACCCAGGCCATGGCGCAGGAACTTTACGGGCTGGAAAGCCAGGACGCCATGGCGCGGCCCGAGGCCAGAGTGCGCCGCCCCGACGCCGGTCTGATGCCCGTTCCCGCCTGAGTTCCCCCCTTTCCCGAAACCCCAAAACCAAGCCTTTCCCCCTCTCCTCCCCCTCCTCCCTCGCCAAGGAACCCTGCCATGTCCCTGCTTGATCAATCCCTCTCGCGCCGCAAATTCGGCCTTGCCGCCGCCGCTACACTGGCCGCCCCCAGTCTTGCCTTGGCGCAAGACTGGCGCGCGCGCAACCGTGAACTGGTCTTCGCCATCGTGCCGGCCGAAAACGCCGCCGGTGTGACCGAGCGCTTCACGCCTTGGGTCGAATATTTGTCGCGCGAGTTGGGCGTGCGCGTCACGCTGCGCATCGCCTCCGACTACGCTGCCGTGATCGAAGGCCAACGCGCCGGCCAAATTCATATCGCCTCCTATGGCCCTTCGTCCTACGTGCGTGCGCATTCTGTCACCAATGGCGGCGTGGAAGCCTTTGCCACGCTGCGCGGTTCCGACGGTTCGACCGGCTACTTTTCGGTGGCCTATGCCCGCGCCAATGATCGCGGCGCCCGCATCGAAGACTTCCAGGGCCGCAACCTGTGCCTGGTGGACGTGAACTCGACCTCGGGCTTCAACGTGCCGCACTTTGCCATGAGCCGCGCCAACATCCGCCCCGACACCTTTTTTGCCAACGTCCAGACCACCGGCAGCCACGAAAACTCGATCATCGCGCTGCAACGCGGCACCTGCGACCTGGCCTTCAACTGGTGGAACTCGGAAACCGACTCGAACCTGTCGCGCATGGCGCGCCGGGGCATGGTCAACGCCGCCGACTTCAAGATCGTGTTCCGCTCGGATCGCATCCCCGGTTCGCCTGATGCCTTCCTGACCTCGTTGCCGCCCGAGGCGCGCGCCGCCATTCGCACCGCTTACTTCGAAGCCCCGACACGCAACCGCGCTGCCTTCGACCGCCTCTCCGACGGCCAGTCGCCCGGCTTTGCCCCGGTCTCGCACGCCGACTACCAGGTGATCATCGAGCTGCAACAGTTCGTCGACCGCCTGCGCCGCGAACGCGCCCAACGCGCTTCCTGAACCCACCCCAGTGGCGGGGCCGCCCGGGCTTGAGCGTGGCGTCACTTTGACCCGCGCCAGCCAGCGCCCCTGCCGCGCCTGAAGGCTTGCCGCTGCGCAAGCCATACCCGCGCCATGGCCTCCCTGACCCGACTTCCTGCAGCGCAAGTCGCTGCCCTATCTGCCGGCTACCGCGCCGAACAGGCGGCCAAGGCGCGCTCGACCGCCTGGGGCCTGTTCGTCCTGCTGCTGCTGGTGCTGACGGCGGGCTTCGTGGCCGAAGTGGACCTGCCCCAGCTCTGGGGCAATTTTCACCAGTTCACCGACTACTTCACCCGGATCGTGTACCTGGGCAACGGCGAGCTGGTTTTCACCGACGTCAACGAATGGTTCTGGGGCTGGGAGCGCTGGATCGACCTGCTGGGCGAGACGCTGCTGATCGCCTACCTCGGCACCTTGTTCGGCGGCATAGGCGCGTTCTTGCTCTGCTTTGCCGCGACCGCCAACCTGGCCGTGAGCCCGACGCAGCGCTTCGTGGCGCGGCGTTTTCTGGAGTTCTGCCGCACGGTGCCGGACCTGGTGTTCGCGCTCATCTTCGTCGTTGCCTTTGGCCTCGGGCCGCTGCCCGGCGTGCTGGCGATCATGATCAGCTCCATGGGGGCCTTGGGCAAGCTGTTTTCTGAGGTGGCCGAAAACATCGACATGCGACCCGTCGAAGGCGCGATTTCGGCCGGGGCCACGCGCTGGCAGGCGATCCGCTACGCCGTCGTGCCGCAGGTGCTGTCCAACTTTGCCAGCTACGCCCTGCTGCGTTTCGAGATCAATGTGCGTGGCGCTTCGGTCATGGGCTTCGTCGGCGCCGGCGGCATCGGGCAGGACTTGCTCGAAGCCATACGCGGCTTTCATTACCCCGACGTGTCGGCGATTTTGCTCATGATCATCCTGACCGTGGTGGCGATCGACCTCGTCACCGAACGCATCCGCTTTCGCCTGATCTCGATGGAGCACGGCAAGTGAAACCGCCCCCGATTTTTCTGCTCAACAGCGAGTTCAAGGCGCGCCACGCCGGACTGATCGCCGGTTCGTCGCGCGAGCGCTGGCTCAGCGCCCTGGTGGTGAGCGCGCTGGCAGCGCTGGCGCTGTTTGCGCTGCTGCGCCTGGAAGTCACGTTCGACCAGCTCGGCGCCGGCTTGCGCCAGCTCGGCACCTTCCTGAGCCTGATGGTGCCGCCTTCGCCCGGCCCCAATCTGACCGGTTTGCTCGAGGCGCTGGCCGAAACGGTGGCCATCGCCTTTCTGGGCACGCTGCTGGCGGCGCTGATTTCGTTTCCGCTCGGTTTCATTGCCGCGCGCAACACCACGGTGAGCCAGATCGTGCGCTGGTTCGCGCGCCGCAGCTCCGACACCATACGCGGCGTCGACGTGCTGATCTGGGCCCTGATCTGGATCAACGTCGTCGGCCTGGGCCCCTTTGCCGGCGTGCTGGCCATCATGACCAGCGACATCGGCTCCTTCACCAAGCTGTACTCGGAAGCGATCGAGGCCATCGACAAGCGCCAGTCCGAAGGCGTGCTCTCCAGCGGCGGCACGCGCCTGCACGCGATCCGCTTTGGCATCGTGCCCCAGGTGTTGCCGGTGCTGCTCAGCCAGACTCTGTACTTCTTTGAGTCGAACACGCGCTCGGCGACCATCATCGGCATCGTCGGCGCCGGCGGCATCGGCCTGTTTCTGGCCGAACGCATCCGCACCTTCGAATGGGACCAGGTGGCCTTCATCATCCTGATGGTGTTGGTGACGGTGGCCTTGATCGACGCCGTGTCCTCGCGTCTGCGCATCGCTTTGGTCGGCAAGCGCAACCTCGCGTTCTGAGCGCGGCTGCCGCAGAGCCCGTGCAAAATGGGCGGCGGCATCCTGCGCCCTGCCTCTGAACACGACCCGCCCGGCGCAAACAAAAAACCCTGCAGGCCGCAAAGCTTGCAGGGTGTTCATGGGTTTTGGTTGCGGAGGCAAGATTTGAACTTGCGACCTTTGGGTTATGAGCCCAACGAGCTACCAGGCTGCTCCACTCCGCGCCAAGTCCAACATTGTAGCACGCTTACTGCGCTTTTTCGGCCGCAGCTTGATCTGTTTGGGTGGTTTGTGCGTCGCCGCGATCGACCAGCTCGATCAGCGCCATGGGCGCGTTGTCGCCGACGCGAAAACCGGTTTTCAGGATGCGCGTGTAACCGCCCGGGCGGGCGTTGAAACGCGGGCCGAGCACGTCGAACAGCTTGACCACCACGTCGCGGTCGCGCAGGCGGTCGAAGGCCAAGCGGCGGTTGGCCACCGTCGGCACTTTGGCCAAGGTGATCATGGGCTCGACCACACGGCGCAGTTCCTTGGCCTTGGGCAAGGTGGTCTGGATCGCTTCGTGCGTGAGCAGCGAGTTCATCATGTTGCGCAGCATGGCCAGCCGGTGGCTGGTGGTGCGGTTGAGTTTGCGCAGTCCGTGTCCGTGACGCATGGTGGTTTCCTTTGTGGTTTGCCCGCAGCCGGATCAGGTACTGCGAGGGGGTCAGGGGCGTTGAGGGTGAGGCTTGAGAAGAACGACGAAGGCCGCAGGGTTCAGTGCTTGTCCAGCCCGGCAGGCGGCCAGCTTTCCAGCTTCATGCCCAGCGTCAAGCCGCGCGAAGCCAGCACTTCCTTGATTTCGTTGAGCGACTTGCGGCCCAGGTTGGGGGTCTTGAGCAGCTCGTTTTCGGTGCGCTGAATCAGGTCGCCGATGTAGTAGATGTTTTCGGCCTTGAGGCAGTTGGCCGAGCGCACGGTGAGCTCGAGTTCGTCCACAGGACGCAGCAGGATCGGGTCGAACTGCTGCGACGCACGGCTGGGCGAGGCGCCAAAGTCGGACGATTCGTCGCCGGCCAGCTGGGCAAACACCGCCAGTTGCTCGACCAGAATCTTGGCCGCTGCGCGCACCGCTTCCTCGGGCGCCACGGCACCGTTGGTCTCGATGTCCAGCACCAGCTTGTCGAGGTCGGTGCGCTGCTCGACGCGGGCGTTTTCCACCGCGTAGCTGACGCGCTTGACCGGCGAAAAAGAGGCATCGAGCAAAATCCGGCCGATCGAGCGCGTGCCGTCCTCGCCGCGGCGCAGGTTGCCGGGCACGTAGCCGCGGCCCTTCTCGACCTTGATCTGCATGTCGAGCTTGGTGCCCGCGCTCAGGGTGGCGATGGGGTGCTGCGGATTCAGGATTTCCACGTCGTGCGGGGTCTGGATGTCGCCCGCCGTGACCAGGCCTTCGACCTCCTTGCGCAGGCTCAAGGTGACCTCGTCGCGGCCGTGGAGCTTGAACACCACGCCCTTGAGGTTGAGCAGCATGTCCACGGTGTCTTCCTGCACGCCGTCGATCGAAGAAAACTCATGCAGAACGCCCGAGATCGTGACCTCGGTCGGGGCGTGGCCGACCATCGAAGCCAACAACACCCGGCGCAGCGCGTTGCCCAGCGTGTGGCCGTAGCCGCGCTCGAAGGGCTCAAGCGTGACTTCGGCGCGGTTGGGGCCGAGGTGTTCGACTTGAATGTTCTTGGGTTTCAG
Organism: Pseudomonadota bacterium; assembly: GCA_041694945.1. Lineage (GTDB taxonomy): Bacteria > Pseudomonadota > Gammaproteobacteria > Burkholderiales > Burkholderiaceae_C > Serpentinimonas. Next base: position 25,071 of record JBGFRU010000029.1, read on the forward strand.
GAGATTGTTCAGCATTCGGACTTCCTTCAATACCCTCGGCTCGTTACACCGATAAGGCTGCTGGAGCACAAAATCCCGACCGCCCGCTGAATGCGGCGCTCGGGCTCGGATTTGGGTTCAGACGGCGGCTCAGCGCGAATACAGTTCGACGATCAGCGATTCATTGATGTCGGCGGCGAACTCGTCGCGATCGGGCACTTTCTTGAAGGTGCCCTCGGCCTTTTCGACCGCGACCTCGACCCAAGCGGGGAAGCCGATCTGTTTGGCGAGCTCGAGCGCCTCTTTGACGCGGTTCTGGTTGCGCGATTTTTCGCGCACCGACACCACATCGCCCGATTTGACCAGTGCCGACGGGATGTTGCAGCTCTGGCCGTTGACCAGCACCGCCTTGTGCGAGACCAGCTGGCGCGCTTCGGCGCGGGTCGAGGCAAAGCCCATGCGAAACACCACGTTGTCGAGGCGCGATTCGAGCAGGCCGAGCAGGTTGGTGCCGGTGTTGCCACGGCGGCGGTCGGCTTCGGCGAAGTAGCGCCGGAACTGGCGCTCGAGCACACCGTACATGCGCTTGACTTTTTGTTTTTCGCGCAATTGCAGACCGAAGTCGGAGGTGCGCTGACCCGAGGTGCGGCCGTGCTGGCCGGGCTTGGAGTCGAACTTGGCCTTGTCGCTGATCGAGCGCCGCGCGCTCTTGAGCAACAGATCGGTGCCTTCACGGCGGGAAAGTTTGGCCTTGGGGCCGAGGTAACGTGCCACGTGATGTTCCTTGATCTATCTGCCGCCCCGGCCTTGCAGACTGGAGCGGGAGCCGCGCCCTACAGGGCCACGGCGGTGGGCTTGAAACGAAAATGCCACCGCAAAGGGTTTTGCAGTGGCCCAAACAAAGAGCCGCAGATTATAGCAATACCACAGACTCCAGGTCAAGCGCAATCGCTTGCGACCGCGCTCAGATGCGGCGGCGCTTTTGCGGACGGCAGCCGTTGTGCGGCACCGGGGTCACGTCGGCAATCGAGTTGATGCGGATCCCCAGGGCGCCCAAGGCGCGCACCGAGGATTCGCGACCTGGGCCCGGGCCCTTGATTTCGACGTCGAGGTTCTTGATGCCTTGCTCGATGGCCGCACGGCCAGCCACTTCGGACGCCACCTGGGCTGCGAACGGGGTCGATTTGCGCGAGCCCTTGAAACCTTGGCCACCCGACGACGCCCACGACAACGAGTTGCCCTGGCGGTCGGTGATGTTGATGATGGTGTTGTTGAAGGAAGCGTGCACGTGCGCGATGCCGTCGGAGATGTTCTTGCGAACTTTTTTGCGCACGCGGGCGGCGGCGTTGGAGGCTTGGGGCTTGGCCATAGCGGGTGTCCTTGTGGGCGGTTATTTCTTCAGCGACTGGGCCGCCTTGCGCGGGCCCTTGCGGGTGCGGGCGTTGGTCTTGGTGCGCTGGCCGCGCACAGGCAGGCCGCGCCGATGGCGGAAACCGCGATAGCAGCCGATGTCCATCAGGCGCTTGATGTTCATCGTGGTTTCGCGGCGCAGATCGCCCTCGATGGTCAGGGTGTTGACCGCTTCACGCACCTTTTCCAGTTCGGCGTCGGAAAGCTCCTTGATCTTTTTCGAGTATGCGATGCCACAGGCCTCGCAAATCTGCCGTGCGCGGGTGCGCCCGATGCCAAAGATCGCCGTCAGGCCGATTTCGGCGTGCTTGTGCGGCGGAATGTTGATACCAGCGATACGTGCCATGATGGTCCTCTAATCGAATCAGCCTTGACGCTGCTTGTGCCGTGGGTCGGTGCAGATGACCCGCACCACGCCATGACGACGAATGATCTTGCAGTTGCGGCACATTTTTTTGACCGAAGCCGAAACTCTCATGTCTTACTCCTGAACGAAATTCTAGAAAAACTATTTGCTGCGGAACACGATCCGCGCCCGTGTGAGGTCGTAGGGCGTGAGCTCCACCTTGACCTTGTCGCCGGGCAGGATGCGGATGTAGTGCATGCGCATCTTGCCGGAAATGTGCCCGAGCACGACGTGGCCGTTTTCAAGCTTGACGCGGAAGGTGGCGTTGGGCAAATTCTCCACCACCTCGCCCTGCATCTCGATGACATCGTCTTTGGACATATCAGACCCCGGGGGCGCCCTTGAAACTGGATTTCTTGAGCAAGGACTCGTACTGCTCGGACATCATGTAATTCTGCACCTGGGTCCAGAAGTCCATGGTCACAATCACGATGATCAGCAGCGAGGTGCCACCAAAGTAGAACGGTACGTTGTAATACAGGATCAGGAATTCGGGCAGCAGACACACCGCCGTGATGTAGAGCGCGCCCACCAGCGTCAGGCGGCCCAGGATCTTGTCGATGTGGCGCGCGGTCTGGTCGCCCGGACGGATGCCCGGTATGAAGGCGCCGCTCTTCTTCAGGTTGTCTGCGGTCTCGCGGCTGTTGAATACCAGCGCGGTGTAGAAGAAACAAAAGAAGATGATCGCTGCCGCATAGAGCGCAATGTAGATCGGCTGCCCGGGCGAGAGCGCGGCCGCCATGTCGCGCAACCAGTTCATGCCCTGATCGGCGCTGACCCAGGTCACCAGCGTGGCCGGCAGCAGGATGATGGACGAAGCGAAGATGGGCGGGATCACGCCGGCCATGTTGAGCTTGAGCGGCAGGTGCGAGGACTGGCCGCCATAGACCTTGTTGCCCACCTGGCGCCGGGCGTAATTGACCAGCACCTTGCGCTGCCCACGCTCGACATAGACCACGAAGTAGGTCACCGCCACCACCAGGAGCAGGATGAAGATGGCCGACAGAATGCCCATTGCGCCGGTGCGCACCAGTTCGGTCAACCCGCCCATGGCGCTCGGCAAACCGGCCACAATGCCGGCAAAGATCAGCATCGAAATGCCGTTGCCGACGCCGCGCTCGGTGATCTGCTCGCCCAGCCACATCAGGAACATGGTGCCAGCCACCAAGCTCACCACCGCCGTGAAGCGAAAGGCGAACCCAGGATCGACCACCATGCCCGGCATGCCCTCGAGAGCGAGCGCAATGCCAAAGGACTGGAAAATCGCCAGCGCCAGCGTGCTGTAGCGCGTGTACTGCGTGATCTTGCGCTTGCCGGCCTCGCCTTCTTTGCGCAGCGCGATCAGCGACGGCACCACGTAGGTGAGCAGCTGGATGATGATCGCGGCCGAGATGTAGGGCATGATGCCCAAGGCAAAGACGGCAAAGCGCTGCAGCGAGCCACCCGTGAACATGTTGAACAGGTTCAGGATGTTGCCCGCCTGGCCTTGGAACAACTGCGCCAGTTGGTCTGGATCGATGCCCGGCACAGGGATGTGCGCCCCGATGCGGTAGACGATCAGCGCGCCCAGCAAAAAGAACAGCCGCCGACGCAAATCGGCGTACTTTCCGGTTCGGGCTAGGGAGGCAGCGTTGGTGGCCACAGGTGTAGATTCCCGCGCTTAAAGCTTCAAGCCGCGACCGAGCCGCCAGCGGCTTCGATGGCTGCCTTGGCACCGGCGGTGGCGCCGATTTGGTTCAACTGCACCGCCAGCGACAGCTGACCGGTGTTGATGACCTTGACTTTGCGCGCCAGCTCGGGCACCAGACCGGCTTGCTTGAGCAACAGCAGATCGACTTGTGCCGCGCCCAGCACCTGCAGGTCGTCGAGCGTGACTTCGGCGTTGAACTTCAGGGTGGTGGATTTGAAGCCGCGCTTGGGCAGGCGGCGTTGCAGCGGCATCTGGCCGCCTTCAAAGCCGACCTTGTGGTAGCCGCCGGAGCGCGATTTTTGGCCTTTGTGGCCACGACCGGCGGTTTTGCCCAAGCCGGAGCCGATGCCCCGACCGACACGGCGCCGAGCCGATTTGGAGCCCGCAGCGGGCTTGAGGGTGTTGAGTTCCATAGTCGAAATCCGTTCAGATCACTTGCAGCAGGTAGCTGATCTTGTTGATCATGCCACGCACCGCCGGGGTGTCTTGCAACACGCTGACGCTGTTGAGCTTGCGCAGGCCCAGCCCGCGCACGGTGGCGCGGTGGTCGGCACGGCAGCCGATCGGGCTGCGCACCAGCTTGATGGTGAGGGTGGAGGCGGTAGTCATGCGGAATCCCTTTTAGGCCAGAATTTCTTCGACCGATTTGCCGCGCTTGGCCGCCACTTCGTAGGGCGTCATGGAGCGGCGCAGCGCGTCCAGCGTGGCGCGCACCAAGTTGTAGGGGTTGGTCGAGCCGTGGCTTTTGGCCACGACGTCGGTCACGCCCAGCACCTCGCAGACGGCGCGCATCGGGCCGCCGGCGATGATGCCGGTACCCTTGTTGGCCGGCAGCATCATGACGCTGGAAGCGCCGTGGCGGCCGTGCACCGCGTGGTGCAGGGTGCCGTTCTTGATCGCCACCTTGAACAGGTTGCGGCGCGCTTCGTCCATGGCTTTTTGCACCGACACCGGCACTTCGCGCGCCTTGCCTTTGCCCATGCCGACGCGGCCGTCGCCGTCACCGACCACGGTCAGGGCGGCAAAGCTCATGATGCGCCCGCCTTTGACCACTTTGGTGACGCGGTTGACCGCGATCATCTTTTCGCGCAGGCCATCGTCGTTGGCCTCGCTCTTTACATTCGCAAGCATCTTTGCCATTTGAGCATCCCCAATCAGAATTGCAGGCCGGCGGCACGCGCGGCTTCTGCAAGGGCTTTGACACGACCGTGGTAGGCAAAACCGGAACGGTCAAAAGCCACCTTCTCGATCCCGGCGGCCTTGGCCTTGGCGGCGATGCGCTGGCCGACCAGTTCGGCCGCCGCCCTGTTGCCACCGTTGCCGTTGGCCGCAGCGATCTGGGCGCGCACTTCGGCTTCCAGCGTCGAGGCCGAGACCAGCACGCGCGCACCGTCTTCGGAGATGACGTTGGCGTAGATGTGCAGGTTGCTGCGGTTCACACTCAGGCGCAGTGCGCCTTGCTGGGCGATGCGAATGCGGGTCTGGCGGGCACGGCGCAAACGCTGTTCTTTTTTCGTCAACATGTTCGCTGTCCTTATTTTTTCTTGGTCTCTTTGATGACGACCTTCTCACCGACGTAGCGGATGCCCTTGCCTTTATAAGGCTCGGGCGGGCGCACGGCGCGAATTTCGGCGGCAATCTGGCCCACGCGCTGGCGGTCGGCGCCCTTGAGCACGATTTCGGTCGCGGCCGGAGTGGTCACGCTCACGCCTTCGGGCATTACGAAATCGACCGGGTGCGAATAGCCCACGGCGAGGTTGAGCTTGTTGCCGCTGGCGCTGGCTTTGTAGCCCACGCCCACCAGCGAGAGCTTCTTCTCGAAGCCCTTGCTCACGCCCTGCACCATGTTGTTGACCAACTGGCGCATGGTGCCGCACAGGGCCTTGGCCTGCGCGCTGTCGCCCACGGCAGCAAAGGTCAGGCGGCCATCGGCATGCTGCACCTGCACTTGGGCATTGGGGGCCAGCGCCAGCGCGCCCAGCGCGCCCTTGACGCGGATGGCGTCGGGCTGCAGCGCCACTTCGACCCCGGCCGGAATGGCGATCGGTGTTTTACCTACACGAGACATCTCAGATACTCCTTCGTTCTCGCATCAGGCGACGTAACACAACACTTCACCACCGACACCGGCGGCGCGCGCCTTGCGATCGGTCATCACGCCTTGCGGTGTGGTGACGATGGCCACGCCCAAGCCGTTCATGACTTGGGGGATCGACTTGGAACCCTTATAGACGCGCAGACCGGGGCGGCTGACGCGCTCGATGCGCTCGATCACCGGGCGCCCGGCGTAGTATTTGAGGCCGATGACGAGCTCGTTCTTGCCGTCTTGGCTCTTGACTTGGAAGCCGTCGATGTAGCCCTCGTCCTTGAGCACCTGGGCAATGGCGGCCTTGACTTTGGAAGCCGGCATGGCGACGGTGGGTTTTTCCACCATCTGCGCATTGCGGATGCGGGTCAGCATATCGGCGATGGGATCACTCATGCTCATAATGTTTACTCCTTCGCGCCTTACCAGCTGGCTTTGGTGATGCCGGGGATTTCGCCGGCAAAGGCCATTTCACGCACTTTCATGCGCCCCAGACCGAACTGCTTAAAGGTGCCACGGGCACGCCCGGTGATTTCGCAGCGGTTGCGCTGGCGCGTCGGGTTGGCGTTGCGCGGCAGTTTTTGCAGCGCCAGACGGGCGGCGTCGCGCTCTTCGTCGCTGCGCTTGGCGTCTTTGGCGGTTGCCTTCAATTCGTTGTACTTTTTGGCAAACTTGGCGACCAGTTGGTCGCGCTTGAGTTCACGCTGGAGCAAAGCTTGTTTGGCCACGCTGCACCTCAGTTCTTGAACGGGAAACGGAAACCAGACAGCAGCGCCTTGCACTCGGCGTCGTTCTTGGCGGTGGTGGTGATGCTGATGTTCAGCCCACGCAAGGCATCGACCTTGTCGTATTCGATCTCGGGGAAAATGATCTGCTCTTTGACGCCGATGTTGTAGTTGCCACGGCCATCGAAGGCCTTGCCCGAGATGCCGCGAAAGTCGCGCACCCGCGGCAGCGCCACGGTGACGAAGCGATCGAGGAACTCGTACATGCGCGCCCCGCGCAGCGTGACCATGCAGCCGATCGGCTGGCCTTCGCGGATTTTGAAACCGGCGATGGCCTTGCGGGCACGGGTAACCACCGGTTTTTGACCGGCGATCTTGCTCAGGTCGCCGACGGCGTTTTCCAGCACTTTTTTGTCGGCCACGGCCTCACCCACCCCCATGTTGAGGGTGATTTTGGTGATGCGCGGCACCTGCATCACAGACTCGAAGCCAAACTGCTCTTTGAGCGCCGGGGCCACTTTGTCGCGGTAAATTTGTTGAAAGCGTGTCATGCTCATGCCACCTTGATTTCAGCGCCGTTGGATTTGAAGACGCGCACTTTGCTGCCGTCTTCGAGCACCTTGATGCCCACGCGGTCGGCCTTGCCGCTGGCCGGGTTGAAGATCGCCACGTTGGACTGGTGGATCGACATCGTCTTGGCGATGATGCCGCCGGTGATGCCCTTCATCGGGTTGGGCTTGGCGTGCTTCTTGACGATGTTGACGCCCTCGACCAGCAGGCGCGTCTCGTCGGCGCGCTGCGTGACCTTGCCGCGCTTGCCTTTGTCACGGCCGGCGATGACGATGACTTCGTCGCCTTTGCGAATTTTGTTCATTGCGAGACCTCTTACAGAACTTCCGGGGCCAGCGAAACGATCTTCATGAACTTCTCGGTGCGCAGTTCGCGCGTCACCGGTCCAAAGATGCGGGTGCCGATGGGCTCGAGCTTGGCGTTGAGCAGCACGGCGGCGTTGCCGTCAAACTTGATCAAAGCCCCGTCTGGGCGGCGCAAGCCTTTGGCGGTGCGCACCACCACGGCGTTGTAGATTTCGCCTTTTTTGACGCGCCCACGCGGCGCGGCTTCTTTGATGCTGACTTTGATGACGTCGCCCACACTGGCGTAACGGCGCTTGGAGCCACCGAGCACCTTGATGCACATTACGGACTTGGCACCCGTGTTGTCGGCAACATCGAGTCGAGATTGCGTTTGAATCATTTTGTTTAAGTCCCAACTTGAATCCCGAAGGCCCCAGCGGCCTGCAGCGATCAGTCTTGGGCCCGTCGTTGCAGCCGCCTTGATACAGACCAAGGCGCCCGCTTCGCTGGGCAAGAAGTCTCCACCTTTTTGGGTGAAGCCTTGCATTGTCGCACAATGGCTTGATCGGGTCAAGCGCTGTTTGTGCGTCCGGCGCGATTAGTTGAGCCGGTAGCGTTGCGCGAGCGCCACAAAGGCCTGCAAGCCGGGGTCGGTGTGCGGTGCGCCGGCGCGCTGCAACTCGTCTTGCACGATAGCGGCCACTGCCGCAGCCATGCCTTCGGCGGCGGTGGCATCGAGGAACAGCGCGCGCCAGCGCCGCGCCAACACGTCTTCGACCGTCAGCGCCCACTCGTGGCGCACGGCGTAGCGCACCATGGCCTCGGTCAGGCCCATGCCCAGCGCTCGCTCGGCACCGGGCAGGGCCTGCACCGCCGCTGCTTGGTCGCCGTAGAGGTGCAAGCCCGGCGCCTGGTGCAGCGCTGGGTGCGTAAGTGCGGCATTTGCTCCTGCGGCCTCATTCGCATCCGCATGGGCTTGCGCGTTTGCTTCGCCAGCCCCAAATAAAGGGGTCAATGGATGGTCCAAGGCCGGGCGCGGCGCCAACAACCCGGCCGCCACCCCGTGCGCCAGCACCTCGCTGGCCATGGCGCGGTAGGTGGTCCACTTGCCCCCTGTGACCGTCACCAGCCCAGCGGGATCGACCACGATGCGGTGCTCGCGCGACAGCGCTTGGGTGCTCCCCCCTGCTGCGGGCGCCGCCACCAGCGGCCGCAAGCCCACCCAGACGCTGCGCACGTCGGCGCGGCGCACCGGCCGCGCCAGCGCCTGCGACGCCTCGCGCAAGATGAACTCGATTTCGGCCTCGAACGGCTCGGGTTCGCGCGGCAGGTCGGTGCGCGGCGTGTCGGTGCTGCCCAACACCAGCGCCCCCAGCCACGGCACCGCAAACAGCACCCGGCCATCGGCGGTGCGCGGCACCAGCAGGGCCTGCTGCCCGGGCAGAAAATCGCGCGCCACCACCAGATGCACCCCTTGACTGGGCTGCACCAGCGGCGGCGCTTCGGGTTGCACGCCCTGGCGCAGCTGGTCCACCCAGACCCCGGTGGCGTTGACGACGCAACGCGCCTGCAACTGCAACCGCTGGCCCCCGTGGCGGTCGAGCGCCTGCACCCGCAGCACGCGGCCACCCTGAACATCAGCGCCCGCTTCAATGCCCTGCACTTGCACATAATTGAGCAACAGCGCCCCAGCCGCCTCGGCGCTGCGCGCCACAGCCAGCGCCAGCCGCGCGTCCTCGAATTGGGCGTCCCAGTATTGGATGCCGCCGCGCAAGCCCAGCGCCTGCACCCCCGGCAGCGCGGCTTGGGTCTGCTCGCGCCCCAGCCACCGGGTGGGTCCTAGGCCGGCGCGGCCGGCCAACCAATCGTAGAGCTTGAGCCCGGCCCCGTAAAAAGGCGCTTGCCAAGCTTGGTAGCAGGGCATCACGAAGGGCAGCGGCTGCGCCAGATGCGGGGCAATCTTGAGCACCGCTTGGCGCTCGGACAGCGCCTCGCGCACCAAGGCCAAATTGCCCTGCGCCAAGTAGCGCACCCCGCCGTGCAGCAGCTTGGTGGAGCGCGACGAGGTGCCGCTGGCGAAGTCGTGAGACTCCAGCAGCGCCACCCGCCAGCCGCGCTGCGCCGCCTCCAGCGCCACGCCCAAACCGGTGGCACCGCCGCCGACGACGAGCACATCCCACACCGGGACGCGCTGCAAATGCTCTAGAGACTGCTGGCGGTTCATGGGGGCTGGGTCAGGGATTGGCAAAGGCTTGTGGCGGGACGGGGCGAGGCCGGCTGGGAGCCGCAACCGCAATCCGCTAAGTGTCGGGGGGTGCTGTTACAGTCGTAAAAAGACGCGCTTGAAGGCGCTCGCCTGCCTGCATGAGGGGCCCAAAACGGGCATAGACCCATTGAGTAAACAGGCCGCCATCGTACCCCACCTCGCTACTGGATTTTGTGACACATCGGTGCAAGCCACCCCGCAGCCCACCCTTTTGAGAGGAGACCAACCGATGGCCTTTATGCTGGCCCTAGACCAAGGCACCACCAGTTCGCGCAGCATCGTGTTCGACGCCCAAGGCCAAGTGCGGGCGCAGGCGCAGCAGGAAATCCGCCAACACTACCCGCAACCCGGCTGGGTCGAGCATTGCCCGCACGAGATCTGGGCCACGCAACTGGCCTGCGCCCGCCAGGCCTTGGCCAGCGCCGGGCTGCGCGCCCAGGACCTTGCCGCCATCGGCATCACCAATCAGCGCGAAACCACGCTGCTGTGGGAGCGGCGCAGCGGCGCACCGCTGGGGCGTGCCATCGTCTGGCAGGACCGGCGCACCAGCAGCGCCTGCGCCGCGCTGCGCGAGGCCGGGCACGAGCCGTGGGTGCAGGGCAAAACCGGGCTGCGGCTGGACCCCTATTTTTCTGCCAGCAAGATCGCTTGGCTGCTCGATCACACCCCTGGTGCACGCGCGCGTGCCGAGCGCGGCGAGCTGGCTTTTGGCACCATCGACTCGTGGCTGTTGTGGCAGCTCAGCGGCGGCACGCTGCACGCCACCGACTGCAGCAACGCCGCGCGCACGCTGCTGCTGAATCTGCACACGCGCGACTGGGACGATGAGCTGCTGGCGCTGTTCCAGATTCCGCGCGCCCTGCTGCCCGAGGTGCGGCCGTCGAGCGCCGACTATGGCCACAGCCAAGCCGAATGGCTGGGGGCCCCGGTGCGCATCGGCGGCGTGGCGGGCGATCAGCAGAGCGCCCTGTTTGGCCAAGCCTGCTTGCGCCCCGGCATGGCCAAAAACACCTACGGCACCGGTTGCTTCCTACTCATGCACACCGGCGAGCGGTTCCAGCACAGCCAGCACGGACTGATCAGCACGGCGGCGGCGCAGGTGGCGCACGCGCCGCCGCAGTACGCGCTCGAAGGCAGCGTGTTCGTCGGCGGCGCGGTGGTGCAGTGGCTGCGCGACGGCCTGCGCGCCATCGACTCCAGCAGCGAGGTGCAGGCCCTGGCCCAGAGCGTGCCCGACGCCGGCGGCGTGCTGTTCGTCCCCGCCTTCACCGGCTTGGGGGCGCCCTACTGGCAGCCCGAGGCGCGCGGCTGCATCAGCGGCCTGACGCGCGGCAGCACGCTGGCGCACATCGCCCGCGCGGCGCTCGAGAGCATCGCGTTTCAGAGCGCCGCCTTGCTGCAAGCCATGAGCCGCGACGCGGTGGCGGCGGGCGGGGTGCCGGTAAGCGAGCTGCGCGTCGATGGCGGGGCCTGCGTCAACGATTTGCTGATGCAGATGCAGGCCGACCTGCTGGGCATCCCGGTGCTGTGCCCGGCGGTGACCGAGACCACCGCCCTCGGGGCCGCCTGGCTCGCCGGCCTGCAAGCCGGCGTCTATGGCGGGTTGGAGGACCTGACGCGGCTGTGGCGCTGCGAGCGCACTTTTGTGCCCACCCTCGGGCGCGACGCGGCGGCCGAGAAAATGGCGCGCTGGGAGCACGCGGTGCGCCAGACCGTGGCGCCGTGATCCCATGCGCGACAATGGCGGCATGAACAGCCCCACCAGCCCTTACCACGCTTCAAACCTCTTGCAGCAGCCCCGCATCGCCTTCATCGGCGGCGGCAACATGGCCAGCGCCATCGTCGGCGGCCTGCTGCAGCAAGGCTACCCGGCGCAGGCGCTGCACATCGTCGAGCCCGTGGCCGAGCAACGCAGCCGGCTGGCGCAGCAGTTCCCCGGCGTGGCGCTGCACCCGGCAGCCGACAGCGCCCTGGTCGATGCCGCGCTGGTGCTGTGGGCAGTCAAGCCGCAGGTCTTCAAGCAGGCGGCGCTGGAATGCGCGCCGCACCTGAGCGCCAGCGCGCTGCACCTGAGCGTGGCCGCTGGCATCCGCAGCGACAGCATGGTGCGCTGGCTCGGCAGCGAGCGCATCGTGCGCGCCATGCCCAACACCCCGGCCCTGGTCGGCCTAGGGATGACCGGGCTGTACGCCCGCCCGGCCGTGAGCAGCGCCGAGCGCGAGCAGGTGCAGGCGCTGCTGGCGGGCACCGGGCGCACGCTTTGGCTGGCGCAAGAGTCGGACCTAGACGCCGTGACCGCGCTGTCCGGCTCTGGCCCGGCCTACGTGTTTTATTTTCTGGAAGCCATGCGCCGCGCCGGCACCGAACTGGGCCTGACGCCGCAAGCCGCCACCGAACTGGCCATCGGCACCTTTGCCGGGGCGGCGCAACTGGCTCAGCGCAGCAGCGAACCGCCCGAGGTGCTGCGCCAGCGCGTGACCTCCAAAGGCGGCACCACCCACGCCGCCCTCAGCGCCATGGAAGCGGCGCAGATTTCCGACGCCTTCGTGGCGGCGATCGCGGCCGCGCACCGGCGGGCGCGCGAAATGGGCGCCGAGTTCGGCGATTAACAGGCGGGGCTCCGCCCCCCTAGACCCTGTGCGCGGCCCTGTGGCCTGTGCACGGACCTCTGCGCGCTGCGTTGCACGCTGCGTTGCGGCCGGGCGCAGTGTCTGGGGCTTTAGCCGCGCAGCGCCAACTCCAGCGCCAGCCCTACAAACAGGGTGCAACCGATCCAGTGGTTGAGCCTGAAGGCGCGAAAGCATCCTTCGCGGCTGCGCGCGCGGATCAGCCACAGATGCCAGCCCACCTGCGCCAGCGCCAGCGCCAGCCCCAAGCCAAACCAGAGCCCGCCCACCTGCGGCCACAGCAGCGCGCCCCACAGCAGCAGGTGCAGCAGGTAAAAAGCCGCCACCGCCGCCACGTCGAAGCGCCCGAGCGTGATGGCCGAAGTTTTGATGCCGATACGCAAGTCGTCGTCGCGGTCCACCATCGCGTACTCGGTGTCGTAGGCCAGCACCCAGAACAGGTTGGCCAGCAGCAGCGCCCAGGCCAAAGCCGGCACGCTGCCTTGCGCCGCCGCGTAGGCGATCGGGATGCCGAAGCTGAACGCCACTCCAAGCACCGCCTGCGGCATGGCAAAAAAGCGCTTGGCGTAGGGGTAGGCGATGGCGATCAGCAACGCCGGCACCGACCACGCCACCGCCGCCGCCGTGGTCGTGAGCACCAACAAAAAGGCCGCAAAAGCCAAGCACGCCCCCAACAGCAGCGCCTCGCGCGGCTGCACGCGCCCGCTGGTCACGGGCCGCTGCGCGGTGCGCTGCACGTGGCGGTCGTATTGGCGGTCGGCCACGTCGTTTGCGCAACAGCCGGCGCTGCGCATCAAAATGGTGCCCAGCACGAACACCGCCAGCAGGTGCCAGCCCGGCCAGCCGTCGGCGGCCAGCCACAGCGCCGACAAGCTCGGCCACAGCAGCAGCAACCAGCCGGCCGGGCGGTCCCAGCGGATCAGGTCCAAGTACAGCGCCAGCCGCCCGGCTGGCTGCGAGGCGGAAGCACTCATGGCGTCAGGCGCTGCACCCCAGGCAACGCGCAGGCGTAAATGGCGTTGCGCAAGGCGGCGATGGCCTCGTAACGGGTGAAGCTGCGCCGCCAGGCCAGCACCACGCGGCGCTGCGGCGGATCGCCGGCAAAGGGCAGGTAGCGCACGTAGGGCGCGCCATCGGCCGGCAACGGCGCCCCGTTTTGCGCCTCCAGCACGGCGGCGGGCACGCTCAGGCGCGGCACCAGCGTGATGCCCATGCCCGCGGCCACCATGTGCTTGATGGTCTCGAGCGACGAGCCCTCGAAGCTGCGCCGGATGCCCTCGGCGTTGCTGGCGTAGCGCGCAAACTCGGGGCAGACCTCGAGCACGTGGTCACGAAAGCAGTGCCCGGCCCCGAGCAGCAGCATGGTCTCTTGCTTGAGCTGCTCGGCGCTCACGCTGCGCTGCTGCGCCAGCGGGTGCTGCACCGGCAACGCCACCCAAAAGGGTTCGTCGTACAGCGGCGCAATGGCCAGATTGGTGTCGGGGAAAGGCTCGGCCAAAATGGCGGCGTCGAGCTCGCCGATGCGCAACTGCTCCAGCAGCTTGGCGGTGAGGTTTTCTTGCAGCAGCAGCGGCATTTGCGGCGTGCGCTCGATCACGCGCCGCACCAGCTCGGGCAGCAGATAGGGCCCGATGGTGTAGATCACGCCCAGACGCAGCGGGCCGCTGAGCGGATCTTGGCCACGGCGGGCAATTTCTTTGATGCGTGCCGCTTGCTCAAGCACCACCTGCGCCTGGCGCACGACCTCGACCCCCAGCGGCGTGGTGCTCACTTCACTGGCGCTGCGCTCAAACAGCTTGAGGTCGAGCTCTTCTTCGAGCTTTTTGATGGCCACGCTCAGCGTCGGCTGCGAGACGAAGCAGGCCTCGGCGGCGCGGCCGAAGTGGCGCTCACGCGCCACCGCGACGATGTATTTGAGTTCGGTCAGGGTCATGGCAGGGGGGCCCGTTGTCCTTTCAGTGGCGCCCTGCCGCCCGAAGCCACTGAAGCGCCCCCTTGGGGGGCAGCGAGCGCAGCGAGCGTGGGGGCAGTTTCACTTCAGGCTTTGAGAAAGTCCGATTTTGCCCCCAACCAGCGCTCGATGTGGCGCTGCGCCGCTTGCGGCTGCTCGGCCAGCAGGCGCGGAGCCCACGCCCGCGCCCAGTCGAGCAGGTGCGCGTCGTGCTCGAGGTCGGCAAAGCGCAGCATCGGCGCCCCGGACTGGCGTGCGCCCAAAAACTCGCCCGGCCCACGGATTTCGAGGTCGCGCCGGGCGATCTCAAAGCCGTCGGCGGTCTCGAGCATGGCGCGCAAGCGCGCGCGCGCGGCCTCGCCCAAGCGGCCGTTTTCACCCGGCTCGTAGAGCAGCACGCAGACCGATGCCGCCTGCCCGCGCCCGACGCGGCCGCGCAGCTGGTGCAACTGGCTCAGCCCAAAGCGCTCGGCGTGTTCGATCACCATCAGCGTGGCGTTGGGCACATCGACCCCGACCTCGACCACCGTGGTGCTCACCAGCACCCCGATCTGCCCGGCACAGAAGCGCGCCATCACCTCTTTTTTTTCGGCCAGCGGCAGGCGCGTGTGCAGCAGCCCGACTTGCACCGGCGCACCGGTGGGGCCGGCACAGCCCTCGAGCGCGGCGGCGAGTTCGAGCGCCGTGCTTTGGGCGTTGCGCAAATCGATCGCTTCGCTGTCTTCGATCAAGGGGCAGACCCAGTAGGCCTGGCGGCCCTGCGCCAGCTGCGCGCGCAGCCGCGACAGCAACTCGTCGCGCCGGCTGGCGCTGAGCAGCTTGGTCAGGATCGGGCTGCGGCCGGGGGGCAGCTCGTCGAGGCTGGAGATGTCGAGGTCGGCGTAGTGGCTCATGGCCAGCGTGCGCGGGATCGGGGTCGCGCTCATCATCAGCAGGTGCGGCTCCACGCCCTCGCGCGCGCTGCGCAGGGCCAGCCGCTGCGCCACGCCAAAGCGGTGCTGCTCGTCGATCAGCGCCAAACCCAGCCGCGCAAACTGCACCTGCTCGCCGATCACCGCATGGGTGCCCACGACCAGCGCGGCGCGGCCGTCTTGGATGCCTGCCAGGGCCTGCGTGCGCTGGCCCTTGTTTTGGCTGCCGGTCAACCAGGCGATGTGCCGCCCTTGGACCTGCAGCAGCGGCTGCAACCAGTCGATCAGCTTGCCAAAGTGCTGCTCGGCCAAAATTTCGGTCGGCGCCATGAGGGCGCACTGCCAACCGGCGTCGATGGAGCGCGCCGCTGCCAGCGCCGCCACCACCGTTTTGCCGCTGCCCACATCGCCTTGCAGCAGCCGGTGCATGGGGGTGCGCCGCTGCAGGTCGGCGTCGATCTCGGCGCCCACCCGGCGCTGGGCCGCCGTGAGCGCAAAGGGCAGGCGCGCCAGCAGCTGCGCGTGCAAACCGCCCGCTAAGGGGGCCATCTCGGGGGCGCAGCGCGCCGCCCGGTGCTGGCGTGCCTGCCACTGCGCCAGCTGCTGCGCCAGCAGCTCTTCGGCCTTCAGGCGCTGCCAAGCCGGGTGGCTGCGGTCTTCGAGGCTGGCCAGCGCCACCTCGGGCGGCGGCTGGTGCAGCCCGAGCAGGGCCGCACGCAGGCCGCCCCCTGCCAGCCCCGGGCAGTCGGCCCAAGCCTGCGGTGGCACGGTCTCGCTCAAGTCGGCGCGCTCCAGCGCGCTGGCGATGGCGCGGCGCAAATACGCTTGCGGCAGCCCGGCGCTGGCCGGATAGACCGGCGTCAGGCTGCGCGGCAACTCGCCCTCGGCGCGCTGCCACTGCGGGTGCAAGAGCGTGGGGCCAAACAGGCCGTGGCGCAGCTCGCCCCGGGCGCGGATGCGCGTACCCGGCGCGAGCGCCTTGTGCTGCGCGCCGCTGAAGTGGAAAAACAACAGGGTGCAGCAACCGCTGCCGTCGTCGAGCAGCACCTGCAACTGGCGCCGGCCGCCGCTGCGCACCTCGGCGCTGCGCACCGTGCCCTCGAGCTGCAGCGTCTGCCCCGGCTGCGCCTGGGCCAAGGGGGTGATGCGGGTCTGGTCTTCGTAGCGCAGCGGCAGGTGCAGCGCCAGGTCGATTGGGCGCAGCAGGCCGAGCTTGCGCAGCGCTTTTTGAGGGCCGCTCAGGGCGGCGGCGCGCGCGGTGGGCTCAGTCACTGCATGTGCACCCGCCGCCATCGAGCCCGCACGCCCTGGGCCTCAGTCCGCCTTGGCCGGCGCTTTGTGCCGCAGCAACACCACCACCAGCGTGACGATGGTCAGCGGCACCACAAAGCCCATCATCACCATGCTGAAACCGTGCAGGGCGGCGTGCTGCTGCGCCGCCAGAATCAAGTACGTCACATAAGCCACGTAGTAGCCCACGAACACCGCGCCCTCCCAGCGCGCGATTTCGCGCCCCGAGATGAACACCGGCAGGCAAGCCAGCGCCACCGCCAGCATGATCCAGACGTCGAAGGCCAGCACGGCTTCGGAAAAAATCAGCCCAGCCGAGCCAAACGACACCATGCCACCCAGCCCGATCACGCCCAGCAGGTTGAAGGTGTTGCTGCCCACCACGTTGCCCACCGCGATGTCGCGCTCGCCCTTGATGGCGGCGGTGATGGAGGTCGCCACTTCCGGCATCGAGGTGCCGGCGGCGACGATGGTCAGGCCGATGATCAGTTCGCTGACACCAAAAGCGCGCGCAAAGGCGATCGACGAATCCACCAGCCAGCCCGAGCCCAGCACCAGCAGCACCAAGCCGATGACGATCAGCACGATCTGCACCGGCAGCTTGCCATCCCAGTCGCTGGCCGCGGCGGGTTGCAACTCGGCGTCGAACTCGGCGCTTTCGGCTTTGGTGGCGCGGCGCGACTGGATCACCAGAAACGCGGTGTAACCCAGCAGCAGGCCAAACAGCAGGCCGCCTTCGAGCCAACTGATCGCGCCATCCAGCCCCAAGGCCAGCACCAACAGCGAAGCGCCGATCATGATCGGCACCTCTTGGCGGATGAGCTGGCTGTTGACCACCAGCGGCACGATCAGCGCGCTGAGCCCAAGGATGAAGAGCACGTTGAAGATGTTGCTGCCGATCACGTTGCCCACGGCAATGTCGTTTTGGCCCTCGAGCACCGCCCCCACGGTGACCGCCATCTCGGGCGCGCTGGTGCCAAAAGCGACGATGGTTAGCCCCACCACCAGCGGCGAGATGCCCACCGACAGCGCCAGCTTGGAGGCCCCGCGCACCAGCGAGCTGGCCCCGGCGACCAGCGCCACCAGTCCGGCGACGAAAAAAACGATGTGCAGCAGCATATGTAAATACCCTCGAAGGAAAGGCGCGCATGTTAGCAAGCGCCCGCCCGCGCTTTCATCCGCCAAATAGGAACATGGTACAGGGAAAGCCAGAGGTTGCCGTGACGGCAAAGGTGGCGCAACGCGATCCAAGGGCTGTGAGGCGATCGTGCGCGCCCAAATGAGCGCACAAAAGCACAGCCTATCAGAGCAACCGCTGATGCAGGGCCAGCAAGGCCTGGGTGAGCGGGTGTTTGGGCTCGAGGTGGATCAGGGGCCGCGCCAACTGGTGCGACTCGCGCACCTTGACCGAAGCCTGCAAGTAGGGCTGCAACACCGGCAGGCCCTCGTCGATCAGCTCCTGCACCAGCTGCTGCGGCAGCCGGGCGCGCGGCTGAAACTGATTGACCACGATGCCCTTGACCTGCAAACCGGGGTTGTGGTCGGCGCGGATCTCTTGCACGTTGGCCAGCAGCGTATAGAGCGCTTGGCGCGAGAAGTCGTCGCAATCGAAAGGGATCAGGCAGCCGCTGGCCCCCATGAGCGCGGACCGGGTGTAAAAGTTGAGCGCCGGTGGGGTGTCGAGATAAATCTGCTCGTATTCGTTGCCCAGCTGCGCAAGCGCCTCGCGCAGCTTGTAGATCTTGTGGCGCGCCTCCAGCTTGACTTGCAACTCGTCCAGCGCTGGGCTGGCGGCGAGCACATCCAGCCCCTCGAATGGGCTGCGCTGCACGAAGTGCGAAGGCGGCAGTGGGTTGAAGGTGTAGCTGAGCGTCTGCGCGAAAAAACCCGCTACGCCGACCGTGCCAGTGCCGCTCTGGGCAGCGCTCTGCGCACCAGCGGCACCGAGCAGGTAGCGGCTGGAATTGCCCTGCACATCGAGGTCGATCAGCAAGGTGCGCCGACCCTGCGCCGCGCTGATGGCGGCCAGGTTGCAGGCGATGGTGGACTTGCCCACCCCGCCTTTTTGATTGAATACGACCAATGGCATGTCTGGGCTCCGGGGGCTGCGTGGCTTGCGCATCATAGCGCCGTAGGCGCCGGCCCATGGCCCTGCATCCGCTTCAGGCTTAGAGCTTTTGCGCCTACGAGGCCGATATAATCGACGAGGAACAAGAGTTCGTGCTGGTTGCTATGGCACCGATCCCGATTCGTATACGCTTGCAAAGGCTCCCATGAGTGACGCAAAAACCCCCTCTACCCAGACTCCTTCTGGTTTCAGTCTCAAACGCTGGATTCTGCTTTTGGGTGTCTTGGCCCCAGTCGTCTTGAGTATTGTGCTGGTCACCTTGGTGCTGCAAAAGCCCTTTGCCCCGGCGCCCGATCTGGCGGCACAGGAGTTGGCTGCCGCTGAGCGCCTCCAGCGCGTCGGCACGGTGGCTCTGCGCGAGGCCACCCGCGAACTGCGCACGGGTCAGCAGGTGTATCAAGCGGCTTGCATGGCTTGCCACGCCGCCGGCGTGGTCGGCGCGCCCAAGTTTGGCGACGCGGCTGCTTGGGCTCCGCGCATCGGCGCCGGCCTCGAGCGCTTGGTCACCTCCACCCTGCAAGGCAAGGGCGCCATGGGTGCCCAAGGGGGCGGCGCCTTTAGCGACTTCGAGATCAAGCGCGCCGTGGTCTATTTGGCCAATGCTGGCGGCGGCAACTTCCCCGAACCGGTGGCTCCGGACGCCGCTGCTGCGCGGTGATTGCGCTGGCTCAGGGTCTTTGCTGACCCGAGGCCGATAGCCAGCCGCAGACTGCTTGCGGCATGGCCTGCAGTCGCAATGTGGGCTGGCCTGAGCGCCAGCCGATCTGCCCCGGAAACCCCACATGCCCCCCGGTTTCGGGTTGCCACAGGGTGACGCCTTGCCCGACCGCATCCGGCTCGGGCAAGCTCGACGCCGGCACAAGCGGGTCGTTGCGGGCGTTGAGCATCAGCGTCGGCAGCTCAATGGCCGCCAACCCCGGCTTGGCTGAGGCGCGCTTCCAGTAGTCCTCAACCCCGGCAAACCCATGCAACGGCGCGGTAAAGGCGTCGTCAAACTCGCGCAGCGTCTGCGCCGCCAGGGCGCGCGGCAAGTCGAACAGACCGGGAAACTGCTGCGCCTTGCTGCGCGCCTTGTGCTTCATGGTGCGCAAGAACAGTTGCGCGTACAGCCAGCGGTTGCGGCCGCTGTCGATCGCGTCACCGGCTGCGCACAGGTCCAGCGGGGCCGATATGGCGGCCACCGCGCTCACAGTGCGGTGGGCCGCGCTGCCCGCCTCCTGCACCCAGCGCAACAGCGCGTTGCCGCCCAGCGAAACACCGACCGCATACAGCGTGCAAGCAGGCCCCACTTGCGCACGAATGCGCTGCAGCAGCCAGCCGATTTCATCAAAATCGCCGCTGTGGTAGGCGCGCGGGGCGAGGTTGATCGACCCAGAGCAGCCGCGAAAGTGGGGCAGCACAAAACACCAGTCGCGCTGCTGCGCCTCGAGGGCAAAGGTCTGGGCATAGTGGCTGCTCGAACCGCCCTCGAGGCCGTGAAACAGCACCAGAGTGGTGCTGCAAGCAGCCGCGCAGCGGCAGGCACTGGGCGCGTGGCCCAGCCAGTCGGCGTCGATGAAATCGGCATCGGGGGTGGGCCAGCGCTCGCGCCACCACGGCACACGGGGGCGCGCCAAGTGTCGGCCCCACAAGGCGCTGGCTATCGTTTGCGCGTCACCACCGGGGATCCAGAGTGGCGCGGCGTAGCGCCAAGCTGAACCCATCAGCGCAACCCTGCCTGAGAGGCCAAACGGAAGTCGCTCGAACCCGCCTGGACGGTCAATGGCCTATGGGCTTCTGAGCGCCGCAGCACACAATCGCCAGGGAGGTTGCGCGATGACGAAGAACCGAACGCGGTTCAGCGCTTCTGGCGGTACTTGCGCAACGCGGCGATCTGCGCCGCCATCACCGCCAGCTCGGAAGTGGCCTTGGCCAGATCGACGTCGCTCTTGGCGTTCTTGAGCGCCTCTTCGGCCTGCTTGCGCGCGTCGTTGGCCTTGGCCTCGTCGAGGTCGTGGCCACGGATCGCGGTATCGCTCAACACCGTGACCACGCGCGGCTGCACCTCCAGGATGCCGCCGGCGACGAACACGAATTCCTCATCGCCATCGTCCTTTTCGATCCGCACCGCGCCCGGCTTGATGCGCGTGATCATGGGCGTGTGCCCCGGCAGGATGCCGAGTTCACCCATCTCACCGGGCAGGGCCACGAACTTGGCCTTGCCGCTAAAGATCGACTCTTCGGCGCTCACCACCTCGACTTGTATCGTATTCATCTGGGTTCCTAGTCTAAAGTCCAGGCCATGGCGCTGTCGGCTGTGCGCCCGAACGCAGCTCGGGCGTGAGGCCGACAGGCGGCGTTGCGCATCAGGCCATTTTCTTGGCTTTTTCGAACGCTTCGTCGATGGTGCCGACCATGTAGAACGCTTGCTCGGGCAAGTGGTCGCACTCGCCGCTGGTGATCATCTTGAAGCCGCGGATGGTCTCGGACAGCGGCACGTACTTGCCCGGCGCGCCGGTGAACACCTCGGCCACGTGGAAGGGCTGCGACAGGAAACGCTGAATCTTGCGCGCCCGCGCCACCGCCAGCTTGTCTTCGGGGGCCAGTTCGTCCATGCCCAGAATGGCGATGATGTCGCGCAGCTCCTTGTAGCGCTGCAGCGTGCCCTGCACGGCGCGTGCGGTTTCGTAGTGCTCCTGGCCCACGACCAGCGGGTCGAGCTGGCGGCTGGTCGAATCGAGCGGGTCCACAGCGGGGTAGATACCCAGCGAGGCGATGTCGCGAGACAACACCACGGTCGAATCCAAGTGGGCGAAGGTGGTGGCGGGCGAGGGGTCGGTCAAGTCGTCGGCCGGCACGTACACGGCCTGGATCGAGGTAATGGAACCGACCTTGGTCGAGGTGATGCGCTCTTGCAGGCGGCCCATCTCTTCGGCCAGCGTGGGCTGGTAGCCCACGGCGGAAGGCATACGGCCCAGCAACGCCGACACTTCGGTACCGGCCAGGGTGTAGCGGTAGATGTTGTCGACAAAGAACAGCACGTCGCGGCCTTCGTCGCGGAACGATTCGGCGATCGTCAGGCCGGTGAGCGCCACGCGCAGGCGGTTGCCGGGTGGCTCGTTCATCTGGCCATAGACCATCGCCACTTTGGAATCCAGCAGGTTCTCGAGATTGACCACACCCGAGTCGGCCATCTCGTGATAGAAGTCGTTGCCTTCGCGGGTGCGCTCGCCCACACCGGCAAACACCGACAGGCCGCTGTGCGCCTTGGCGATGTTGTTGATGAGCTCCATCATGTTCACGGTCTTGCCCACACCGGCGCCGCCGAACAGACCGACCTTGCCGCCTTTGGCGAACGGGCACACGAGGTCGATCACCTTGATGCCGGTTTCGAGCAGCTCTTGCGAGGGCGAGAGCTCGTCGTAGGCCGGGGCCTTGCGGTGGATGGAGGCGGTGAGCTCCTGGCTCACCGGGCCGCGCTCATCGATCGGCTGGCCGAGCACGTCCATGATGCGGCCCAGCGTGGCCTTGCCCACCGGCACGGTGATCGGGGCTTGGGTGTTGCTCACCAGCATGCCGCGGCGCAGGCCGTCGGAGGAGCCGAGCGCGATCGTGCGCACCACGCCGTCGCCGAGCTGCTGCTGCACTTCGAGCGTCAGGGCCGAGCCCTCCATCTTGAGCGCGTCGTAAATGCGCGGCATCTGGTTGCGCGGAAATTCCACATCGACCACGGCGCCGATGCACTGGACGATCTTGCCCTGTACCGCGGTGTTCACTTCTGCGTTGGCTTGAGACATGATGGATACCTTTAAATGCTCTGAATCTTTGAATGGCAGGCTCAAACGGCTGCCGCACCGGCCACGATTTCCGACAGCTCTTTGGTGATGCCGGCCTGGCGCGTTTTGTTGTAAACCAGCTTGAGTTCGGAGATCACGCTGCCGGCGTTGTCGGTCGCGGCCTTCATGGCCACCATGCGCGCCGATTGTTCCGAAGCCATGTTCTCGGCCACGGCCTGATAGACCTGCGACTCGATGTAGCGCACCAGCAGCTCGTCGATCACGGTTTGGGGGTCGGGCTCGTAGAGGTAATCCCAGTCGTGACCGGCCTCACCGCTGTCGAGTGATTCGGCGCTCAGGGGCAGCAGCTGCTGCACCACCGCCTCCTGGCGCATGGTGTTGATGAAGCGCGTGTAGCACACATGCACCGAGGCCAGCTGGCCCTGGGCGTAGGCATCGAGCAGCACCTTGACCGGGCCGATCAGCTTTTCCAGGTGCGGCGTGTCGCCCAGACCGGTGGCATGCGACACCACTTGGGCGCCGATGCGGTTCAGGAAACCCAGCCCCTTGTTGCCGATGGCCACCGCGTGGGTGCTTTGCCCGCGCCCTTGCGCCTCGCGCAGTTGCTGCGTGGCCAGCCGCAGCACGTTGGTGTTGAGGCCGCCACACAGCCCCTTGTCGGTGCTGATGACGATCAGGCCGCAGACCTTGGCCTGCTCGTTGTGCAGCATGAAGGGGTGCTGGTACTCGGGGTTGGCACGCCCGAGGTTGGCGGCGATCTGGCGCACCTTTTCGCTGTAGGGCCGGGCCATGCGCATGCGCTCCTGAGCCTTGCGCATTTTGGATGCGGCCACCATTTCCATGGCTTTGGTGATCTTCTTGGTGTTTTCCACCGATTTGATCTTGGTGCGTATTTCCTTGCCGGCTGCCATTGGTGCTCCTTGTCGGGTCGCGCTGCAGCGCCTCAGTAGGTGCCAGACTGCTTGAACGCGCCAATCGCTTGGCTCAGTTCGGCCTCGGACTCCTTGCTCATGGCGCGCTCGCTCTCGAGCCTGGCCAGCAAGGCGGCGTGCTTGTCCTTGAGGTAGCCGTGCAGGCCGGCCTCGAACGACAGCACCTTTTTCACTTCCACACTGTCCACGAAACCCTTGTTGACCGCAAACAGCGTGGCGGCCATCAGGGCGATGGACTGCGGGCTGTACTGCTTTTGCTTGAGCAGTTCGGTCACGCGGGCACCGCGGTCGAGCTGCTTGCGCGTGGCTTCGTCCAGATCACTGGCAAACTGGGCAAAGGCGGCCAGCTCGCGGTACTGCGCCAAGTCGGTGCGGATGCCGCCCGACAGGCCCTTGATGAGCTTGGTCTGCGCTGCGCCACCGACGCGCGAGACCGAAATACCGGCGTTGATCGCCGGGCGGATACCGGCGTTGAACAGGCTGGTCTCGAGGAAGATCTGGCCGTCGGTGATCGAGATCACGTTGGTGGGCACGAAGGCCGACACGTCACCGGCCTGGGTTTCGATGATCGGCAGCGCCGTGAGCGAGCCGGTCTTGCCCTTGACTTCGCCCTTGGTGAAGGCTTCGACGTAGTCGGCGTTGACGCGCGCGGCGCGCTCGAGCAGGCGGCTGTGCAGATAGAACACGTCGCCGGGGTAGGCTTCGCGACCCGGCGGGCGGCGCAGCAGCAGCGACACCTGGCGATAGGCCACGGCCTGCTTGGACAGGTCGTCGTAGACGATCAGGGCATCCTGGCCGCGGTCGCGGAAGTATTCGCCCATGGTGCAGCCCGAGTAGGCGGCCAGGTACTGCATCGCGGCCGAATCAGAGGCCGAGGCCGCCACCACGATCGTGTACTGCATGGCGCCGGCTTGCTCCAGCGCGCGCACCACGTTCTTGATCGACGAGGCCTTCTGCCCGATGGCCACGTAGACGCAGGTCATGTTCTGACCTTTCTGGTTGATGATGGCGTCGATCGCCACCGCCGTCTTGCCGGTCTGGCGGTCGCCGATGATGAGCTCGCGCTGGCCACGGCCCACCGGCACCATCGAGTCGATCGACTTGAGGCCGGTCTGCACCGGCTGATCGACCGATTTGCGTGCGATCACGCCCGGCGCCACCTTTTCGATCACGTCGGTCATCTTGGCGTTGACCGGGCCCTTGCCGTCGATCGGTGCGCCGAGCGTGTTGACCACGCGGCCGATCAGCTCGGGGCCCACCGGCACTTCCAGAATGCGGCCGGTGCACTTGACCGTGTCGCCTTCCGAGATGTGCTCGTAGGCGCCCAGAATCACGGCGCCAACCGAGTCGCGCTCGAGGTTGAGCGCCAGCCCATAGGTGGGCTGGCCTTCGGCGTTGACGGGAAACTCGAGCATTTCGCCCTGCATCACGTCCGACAGGCCGTGGATGCGGCAGATGCCGTCGGTGACCGACACCACCGTGCCCTGGTTGCGCACGCTGGCGCTGACCGCCAGGCCTTCGATGCGCGACTTGATCAGTTCTGAAATCTCTGCGGGATTGAGTTGCATGACTCTTTCCTTCTTTCGTATGTTGTGACGCTGTACTTCGACGCTCGAACCGGCCTTGTCAAGCCGTCAGCGCCACCTTCATTTGATCCAGACGTGCCTTGACGGAGAGGTCGAGCACTTCGTCGCCGACCCGCACGCGCACGCCGCCGATGAGCTCGGGCTGCACCTCGACCTGGAGCTTGAGCGGGCGCTTGAAGTGCCGCTCCAGCACCTGCGCCAGCTCGCGCAGCGCCGCTTCGTCGATCGGGTAGGCGCTGCCCACCAAGGCATCGGCGCTTCCGCTTTGCTCGTTGATCAACACGCGCAGCTGGCGCGCCATCTCGGGCAGGGCATTCAGGCGGCCGTTGTCGATCACGGTGCGCAGGAAGTTGCCGCCCAGCTCGGGCAGCGGCTGCCTGAGCAGGCCGGTGATGAGATCAAAGACCTGCTGCGCCGACACCTTGGGGTTGGCAGCCCAAAGCAGCAGTTGCGGGTGCGCCGCCACCAGCGCGAGCTCGTCGAGCCAATCGGCGGCGGCTTGGGCTTGGTGGCTGGCGGATTTGAACAACGCCTCGGCGTAAGGGCGGGCGATGGTTGCGAGTTCGGCCATGGTGTGCTCGGTGTGAGGATCAGAGCTCGGCTTTGAGGCGCGCCAACAGATCGGCGTGCACACCGGCGTTGACTTCGCGGCGCAGAATCTGCTCGGCGCCCTGCACCGCCAACAAGGCCACCTGTTCACGCAACTGCTCGCGCGCCTTGTAAACCTGCTGCTCGGCCTCGGCCTCGGCGGCGGCGCGGATCTTGGCCGATTCTTCGGTGGCGCGCTGCTTGGCTTCTTCGATGATCTGCTGCGCCCGGCGCTCGGCATCGGCCAGCCGGCTGGCGGATTCGTTGCGCGATTTGCTAAGCTCTTCTTCGACGCGCTTGTTGGTCAGCGTCAGTTCCACTTTGGCTTTTTCGGCTGCGGCGAGACCGTCGGCGATCTTGAGCGCGCGCTCATCGAGCACCTTGGCCAGCGGCGGCCACACGAACTTCATCGTGAACCACACCAGGATCGCAAAAACGATCGCTTGTGCAAACAGGGTTGCATTGATATTCATCGCAACGCCTTTCTGTTATGAAGAGTGTTGATACGCATCTGCGGTTCAGCGGCAAACCCCAAGCCCTGAAGGGGGCCTGAGGCAACCTTCCAGAACACCCGATTCTTCAGACCACGAAGGGGTTGGCGAATGCGAACAACAGGGCGATGGCCACACCGATCAGGAACGCGGCATCGATCAGACCGGCCAACACGAACATCTTGGTTTGCAGCTCGTTCATCAGTTCGGGCTGACGAGCGGATGCCTCGAGGAACTTGCCACCCATCAGAGCGATACCGATCGAGGCCCCGATGGCGCCCAGACCGACGATGATGCCGCAAGCCAGCGCGACGAGACCCAGAGTGATTTCCATGTTGATTCCTTTGAATTGAGAGGAAGGTTGAGGTTAAGCGAGGAGAGAGAAAAACACAGCGCCGCGAGAGGTTTTCTGCGCGAACTCAGTGCGCATCATGCGCCTGTCCCAGATAGATCAGGGCCAGAGTCATGAAGATGAACGCCTGCAGGGTGATCACCAGGATGTGGAAGATGGCCCACATCGTGCCGGCGATCAGGTGCCCGACGAACAGCATGCCGCCGCCGAGTGTAAAGGCGGCGTAACCACCGAGCAGCGCAATCAGCATGAACACCAGTTCGCCGGCGAACATGTTGCCAAACAACCGCATGCCGTGCGAAACCGTCTTGGCGATGTATTCGATGATCTGCATCGGGAAGTTGACCAGCGCCAGCAACACCGCCCAAACCGGATTCTTGCTGGTGCCAAAGGGGGCCGACACCAGTTCGTGCGCCCAGCCACCCAGGCCCTTGATCTTGATGTTGTAGTAGATGCACATCAGCAGCACGGCGCTGGCAATGCCGAGCGTGGTGGACAGATCGGCCGTGGCCACGACGCTGAAGTAGTCGGGCATGCCAAAGACGGCGTGCAGACCGTGGTCGGTGTGGTCGTGCACGAACGGCACGCCGTAATCCCAGATGAAGGGGAACAGATCGACCGGAATCAGGTCCATGAAGTTCATCATGAACACCCAGCAGAACACCACCAGCGCCATGGGTGCAATGACTTTGCGGCTTTGCGGGTTGTGAATCACGGCCTTGGCCTGGTTGTCGACCATTTCGACCAGCAGCTCAAAGAACGCCTGGAAACGCCCCGGCACGCCCGACGTGGCGTGCTTGCCGACGCGCCACAACACGTAACACACCAGCGCGCCCAACAAAATGCTGACGCCGACCAGATCGATGTTGACGACCGAAAAATCGACCAGCGTGGTCTGCTTGTCGTTGGTCAGGTGGCCGAGGTGGTGGCGAATGTACTCGCCCGGTGTCGGTCCCGCGATCTCAGTAGCCATGTTTGAATCGGTCCGTCAAAAAAATCTGTACAACTGCGCTAGCTGGCTTGGCGTTTTTTCAGCCAGAACGCCAAACCATACGCCTTCAAAACCAGCACCAGGCCCAGCAACAGGCCGAGCCAGCTTAAATCGGGGATCAGACGCGGCGCCAGTGCCAACATGGCAACGGCCAGCACGATCTTGACCCCCTCCCAAAAAAACACCCCCGCCAACACGCCCGCCGCAGAGCCCCGAGAGCCCTGCGCCTGGGCTGCGCGCTTGCGCGCCCAGCGGCTGCCGGTCAGGCCATAGGCCATCAGCGCCGTGGGCAAGAGCACACACAGGCCACCGTAAAACACCGAGGCCACCACGGCCGGCGCACCCCACACAAGGGCGAACGGCACCGACAGCGCAGTGGCCAGCAGCAGCAGCACCAGTTGCCAGCGCACCACACCCCAGACCGAAGTCTGCGGTTGCCGCGCTCGCCACTCGTTGGCCTGTTCGGCCGTGAGGGGCGTGAACCCCTCATCGTCTGGCGCTTCATCGGCCTGCAAACCGTGCGGGTTGCCACGCTCCTCGGCGCCTGCTTGCGTACCACGGCGCATTGTCACCCCCTCGGATTACAGATCGATTACGTGCCGCTGGGCGGCGCTCAGGCGGCCTTGGCGCCCATGGGCACCGCCTTCAGCCCGTCGCCGCTGCGACAAAACCTGCGCATTATACGTAGAAACCCGCAGGCAACAAATCTTTGTTTCTCTTTTCTTCCAAACGTCATGCTTTAGTCACACAGCGGCCCGTGCTTGCTTCGTCTGATCTTGCGATAATAACGCCATGTCGGCCCCACCCGCCCCAGACTCGCTGATCACCTACCCGTGTCATTTTCCGATCAAAGTCATGGGCTTGCACACCCCCGGCCTGGTTCAGGAGATGCTCGCCATTGTGCGCCGCTTCGACCCCGACTTTGACCCGCTCACCCTCGAGCAGCGCCCGAGCAAGGCTGGAAAATACCTCGGCCTGACCCTGACCGTGCATGTGCACCACCGTGTGCAGCTCGATGAGCTGTACCGCGCCTTGAGTTCGCACCCCCTCGTCAAGGTCGTGCTCTGATGGCTGACTTGATCTTGCGCAGCCTGGGCACGGTGGACTGTGCGCCGACGCTGCAAGCCATGCGCACCCACACCCAGCAGCGCGGCCCCGACAGCCCCGACGAAATCTGGTTCTGCCAGCACCCGCCCACCTACACCCAAGGCGTGGCGGGAAAGGCAGCGCATGTGCGGCAACCAGGCACCATTGCCGTGCTGCAAACCGACCGCGGCGGCCAGGTCACCTACCACGGTCCGGGGCAGTTGCTGGCTTATCCGCTGATCGATCTGCGCCGCGCCGGTCTGTACGTCAAGACCTATGTCTATAGGCTCGAGGAAGCGCTGCTGCGCACACTGGTGCAGCTGGGCGTCACCGGGCACCGCATCGCCGGCTCGCCCGGCATCTACGTGCGGCTGGCCGACCCCTTCGATCACGCTGCCCTCACCGGGCCACGCCCAGGCGACGATCCTTTTGCGGGCCTGGGCAAAATCGCCGCGCTGGGCATCAAGGTGCATCGCCATTGCAGCTACCATGGGCTGGCGCTGAACGTGGCCATGGATCTGGAGCCCTTTGGCCGCATCAACCCCTGTGGCCATGCCGGGCTGCGCACGGTGGATTTGCAGTCCATCGGCGTGGCGGTTTCGGTATCCGAGGTCGAACCGCTGTTGTGGCGCCACCTGTCGGATTTGCTGGGGCACTGAGGCAAACCGCACCCGATCGCCTGCACCTCCCTACCGCCCTGACCGCACCCACGCCCTCATGACCGCTGCCACGCCCCCCGCTCGCGCCGACCTCGCAACCAGCGCGGCCACACCGGCCCCCTACGACCCCAGCGCCAAGCAAAAAAACGCTGCCAAAACGGCGCGCATCCCGATCAAGATCGTGCCTGCCGAAGCGCTCAGCAAGCCCGACTGGATCCGCGTCAAGGCGGCCACGCCGGGCAGCCGCTTTCACGAGATCAAAGGCGTGCTGCGCAGCCAAAAACTGGTCACGGTGTGCGAAGAGGCCTCCTGCCCCAACATCGGCGAGTGCTTCGGCAAAGGCACCGCCACCTTCATGATCATGGGCGACAAGTGCACCCGGCGCTGCCCCTTTTGCGACGTCGGGCACGGACGCCCAGACCCGCTCGACTCCGAGGAGCCGCAAAAGCTGGCGCGCACCATTGCCGCACTCGGGCTCAAATACGTGGTCATCACCAGCGTCGATCGCGACGACTTGCGCGACGGCGGCGCGGCCCATTTCGTGGCCTGCATCGAGCACACGCGCGCCCTGTCGCCGCAGACCCGGATCGAGGTGCTGGTGCCGGACTTTCGTGGCCGCGACGAGCGCGCGCTCGACATTCTGTGCGCCGCCCCCCCGGACGTGATGAACCACAACCTGGAAACCGTGCCGCGCCTGTACAAAGAGGCGCGCCCCGGCAGCGACTACGCCTTCAGCTTGAACCTGCTGAAAAAATTCAAGCAACGCCAACCGCAGATCCCGACCAAAAGCGGCCTCATGCTGGGCTTGGGCGAAACCGACGACGAGATTCTGGCCGTGATGCACGACCTGCGCGCGCACGGCGTGAGCATGCTGACCATCGGCCAGTACCTCGCGCCCAGCAACCAGCATCTGCCGGTGCGCCGCTACGCGCACCCCGACACCTTCAAGTGGTTCGAGCAGCAGGCCCAGGCCATGGGCTTTGACCACGCCGCCGTCGGGCCGATGGTGCGCAGCTCCTACCACGCCGACGCGCAAGCGCATGCGGCTGGGGTTTGAGCGGCGCGGCGCTTTCGTTCTCGCCCGCCGCCGCCCTGCCACCAGCCTTCCGATCGGCTTCAGCGCCGGGGTTGCTCGACCACCGTGATTTCGACCCGGCGGTTTTGCGCCCGTCCTTGGGCGGTGTCGTTGCTGGCCACTGGCTGCGTCTCGCCGCGCCCTTCGGTGCGGATGCGGTCAGCCGGCACGCCCTGGTTCACCAGATAGGCCTTGACCGCCTCGGCGCGGCGCAGCGACAGGCGCTGGTTGTGGGCCTCGCTGCCCATGCTGTCGGTGTGGCCGACGGCGATCACCACATCGAGGTTGATGGCCCGGATGCGCGCCACCACTTCATCGAGCCGCTGGCGGCCATCGGGGCGCAGCACGGCGCGATCGAAGTCGAACAGGGCGTCGGAGGAAAAGGTGATCTGCTGCGGCGCAGGGGCTGCTGGGGCGGGTGCGGGTGCGGGGGCGGCCACCGCTGGCGCAGCGGCGGCTGGAGCTGCAGCCGGCAGGGTCGGGCGAACGCGCACCGGCGCCTCCGCCACCGCACGCGCCTTGTCCACCACCAGCAAGGCGGGCGCCTCGAACGGGCACAGCTCTTCGGGTGGCAAGGCACCGCGGTCTTGGCCCAGCTGCTCCAGCGTCGGCTGGTCGGGCCGGCTCACGCCCAGCGCCGTCGTCAGCTGGCCCATCGCCGCCAGCGTGCGCGCCTGCGCTAGGAATTCGTTGTATTGGGCGTTGATGAAGGCGCGGCTGGCCTCGAAGTACTCGTTTTGCGAATCCAGCAAATCGAGCAGCGTGCGCTGGCCGATGTCGAACTGCTGCCGGTAGGCGTCGCGCGCCACCTCGGTCGAGAGGCGGTGCTGATTGAGGAAGCCGAGCTGCTCGTTCAGGCGCTGGACGTCGTTGAAGGCAATCGTCAGCGTCTGGCGCACGTTGCGGCAGGCCAGCTCCTGCAACTGGCGCGCCTGGGCGCTTTGCTCCACCGCTTGGCGCTCACGCGCCTGATCGGCGCCGCCCCGGTACAGGTTGTAGTTCAGCACCACCTCGGCCACGGTGTCGCGCGTGCGGCCGGGCACGTTGTTCAGGTCGCGGCCCCAGCTTTGGCGCAGACGAAAATCGACCCGCGGCCAGAACGCGGACTGGCGCGCCTCGATCTGGCTGCGGCTGGAGCGCACGTTCTCAAAAGCGGCGTTGATGGTCGGGCTGGCGGGCAAACCCTGACGCAGGGCATCGGCCATGGTCGCGGGCATGCCCGGCAGATCTAGGCCTTCGCGCAACGGCGGCAGGGTGGCGGGCGCCAGCGTGCCCATGACGCGTTGGAAGCGCGCGCTCACGTCGTGCAGGTTGCTGATCTCGGTCAGCAAGTTGGATTCGGCCAGCGCCAAACGACCGGTCGCTTGGTCGGCATCGACCCGACGCCCGACGCCCGCGCCGACGCGCTCATCGATCTGGCGCGACAGGATGCGGTGTTCGACGTAGTTTTGCTTGGCCTCCTCGGTCAGCGCAGAATAACGGGCCACATCGACGTAGGCGCGTGCCGCCTCCAGGGCCACGTTCTCCACCACCTCCAGCAGCTCGTAGTAGCGCACCAGCTCGGCGTATTCGAGCCGCTGCACCTCGTTGCGGGTGAAGCCGCCGTCGAACAGCATCTGGTTGAGGGTGAGGGCGCCGCCGTGGCGGCCGTACCAGCCGGTGTTGTTGCCCGGCGCGCGGTTGGTCTCGCGCCCTATGCCATAGTTGAAATCGACTTGCGGCCGCCAACCCGCCATGCCTGCATCGCGCTCGGACTGCGAAGCGGTGAAATTGTGCCAACGCGCCTGCACCTCGGGGTTGTTGAGGATGGCTTGGCGCACGGCCGCGATCATCGGGGCGGGCAAGGCAGCCGCCGTGGCGGGCGCGGTTGGTGCAACAGGCGCCGCTGCCGTGGCAGCTGGAACGGGCCGAGGTGGCGTCACTTGCGCCTGCAAACTGCCAACGCTGAAGTGAAACCAGACTCCACGACTCATTCAAGCCGGCGTTATCTGCACGTTGTAGCCTATGCTCTGCAGCCGTTTGAGCAGGCGGTTGGCTACTTTCTGGGTGTTGGCTTGGTCAAA